>JBLHOT010000006.1:0-84672 GCA_047623945.1 Arcticibacterium sp. | reverse complement strand
TACTGATTAATAATCATTTCGTAAAATTCTTGTCTACCACTAATTTGAGCAGGCTCACCTACTTCCATCGCAATTTTTCTTAAATCGTCTAGGCTTAATTCACCCTTTTCAAACTTAGCACCGTTTCCGCTATCAAAAGAAGCGTACCTCTCGGCTCTAAGTTTTTTATAAGAAGACTTCTCTAAGATATCATTGGCCACCAATAAGCCACGGGCAAAAACATCCATTCCACCAATATGAGCGTAGAAAATATCCTCTAAGTCCGTAGAATTTCTTCTAGTTTTGGCATCAAAATTTACGCCACCAGTTGTAAATCCATCATTCTCCAGAATAACAAGCATTGCCTCTGTTACTTCATAAAGGTCTACCGGAAACTGGTCTGTATCCCAGCCATTTTGATAATCTCCTCTGTTAGCATCAATAGAACCCAACATGCCAGCATCTGCCGCCATTTGAAGTTCATGAGCAAAAGTATGACCTGCTAAAGTGGCATGATTAACTTCTGCATTGATTGCGAAATCCTTATCTAAGCCCTGGTCCTTTAAAAACCCAATCACGGTTTGAGAATCAAAATCATACTGATGTTTTGATGGCTCCGCCGGTTTAGGCTCGATGTAATAGGTTCCTTTAAAACCATTTTTACGACCATACTCTGAAGCCGTTCTTAGAAATTGACCCATATGGTCTAGTTCCTTTTTGGTGTTCGTGTTTAGCAGAGACATATAACCTTCTCTACCTCCCCAAAAGGTATATCCTTCACCACCAAGAGCTATAGTGGCATCAATACAGTTTTTTACTTGTAATCCTGCGTGTGCTACTACCTCAAAATTTGGGTTGGTAGATGCTCCGTTCATATAACGCGGGTTTGAAAACAGATTGGCAGTTCCCCAAAGAAGCTTAGCTCCTGAAGCAGCTTGCTTTTTCTTGGCGTAATCTACTATCGCACTCAAATTGCTCTCATACTCTTTTAATGAATTACCTTCTGGCGACATGTCCACATCGTGAAAACACCACCATCCAGCACCAAGCTTTGTGATAAACTCAAAAGCGGCATCCATTTTATCATGAGCAGCTCCTAGAGCATCTTGCTTAGCGTCCCATGGAAAAGCTTTTGTTCCTGGTCCAAAAGGGTCTCCTCCCGTTCCACAGAAAGTATGCCAATATGCCACCGCAAAACGGAGGTGATCTCGCATGGTCTTTCCAGCAACAACTCTGTTTTCATCATAAAACTTAAAGGCCATCGGGTTATCAGACTCGCGTCCTTCAAACTTTATTGGCTCTTTTACAAATGGGAAATACTCTTTATTTCCAAGGGTGAGATTCAAATGGCTCATTTCGTACTTTTTTCAGTTAAAACACCAATAAGTGTCAAATATACAATTAATGTCAAATAGTATAAGAAAAGCCGCTAATTATTATATCCCAAAGGCACATAAGAAATAAGCGGCTATTACAGAACCTATAATAGGTCCTACAACTGGAATCCAAGCATAGCTCCAATTATTGCCTCCTTTTCCATGAATAGGCAAAATAGCGTGAGCAATTCTAGGCCCTAAGTCACGAGCTGGATTAATGGCGTATCCCGTGGTTCCTCCTAGTGAAAGACCAATACCCCAAACCAAAACTCCTACAAGGAAAGGTTTAAGACCTGAGCTGGCCTCTGCATAAATTGAAACGACTCCTACAATCAAGGCAAATGTTCCAATAATCTCGCTTAACATATTACCAAGCGTATGTGGAACGGCCGGAGAAGTACTAAACACACCCAGTTTGGTTCCCGGATCTTTCGTTTCCTTCCAATGTGGCAAATACATAAGCCAAACCATGGTAGCCCCTAAGAAGGCTCCAATAAACTGAGCCAAAATTAATGAGGCCACATTAGCATATTCCCCATCGTGTACGGCTAAACCTATGGTCACGGCAGGGTTTAAATGAGCTCCTTCACTGCCAAACTTTTGTGCCACAAAAACTCCCAAAGCCACAGCAAATCCCCAACCTGTAGCCGTTACTATCCATCCTGAGTTATTTCCGTATGTCTTTGTTAATGAGGTGTTGGCGTTTACGCCGGCTCCAAATAATATGAGCATAAAGGTACCGACGAGCTCGCCGATAAATGTTGTAGTCTCCATTCAATCGTAGTTTAAGGGTTGTTATTCTAGGCAATTTACTAATTTTGACGTTTAATAATAATAGCATGCCCCTTAATTCACTAACGGCCATTTCTCCTGTAGACGGCCGCTACAGACGCCACACAGAAAACTTAACCCCATTTTTTTCGGAGTTTGGTCTCATTCATTACAGAGTCAAAGTAGAAATAGAATACTTCATAGCCCTTTGTGACATTCCTTTACCACAATTAGCTTCTTTTGATAAGCAACATTTTCCTAAACTGAGAGGATTGTATGAAAATTTTTCTGAGGCTGACGCTCAAAAAATAAAGGATACCGAAAAAGTGACCAATCATGACGTGAAGGCCGTGGAATACTTCATCAAAGAAAAATTCACAGAACTTGGGATTTCAGAATTTTCTGAGTTTATACATTTTGGACTTACGTCTCAAGACATTAATAATACGGCCATCCCACTTACGCTGAAGGATGCCTCCATAGCTTGTCTCTTTCCAGCTATTGAAGCTATCATTGCTCAGTTAAAAGGTCTTTCAGAGGAATGGGCAGATATTTCTATGCTGGCCAAAACGCATGGACAGCCAGCCTCCCCTACCCGATTAGGTAAAGAAATGGCTGTTTTTGTAGAACGCCTTGAGGTACAATTCGCTCAACTAAAAGCCGTACCATTCTCCGCAAAATTTGGTGGAGCCACAGGTAATTTTAACGCCCACCATGTAGCTTTTCCAGAGCAGGACTGGAAAGCCTTTGGCAATCAATTTGTAAATGAAACTCTAGGACTTTCAAGAAGCCAAAATACAACTCAGATAGAGCATTATGACAATTTCGCGGCATACTCTGATGCTCTGAAACGTATCAATAATATTTTGATAGACTTCTCTAGAGACATTTGGACTTACGTCATGATGGAGTATTTCAAGCAGAAAATTAAGGCTGGTGAAATAGGATCATCGGCTATGCCACATAAAGTGAACCCTATTGATTTTGAAAATGCAGAAGGAAATCTCGGCATTGCCAATGCCCTTTTAGAGCATTTTGCGGCTAAACTTCCTATTTCAAGGCTTCAAAGAGATTTGACAGATTCTACCGTTCTTAGAAACGTGGGGGTTCCTATTGGTCATTCATTAATTGCCTTAAAATCTTTAGAAAAGGGAATAAGCAAACTTCAATTGAATAAAGCGGCCATAGATAGAGATTTAGAAAACAACTGGGCGGTAGTGGCAGAAGCCATTCAAACCGTACTTCGAAGAGAAGCTTACCCAAAACCGTATGAAGCACTAAAGGATTTGACCCGTAAAAACGAGAAAATCACAGAAGCCTCTATCAAAGCATTCATAGAAACCCTAAACGTCTCTGAGGCTATCAAAGCTGAATTAAGAGTGATTACACCTTTTACTTTTACGGGTATTTGACTCAAATTACAGCCCTAACGATTTAATCAAGAATCATTAAATATTCCAAGTTCTAAAACCGTTTAAAGAGAACACAAGCACGAAAAAATGCACAAATCACTATTAAGCACGTTCCTTTTTCTTTTTGCTCTGGTATCCTTTGCTCAGGAAACACCTTTAGAGCCGGAAGAAAAGCCCGTATTTTTTGAACAGCCAAAGTCTGACTTTAAAGAAAATCTTCACTACGGAGGAAACCTTTGGTTGGGTTTCTTTGGTGCATTCTATGTGGATGCTTCACCGATGATAGGTTATGAAATCACTGATGCTGGTACAGTAGCGGGTATAGGTGGCACATTTATTTACCAAGGCGGCTTCAATTCTGGCGGAGTGGCCATGGGTGGCCCTCGTTTATTTATTAGGCAGCCTATTTGGCGTAGCATTTTTGCTCATGCCGAATACGAATTTATGAATGCTCCTGAAAGTCAGTTTTACTCTTTTGACTCTAACAGCCCGGCTGGTAGTGAAATTGGCAGAAAATGGGAAGGTTCGCCACTTATTGGTGCTGGATTTTATCAGGGGCGTACTCGTGAACAAAAAGGGAGTTTCATTTCCGCGATGTACAATTTGGGCTATGCCTATAATAAAGGTTTTATTTCGCCCCAAGGCCTTGGTGGCAACGGTTCACCTATTGTGATAAGGTTTGGTTTCTTTTTCTAAAGAATAATAGTCCTATTGCCATAGATAAAAACGCTATCACTAAAAACCAATTTCAGGGCCTTTGTAAGTACCGTTTTTTCTACGTCTTTCCCTTCTCTAGACATATCAACTGTTGAAAAACGGTGATCTACCTCCTTAATATCTTGAGCTATAATAGGCCCCTCATCTAGATTATTATTGACAAAGTGAGCCGTAGCTCCAATAATTTTAACCCCTCTCTCAAAAGCCTGACGATAAGGATTAGCACCAATAAAGGCTGGCAAAAAGGAATGGTGGATATTCACAATCTTATTAGAATACTTAGCCACAAAACCTGGTGTGAGGATCCTCATATACTTCGCCAAAACTAAATATTGAGGTCTATAGCCACTAAGCACCTTTAATAATTCATGTTCATGCTCCTCTCTTGTTAAACCCTCATGACTTACAAAATGATATGGAATATCAAACTTGTTAACAAAGGATTCTAGCTTATCATAATTGCTAACCACTGCCAATATATTGGCATTTAGTTCTCCAAAATGATAACGAGTCAGCAAGTCAGATAAGCAGTGATGCTCTTTGGTACAAAGAATAATGATATCCTTCTTCTGTGCAGGGTTTACTCTAAAATTTATAGCCTCATTGGGCACCCTTTTACGCAAATCTGATATGACAATTTCAGCATCAAATTCTTCTTCACTTTCAAACTCTGTCCGCATAAAAAATTGACCCGACGGGCTCACAAACTCGTCCTGCTTCATAATGTTGCAGTCATTTTTGTAAAGCACCTTTGAAACGTGGTAAATAAGGCCTTTGGCGTCAGGGCCTTCCATTAAAAGGATATTTTTAGTCATTTTTTAAGCTAAAGCTTTAGAATTATTATGCGAATCAAATAGATAGAGGAAGGCATAAGCAAATTAAAATGGCATTATTTTAATCGACACAAAGTGATTTCGAAAAAAATAACCTCCAAGGGCTAATATTTAAATCTCATATTAGCCCAGAACATTAGCCATTAATTTTTAACAAATTGGCCATCACGGAATGCATTAGTCCTTAGAATTAATTAGTTTTAATTTTATCAGGACAAATAAACTAAAACCAATGTGAATCTGAATGGATTTAGAATTTGAAGACAATTTCGATGATATAGAAGACAAAGAAGTAGCTAGATCCGCTGAGATGTTTGAGGCCATGCTTTTGAACAATGAGTCTCGCTATCTTGACGAAGAAACTTACGAAAAACTATCTGGTTTTTACATTGAAAATGCTAAATGGGATTTCGCCAAAAAGGCATGTGAACTAGGTTTAGACCAATATCCCTATTCTCTAGAACTACTCCTTAACAGAACACAGTTACACGTTAATGAGCAAGAGTATGACATCGGTATGGAATTGCTGGACAAAGCCGCCACTTTCTTTCCGGCAGACACAGAAATACTCTACATGAAAGGAGTTCTTTGGAATCTTCTTGGAGAAAAAGAGAATGCCATAGAAGTTCTAAAACGTGCTCTTTTACTTTCTGATCAAAAAGATGACATTCACTTTCAGCTAGGCCAGACATACCAAAAAGCGGAAGACTTAGAAAGTGCCGTGGTGCATTATAAAGAAGCTATAAGGCTGGGCTATGAGAACGAAATAGCCTACCTAGAACTTATTTATAATCTGGAATACTTAAATGAGCTAGAGGAAAACCTCCTCTACTTTAAAGGCCTTACAGACGACAAGCCTTATTCTCATTTTGCTTGGTACTGTCTAGGTTTAGCCTACGCACGGCTTAAAAAATACGATGAGGCCATTCAGGCGTTTGACTTCTCTGTAGTAGTAAAAGACGATTTTGCAAGTGGCTGGTTTAATTTAGCTCATAACTACATGAATGCAGAAAATTATGCCAAGGCCAATGAAGCCTACATCAAAACGCTAAAACATGAAAAGCCATCCGCAGAAGTACTGACTTATTTGGCTGCCAGTTATGAAAAGTTAGGTCACTTTCTAGAAGCATTCACAAAATATAAGAAAGCAACCGAACTAGACGATAATTGGGACGAAGCATGGTATGGTATGGCATCTGTTCTTTTTGAGCAAAAGAAGTGGATGGAAGCCATTCATTTTATTAAAAAAGCCACCACTCTTAATAAATCCAATAGTGACTATTGGCTACTACAAGCAGATGTAGAGGCACGAATTGGAAACATCCTTTCTAGTATCGAGGCTTACCAACACGCGGCACATCTAGATCCAGAAAATATTGACATTTGGCTGAATTGGTCTTTGCTCTACTTTGAAAAAAAAGAGTATCAAAAGGCTTTCGAAATCATCATTGACGCTATTGAAGAAGTTCCAGATGAGGCAGACTTATACTATCGTGCTACCGTTTATTTAGTTTATAATGGCACCTACGGCGAAGCTTACCAATATCTACAAGATGGTTTGAATTTGGATTTTGCTGCTCACGAGCAAATTTATCCTTTTTTCCCAAACCTAAAAACGCAGAAGGCTTTACATAGAATTATTGAGCAATACCGCAGCTAGTCTAATTAATAAGCCACACCGTTCTGAGCTAATAAATCTATAGCTTCCTGCTTACCTTTTCTGGCAGCTGCCTTATACCAAGGTATAGCCTCTGAAACCCTGTTTTGATTGGCATAATTTATTCCTATATTATATTCGTAATCACCCGAAGGGTCAAGTTCTGCCGCCTTTTTCCAGAAACTGATAGTCTCTGTGTTTCTACCCAATTCTGAAAGTGTTACCCCGATATTTTTAAAGGCAGGCAAGTAATCTGGAGCCCTTTCAATAAGTGCTTTTAAGTCTAGTAACTCTTGCTCAAAGTTTCCTTCTTGCCTAAATGAGTATGTTCTGTTAAGCTGTAAATCTAAGTTTTCCGGGTTTTCGCTAATCAATTGGTCCATTAACACTCTGGCCTGTGTCCCTTGCCCTACGGCTGCCAATACTGAAGCGTAAGTATTCTGAAATTCAAAATTATCTGGTTCAGCCTCTGCGGCTATTTTGGCATATTGAAGAGCCTCTTCATTTTGATTGGTCTTACTTAAAACCAAAGCCATTAACCAGTCGGTTCTATTGGTAATAGGCATGTAATTATAAGCCCTTTGAATATAGGGCCGTGCCAAGTCGTACTGGCCTTCATCTATGTACATAGACCCTATTGTTCTACAAACATCCGCGTTTTTGAATCCGTTATTGTCTGCCTGTATTAGGTATTGCTTGGCAAGCGGGAAGTTCTCGTCACCCAAGTGAAACCAACCTAAATTACTCAAAACCATGGCATCTTGTGGGTATACTTTCTCTGCTGGGGTAAATAAGTTAAAGCCATTTTTCCAATGAGGAACTTGAAAGAAAGTCAGAACGGTATAAATGCCTATTAAACCAAAACTTACCACTTTCCAGAAGCTACTTTTGTCAATACCACGCCCTAAGAAATAACTGAGTAGGAAAAGAGGCCCAATAGAGGACAAATAGTAATACCTATCTGCCACAATAGCACTACCTACAGGTAATAGCTGCAAAACGGTAGAAATGGCGATGAGAAAAAAGGCCACCGCCCACCATATTTTCTTATTCTTTCGTCCGAAATAGTACACCGCTCCAAGAAAAACAGGGAGGACAAAAACCGCCAAATTAAAAATACCTGGCAACTGACCATTTGGCTTGCCTGGGTAAGGATAAAACGGAAGAAGGTTATACGGAACAATTGTTTTGTACCAATAAAACAAAAAAGAGTACGAAGCAATCCTAGCTCTTTCGCCTAAGGAATAGGCCGCAGAAATAACAGAAGTGGCATCTGCCCCAGCATCTTTTTGGGCGGCAGTCGCTATATAGGCAAAAATCAATGTAATCGCGAAAAAGGGGACCTTGTCCACTAAATTCTTAACAGACAATTTCTTATTTAAAAACCACCAATCTGTCACTATCAATAAAGCAGGCAAAACCACCGCCATTCCTTTAGAAAAACAAGAGAGCACAAAAAAGAGTAGAGAAAGAGCGTATTGAATCTTACCTCCTTTGTCCGTGTACATTAAGTAACTCCTGAAAGAAAGGAGTAAAAACAACGTATACAAAACATCTTTACGTTCTGCCGCCCAAGCTACAGACTCCACATGCATTGGATGCAAGGCAAAAAACAATGCCGTTAATAAAGCTACCCAAGTATGCTTATTCAACTTTTTTATGAGGCCAAAAACTAAAAAGCTATTAATACCATGTAATAGCAGATTATTCAAATGATAAAGCCAAGGACTTTCACCAACTATTGCATATTCTAAGGCTAAGCTAAGCATGGTCAATGGATGAAAATTACCCACGTGAAAACCGGTTAACAATGCTCTTAAATCGAAATCTTTAACGGCATCGTTTAAGGTGATGTAAGGGTCATCATCCCATACAAGGCCATTTGCCCAAATCTGAGCATAGGCTAAGAAGATCCCAGCAAAGAGCATGAGAAAAACCCACTTGTTTTCTAAATCAAAAGGAGGGTTCTCTATTGTAACTTCTTGGGGTTTTTGAGGTCCGGAAGCTGGTTTATTGTTTTTAAGGTGTTTGTTTTTAGCCATTTGTTAAGGATGGGTAGAAAATTAAGCACCACAAATTTGTATAAAATGCGACATTTCTCCACTTCAAACGTCTATTAAATGATATTTTGGCGAAGTGTAACAAATTAAGGTACTTTGCGTTCTGATTTGGCGACACCATCGCAACAATCATACCTAACGACTATAAGTCTTTAATAATTAGACCCTTAATGCTAAAAAAGCTTTTCATATTTGGCCTTCTGGTCGTCCCGCTTTGCGTTATAGGACAAAGCAAACCTTCAAAAGGGGTAATAGATGACCAGCAACTCGCCGCTGAGTCTGCGTTTATTGAAGGAATGAAAGAGTACATGGCCGAAAACTACGCCAAGTCCGCTGCCATTTTTCAGGTAATTATCAATAAATATGACCCCACGCCCGGCATGTACCACATGCTTACTAAATCTCATCTAGAGTTAAACGAACTAAACCATGCAGCTGATGCGGCGAAATCTGCTTTAGCCTTGGATAAAGAAAACGCCTATTATCAAAAGTATTACGCTAGTATATTGGCCAAACAATACAACTATCGTGAGGCCATTGATTTATACAAAAAAGTTATAAAGAAAAACCCTCTCGACATCACCAGTTATATCCTACTAAGTGACATTTATATTAATCAGGAAGAATATGATCAAGCCATTAGGCTCTATAATCAGGTAGAAAAAAATATAGGAGCTGACGAAGAGATTTCTAATCGTAAACAAATGCTTTATTTAAAGCAGAACAAAGTAGATGAGGCCATTAAGGAAGGGAACAGACTTATTGAAAACCAGCCATTAGAGCCTGACTATGTGCTTAATCAAGCACAAATAATGATTGGAAATCAAAAGCTTAATGATGCTCAAAAGTTGCTCATTAATTATCTAAAAGACGACCCAAACTTGGCCGAAGGCCGCGTATTATTAGCCGATATCTATAGAAGGCAAGGGGATTTAGAAGCCTGTAATAAAGAACTCCAATTGGCTTTTGACAACAAAGAACTAGAACCCGAAATCAAACTCAAAGTATTGGGTTCTTATAACAAACTTATAGAAGACACCCCAAGCACAGAAAACCTAAACAGTGCAATAGAGTTAACCCAAAAGTTGATAGACATAGAGCCAAGACTTGCGGGCTCTTATGTATTCATGGGAGACCTACTGATGAAAAAAGGAAACCTTAGAGAGGCACGAGAGAACTACTTGAAATCTACAAAGTATGATAAATCTGTTTTTGAAGTATGGTTAGCTCTGGTAGAACTAGATACAAAACTGAATGATATAGACGCCTTAATAAAAGATGCTCAAAACGCCTCAGATTATTTCCCAAATCAAGCCTTCTTCTGGTATCACTATGGATATGGAAATGTTTTAAAAAAGGAATACAATGAAGCTATCTATGCCTTAGAAGAAGCTAAGGCCCTCGCTTTTGACAATGTGGAGCTGTCAAAGCATATTTCGAGTCTTCTTGGGGATTCCTTCCATGCCACTAAACGCTATTCGGAAGCCTATAAAGCTTATGACCAAGTCTTGGAATTAGATCCAAACTATGCACCGGTTCTAAACAATTATAGCTACTTTTTGGCTATTGAAAAGAAGGATTTGGACAAAGCTCATTTGCTCTCTGGGAGGCTACTTTCATTAAACCCTGACAATATTGAGTATATTGATACGCATGGCTGGGTTTTATTCCAACAAGGTGAATATTCTGCAGCCAAAACCATTATTGAAAAAGCGATAAAAACCCGTACGGTCCTAAACGGAACCATTCTAGAGCATTATGGTGATATCCTCTATAAGCTTGGTGAAGTCACACAAGCTCTGGAGCAGTGGAACAAAGCAAAAGAACTTGGCGAAAACAGCATCTATATAGATTCAAAAATTCTTAAAAAGCAATACATTGAATAAAACCCGTCAATGATATTAAACCGTTCTCGATTTCTCCTATTGATAGGCATTTTGTTTATTCAAGCCTCCTGCAAAAGAGGTAAGATTCAAAAGTCTATTGCCGAACTTCCTAAAGTCGATTTTTCTCAGGTAGATTCTACAAACCTAGAGCAAGAAGTTGAACTCAATATCTATGAGTCTGATTTTAAATACCTTAAACTCAAAAGTAAGATTGACTTTCGGTCTGAAAACCTTTCACAGTCATTTCCTGCTAATGTTCATATTCAAAAAGACAGCGTAATTTGGATATCAGTATCTGTGGGTATAGAGGCCGCTAGATGCCTGATTACACAGGATTCTATTCAGTTTATGGATAGAATAAATAAGAAACACTACGGTCTAAGTATTGCCGACCTTAGCAAACAATTCAATTTTAACTTTGACTTTAGCCTACTACAGTCCTTGCTCGTAGGTAATTTACCCTTCGGACAAAAAAAAGACGACCTAGTCCAGCTTAATAGTCTCTATACAAGTCTTTTTCAACAAGCTGGGAATATCCAAATAGAAAATCAAGTAGATAACGTAAATCACAAGCTCACCACCATTCTTGCAGAAGATATAGGAGGTAAAAGTAAGCTAGGTGTTTCCTATTCTGATTTCATTGAGTTAGAGAATAGAGCAGTGATTCCACACGCTATATTTGCCAAAATAGATGTTATAAAAAGTGACTTGGTCAAAACTTCGACATTAGATTTTAGGCATACCAAGTTTGAGTTTCTGGACCAGCCCCTTCGTTTTCCTTATACTGTTCCAAAAAGCTACGAATTGGGTATAATCGCATTCTAAGTCCACCTAATTAAATGAATATTTGGCTTAATTTTGATCATGGACTCTAAAACCAAAAAAGTGCTTTTACTTGCGGCCTGCTTCTTCTGGAGCTTTGGCCTTTTTGCACAAAAGTCCAGAGACCAGCTTGAAAAAGAAAAACAAGACAATCAGCAGAGAATAGAAAGAGCGGAGCGTGTCTTAAACCAAACTAGCCGAAAGAAAAATGCTTCCTTGGGAAGAGTAAAAGCTCTAAACACACAAATTGGTAATCAGCAAAGGCAAATTGAGCTTTTCTCAGAAGACATAGACCTAATGGATACTGAAATAGCCGAGCTAGAAATTGCTAACAATGAACTTAAAGCTAAGCTAGACCTTCTAAAAAAGGAATATGCCGAAATGCTATATATAGCTTCAAAATCTAGTGGCAGACTAAATAAACTCAGCTTTTTATTCTCGGCAAGGTCTTTTAATGACCTTGTGATGCGGTATAAATACCTAGAACAATACACAGACAACCGAAAAACACAGGTAAATCAAATAAATAAAATTGCAGAAACGCTATCCAAAAGGCAAAACGAACTATCTCTTAAAAAAGTAGATAAAGTACTCGTTCTAAATAAGAAACAAGGTCAGACCCAAAAGTTAACTCGCCTCAAAAAAGAGCAATCATTAACCGTGGCACAATTGGGTAAACAAGAAAAACAGATTAAGCGAGAAATAGCAGATTCTAAAAGGGCCATCAAAAGATTGGATAATTTGATTTCTTCGATTGTTAGAAAGTCTGCTGCCCGTGTAAGCACCTCCACCAGAAACGAAGCTGTTATCAATACTGCTTTGTCTAATTCCTTTCAGAATAACCAAGCCAGATTACCTTGGCCAGTTCAAAGTGGTTTTATTTCAGATAAGTTTGGAGTTAAAAATCATCCGATTCTAAAAAATATTAAAATTGATAATAACGGGGTAGACATTCAAACTTCTCCAAATGCCCGGGTAAGCTCTGTTTTTGACGGTCTGGTATTGGATATTTCTCAAATACCAGGATTAAACAATGTTATTGCTATCCAGCATGGGGAGTATTTTACGGTTTATGCGAACCTTAAAAGTGTTAATGTCAAACTTCAAGACACGGTAATTGCTGGTCAGTTAATTGGCATAGCCGCTGAAAAAAACGGCGAATACGAAATAAACTTTCAAGTATGGCACCAATTCACAAAACAGAATCCAGAAAACTGGCTGGCCAGAAAATAGCGGATAGCTAAGCTGCAAACTTGCAAACCAACAAAATTTCATCAATCTTCATTAAAATTTAAATTATCAAATGTCTGTACATTCTGACGTCAAACGAATTACCACCAACATTCTTCAAAGCATGAAGCAGAAGGGCGATAAAATAGCCTGCCTCACAGCTTACGATTATTCCATGGCGGCTTTAGTAGATGCTGCAGGCATTGAGCTTATTTTGGTAGGTGATTCTGCGTCAAATGTTATGGCGGGTCATGAAACTACTCTCCCAATTACTCTAGACCAAATGATATATCATGCTCAAGGCGTGATTCGTGCAGTTAAAAGGGCCCTTGTAGTGGTAGATTTACCATTTGGAAGCTACCAAGGGAATTCTACCCAAGCCCTTAAGTCGGCCATCAAAATCATGAAAGAGTCTGGTGCTCATGCCGTAAAAATGGAAGGAGGCAAGGAAATAGAAGAATCTGTTTCTAGAGTTTTAAGTGCCGGTATACCCGTTATGGGGCACCTTGGACTCACGCCACAGTCTATTTATAAATTTGGAACTTATACGGTAAGAGCAAAGGACGACGAGGAAGCTGATTTACTTAAATCTAACGCCAAACTATTGAATGACTTAGGTTGCTTCGGAGTAGTTTTAGAGAAAATCCCAAGGAGACTTGCTGCTAAAGTAACAGCCTCTATTGATATTCCAACCATAGGCATTGGGGCAGGAAATGGCTGTGATGGCCAAATTCTGGTAATCCATGACATGTTGGGCATCAATAAGGATTTTAGTCCAAGATTCCTAAGAAGGTATGCCGACCTCCATACTGAAATGACGAATGCCTTCACGGGGTATATCAAAGATGTAAAATCAGGCGACTTCCCTAGCCAAAAAGAAAGTTATGGCTAGGATACCGTCCCAAATGTAATCCCACTAACAAACACATGGAACTGAAATCTTATCCTATTTTGCGTTTGGTTTTGTTCCTTATTCCGGGTATTCTATTCTATGAATATGCCCTCTTTACTACGGCCACCGCATTAACTTTAGCCGTTTGTTCTGTTCTATTATTTGGCGTAGGACTGCTTCTTAAGAAAAGGGTTTTTCACACCTTAGGTATCTATCTTTTCGTTGTTTGCCTCGGTTGGTTTTCTGCCTTTAAGGCCAAGCAAGTTTTAAACGAATATCCACCAAACACACAAGGCTACCTAGTCAGGATTAATTCTGCCACAGAAACCAAGCCCAAGTCTTATAAGGTCCTAGGTGAAGTTTATAAGTTTAAAAGCGACTCTGTTTGGTATTCCATAAATGACGAAGTTCTTCTTTATTTTACAAACGAAGGAGAAAGGCCTGTTTACGGTGATGTCTTTTTAATCAATGGAGCCCCTAGAGAAATAGAAGGCCCTAAAAACCCTTTTGAGTTTGATTACAAAAAATTTCTTTCTCACAGAGGTATAGAAAGCCACCACTTTTTAAGACAGGATGATTACCAAAAAATGGGCTACAACCCGAAATATAAAATCATCCAGTGGGCCTATGATTTCAGTGAATTAGCTAGTCAAACGCTCAAAGCCAACCTTACGGAAAAGGCCGACCTCGCAGTAGCAGAAGCCATGCTACTTGGCACCAAAGATGAACTAGACCATACCACCAGGGATGCCTACGCTACAGCGGGTGCCATCCACATTCTGGCTGTTTCTGGTCTTCACGTAGGGATTTTAATGATGATGCTAAACGTGATATTTGGTTTTCTCAATAGAAGGAAGAAAACGATGTGGCTCTACGGTATTATCACCATTTCGCTGCTTTGGATATATGCCCTCTTTACTGGTATGTCACCAAGTGTCACTAGAGCCACCCTTATGTTTAGTCTTTTCCAAGTAGGGAGCTTATTCTTAAGAGACAAAAACAGTATCAACGTATTGGCTGCCTCCGCATTTATCTTATTGCTAATTGAGCCTTTCTGGCTTTTTGAAGTTGGTTTTCAGTTATCTTACCTAGCCATATTCGGGATAATTTATCTTTTCCCTTATCTCAACAAACTCTACGAACCAAAGAGCTGGCTAATCGCCAAACTATATCAAATAACCATCGTTTCTGTATCTGCCCAGTTATTTACATTTCCTTTGAGCATTTACTATTTCCACCAGTTCCCTAGTTATTTCTTACTTACAAATCCCCTTGTTACCGTTTTCAGTATGGGTGTTTTATTCCTAGGAATCCCGTTTCTACTTCTTTCTTGGCTACCTCTTGTGTCAGATTTTATCTTGATGTTTTTTAAGATCACGCTATTCGGGCTAAACAAAAGCATTTTCCTTATTGCTGCCCTACCGCACTCTAAACTAGGCGGATTCTCTATTTCAATAGTTGAAGTGATTGCTCTCTTCTTTTTCCTTTTCATGTGCATCCTTTTCTTCCTCAAAAAACGTCCAAGGTACCTTTACATTGGCCTGGTTATCCTAATAGGGCTTTCAGTCTCAAATATTCACAAAGACTTTAAACAGAAAAGTCAAAAAGAAGTCGCTTTCCATTTCATTCCTAGGTCTTCTGGGTTTAGTCTAATAGATTCAAAATCTGCGATATTTTTGACCGACTCCGCCACCAAAGCAAACCCTAGAGCTTATGATTTCCACCTAAAAAACTATTATGACAATAGAGGCATACAGCATTATGAAATAAAGGCCCCTTTAGCAGATAAGGGTATGCTGGAATTCACTTTAGATGAAAAGAAATATCTTTGGATTCAGAAGTATGTTAAAGGAAAAATCAAAGACAAGTTTGACTACATTTTGGTTTCAAACAACGCCCTTTATAACCTTGAAAAGCAACTTGACTCATATCCAAAAGAATTAATTCTAGATGATACCAACTCCAAGTACAGAGTGGTAAGTATTCAATCACAAGCAGACTCTTTAGACGTTCCATTTATTTCATTATACCAAACTGGTGGAATTATCTATCCCCTTTAGGACATTCTCGGAACCCATTTAACCTCCTCAGCATTTAGTTCTTTGCCTACCATGCGAGAAAGCACAAAAAGATAATCTGAAAGACGATTTAGGTATTTGATTATAAGGAAGTTTAGACCCTCCTCATCATGGAGCCGAATGGCACACCTTTCCGCCCTTCTAGAAACCGTTCTGGCTATATGAGCATAAGAAACGTGTTGATGGCCTCCAGGCAAGACGAAATGCTTTAAACTAGGCAGATTGTCATTCATGCTGTCAATAGCCTCTTCTAATAAATCAATGTCGCTTTCCTTTAAATCTGGAAGTTTCTTTGACCCTTTATCTGCCTCTGATGCCATTTCTGCTCCAATAGTAAATAGCCTATCCTGAACTTCTTTAAGAAGTTCTCTTCTAGAATCAGCCTCGCTAATGTCTCTTAACATACCTATCCAAGAATTCAATTCATCTATGGTTCCGTAAGCCTCTATCTTTAATTCTCCTTTACTAATCCGAGTACCTCCTATAAGAGAAGTAGTACCTGTGTCACCTGTTTTTGTGTATATTTTAGCCATTGATATTCATTTAGTTAAGAATCCGATATAGGTGCCATTAAAAGGCCACTAAGTAGTTCATTTGTTTAGAAATCTACAGAAAGCCGCGTTAAAATAAGAAACTTAAAAAATCCAAGTTTAAATTTGCACCCAAATAAACACAGCCGCAAGAAATTCCGGCTTTTAGAATGTATAGCATATTCTTCAATTACTGGCGAAAAGCCTCCTTCTTGTTTCTACTAGGTCTCTTACTGTTCTGTTACCTAGGCTTACCCGATTCTATAGCCTTTAAACATAATGGTGCGGGCAGGCCTGTCGGTTTCATAGATAAACAAACTTTCTTTTATGTCTCGGTGGTCATCATTGTTGGTTTAAACCTATTGTTTGGCCTTGTGAAAAATCAAATTGCCAAAATTGATTTTAACAGTATATTAAAGGCCAATCCCTGGTCAAAGCACGAAGAAAAGCTAAAACTCATCATCTCTGGTTGGTTAGACGCCATACCGGCTTTTGTAAACACATACTTAGTTTTTGTGCTGCTTGGTTTACAGACAGTAAACAAAGAAGTCTCCAAAAACTTGGATAGGGATTACACTTGGTTTCTTATAGCGGGAGCTATAATCTTCATGGTCATTCTATTCTCTGTCCCACTAAGAATTCTGCTAAGTCCTCCGTCAGAAAGTTGAAAAAATTACCGGAAATAAAGATTCAGGATTATCACTACGACCTCGGAGAACATCGCATAGCTAAATATCCGGTCAGTCCTCGTGACTCATCTAAGCTCTTAATTTATAAGAAGGGAGAAATTACCAATACTCCTTTTACCTCCTTATCAGATCATCTTCCCAAAAACGCACATCTGATTTTTAATAATACTAAGGTAATTCCTGCCCGTTTATTCTTCAGAAAACAAACTGGAGCTTTGATAGAAATATTTCTATTAGATCCTGTTTTCCCGAGCAATATCGTTTCTCAAGTCATGGAATCTACTCAAGAAAGTACCTGGAAGTGCATGATTGGGAATAAGAAAAAGTGGAAAGGCGAAACCTTAGAACTGAACCTATTAGGCGAAAATGATCTAGAAATCAATGTTAAGGCTAGCCTTGAGGTCAAGGATAATAACCTCGTTCATTTCAGATGGACAGGAGGTGTGAGCTTTGCTGAACTCGTTAAAACCTTTGGACAAATTCCTCTCCCCCCTTATTTAAACCGAGAAACCGAAGAACAGGATCTAGACACCTACCAAACTGTGTACTCTGAACATGATGGAGCAGTGGCCGCACCTACAGCTGGCCTCCATTTTTCGAAAGATACCTTTGCAAGTTTAAAAAGTGCTGGGATGGATCACTCATTCATTACGCTACATGTGGGAGCAGGCACCTTTCAGCCTGTAAAAACAGAGAATGCGTTAGAGCATCATATGCATTCCGAACAAATTGTATTCAGTAAGTCATTTATTGAAAAACTAGCTCAATCTACTGGGCCAATCATTCCCGTTGGAACCACCTCTATGCGTTCTTTGGAGAGCTTGTACTGGTTTGGTCAAAAGCTATTAAAGTCTGCGACGAAAGAAATAGACTTCAAAATAGAAAAACTGGATCCTTATCAAGACCAAAGCCAAGACTTGCCTTCAAAAAAGGTGGCCTTAGAGGCCATACTGATCTACATGAAAAATAGGCAAATAGAAGAGCTTATTGGAGATACGGAAATTTATATTTTCCCTACTTATGAGTTTAAGATTTGTGAAGGAATTATTACCAACTTTCATCAGCCTAAGTCTACCCTACTTCTGCTAATATCAGCTCTTATAGGAGATAAATGGAAAGAAGTATATGACTTTGCACTTCAAAATGATTACCGATTCTTAAGCTACGGAGACTCCAGTTTACTTCTTCCGGGTGGAGTCTCGCACAATTAAATCATGCCTTAAAATGATTTTATTTGTCATCTCAAAGTCTAAATCTTTGTTCAAATGGCTAATCAGACTTTTAGCCGCTATTTCTCCCATTTCTTCTCCTGGATAATGTATAGTACTTAGTTTGGGCTCTACTATTCTTGTGATGGGGTCGTCGTTAAAACCAATAATAGCAATATCTTCTGGTACACGATAACCCATTTTCTTTAGACCTGTCATGAGTGACGCAGCACAGGAGTCATTGGTAACAAAAACCCCATCTGGCTTTAAAGTGGCTTTGTGTAAATACTGACTCAACTCATAGCTTCTGTCAATGCTCAAACTATCTACAAAAAGCATATCCTCATTAAAAGGCAAATCATATTCTTTAAGAGCCTTTAAATAACCGTGAAACCTATCATGATAAACCTTTCTCTTTATCTCACCCGTGATATGGTAAATACTTTTACAATCTTGCTCGATCAAGTGTTTTGTGGCTTCATAACCAGCCTTCTCATTATCAATCACAATTTTGGGAGCCTTGCCAAAATCAAAAACCCCATCAAAGAATAGTGTAGGAACCCCTTTCGCTAAGAAAGGGTCAAAATGCGTGACTTTTTCAGAACCGACCGTTGTTGAAACCAACAAGCCATCCACCCTTTGTTTAAACATAGTCCCAGCATTGGCGATCTCTTTAGCTAGCGACTCTAAGGATTGCGTTATCAAAAGGTTATAACCTGCCTTACTTGCTTCTTTTTCCATACCAGCCAATACGGTAGCCATAAAATATGAATCTAGCTTGGGCACTATCACGCCAATAGTCATCGTAGACTGAGCCTGCAGGTTTTTAGCAAATAAGTTGGATCTATATCCCATTTCCAAAGCCATTTTATTAATACGCTCTTTGGTCCTTTCATTGATAGCGGGATGGTCATTAAGTGCTCTGCTCACCGTAGAAGGTGAAATATTGAGCTGATCAGCGATATCATAAATGGTAATCTCTTTTTTCATCAAAAGGATAGTCGTTAATTCTATCAAAAGTAAGGAATATTCTAAAAAGCCTTTTTTATGCAATCGGTTGAAATTTTTTAATAGTTTGTATATTTACCCAGCTATGCTCCTAGTCGATTGATATTTCTAGGGCAGAATTTTAAACTCACTTAAAGAGATTACATGAAACATACAATGAGGTGGTACGGACCAAACGACGGAGTCACTTTAATGGATTTACGCCAAGCCGGCTGCACCGGTGTAGTAAATGCTTTACATCAAATTCCTGTTGGAGATACATGGTCAAAAGGAGCCATCCAGGAACGCATTGGGATCATTGAAAATGACAACGACCAATTCTCTGCACTAACCTGGGATGTCGTAGAAAGCCTTCCCGTGCACGAAGACATAAAAAAGGGAATAGACGGTAAAACCAAATACATAGAAAACTACAAAACCTCATTGAGGAATTTAGCAGCATGTGGAGTAACTACAGTCTGTTATAATTTTATGCCCGTTTTGGACTGGTCCAGAACTCAGCTGGCTTATCAAATGCCCGATGGTTCCTATGCTTTGCGATTTGTTTATATAGATTTCGCAGCTTTCGATTTGCTTATTCTAAAAAGAAAAGGAGCCGAAGCCGATTATGACAAAGAAACTCAGGCAATGGCAAAAGCGAGATTCGAGGAGATGACCGACGAAGATATTGCCACACTAAAAACGGCAATTCTCCAGGGCTTACCTGGCACAGATGATGCATTCACCTTAGAGTCTTTCCAACAACTTCTAGACGAATATGGCGAGATTGGCGACAAAGAGTTAAGAGAAAACCTTTATTACTTCATGCAACAGGTTGGACCTGTCGCTGCTGAAGTTGGTGTGAATTTATGTATTCATCCCGATGATCCGCCAAGACCACTCATAGGTTTACCCCGAGTGTTATCTACACAAAATGACATTAGTCAATTAATGGCCGCCTTTGATAACCCGGCCAATGGCCTTACTTTTTGTACCGGCTCTTTGGGTGTCAGACCTGACAATGATTTGGTTAGTATAATTCAACAGTTTGGTAATAGAATTCACTTCATTCATTTAAGAACTACCAAACGTGAGGTAGGTTCCCGAAATTTCCATGAAGCCCCACATTTGGACGGGGACGTAGACTTCTATGATGTAATAGAAGCCCTGTTACAAGAAGAAAAAAGAAGAGTAAACAACCACGAAATGGTCACAGCTATACCTATGCGTCCAGATCATGGTCATCACTTTTTGAGTGATAGCGACAGAAAATATTACCCGGGCTACTCTTATATGGGCAGATTAAAAGGACTAGCGGAGTTGAGAGGAATGGAAGTCGCTATAAAGAGACAATTGTCATGAACAAGTTTTCACTAGAAGGGAAAATAGCCCTAGTTACCGGAGGAGGTAGCGGAATTGGCCTTGCCATAACAACGTGCTTTGAAAAGGCTGGAGCTATGGTTATAATCACTGGCCGACGAGAAGACGTATTGAAAGAAACGGCCAACAAGTTAGGGGGGAATGTCAAGTATTTTGTCAATGATATTACAGACCTCGATAGCCTTCCATTACTTGTAGATAAGATAGAAAGTAGCATTGGGCCGATAGATATACTTGTCAATAATGCAGGTGTAAACCAAAAGAAGCCAGCATTAGAAGTCACTAATGAAGAGTTTGACCGTATCATCCAAACGAACCTTTATGGTGTATTTGCATTGACAAGAGAGGTAGGAAAAAACATGACTACTCGTAAGTCTGGCTCCATTATCATGATATCAAGTATGGCAGCCTATTATGGCATCGACAGAGTAGTTTCTTATACTGCATCTAAAACAGGAGTGGAAGGCTTAGTGATGGCCTTCTCCTCCGAGTTTGGCAAGGACAATGTACGCGTAAACGCCATTGCCCCAGGTTTTATAGAAACCAATATGATGCTCACGGCCATGAACTCCGACCCCGCCAGAAAAGACAAAGCCTTTGATAAAATACACATGAATCGCTGGGGAAAGATAGAAGACATAGGAAACGCGGCAGTTTTCTTAGCCTCGGATGCTTCTTCTTACATTACTTCTGTGTCTCTTCCTGTAGATGGCGGGAACAGTAAGGGCTTTTAAGGGTTCAAGTAATTTCTAAACTTAAAAATAAAATACGCGATTAATACATAACCAACTACTGAAGGTAAAGTCTGGCTATACGGTTGGTATGATTCATCAAGTACATTTCCAGCAAATGCACATATTAATCCGCCAAAGGATGAAATAATTCTAATGATGTGATCATTTAGCCATGTCCTCCTAAGCCACTGTTGGCTATAGAAATTCTTCCCAAAATCATACACCACATGTAACAATAAGACAAAAGCTGTAGAATAAACAACGGGCTTACTCATTGCCGCGGCATCTATATCAAATAGGAAGAAATAAAAGCCTACCGTACTAAAGCCTAAAACATTAACTAGTCTATCTATGACTTCTGGCTTTCTCTCCTTAAGCTTTAAAGTTCTATAACCCACAAAAGAGGTATAGAAAACAAGGATGGTCAATAGAAAAAGAAATGGCCTAAAGTCAAAAAATAAGGCCCCAAATAACGCGGTAACCAGTACACCGCAGACCATTAAAAGGTAAAGCTTTCCTGTTCTTTTATGCTTCCGTTTTCCTTTGGGTGTAAAGATTGGCCAAAGGCCTACCAGCATGGCCAGGCTTCCAAAAAGAATGTGTGTATAGATGTTAAATTGATGTAATGTTTCTCTCATGATGTTGTTTTTTGAATTCAAATCAGCCAAAAAACAACAAGCCTACTGTATCAGCGGGTAGGTTAAGTCAAACTTCCCCGGAACTCTGATGGACTTATACCCATTTTAGACTTAAAAGCCTTTACAAAGGTAGACCGTGAGTTGAATCCAGATTCATAGGCCAAACCTTCCATAGAAATATTGTCATTTAAGCTATCCTTCATTAGGCCAATCACGGCTTCAATTCGCAAATCATTGATGTATTGATAGAACGTTTTGCCTTCGTATTGATTTAATAATTGAGAGAGTGTATTTGTAGATATACCAATACGTATTGACAAATACTTTGCATTTAAATTCGCCTCTAAATAAAGTCTTTCTTTCTCCATTAAGACCTTTAATCTTCTTCTATAAACATCAGCCAGTTCTTCTGTTAGTCCAGAGTTTGTGTACTTTTCAGGTTTCTTGATAGCCTCTTTTTCTATCTGGATATCAGAGAAAATAGTGGTCTGCTTGAAACCAAAATAACCAACGATAAAAATATACACTGTATTAAAAATAGCTATCAACTTAAAAGAAATGGACTTATCAAACAGCTCCAGATTCGTAGCGAAGTAAATACAAGGGAAAGAAATGACAAAGAAGATCAAGGCAGATTGAAGCCAAGTCTTAAGCCACCTAAGATTTATCTCGGCCAGATTAGAGAATTTATCATGAATTCTTTTCCGGTATGAACCCAGCAATTTGTAACTCCATGAAATATATATCAAGGGTAAAGCAGCAAATAAATAGCCGTAGTAATGATAGAAAGGTTGATAGGAGTCAGATTTGCTAATCAAAAATCCATTATCAATTGTAACGTCTGACTTGATTAAAATAATAAAGGCTGGGAAAATCAGAAATGGCATAAAGTGGAGCCACTTTACCCTTACGGTTGCTTTTGTCAGGCTGGCCACATATAAGAAGAAAACGGGCCCTGATAATAGGGGAAAGGCAGATAGCATCAAAAGCCCTTCTAGTGGAAGAGCTTTCGGATAAAAGTAAATGGCTAGAAAATAAAACTGATTAACCATCATGAGCAGCAGCCACGCTGCTAACCACATTGTGCTAAGCGTTTTATCCTTTTTTGAAAAAAGTAATGCAGACAAAAATGCCGCTTGAACTATACTTAGTATTAAGAGAGTTCGCATCCATTCAAAACCTAGATATTAGCCCTTAGGCTGATTATTTCCAGAATTAGAGTGCCTAGATCCGCCACCTTTATAATTTGACTTTCCTTTATAACCTCCGCCGCTTCCACTGCGGTTTTTATTGAAAGGTTTACCACCCTTGCCTCCTTTATAACCACCACCACTTTGTTTTTTCTCAGGAGTATATGCTGGGCCTTCCCCTAATTCTTTAGGAATATCAAGTTTAGGTACGTCCTTACCTATGAGACTTTCAATCCTAAAAAACTTAGGTTGATCTCTTGGATTTATTAGGGTAATAGCTGTCCCTGCACTTCCTGCTCGTGCTGTTCTACCTATCCTATGTATATAATCTTCCGGATCTGGAGGACAGTCAAAATTGACGACTAAGTCTATCCCTGTAACATCTATTCCTCTTGAGATAATATCAGTCCCTATGAGGACACGTACTTTCCCTGCCTTAAACATGTTCATCAGGTCTTCTCTAGCCGTTTGGTCCAAGTCAGAACTGAAACCTTTAGCCCCGAGTTTGTATCGGTTAAGTTCTCGTTCTATATTCTTTACATTCTCCTTAGAGGAAGAAAAAACAATGATGCTTTTAAAGGACTCATCCTTTAAAATAGCTGTAAGTAATGGAAGCTTCTGTGTATCATAAACCACATAGGCTTGCTGATTAATCCCTTCTGCAGGTGTTGAGATCGCAATATTAATCTGCTCTGGGTTTTTAAGAATCTTATTGGCAAGCTGCCTTATCTGAGGCGGCATAGTGGCCGAAAACAAAAGAGTTTGTCTGTTCTCTGGTAAATAAGAAGTTATACGAAGAATATCTCCTAAAAATCCCATATCTAACATACGATCTGCCTCATCTAAAATCAGATGTTGGAGCTTAGAAAAGTCCACTTTATCAGAATTCATTAGGGCTATTAGCCTTCCAGGCGTCGCTATAACTATATCTGCCCCTGCTTCTAAAGCTCTTTTTTGAGTCACAAAAGTATCTCCATCTCCACCACCGTAAACAGGAATAGAACTTACTCCTGTAAAATAGGATAGGCCTTCCACCTGTTGATCTATCTGAATGGCTAATTCGCGAGTAGGCGTAATAACTAACGTGTTTAAATGCCTTTCTTCCTCCGGCATCTGAGCTATCTTATGCAGTACAGGTAAAATAAAAGCTCCGGTTTTTCCAGTACCCGTCTGAGCACAGGCTATTAAATCCTTATTCTCTATAATTTTGGGTATAGCAAATTCTTGTATTGGTGTGGCTTTATCAAAGCCAATGGCGTCTAGGCCTTCCAATAATCTGTCGTCTAATTGTAGTTCTTTGAATGTCAAATGTGTAGTGTTTTTTAATGCACGTTTTTAACAAAGTTAATCAAAAATTAAGCCACTTAACATTTCTAAGCTTTTTGGCAAAAAAGTTTAGAATGCAGCACAAATAAAGAATCCTTCCTAAGGGTTCTTACAGCCTTTGATTTGTGCTTCAAAGACGGCTCCAACTTTAATCTGTGTTCCGGGGTTTAACAAAATTGATTTATTGGAAGTTAATCTGACAGATTTGTCGCTGACAGTTCTGTTATATTCCAAAGCCTCTCTGGAAGCTAACCTAAGTTTTTGTCGTCCTTTGAAATTGAATGTTCTAGGAGTTGATAAGTCATTAATCTTTATCAATTCATATTTGGACGAAAGTCCATCATCACACCCAGCCGAACAAGAAAGATAAAAGATCTTATCCTTTTTTGGAGATACACTTAATTCACTTTTAGACCCCAAAAACTCATTTAAACGACTGTCTCCGTACCAATAAGGCAAACCAGAAACACAAGAAGCCCTTAAAATCACAGATTCATTAGCTCTAAAAAATTGACAACTATCAGACAAGATAGGTTTGGTAAAACCCACATTAGCGTTCAAAACAATTTCTTCAGATTCAAAGTCAGCATAAAATTCATCACCGGTTGCCAGGACTTTTATCCTCACAATCCCATCTCTCTTAAACCTTATAGAGTCTCCAAAAACCTCTGCCGGTCCAGAAACCAATTTAAATCTTGGTTTAAGTCCAGAGTTCAAGACGATATTGACTTTCTGCCAAAGACAGTTTTGGCGAATAATACCCAAATCTTGAATGGATTGCTGAGACTTACCGGCGATAAACGGCATAGACTGATTAAAATACCTTTGGTCCATTTTCTCATTCCAAAGGGCAGCAAGTTGTGTTTGACCCAGAAAACTAAAGTGTACACCATCATCTCTTAAATCTGAGCCATTATAACCCTCTATCAAGTCAGAATCAGGCCCTAAAAAAGTATCTCGGTCAATTTCACTAAGTTTTAATTGACCCGCTCTGGTTTCATTTCTCAAATCTATTCTGTTTGGATCATTTGGGTCGCCTGGTCCCGTGATTCCAGATTTTGCCCAAGACACTTGAGCCACCATCCAACTTAGTCTATCAAAACCTAGGTTTTCTCTGCTCGCCTTTATTACCTGAGAGATGTGTGTGGTATAATCATTTGCGGAAAAAGGGAAATCAGATGCTACCGAATTGGCTTCTCCTTGATGCCAAAGTACTCCTCTTGCTCCATGAAAACGCAAAAACTCGTATATTACCTGATTTACTTTAGAAAAAGGAAGATCTCCTTGAATAGAAGAACGCCACCAATCATGCGAGGAGCTTCCGCCCGAGGCGGCATTAAAGAAAAGGACTGGCACGCCTAACTTTTTAACTAAAGAGTCTCCCAAGACGCCTAAAAAAGAGGTGCCCGGGGCACTTGGGTACAACCATCGGGGATCGTCGCTCTCTATAATCGAGAAAAAAGTAGGGTTTTGAGAATAGTAAGCACCCACCACGCGTTCGTCTTTAGCCACAGGGCCTTCAAATTCAGCATTTGACTGGCCAGCTACCAAAAACACTTCTCCTATTCCCGTTTTTATTTCTTCGAAAAGAACACTACCGTCAGTCTTTGTAATCTCGGCTCGTAACAAATACCAACCTCCTTCAAGCACTATTGTGGTGTCAAAAGAGCCTCTTGGTTTATTGAATCCCTTTACAAAACCATTAACTACAATATCAGGGTTTGAAACTTGAGACAGTGAAATCTTTAATGTTTTAACATCTAACAGACCACCTAATTGTATAGGGATAATGCCCAAGTTATTGTTTGTTCTTTGGTATATTCCTAAATTTTTGGGAGAAGCAATAAAGTCTTGACCCTTACTAGAAAAACTCAATAGTATCAAGAATACGATGTAGTACCTATTTGAAAGAAAAAGTGTTCTAAAGCAAGTTGAACAAATACGGATTTTATTTTTCAATAGACTTAGACTAAATAATCACTCTCAAAAACGAGTGTTTCTGTTCCTTGATTTATGGCATAGTTAAAACCCTTTTGAATGGCATATGCACCATGATTCCCTTTTTTATCAATTGCCAAAAACCCGACTTGATATTGTTCAAAGTCTTTTAGTTTACTCGCTATTCTCTTTACACCTTCTTCGCAGGCCTCTTGTGGGCTTCTTCCCTGACGCATTAATTCTACAATTAAAAAGGAACCACAGGTTTTCAAAACTAATTCGCCAACTCCTGTAGCTACAGCTCCTCCCACTTCGTCATCTACATACATTCCCGCTCCAATAACCGGTGAGTCTCCTACCCTGCCATGCATTTTATAGGCCATTCCACTTGTCGTACAAGCTCCAGCTATTTTATTTGATTTATCTACCGATAAAACACCTATGGTATCATGCCTTTCAACATTAGCCACGGGCTTATAGTCTGCCGTCTCTAGCCAATCTTCATACTGCCTTTTAGCCTCTTCCGTTAAAATATTTTCTTCCTCAAAGCCTTCTTCTTTGGCAAACTTTAAAGCTCCCTCCCCTACCAACATTACATGAGGTGTTTTCTCCATCACTCTTCTAGCGACAGAAAGCGGATGTTTGATGCCTTGCAAGAAAGAAACAGAGCCCGCATTCATTTCAAAATCCATGATACAAGCGTCTAAAGTTACTTTCCCATCTCTGTCTGGTCTCCCACCGTAACCTACACTCATATCTTCAGGATTTCCCTCTGGAACATTCCCACCCTTTTCTACAGCATCCAGAGCTTTCCCACCGTTTTTGAGAATTTGCATCGCAGCCTCCACGGCTGTCACATTTGGCCCCCAAGTAGCAATGGCTATTGGTAAGCCCTCTTTCGAGTGTTTGTTTTGAACTGGTTTTTTCTCGTTTTCACAGGCTAGAGCCACTCCAGCAGTAAGACCTAAGGCCCCTACATGTATAAAATTTCTTCTTTTCATTTTGGCATTAAATTTCCTGAAAGTACTTATAAAAAATCCTTCTGGGAAATCCCAAGCCCGAGTTTATGCTTAAAGCCAAATTACCACGGGTTCATCTATCTTTTTCCCGTACTTTTGTACTTCAATTTCCCATAGAATTTACCACTTAAGAAAGGACATGACAAAGAAAATCCAATCTGCATTAATCTCTGTTTTTTACAAAGACGGTTTAGACAAAATTGCAAAGCTGTTGCACAAAAATAATGTCAAAATATACTCTACAGGAGGGACACAAAAATTTATTGAGGATTTAGGTATTCCGGTCATTGCGGTGGAAGATTTAACTTCTTACCCTTCCATTTTTGGCGGAAGAGTAAAAACACTTCATCCTAAAGTCTTTGGAGGTATACTTCATCGAAGAGGAAATGCTGAAGATGTAAAGACAGCAGTAGAAATGGAGATTCCAGCCATAGACCTTGTCATTGTAGACCTTTACCCTTTTGAAGAAACGGTAGCTTCGGGAGCTCCTGATGATGATATTATTGAAAAGATAGACATTGGTGGTATCGCTCTTATCCGCGGAGCAGCCAAGAATTACCAAGACGTCTTGATAGTTTCTTCCAGAAATCAATACGACGACGTTTATGACCTCCTCTCTGAAAAAGGCTGTGGCACAGAATTATCAGACAGAAAAGCATTTGCAATGAAAGCTTTTGGTGTGAGTTCACACTACGACACGGCTATTCATGGCTATTTTTCGGGTGCAGAGGCTGCCGGAAACTTTAGGGCAGGCACCGCCAAAACCCTTAGATACGGAGAGAACCCTCATCAGTCTGCCACTTTTTATGGTGACTTAGACGGAATGTTTGATCAAATTCATGGCAAGGAACTATCTTATAACAATTTAGTAGACACTGATGCGGCAGTAAGGTTAATTGATGAGTTTGAAGACCTGACATTCGTTATTATGAAACACAACAATGCTTGCGGTGTGGCATCAGCCCCTACAGCTGTTGAGGCTTATAACAATGCTCTTTCTTGTGACCCTGTATCTGCTTTTGGTGGTGTGTTAATCACCAACACTAACGTAGATAAAGCTACGGCAGAAGCCATGCATCCTTTATTCTTTGAAATTTTAGTAGCCCCTTCTTTCGATGAGGACGCTTTAGATATTCTGATGAAGAAGAAGAATAGAAGATTATTAATAAGAAAAGAAGTTAAATTAACCTCTAAGCAGCACAGAACTTTGCTTAACGGTATATTAGAGCAGGACAAAGATTTAAGTATTGAGTCAGGAAAAGACTTTAATGCTGTTACGAAGACAATACCAACTAGCTCCGAGGTGAAAGCTCTGGAGTTTGCTTTAAAGATTTGTAAGCATTTGAAGTCTAACAACGTGGTGTTAGCCAAAGAAGGTCAACTATTATCATGTGGTGTGGGTCAAACCTCTCGTGTAGATGCCTTAAATCAAGCAATTGACAAGGCCAAGCAGTTTGGATTTGACTTGGACGGAGCGGTAATGGCTTCCGAGGCCTTTTTCCCATTCCCCGACTGTGTAGAAATAGGTCATAAGGCAGGCATAAAAGCCGTAGTTCAGCCCGGAGGTTCTATTAAAGACCAACTCTCCATAGATTATTGCAATGAAAACGGCGTGGCCATGGTGATGACAGGTGTTAGACACTTTTTGCATTGATAAATGATTTAGAGATAGAATAACTCATGCTCAACTAACTATTATACAGAAACAACCCCTTCAAAATGAAAGTACAATTCTACGGAGCCGCCAGACGTGTAACAGGAAGTAAACACCTTTTAACCTCAGAAAAAGGCACCAAAGTTCTATTGGATTGTGGTCTTTCACAGGGTATTGGCACCACTGAATTAAATTCCTCATTCGGGTTTAATCCTAAAGAAGTTGATTTTGTTATTCTTTCACACGCTCACATAGATCATACAGGTTTATTGCCTCGGCTTGTAAAGCAAGGATTTAATGGTACAGTGTACTGCACTCATGCCACAAAGAGTTTATGCGGTATCATGCTCATGGATTCTGCTCGAATTCAAGAAAGTGATGTAAAAAGAATTAATAAAAGAAGAAGGAAAAGAGGCGATGAACTTTTGGAAGCTCTTTATCAAGAGGAGGATGCCGAAAAAGCCATTGATATGATGGAAACTAAAGGCTATCACACCAAGTTTGAGATAGAACCCGGCCTTACTTTCAGCTTTTATGAAACTGGACATATTTTAGGAAGTGCAGGTGTTCATATAGAATACACCGAAAAGGGTAAAACCAAGTCTATATTCTTCACGGGTGATATTGGAAGACCTAACGATAAAATACTTCGCGAACCAGAAGCCTTTCCTCAGTCTGATTATATTATTTCTGAATCTACTTATGGTGACAAACTCCATGAGGCCGAGCCAGATATGCGAGCACATCTGCTCAAAGTAGTAAAAGAGACGTGCTGTGATAACAAAGGCCGCCTCATTATTCCAGCTTTCTCTGTAGATAGAACACAAGAGCTCATTTATGCCTTGGACGTCCTAGAAAACGAAGGAAAACTGCCAAGAATCCCCGTTTATATTGACAGCCCCCTTTCTGTAAAGGCCACATTAGTGATGAGAAAGCATGAAGAAGAATTTAATCCCGCGATTCTAGAATACATCAAAAGGGACGGTGATGCTTTTGGATTTGATAACCTGCATTACATCACGAAAGTAGAAGACTCTAAAGCTATCAATTCTTCCAAAGAGCCTTGCATTATCATTTCCTCTTCGGGAATGGCAGAGGCTGGGAGAATAAAGCATCACATCAAAAATAATTGTGAGGACTCTAAAAACACTATTTTGATCGTGGGTTATTGCTCTCCGAGCTCGTTGGGTCACAAAATAAAGATGAAGTCTCCCGAAATTAGAATTTTCGGAGATACCTTTAAACTAAACGCCAATGTGGAAGTGATGGACTCATTCTCTGCTCATGCAGATTATCAGGAAATGATAGGTTATTTGACTTGTCAAGACACCTCTAAAGTGAAAAAACTCTTCTTGATACACGGAGAAATAGAAAAACAAACCGCCTTTAAGGGACGTTTAGAAAAGGTAGGTTTCAAAAATGTGGAGATCCCACAATTGGGACAAGGGTTCGAGATTTAACCCCTCAGCTGCCTCAAAGCATGATTAGAGAAGACAAACTCGTCTAACTCCTTAATATGGGTTTTTAAGATAGATTTGCTATCTCCCTCCCATAGCTTTCTTCCTTTATGTAAAAACATGATGTATTCTCCAATAGATAATACCGAGTTCATGTCGTGTGTGATAACTACAGTTGTGATTTTATATTCGTCTGTAATTTCCTTTATTAATTCGTCAATTTTAATAGCCGTAAGTGGATCTAAACCTGAGTTAGGCTCATCACAAAAAAGGTATTTGGGATTCATTACAATCGCACGTGCAATTCCCACACGTTTTTTCATACCTCCAGAAACCTCTGAAGGCATAAGAGCCCCTGTTCCCTCTAGGCCCACTCTCTGAAGACAAAACTCTACCCTATCACTTTTCTCAGATTCCGACATCGTTGTCAGCATCTTCAAGGGGAATTCCACATTTTGATAAACTGTTTTTGAATCAAAAAGAGCTCCTCCTTGAAACAAAACACCCATCTCTCTGCGAACTTCCTTCTTATCTTCTTCTTCTTGGAGCAAAAACCGTCGGCCATCATATAAGACTTGCCCTTCTTCTGGTTTGACTAAATCAAGCATACACTTTAGAAGGACACTTTTTCCAGTACCACTAGCTCCTATAACCAGGCTAGTTTTCCCCTTTTCAAAGGTCCCGCTTATATTAAACAGAATTTGTCTGTCGCCAAACGACTTCGATATGTTCTTGATTTCTATCATCCAGACAATAGTTGTGCTAATAAGTAATCTGCTATTAAAATGGCAATACAGCTATTTGTTACAGCCGTGGTGCTAGCTTGACCTACCTCCAATGCCCCACCTTTGGTATAAAACCCTTTATAAGCAGATATCGTGGCTATTAAAAAGCCAAAAACAAATGATTTAACAATAGCTATAATGATGTTATAGGGAACAAAAGAAAATCGTATTCCATAAATGTATTCTTCTGGTGTAAGTATCCCAGTCATCGTTCCTGCAAGATATCCTCCCGCTATTCCAAGAAAGTCGGATAAAATGGCTAACAGCGGAAATGTAAACATCGCGGCAAGCACTTTAGGAAGCACTAAATAAGAAGAAGCATTTATCCCCATTACTTCCAGAGCATCTATTTGCTCTGTAATACGCATTGTGCCCAACTCTCCTGCGATATGAGAACCCACTTTTCCTGCCAAAACAACGCACATAAATGTAGAAGATAGCTCCAGGAGCATCATATCTCTAACTACATTACTCACAATATAATTAGGGATAAAAGGACTTACCAAATTAGCGTATATCTGGACACAAGTTACCGCACCTATAAAAAAGGCCACGATGGAAACGATGAAAATGGAGTTTGTGCCAATTTTGACACATTCGTCAATAAACCTCTCCCAATAAACTTTGAAAGTTTCTCTTCTTATAAAAAGGCTACCAAGAAAAAGGAAGAATTTCCCTGCGGTTGAAAGCATTTAGTGAATATTTATAGCTTACGCAAAGTTAATAAATTGATTGGGTATCCAATATGAATTAGCTTTGTGCAAAAAACGAACCATGAATAAACTGGCCTTAATTACAGGAGCCTCAAAGGGTATTGGAAAAGCAATTTCTGAAAAACTCGCATCTCAGGGTATAGACCTCATCATTACCTCACGCGGTCAGTCAGATTTAGATACACTCAAAAGTAAATTAGAAGCCTCATACAAAATATCCGTTCTCGCATTTGCCGCAGATTTAAGCAAAAAAGAGGACGTATTGGCTTTTACCGATTTTGTCAAAAAGCAAAAAAGAAACTTAGACATTTTGGTAAATAACGCGGGGACTTTTGCTCAGGGTAACCTCATGACCGAACCAGATGGAGCTTTAGAGACGCAAATAGACACTAACCTTTATTCTGCATACTATACCACTCGTGGTTTAATAAGCCTGATTAAAAACGCTAAGCATGGACATATATTTAACATTTGCTCTATTGCCAGCCTGCAAGCCTATCCTAATTCTGGAGCCTATACCATTTCAAAATTTGCGATGCTTGGTTTCAGTAAGTCGCTAAGAGCAGAATTGCTGCCTGAAAAGATAAAAGTAACCTCAATCATGCCGGGTGCTACCTATACGAGCAGTTGGGAAAGTTCCGATTTGCCAGAATCTAGGTTCATAAAAGCCACGGATATTGCAGATACTGTTTGGTCCGCATATAGCCTTTCTCCTTCGGCTGTGGTAGAGGATATTGTCATTAGACCCTTAGAGGGCGATATATAAATCTAAGTCTCTTGGTTTTGAAAACCATTAAATCCTTACTTTTGCAGCAAATAAGAATAAAGAACAATGGAAGCTTTACAAGACGTAGCACATATCTCAGGAAGACCAGGACTTTTCAGAATCATTAAACCAGGGCGTTCGGGCGTAATTGTGGAAAGCATGGACGGTAATAAGAAAAGAGAGATAGTAAGCGTAAACGCCAAAGTATCTGTCCTGAAAGATATTTCTATTTATAGTGAGGAGTTTGATAAGTCTACTCCGCTGGCCGAAATATTAACTAATCTGAAAACCAAATATGGTGAGCAGATAGATTTTGACATAAAAGGTTCTAAACCTGCTGATTTCTTTACCTTTTTTGAGGCCATCATGCCTGACTTTGATAAGGAAAGGGTTTACTCTTCAGATATCAAAAAGATTATCGTTTGGTTTAATCTTTTGTCAAAAGAAATGCCCGATCTTTTTGAAGTAAGCAAAGAAGAGAAGCCAAGTTCAGAAAAAAAACAAAGTCCAGAAGAAAAGCCAAGTCCAGAAAAAAAACCAAAACCAAAAGCTAAGGCCAAGACTAAAAAATAGGTTTCTATTCTTCCGAAAGAAGTTTTAAGAGGACGCCATTGGTCCATCCGAAACCATCTTGAACGGGATATTCTCCACCGCCAGCCTGCAAGCTGAGATCATTTACATTGTATTTTTCCACCATCTTTCCTGTGTTTTTATACACACGAAGGTTGTTAGCTACCCATCTGTTTTTAATTTCATCTGCCAGCTCAGTATGTCCATAGTTTCTTAGCCCTTTGATGGTCATCCATTGAAGGGGAGCCCAACCATTGGGAGCATCCCACTGCTGGCCAGTTTCATACAAAGTGCTATTAACACCTCCGGGCATCATAAACAAGGCTTCTATTTTGTCCGCTACTTTCTGAGCTTGTTCTTCACTCGCTATTCCAAAGAATAATGGATAAACCCCGGCCAAAGAATAAGTTTCCTTTCTTTTCTTTGAGACAAAGTCGTAATCAAAGTAAAATCCTTTTGATTCATCCCAGAAATACGTTTTGAAAAGAGCCTTTCTCTTTTCCTTCAAAGCCTTAAAGCTGTCACTGTAACCTTTTTCTTTCTCAGATAAACTATACGCTTTTTCCAATACTTCCTCTAAATGATATAGAAGTGCGTTAAGATCCACTGGAAGAATTTCTGTGGTATGAATAGTCTCTAAGCTCTTGCCATCTCTTAGCCAACGGCTAGAATAATCCCATCCAGATTCAGCCCCGGAACGCAGATGGCGATAAACCTCTTTCGTGTCTCTGCCAGATTTTTTTGCCGTTTCCACGTCTTCCTTATATGCTTCCGGCCTTGGTTTATCACTGTTATCATAATATCTGTTAAGGATTTGACCTTCCTCAATAAACACTACCTTATTAAAAGAACCGTCTTCTTTTGTCTTCGCTTTATTTTGAGCCTCAGCTTGATCAGAATTTGCGACAGCCATCCAGTATTGATATTCTTTTTGTAATTGAGGGAGAAAGCGAAGTAATACTTGGTCCTCTTGTTTGACTTCTGCTAAGAGTTCTACCATCAATGAAAAGAAAGGTGGCTGAGACCTACTTAAATAATAGGACCTATTACCATTGGGTATATGCCCGATATCTTGGATAAGTTGAGCAAAATTAAGGACCATATTCTCTATCAATGAATCCTTTCCGGCCACTTGTAGGCCTAGCATGGTGAAGTAACTATCCCAATAATATACTTCTCCAAACCTCCCTCCAGGTACCACATAAGATTTTCTCAATGGAATTATGGTTCCGCCTTCTTCTGGCTCTCTGGTTAAAACATTCCATAGCTTATTAATATGCTGCTCTGCTGATAAAGAGGAGTCGGACTTAAATCCCGATTCATTGACTATAGGTTTTTCAAAATGCTCAAGAACGAAGGCCTCCAAATCAAAATCAGGCAGTGCTTTTTGTTCCTCATAGGCTGATAGAATAAAGCTCGGCTGGTATTTGGGAACACAATCAACAAAGGTCTTAGAATCTGGAAATACCACTTTCAGTTGCACTTCCTCAAACAAGCCTGGAAAAGAGTCTTCTGGAGACTTGTATTCTTTCTTATTCGTAGAATCACTACACGATAATAATAGAAGAGAAAAGGATAATACTTTAAAGAATTTCATATATGCTGCTAAACGTTAAATAAAAATAGCCTATTTATGCCTTGGGCAATTTATGAATAGAAATCAAAACTTTGTAATTTGGTGCATTAATAGGTCAGATTATACACAATGCGTTTTTTTTCATACATCCTCATCTCTTTTCTATTCATTGGCTCGGCTCATGCTCAAGCTGATTGCTTATTATTGCAGCAAGAGTCTGTCAACAAGAATGGTCAAACCGACTTTCTACTCCTTAACTCCTATAATTCGGAAGGGCAGATTATCAAAGAAAACAGAACCATAACAGACTTTCAAGGTACATATTCAGAGAAAAATATTTTTGAATACACAGCTAAAGGCTACCTTTCTAAGGTGAGCAACTTTCACAACGACGTCTTCAGGAGTGCCAAAATTAACAATTACAATAATTTAGGTCAATTGCTCGCCGTAACAGAAACAACTGATCCAAATGAGCTGAATACAAACAATACACTTACTACATCAAGTCTAAATTCTGAGAAACTGTTTTTTGCCGAGGATAATACAATCTCGGCCAAGGAAACCACTACAAAAAATAAAAATGGCCAAATCCTGAACTATGAAATAAGCAATGGAGCGGGTATGGTCAATCACTCAAAGGAGTTTACTTACAGCCCAGATGGAGACAAAACCTATGAAAAAAGAAATGACGTTGTTGGCGGGATGGTTGAAGAAATTTTCACGAGCTACAATACTTCAAGTGGTAAGATAGAGAAAGACAGCACCTACCTAAATGGTAAGTTGATTGGTAGAACGTTTTATACCTACGCAAATGGTTTTTTGTCTGAAAAAACGATCTTTGGAAGGAATAATAAATTGGATTACGAAATTCAGTATGTCAATAACGTGAGAGGAAATGTAATTAAGGAATCATTCCTCTATCAAGGACGGCTACTGAATTTTATTGAGAAGTCTTATGACCCATTCGGGAACCTGACACTTGAAAAGAGTTTTGACACAAACAACAACTTATTAAAGGCTAAAACCTGGGAATACCGCTGCCCTAAATGATTATGAAAGGAGAAATAGACTATGTGGCAGAAATAGCCAGATTGAAGAAAGAGAAAAATGCTGTCATTCTAGCTCATTACTATCAAACAGCAGATATCCAAGATGTAGCCGATTATATCGGTGATAGCCTTGGGCTGTCACAACAGGCGGCCAAGACAGAAGCGGACCTTATTGTTTTTGCGGGTGTACGATTTATGGCAGAAACAGCCAAAATTCTTTCTCCCAAAAAGAAAGTTCTTTTGCCGGATATCAATGCTGGTTGCTCCTTAGAAGAGTCTGCACCTGCAGATAAATTCATCGCGTTTAAAGAAAAACACCCAGATGCTGTAGTTATTTCTTATGTCAATTGTTCCGCAGAGCTCAAAACCTTGACAGATATTGTTTGTACAAGTACTAATGCCATTAAAATAGTAGAAAGTGTTCCTAAAGACAAACAGATAATTTTTGCTCCAGATAAGAATCTCGGCAACTATTTAAATAGAAAAACGGGCAGAAATATGATTCTCTGGGATGGGGCTTGCATGGTCCATGAAGCTTTCTCAGCCAAAATGATTTCGGACTTAAAAGAAAAGCATCCGGAGGCGACGATAATTGCCCATCCCGAAAGTGAAAGGCCCGTGTTAGACACGGCAGAATATATTGGTTCTACCACAGGGCTATTAAAATACACCATCAATAGCCCTTCAAAAGAGTTTATAGTGGCCACAGAGTCTGGCATTTTGCATCAGATGAGAAAGGCGTCGCCCGACAAGAAATTTCATGTAGCACCTACTGTTAAAAATGGCCATGCTTGCGTCGCTTGTTCAGATTGCCCACACATGAAACTAAATACAATGGAAAAACTTTATAGGTGCTTAGCAGAGGAAACGCCAGAAATAATTCTATCTGATCAGATTCTTAAAGACGCAAAGGCCCCTATTGACAAAATGCTTGAAATATCTGCTAAATTTGGTCTTTAGGCTATGTTAAACAGAATATCAACGCTCTTTGGATGGCTCCTTCTATTACTAGGATTACTCTATTATTTTATGAATTATAATAGTCTACCAGATCGTGTTCCTACCCATTTCAATCTCTTAGGTCAAGCAGAAGACCAAGGAAGTAAGAATACGGCTTGGTTCTTTTTTGGCATTCTAGCTTTTGTTTTGGTAATCTTGTCTTTAGTTAAAAAGGCTGACCCTTCGGTTCTTAATTATCCATTGACCATTACCAAAGGAAACCTTTCAGCAATTCACAAATTAAGTCTAGAACTCTTATCCATAATACAGATTTGGATTGGAGGTTTAGCTATTTTAGTGAGTCGGGCATTTGTCTCTTTAGCCTTGAACGATAGCCAAAATGGCATGCGAGGCTTTTGGTTATACTTTATTATTCTTTTTGCCGTCATAGGTCTGTACATTTACCGCATGAGACGCCAAAAATAACCCAAGAAAAACACCTATCCCTTAAACTAAGTGAGGCTATAATAGAGTTATAGATAGACCTCTAAACAGACAAACCGTGGAAAAAAAGAAAGAAATTAAGAATAGCAAATTTGCCATCAGATTACCTATCATCATCGCCATTACACTGGCTGCTGGTATTCAAATTGGAGCTAAGTTTTTTGGAAACCAGAACATGGTAGGCGATGTCATAAAATCGTCTAATAAGTTCAAAGAAATACTCACCTACATTGACAGAAGCTATGTAGATGCCGTAGATACTGATTCTTTAGCTGAATACGGCATTACCAAAATGCTAGAAAAGCTAGATCCACACACGGCCTACCTTCCTGCCAAAGAAGCAGAACTGGCTATGTCTGAATTACAAAACGGTTTTGATGGTATAGGTGTAGAGTTTAATATTTTTAATGATACCGTTTATGTAGTAACACCTCTATCTGGAGGTCCTTCTGAAGCGGTGGGCATGCTTAGTGGCGATGCCATTATTGAGGCTAACGAAACTTCTCTGACGGGTGAAAAGGTGAATTCTAGACTGATTTTCAATACACTTAGGGGGGCAAGAGGTTCTGAGGTTTTAATGAAGATTAAAAGAAAGGGCTTTAGCGACTTATTAGAGTTTACGGTAGTGAGGGATAAAATACCTACTTTTTCTGTAGACGCTTCTTATTTAATGGCTGACAGAAAAACAGGCTATATCAAAATCAATCGCTTTTCTGAAACAACCTACGATGAGTTTTTAGGTGGCCTTAAAAAGTTAAAAACTCAAGGTATGACCCAATTGGTCTTAGACCTTAGAGGGAATCCTGGAGGGTATTTAGAGCGAGCTACGGCTATAGCAGACGAGTTTATTTCTGGAAATGATGTCTTAGTATATACAGATGGAAAGGACGACAGAAACGACCGTAAAATGTACGCCAGAAGGACAGGTATCTTTGAAAAAGGGCCACTTGTGGTTCTTGTGGATGAAGGGAGTGCATCGGCCTCCGAAATAGTTTCTGGTGCTCTCCAAGATTATGACAGAGCACTTATAGTAGGCCGTAGAACATTTGGTAAAGGTCTGGTACAAGCTCCTATTCAGCTTTCAGATGGTTCAGAACTTAGATTGACAATTTCTAGATACTATATTCCTTCTGGAAGGAGTATTCAAAAGCCTTATTCATCTGGTGATTTACAAGATTATTACGGCGAGTTAAACGAACGAAGCGAGCATGGCGAGTTTTTTAGTGCAGACAGTATACATAATGAAGGAAAAGAGGCCTTTACCACAAAAGGCGGCCGTAAGGTTTATGGCGGCGGCGGAATTACCCCAGATGTTTTTGTAGCTAGAGATACTAGTCACATTAGCCGCTATCTTATGGAGCTCTATGGTAACAATGTCATTAGAGAATTTACTCTCAACTATGCCAATGAGAATGGCGAAATGTTAAAGAAAAGCTCCTTTGACGATTATCTTAAAAACTTCACAGTAAATGAAAAAATGCTTCAAAGCATTATCAAGAAAGGAGAGGCCATGAAAATTGACTATAAACCAGAAGATTTTAAAAAGTCAAAGAGTTTTATTCAAAGTCAAGTTAAAGCTCTGATTGCGAGAAGCATTTGGAAAGATGAGAACGGCTTAAGTAATTCATTCTACCGAGTAATTGCCGAAGATGATGAAATGCTAAAGGAAGCCGTAAAACATTTTGATAAAGCAAAAAGCTTAGGAAAATGATTGATTTACTTCTTTTTAGAGAAGTTATACGCAATACCTAATCGAGAGCGAAACAAGCCAGTTTCAAAATCACTGGCTACGTATGGAGATAGCTCAAAGGCTATTTGCACTTGAGGGTATTTGTCAAAAGGAGCAGAACGTACGCCTATATTCAGCATATAGCCTTCTAAAATATCGCCGTCACTTTGAAATGCTTCTAGATAATTTAGGCGTAAGCCTCCTCCAATGTAGTACTGTCCTCTAGGGTTCTTGTTGAGATTAACCGCTGGAGCAATTTCAGTGCTTAATGATGAAAAAAAGGAATTTGTCTGAAATCTTAAATCTAACCAAATAGGTTTAACAGGATTTGTAGAAACCGAAACTATGGAGCTAATAGGATAATAGGCTACACTTTGAGCATTGCCATACTTTAAAGTGGCCATAAAAATAACGACTACCAAAAATCCTTTCCTAAGCATAGAGAATAGTTTATATAAGCTCCAAAGCTAATAAACCATTTTTAGAATCTGTGGTTTGCGACTCTACAGTTTCTTTAATTCGGTCTAGCGTATTAATAAATTTAGAAAGTTCTCCTTCCGGTACGACTTCACTAATAGCCTTGTTGAAAGCAATTACTCCATCCCGGGCAAAACGTCTTTTCTCTTTTCCTTTATCCGTAAGGAATACGTTGACAAAGCGTTTATCCTTTGCGTCTGTCTCTCTGTAAATCCATCCACGCTCCTCTAAGGACTTTAGCATTCTAGTAAGACTTCTAGGCTCCATCCCAATAGAAGGGCCAATTTTAGTGGCTGGGGTGCCTGTCTCCAAATCGATATTTAATAATACATAGCCAATAGACATAGTCATGTCATTCTGACCTGCATAAACATTGTACATGCGAGAGATGGCATGCCAAGTCCATTTAATATGAAAATCAATTGTTTCCTCCTTCTTCATAAATAGGCTAAGATAAGCTTACAAAGATGATAAGAGAAATACTAGTATGCAAGCATACTATTCTAAGAATTTCATGTACTAAAAAGGGAAGGCCTGAAGCTTATTATGGTCTGAAAATAGGAGCGTGGTTCTTTCCTTCTTGTACAATACATTGACAAGATTCTTCTGATCGTCAAAATAATCAAAGAAAATACTGTTCAGAATCTTAAATCCATGAAACAATACTTCACCATTATTTACCTCCAAATACAGCCAAGTGATATCATCTTCTGATTCTTTACCTAAGAAACTTCCAAAAAGAACCTCTTTATCTTTTACCAAAGCGAAGTTCCTTTTAATGTAAGCCTCTATGATTTTATCAGCGTTCGCATCCAAAAGTGACATACCCTTATCGTGGGCCTTAATCATGGCTTCAAGATCATCTGTAAATACCCGAATAGTAACCTCGAAAGCTTTGGAGCCTTCATTGTACCGCATTTCGGTTAGACAAGTATGAAAGTCGTGCTTCACATCACTCCCTTTAAAGGCAGAGAATAAAAAAAGAAACAAACAGGCTACCCTAATCAATGACATGGCTAGAAAATGGCCTGCATAGTATCATTAAACATAATCCAAGCCAGTAAGCCAAGTAATATAACCATACCGACTTGTTGGGTACGCTCCATAAATTTAACTGAAGGCTGACGGCCAGAAACCATTTCATAAATAAGCAATATCGCATGACCTCCGTCAAGAGCTGGGATAGGCAATAAATTCATGAAAGCCAGTGCCATAGAAAGCATACCTGTTATCATGAAAAACCTAGTCCAATCCCAAGTACCACCATAAAACCTTCTTGCTATTCCTACCGGTCCCGCCAATGCCTTACCAGGAGAAACCTGACCAGTAAATATCTTTTTAAACCCTTTAATGTTATCCGTAACTACCGAGAAGGCTCTTTGAGAGCCCATTGCAAATGCTGTCCCCAAAGTTACATCCTGATGAGTGAACGCTAAATCAGAGGCCATCATAAAGCCTAATTTGCCGTCTTCTGTGAGTGTAGGGTTTAAGGTTAATGTATCTGATCCTCTATTAATACTCAATGCTACTTTTTTGCCACTATTCTCTGCAGCTATTGCAGTGAATTCGTGATAAAAATTAACTGGCTTATCGTTTACTCCAATAATTCTATCGTCTGCCTGAAGGCCTACCTCCTCTGCGGGTGTATCTGGACTTACAGAGCCTACTTTGAAAGTCTGCAAGGGATCTATAAAGCCTTTGCTATCTTCATCAGATATTTTCTCGTAAAGATCATTAGGGATTGGAATTTCTAAAGTGCTGCTATCTCTTGCAACAGAAAAGAAAACATTCTCTCCTAAGATGACGTTAGAGCCCATTACGTCTGAAAGCTTCTCTACTTTATTACCAGAAACAGCTAATATTCTATCTCCTGTCTTTAGACCAATCTCTTCTGCTACAGGATGAGCCACAATGCCCAACTTATTAACCTCCTCCATGGTCAGGAAGTTATCTCCCGCACGATAAGTCATTATCCAGAATATGAGTACACCTAATACCACATTAACAATAATACCACCTAACATGACTATTAGTCTTTGCCAGGCGGGCTTGGCTCTAAACTCATAAGGTTTTGGCTCTTCAGACATTTTAGATGCATCTTTAGTTTCATCTATCATACCTTCTATGTCCACGTAACCACCCATTGGAAACCATCCAATACCAAACTCTGTATCTCCTTTTTTCTTTTTCCAAAGTGCAAAATTCAACACATTCGGCAATGGAAAAAGGAAATCAAAAAATATATAAAACTTATTAACTCTTATTCCAAAAATGCGGGCTGCTATATAATGTCCCCACTCATGCAAACCCACTAAGATGGTCAAACCCAAAAGGAGCTGACCCGCCATAATTAATCCTTCCATACTCGTATTTATCCCTCTCGGGTTATTAAAAAAATCGCTACTCTTTTAGAGCAGCGTGTGCTAATTCTGCACCTTCTAAATAATTATTTGCAAACTTTACGTCTATAACGCACCATATACCTGAAAAGCTTACAAGGCAGCAAAAATCGGTTTTCTTGGAGAGAAAACAATACTTTTTCACGATATTCCTCCAAGTGCTTCATGCCGCTGATTAAACGTAATTCATTTATCTGTCGTTCATCGACCTCAGGAATCTTAAGATAAACCCACTCGTTTAATTTGGCAAAATTTGGAATACACCAAAAGTCTATTCCCAGGAATTTTATAAACCTACTGAGAGAAATAAACCTCATTGGCATCAATGAGCCTAGCCGCAGAATGCGACAATGTTTCTTTGGTAATGCTTCTAAGAGTACATTAGTAAAATTTGCCGTTTGACTTTCATTATTCCACCTTCTAATAATTTCATAAAGGCCGACTCATTTTATGAATGTGATTTCATTGATATTTAATGCCTAGGCATTAAATTATTTTTTCAGAAATATGACAGATTGGACTCGCTAGGGATTTCTTTAGGGCCACCCTTTGTTAACCCTTCATAAGCCGAAAAGAACGTTAATTTTAGGCTAGCAAGTAAATGATAAAGGAATGAAAGAATTTGATATAGCGATAGTAGGAGGAGGACCAATTGGCTTAGCATGTGGCATTGAGGCTACTAAAGCTGGCTTAAGTTATGTGATTTTAGAAAAAGGAGCCTTAGTAAATTCCCTCTATAACTATCCCATAAACATGACTTTTTTCAGTACTTCAGAAAGACTGGAAATAGGCAACGTACCTTTTATGTCTGTTAACTCAAAGCCCACCAGAACTGAGGCTCTAGAGTATTACAGAAGAGTAACTAGCCAGTGGAATCTAAACGTTCGTCTTTTTGAAGGTGTAGAAAGCGTAATTGTAGAAGCGGATACATACGTAGTCAAAACCTCTAAAAGTCATTATAAAGTTAAAAGTATGGTCGTTTCAACAGGCTTTTATGACATCCCAAACCTCATTGGGGTTCCAGGAGAAAGTCTACCTAAAGTAACGCATTACTATAAAGACCCTAATTTTTATGCTTTCCAAAAGGTGATGGTGGTAGGTTCTAGTAATTCTAGCGTAGATGCCGCCATGGAAACTTGGCGAAAAGGTGCCGAAGTAACCATGGTTATTAGAGATGCTGGCATAGGTGAGCGAGTAAAGTATTGGGTAAAACCCGATGTAGAAAACAGAATAAAAGAAGGCTCTATAAAAGCTATTTTCAACTCCAACATTAAAGAAATTAAAGAGGGCGAGGTGATTATAGATACTCCTGAGGGAGAACAGATCATTGAAAATGACTGGGTCATTGCCTTAACAGGCTACCAGCCAAATCTTGCCTTTCTAGAAAAGATTGGGATTAAACTGAGTGAAGACAAAATAAAAAAGCCCGTTTATAATGAGGAGACCATGGAAACCAACTTGCCAAATGTTTATCTAGCAGGAGTAATCTGTGGTGGCATGAATACGCATAGTTTGTTCATAGAAAATTCCAGGGTCCATGCTGAGAGGATTGTGAATGCGATAATTGACAAGGGAAGTAAACCTTAGTCCCTATTTATGAAAACAAGTCAATTTCGGCTAGAAAAAACTGCGATTTGGGCAGGCAAACATGAAGAGAATGAACTGCGAACCCGTGAGTATTAGCGAAATAAAACCATCCGAAAAAGACTAGAGGCCGCAGCATATTTAAATGCTTAGAATTTGACCTCGAAATTCTATTAAAAATGAACAAGCCCTATTTTTCTCATTGCATATTGCCTGATTAATGGGAAACATCTTCAATCCTGATTTCAGAGATTTTATTTCAACTTTAAATGTAGATAAAATATGTTTTAGTAGGTGGCTATTCAGTGGCTCATGGCTAAAACAGAACTACGGGCGATTTTGATATTTGGGAATAGCCCAAGTTCTTGCAACTTTAAATACCTAAAATTGCCTTGGGTATATTCAGATTATCACAAAATGCCATTGAAGAGTCACGGTTACTTGATACAGAAGAATACGACGTTTTTACGTTTGGAAGACCACCCGTCTGCATTGAAATTCTTATTAAAGTAAAAGGGTTAAAATTTGACGACACATATAATGCCTCTTTAGATTACGAGAATGAAGAACTTAAAGTCCGAGTAGTTCACTTCAATCATCTTATTATCAGCAAAAGAAGCGGCACGAAGACCACAAGATCTAAATGATATTAAAAAGTTTAAGAGAAAACTAAACTCAGGACCTCCTCTTCAAACCCTGTTTAGTTCAGGAAAATGCCTATTTTGGTATACCAAAACTACTAAACCATGGATCCACTACTTTTCAATATTCTTTTCCTGGATATAGAAACCGCCGCAAACTATAAAACGTTCGAGGAATTACCTGAAAGGCTGAAACCTCTTTGGGAAAGAAAAGCTTCCTATTTACGAAATGACTTGGAAATGTCTGTCTCGGAAATGTATCAGGATAGGGCCGCCATTTATTCTGAATTCGGACAAGTTATTTGCATTGGCGTAGGTGGACTCTACTTAGATGAAAAGAAAGCATTAAACCTAAAGGTCAAAACACTTTCTGCCGACTCTGAAAAAGAACTCTTAAAGAACTTCTCTCTCATTCTGGATAAGCACAGAGCCAAAAACTCTTTATTGCTTTGTGCCCATAATGGAAAGGAGTTCGATTTCCCATATTTATCACGTAGAATGCTTATTAATGGGCTACAGCTTCCTCAAGCCTTAGATTTGGGAGGCAAAAAACCTTGGGAAATTAATCATATCGACACCATGGAATTATGGAAGTTTGGCGACTATAAGAAGTTCACTTCACTTGACCTTTTGGCCGCCGTTTTTGATATCCCAAGCAGCAAATCAGACATTTCTGGTGCCGATGTAAATCGGGTTTACCATGAAGAAAATGATTTAGAAAAGATTAAGGAATACTGCGGTAGAGATGTTTCTGTTTTGGCCCAGCTTTATCTGAGAATGAAAGGTTTAAGCTACAAACTATAAGCCCGAGGGGCTTTAATACAAATAAATTTTGTTATTCGCAGAGTGGCAGAAGCCTGAAGGCCTTCAATATCTATTTTGAAGCATTTATCAGACAAATACAATTCAACCCTTTTAGGGTTGCGACGACCTTGTCACCCTTTTTTATTCACCTTCAAGTCCTTCAGACCTATTCCTGACTATGAATTCAGTCACACATAAAGATATACATCCAAATAAGAATCTGCTACCTATAAGCCCGAAGGGCTTTAATACGAATAGATTTTGTGATTCATAGTTTGACGGAAGCCTGAAAGGCTTCAATATGTTTATCGAATTATTTGTTCGAATAGAGTTCAACCCTTCTGGCTTGTAACATTCTTGTGATCCTTTTATATTAATATTAAAGTCATTCGGACTTATTCCTCCTTAAACTAGATTCCCACAGAAAAAGGAAGGTGGATTCAAGTAATATATTCGTAAATCCAAATATGCCTATGCTGTAATCCTTAAGAATTGAATTTATAGTGGGTTAAGCCCAAAAGTAGTTGAAATGTTCTTAGTTGATTGATCTGGCTGCTGGCCCAACCGACCTTACACCAAAAACTCAAAGAGTTCTGGTTTGTCATTGATATAGGTATATTTTATTCCACCATCCGCCATCCTTTGGATAAGGCCTTTAAAGTCCTCTCTTTTTTTGATAATAATCCCTACCATGGCCGGCCCTCGCTCTCTGGCAGTCTTCTTAGAATATTCGAAAAATACGATATCGTCTGTTGGAGAAAGCACCTCATTTAAGAACTCCTTCATTGCTCCTGCTCTTTGAGCAAAACGAATGATGAAATAATGCTTGAGACCTTCATAGAGTAAAGAACGCTCTCTTATTTCTTCCATTCTGAGAATGTCATTATTCCCGCCACCTAGAATACAAACCACATTTTTACCCTTAATTTCATCTCTTAAATCTTGCAGTGAGGCCACACTCAAAGCACCAGCAGGTTCTGCTACAATGGCCTCCTCGCTGTAGAGATCTAAAATAAGCGAGCACACTTTGCCCTCAGGCACAACAATTATATCCGACAAGTATTTTTTACAAATCTCAAAGGTTATATCTCCTACTTGGGCCACGGCGGCACCATCTACGAACTTGTCCATTTCTGGTAGCACTATTACCTTATTGGCTTCTATAGATTTCTTCATAGAAGCAGCACCTGCAGGTTCTACGCCTATCAGTTTTGTAGCTGGGCTTAACTGTTTAAACACTGTGGCCAGTCCAGAAGCTAGGCCACCTCCACCGATGGCAAATATTAAATAGTCAATATCAAAAGATGCATCCTTTAATACTTCAAGGCCAATGGTGCCCTGACCTTCAATAACCAACTTATCATTAAAAGGATGTATAAAAGTGCCCCCGGTTTCCTGGGTGTAGGCTTGGGCGGCTTGAGAAGCATCATCAAAAGAATCTCCAACTAATTTTATATCTATCCAATTCCCTCCAAAAAGGGTCACCTGTTTAATTTTTTGAGCAGGGGTGGTTGTAGGCATAAAGATGCTGCCTTTAGTTTCCATCTTATGGCAAGCCCAAGCAACGCCCTGAGCATGATTTCCGGCCGAGGCACAGATGACACCCTTTTGGAGCGTTACTGTATCTAAAGATGCCATTTTGTTGTACGCTCCTCTGAGTTTATAAGACCTTACCAATTGAAGGTCCTCCCTTTTTAAATAAATATTAGCCTCGTACTTTTCAGACAGGTTTAAATTATGCTGTAGAGGCGTATGGGTTACTACCCCTTTCAGAAGCTTTTCTGCGGCCTTTATACCGTCAATACTAGGAGAGTTCATATTTGATGAATAAAGTGATAGGCAAATATCAAAACAAAAGCTGAATTGCTCTCGAAAGTTGACCTAATCAAATGTTTCTAAACAACAAAAGCCACCAAATGGTAGCTTTTGTAAAATACTATTGAAAACTAATTCTTAAGTGTTTTCTGGACGAAGACTTCTTACCGTCTTACCGGCTCTCCACATTTCAGAATCACGCAGTTCTGCTAGTTCAACTTCTAATTTCTCACGGTAATCTGGCTGAGAGTTACGCGTAATAGAAATTTCAGCTTCATTTTGACTTTTCACAGACTCATAAAGCTTCTCAAAAACTGGCTTAGTCGCATCGCGGAAAGGCTTCCACCAGTCTAATGCACCACGCTGAGCCGTTGTAGAACAGTTGGCATACATCCAATCCATTCCGTTTTCTGCCACTAGAGGCATTAAAGATTGCGTAAGCTCTTCCACTGTCTCATTAAAAGCTTCAGAAGGTGAGTGACCATTAGATCTCAAAACTTCATACTGAGCAGCGAAGATACCCTGAATACATCCCATCAAAGTTCCACGCTCACCTGTAAGGTCAGAGGTTACTTCGTTGTAAAAGTTTGTTTCAAATAAATATCCAGAACCAACACCGATTCCCATGGCGATACATTTCTCACGAGCAGTGCCAGTAGCATCTTGATAAATGGCGAACGAAGAGTTCAAACCTTTACCTGCCACAAAAAGACGACGAAGAGATGTACCAGAACCTTTAGGTGCTGTTAAGAATACATCTACGTCTGCTGGAGGAATAATACCTGTTTTCTCCTTATAAGTAATACCGAAGCCATGGGAGAAATAAAGAGACTTACCTGGTGTAAGGTGCTTTTTAACGGTAGGCCAAAGCTCAATTTGAGCTGCGTCTGAAAGTAAGTAGCAAATGATTGTTCCTTTTTGAAGAGCTTCTTCAATTTCGAATAAAGTTTCGCCAGGAACCCATCCATCAGCTATTGCCTTATCAAAGGTTTTACCCTTACGCTGTCCTACAATAACATTAAGACCATTGTCTCTCATGTTCATTGCTTGTCCAGGACCTTGAACGCCGTAACCAATCACTGCGATAGTTTCGCCGCTTAGGACTTCTCTTGCTTTTTCTAAAGGAAATTCTTCTCTTGTTACAACTTCCTCTTCAACACCACCAAAATTTAACTTTGCCATTATTTAAAATAAAATTTATGAATACTTAACTGTTATGATAATATCTAATCGTTCAGCACTTTACATTTCAAGCAGCAAAACTACTGAAAAAAATATAGTGCATCTATAACCCTATTTAAACCAAATACTCCCACTCGGTATCTTCTGGAAGATACTCCACCAATCCTTTTGGTGTTTTTCCTACCGCAATCCTTCCAGAACGGATAAATTCTAATATCCCGAAAGGCTTAATGTACTTGAAGAAATCAAAAATCTCCTCTTCTGTTCCCGTCTTCTGTAACACCATGTAATCTAGGCCCCAGTAAACCAAATAGGCCTTGTGAACTCGATTGATGGTTTCCATATCAATAGTATTAGAATCTAGCGGCGTTGGGATTTTATACATCGCAATTTCGTTAAAAACGATATCTTCATCGAGGTAACCAAAAACGGCTAACACCTCCACCACTTTTCTAATCTGTCTTACTAGCTTTTCTACGGCCTCGCGTTCCTCATGTTTTATAACAATAGTAAAGCGTGAAACACCTTTTCTCTCCGTCTCAGAAACTGTAAGGCTTTCAATATTCAATCTTCTGCGTGTGAAAATGATCGTAATCTTGTTTAACAAGCCGATGCTATTTTCCGTAAATACGCATATGGTATATGCTTTCATTTTTTCTTTTCGATATTCTCGAGTATTAGATATTCGATTAATAGATATTAGTCCTGTTTCTTTAAAAACTTTATTAGACCACCCATCATCAACTTAACATCCTTACTTAATTCTAAAACCTCATTCATTCTATCCTCTTCAATAAAGCCTAAATCATAACTCAAATACAGCTGAGTTTCTAATTCATAGATTGACCCTCTCGAAATAAGAATAAATCTTACTTTTTCTTTATTATATCTTCTCCCATGACCCTCAGCTAAATTAGACGGTATTGAAACACTTGCTCTACGCATTTGAGACACCAATCCAAATTTTTCGCTATCAGGAAAGCTATTTGTAATTTGATAAATTTCAGATACAAGTTTTCGACTTTTCTTCCAAACATCAAGGTCTTGATACGATTTCATATAATCAACTAATATCCAATACTCGAATATCCATTATCGAAAAGCTTACTTCAAACGTATCTCAGAAACACTACCTCCAGATGGTACCATCGGGAACACGTTTTCTTCTTTTTCACAAACCACTTCCAATAAATATGACCCTTCTGAATTTAAAAGCTTATCAATAGATGAAGCTAAATCTACTCTATCTTCACATTTATGACCGTCAATTCCAAACCCCTTGCCAATCATTATAAAGTCCGGATTTTGTAATTCAACAAATGAATACCTTTTGTCAAAAAACAGTTGCTGCCATTGACGCACCATACCCAAGAAATTATTATTCAAAATGATAATTTTAACAGGTAAGCCCTTTTGAGCTATTGTTCCTAGTTCCTGAATAGTCATCTGGAAACATCCATCACCAATAAAGGCAATTACATCTCTTTCAGGTGCTCCCATTTTGGCACCAAAAGCTGCTGGAAGGGCAAAACCCATGGTTCCTAAACCACCAGAAGCTATATAAGAATGTGGTTTTTTGAAATCATAATATCTAGCTGTTACCATTTGATGCTGCCCTACATCGACTACCACACAGGCTTCGCCGTTGGTTTTGTCAGAAACCATTCTAACCACTTCGGCCATTTTAATTTTACCTTCGCCCTTTAGGTCTCTGGCTGTAACGGCCTCATATTCCGCAGCCTCCAAATCTCTAAATTCTTTTTTCCAAGAAGATCGATCTTTTTTCTCAATTAAAGGATTCAAAAGTTTCAACGCTTCTCTGGCGTCACCAACAACTGGAGCTTCTGCTCTTTTGATTTTGTCTATTTCCGCTGGGTCAATTTCAAAGTGAACTATCTTAGCCTGCTTTGCAAAAAGGTTAGCATCGCCAGTAACTCTGTCATCAAAACGCATTCCTATAGCAATAAGAACATCACACTCATCTGTCATTACATTAGGTGCATACATGCCATGCATACCTAACCAACCCATGTAGTTCGGATGCTCAATGGATAATGCTGAAAGCCCTAAAAGTGTACTTCCTACAGGAATGTCACCTTTTTCTACCAGTTCTCTGAACTCCTCCATGGCCTCAGAAATCAAAACACCATGCCCTACCAAAATATAGGGCTTCTTGGCATTATTGATTAATTCTGCCGCCTTCTGTACCTGTTCCATTTTTGGAACTCTTCTTGGGTGATATCCAGGCAAGCCTTCGACTTTTTTATATTCAAAAGGCTTAGTCATTAATGCTATTTGAGCATCTTTAGTTATGTCTATCAATACCGGACCTGGCTTTCCTGCTCTGGCAATGTAAAATGCCTTAGCCATAATCGCTGGAATTTCATCAGGATCCACTATCTGATAATTCCACTTACAAACGGGTGCCGTTATTCCAATTACATCAGTCTCTTGAAAAGCGTCTGTTCCAAGTAAGTTAGAAGCTACTTGGCCGGTTATAGCCACCATAGGTGTGCAGTCAATAATAGCATCTGCTATACCCGTAACTAAATTAGTAGCACCTGGGCCAGAGGTAGCCATACAAACTCCTACTCTTCCGCTACTTCTTGCATAACCTTCTGCCGCATGAGACGCACCCTGCTCATGGCGGACTAGAATATGCTCTATTCTGTCCATGTAATCATACAGAGCATCATAAATAGGCATAATGGCTCCACCAGGATAGCCAAAAATGGTATCTACATTTTCTTGTAAGAAGCACTCCATAAGAGCCTGACTTCCAGAGATGATTTTAGGCTCAGAAATCTTCGCTTCTTCTTCCATGATTTCTACAACTTGGTCCATGGTCGTATTGTTTTATTGATAAATTATTTATCTGTTACACAGCCTTCGTGGGCTGCAGAAACTGTTTTAAAGTACTTTCTCAAAACGCCTTGCTCAATAAACGGTGGCGTTAAAGGCTTCCAGCTTTTACGTCTTTCGGCCAAAATCTCATCAGAAACATGAAGGGTAAGCTCTCTACTATCTGTGTCAATGGTTATCAAGTCACCATCTTCCACAAAAGCAATAGTGCCACCATCGTAAGCCTCAGGAGATATATGACCTACCACAAAACCATGTGTACCGCCTGAAAAGCGGCCGTCTGTAATCATAGCGACTTTATCTCCAAGGCCTGCACCCATAACAGAGGATGTTGGCTTTAGCATTTCTGGCATTCCTGGACCTCCACGTGGACCCTCATAACGTATAACCACTACTTGACCCGCCTTTATTTCGCCTTTCGCAAAAGCCTCTAACATATCTTCCTCTTTATCACAAACTTTGGCAGGCCCTTCGAATTTCGTCCCTTCCTTACCCGTAATTTTGGCAACGCCACCATTCACGGCAAGATTACCATACATGATTTGAATATGACCAGAAGGCTTTATTGGATCCTCTAAAGGTCTTATTATAGACTGGGCACTAAAGTCCAAATCAGGAGCTGACTCCAAATTATCTGCAACTGTATTACCCGTTACTGTCATACAATCTCCGTGGATTAAACCTTTCTTATGAAGGTATTTCATAATAGCAGGCACTCCACCTAGCTCCATAATATCCTCCATAAAGTATTTTCCAGAAGGTTTCAAGTCCGCTATGAAAGGAGTTCTATCAGATACCACCTGAATATCATCCATGGTTAATGGAATTCTAGCCGAATGGGCTATGGCCAAATAATGCAATACAGCATTCGTAGAACCACCCAATGCCATAACAATCGTCAAGGCGTTTTCTAAAGATTTTTTTGTGATGATGTCTTTCGGAAGAATTTGTTTCTCCAAAAGGTTTTTCATAGCCGCCCCTAAATCAATGCATTCCTGCGTTTTACCTTCATGAGTGGCTGGGTACGTAGCATTATAAGGCATGCTTAATCCTAAAGCTTCAATAGAAGAAGCCATGGTATTGGCCGTGTACATACCTCCACAAGCACCTTGGCCCGGTATTGAGTTTTGAATAATCCCTTTATAATCTTCTTCACTTATTGTTCCAGCTACTTTTTGGCCATAGGCCTCAAATGCAGAAACGATATCTAGCTTTTTTCCCTTCCAGTTTCCTGTTCTTACAGTACCGCCATACATCATAATGCTAGGACGGTTCAGTCTAGCCATAGCCATGATGGCTCCGGGCATATTTTTATCACACCCTACTACAGCTATTACGCCATCATACCACTGAGCGGCTACGACGTTTTCTATAGAATCTGCAATGATATCTCTACTCGGCAATGAAAAGCTCATGCCGTCATTTCCATTAGTCATACCATCTGACACACCAATAGTATGAAAGATGAGGCCAACCATGTCATTAGCTTGAATTCCCTTTTTGACATGAACAGAAAGTCCATTCAAATGAATATTACATGGGTTTCCTTCATAACCTGTACTGGCAATACCAATTTGAGGTTTCTTCATGTCCTCTTCTGTCATGCCGATAGCGTAGAGCATGGCTTGAGCCGCAGGATTACTGACCTCTTGTGTTAGTGTTTTACTGAATTTATTAAGATTGTCTGCCATAATAATACTTTTCGCTGGTTGCGAATATTCGCTAAATATTGGAATTGTTCAGCAAATAAGTTAGTTCAAAAGATTTTTACAACACTTTTCTAAGAAATATTATACCCAGAACCCATATTTTAGTACTATTCTAGTGATGTTTGTCATTATTTTTATTGAACCTTTAGCAATCTAACCCAATGCACTCATTTCTAATATGAAAAAATTGACTCTAGCACTTCTCTTATTACCATTCTTTGGCTTCTCGCAAAACAAGGCTGAAAAGCTCGCATATAAATACATCATTACAGACGGCCATGTGGACTTGCCATATAGACTAAAGGTCAAAAACTTTCAATTGACGAAAGAATTCACAGGAATACCCGTCTCTTCAGAAGAAGGAGACTTTGATTATAAAAGAGCAAAAAAGGGCGGGCTAGATGCTCCTTTTATGTCCATTTATATTCCGGCAGCACTAAATCCTGAAGAAGGAAGGTTATTGGCAGATAGCCTTATAAATATGATTACTTATATAGCAGATGAAAATCCTGACTATTTTGAAATAGCAAAAAGTCCGGAAGATGTGAGAAATACCTTTAAGAAAGGTAAGATAGCCTTGCCCATGGGTATGGAAAATGGCTCACCAATAAATGATATCAGCGATGTGGCCTACTTTAAGAAAAGAGGTATTAGTTATGTTACCTTAACTCACTCTCTCTCCAACCATATCTGTGATTCATCTTATGACACCACGCGTTTGTGGCAGGGCCTAAGTCCTTTCGGAGAACAGGTAGTGACGGAAATGGCCAAAGAGGGCATTATGATAGATATCTCTCATGTTTCTGACAGCACCTTTTATGATGTCATAAAACTGAGCCCTATTCCCGTCATCGCTTCTCACTCTTCGGTAAGATATTTTACTCCTGGTTTTGAGAGAAACATGTCAGACGATATGATTAAAACCCTTAAAGAAAACGGTGGAGTAATCATGATAAATTTTGGCTCTACTTTTATAGACGGGGAAGTTCAAAAAATAAGAAACGCAAATGGTGGGGCTCTTTTAAAAATACTGGAAGAGAAAGGACTTAAGGATAGTGATGAAGCCGCTAAACCTATCATAGAATCCTTTAATAAAACGCACCCTCTGGCATTTGCAGATGTTGAAAAAGTAGTAGATCACATAGACAGAGTCGTTTCTCTGGCAGGGATAGATCATGTGGGGCTTGGTTCAGACTTTGACGGTGTGGGTGATTCTCTTCCTACGGGTTTAAAAGATGTTTCTGACTATCCAAACATCATCAAACTATTAATGGAAAGAGGCTATTCCAAAAAAGATATTAAAAAGATATGCTCTGATAACCTTTTCCGCGTATGGCAAAAAACGCTTGATTACGCCGCCGCCAACTAAACAAGAAGGCACTTAAACAAAAAGGTTGTCCCAAAAATATTGAGACAGCCTTTTCTTCGTTAAAATGAAACCTACTTTGATTCGGCATTCATCATTTCTATGATTTCTTCCGATATTCCTGTTGACGAATATCCACCATCATGATAAAGGTTTTGCATCGTAACCATTTTAGTTAAGTCCGAAAACAACATCACGACATAATTAGCACAATCTTCGGCTGTGGCGTTTCCTAAAGGTGACATTTTCTCTGCAAAGTCAAAGAAAGAATTAAAGCCACCAATCCCTGCACCGGCAGTAGTAACAGTAGGTGATTGTGAAATAGTATTTACTCTTATTTTCTTGGATTTGCCTAATCTATAACCATATCCTCTTGCGATAGACTCCAGTACAGCTTTGGCATCTGCCATATCAGTATAAAAAGGAAATGTTTTTTGAGCTGCTATATAAGACAAGCCCACAATAGAGCCCCAGTCGTTAAGTGCATCAAGTTTTTCTCCCACCTGCATAAACTTATGAAAAGACAATGCAGAAATATCAAGGCTTTTCTGAAACCAGTCGTAGTTCAAATCACCGTATTCTCTACCTTTTCTAATATTAGGTGACATGCCAATAGAGTGTAAAACAAAATCCATTTTACCTCCAAGAATTTCTACAGATTTGGTGTAAAGGTTTTCTAAATCTTCAATAGACGTAGCATCAGCTGGAACGATCTCCGCACCTATTTGCTTTGCTAATTCATTGATTTTACCCATTCGCATGGCTATTGGGGCATTGGTCAACACAATTTGGGCTCCCTCTTCATGAGCTTTAATTGCTGTTTTCCAGGCTATTGAATTTTCATCTAATGCTCCAGAAATAATTCCTTTTTTACCTTTTAGTAAACCGTATGACATATTTTGTATCCATTGTTTAAGTACAAAAGTAGCTAATTAGCTTAAATATCAATTGCTACACCTCCCTATTTTGGGCAGGACTAATGGAGCTTTGACATTATACGCTTTGGGTGAGGCCCTTTTGTAATCTAAATTTGACAAATCATTGCTTGAGGTTTTATGCTCAATACTCACTCCTCCACTTTCTAACTCCGCCGAAAGCTCATAGTACAGCAAATTTTTTGGGCATTTCACAAAACTAAATTCTGTGTAACTAGATTCGCAAGTTGGAGATACAACCTTAAGCTTCAGAGAAATCTGACCAACATTTGCGGCCCAAGATAGGTCTGTAAAAACTTCTTTGGTATCCGCAGACATTGAATCTAAAAAAAGATATCGCTTATCGTAACCTGAGCTTCCATACATTTCAAAATAACAGTTTTTACAGAGTGTGTAGTCTACAATAGAGAAGGAAACGCCCCCTTTTTCTAATTTGTGCTGACTCAGCCCTAGCTTTGGGAGAGCCGTGCATTTCTCAAAGTCTTTAAAGCTTAAGGCTGTAAGACCATATTGATTCTTTATTAAGGGGCCATCATATGTCAGGCTAAAATTGTCTGAAAAAAAGGAGGGCAAGTACGTCAATGTATTACCAACGAATCTTCCTGAATAAAACAACTCCACTTCATTATTTGAAGCAACAACAGAGTTGAGGAAAGGTTGATTGTTGCCGTCAAAGATGAAGTCTTTGATATTTCGTTGATAATGTCCATAGTCAATAGAATTTATCAAATCTATTTCTTGGCCTCGATCAAACACAATTCTTACCGTCTTCTCATTAGCGTCATGAACCACCTTTTTTACCATTGGGCCCTCAGCATTAGCTGGGTTCTTCCCTTGATAAATATGATTCTTAATGCCTAGATATAAGTCTTCTGCAATACCCTGATACCCTTTTTGGGTATAATGAACACCATCACTCCCTCGGGGATGCCCAAAAGCACTATACAGATGTATTTTAGGGTAATCATACCTTAGTTTTCTTTGCTCCTCCCTCAATCGGCCGGCAGAATAATTTGCAACAGCGTCCTTGTCAATATCTGTTTGAACTAAATATAAGTGCTCAAAACTGACACCATCCTCAACAAGGTTTCTTATTAGGCTTTTGAAATAATCTCTGTAGGTCTCTATTTTGAGCGTATCCCCAGAACTTGATTCGTGCTCACCTTGAAGAAAGAAAAAGCCCTTAACGCTCTTTACTTGGCTATCATTTATCCGTCTTAAAAATTTTCCATAAAACGTGCTCACATCATCTGGTTCTAAAGAGTCACGTTCTGCTAAGGCAGATAAGGGCATTCCACCGACTCCTCCATTAATTATTTGAACTGGAATTCTCTGTTTTTCAATAATATCCTTGGCCAACCAAGCTCCAAGCCCTCCTGCCCAGTCAAACTCTATACCCAAGTCACGCCAGCCATTAACAGGATCGCCTTCCCCTACAAAAATGTAATTTCTCAGAAACTTTAAAGCTGGTAGATTCCTGTATTCGTTAAAACAGCAACTGGCAACTGCATTTGACTGCCCATAAATTAGATAGGCGTCTCCACAAAGTACTTTGGTAGCCTTCATTAGGCTTGAGGAATCCGAATCATTAAAGAGTCTTATTTCAAAATCGTATTCAAAAAGCCCTGCCATTAACTCTATGTCCCACTCAAACTCGTTTGACGTGCTTAAGTCTAGCCTTTGGTTTATAAATTCCTGATGGTTCTGAAGAATGATAAGCCTTATTCCGTCGTAAGTATTTTCATTTACCGTTCCGTGGATTTTCACATGAGCTAGGCTTAAGCTATCTCTTTGAAACAATTGGAAGTTTTGAGGAAAATTAAAAAGTGTGTTTTGGCCCTGCACAGAAAGGCTTAATAAAAGAAATACATAGAAGTATCTCGTCTTGGAGGATAACATGTTCAAATATATTCCAATGAGTCAATAAAACAAAAGACTTACCTGCTGAGCAGATAAGTCTTTTTTTGGGAGGTAGATGGGGTTCGAACCCACGACCCTCGGCACCACAAGCCGATGCTCTAACCAACTGAGCTACAACCTCCATTTTTCAACGGAGTGCAAAGGTAGATTGAATCCTTATATTCTGCAACACATATATTTGAAATATTATTAATATTTAAACTTCAAACCTGAATGCCCAAATTTTATAAAGGATAGTTAAATTGCAATCCTATCATCCCTTCAATATGTTTAGACTAGATAAGAAAGTGGCCATAGTAACTGGCGGAGCCAGTGGTATAGGCTTAGAAATTTCAAGGAGTTTTGCCAAACAGGGTGCCATCGTTCACATTTTTGAACTCAATATGGACCTCGCCGAAAGAGAAGCAGATCTCATTATTGCTTCAGGGGGCTTAGCGTATTGCCATAAGGTGGACGTTTCTAAGCAAGATATTGTCGAAAAAACCATTGATAAAATCAGGCTAGTTCAGCCTGTAGACATTCTTGTCAATAATGCAGGAATTTCTCATATCGGCACTGTGGAAAGTACGCTAGAAGAAGATTTAGACAAGATTTATAATGTCAATATCAAAGGAGTTTACAACTGCATTCACTGTATTCTGCCGCACTTCATGAATAATGGTGGTGGCGTAATTATCAATATGGCATCTGTGGCGGCTAGTATTGGGCTTGCAGATAGGTTTGCCTACTCCATGAGTAAAGCTGCCGTGGTAAACATGACTTTGCAAATAGCGAAAGACTATGTGAAGGATAATATTCGCTGCAATAGTATCTCGCCTGCCAGGATTCACACGCCTTTTGTAGATGGCTTTATCAAAAAAACATATCCCGAAAAACAAGAACAAGTTTTTGAAGAATTATCAAAGACTCAACCCATAGGCCGCATGGGGAAACCTTCTGAAGTAGCCGCGTTGGCCGTATATCTGGCTTCTGACGAAGCCTCTTTTACAACAGGAACAGATTTCCCAATAGATGGTGGATTTATTAAACTTAACACTCCCTAATCAATTTACTCGATGAAACTTATTAGACACGGAATAGAAGGACAAGAAAAGCCCGGAATTATTGATAGCCACAATGTCTGGAGAGATGTGTCTGGTTTTGGCGAAGATTTTAATGAGCTTTTTTTTGAAAATGAGGGCATAGAGAGACTAAAGACTTGGTTTGCCTCAAATAAGGCTTCTTGTCCTGAAATAGATCCATCTATTCGCTTGGGACCTTGTATTGCCAGACCTTCAAAAATTATTTGTATTGGACTAAATTATGCCAAACATGCCACCGAAGCAGGAATGGATAAGCCAAAAGAGCCTTTGGTGTTTTTCAAATCCACCTCCGCAATTTGTGGCCCAAATGATGACCTCATTATTCCAAGAAACTCAGAAAAAACAGACTGGGAGGTAGAATTAGCTGTAGTAATTGGCAAAAAGGCCTCTTATGTCACCAAGGAAACTGCTTTAGATTATGTAGCAGGTTACTGCGTGCATAACGACTATAGTGAAAGAGCGTTCCAATTAGAAAAAGGTGGGCAATGGGTTAAAGGTAAATCAAATGATACGTTTGCTCCCCTTGGTCCTTTTTTAGCAACAGCCGATGAAGTCACGAACCCTCAGAAGCTAAACCTCTGGTTAAAAAGAAACGGTAAGAAGATTCAAGACTCCAATACCGATGACATGATTTTTTATGTAGATGAAATTGTCAGCTACCTGAGTAATTATATGACACTATTACCCGGTGATGTCATTTCTACGGGCACTCCTTCTGGTGTAGGTTTGGGCTTTAAGCCTCCCGTATTTATAAAAGAAGGGGATATCATGGAACTTGGTATAGAAGGCCTGGGCATACAAACACAAACAGCAAAAGCCTACAAAGCATGATAAAGCAAAGCCTAAGAAAGTTGTTTCTCTTGGCACTAATAGCGGAGGGCCTTATTCTTGCCTACTCCTATTTTAGTAACGCTTACGAAACTGGAGAAACCTTTAGGCTTGCGGCCAGATATAGCGGTAGACTGTCCCTCTTTTTTCTATTGGCTACTTTCCTTTTAACAACCTTAAACTGGTCTGACCGAAGAGGAAGTTTCAGAGAGAATTTCATAGGCTTGATTGCCATCTTTAGTGTTTTACACGCTATTCACTTCATTTTCTTAGCTCTAAATGTTTACTTAAATCAAATAGAGCTTGTCCCTTTCAAGATTCTCGGAGGAGCTCTCGGCTACCTGACATTATTAATCTATCCATGGGTTTTAAAGACAAAAAACCCTCCTCTTTGGATGGATTCTTTTTACTTCTATTACCTTTTCATCATCATGGTGGTTACCATACTCTCAAGACTTAGCGGTGCTTTTGAAGGAGCAGTGCCTTCCGTCCTTCATTATGTAGGACTGGTACTTACCGGGGCTGCGTTACTTTTCCATTTTTCAAGAATCTTTAGAAAAGTATGAGCCCAAACCAAACCACTTGCCCTAACTGTGGACATGTTTTTGATGCTGGCGAAGCCCTTCAAAAGCACATGGAAATTGAACTGAAAAAACGATTTTCGGAACAAGAAAAGCTGAATGGAGAAAAATTAGAGCTTTACAAGAAACAGCTTTTAGAAGAAAAAAGGCGATTTGAACAGGAAGAGAAAAAGAAAATGTGGGCCATAGCCCAAGGCGAAGCTCAGAAAAGAGCAGATGAAAAAAAGTCTGTAGAGTTGGCCGCCTTAAAAGAGGACAACAAAGTTAAACAGCAAGTCATTTTAGATGCTCAAAAGAAAGAGCTAGTGCTACTCAAAAGAGAAAATGAACTAAAGATGCAACAAGAACAACTGCAGCTTAAGCTTGAAAAAGAACTTTTGGAAAAGAGTAGAGCCATAGAAGAAAAGGCAAAAAAACAGAAAGACGAAGAGTTTGAGCTTGTTAAAAAAGAATACGAGAAGAAGCTGGAAGACCAAATGAACCTTGTGAAAGAAATGCAGCGTAAAGCTCAACAAGGCTCCATGCAATTACAGGGTGAAATTCAAGAACTGGAGATAGAATCTATCTTGGCGAGGGCTTTTCCATATGACGAAATAGAAGAGGTAAAAAAGGGTATTCGTGGGGCAGATGCCATTCAGACGGTCATGAATGAGTTTGGTCAAAACTGCGGAAAAATAATTTTCGAAAGCAAACGGACGCAGAATTGGGGAGGAGATTGGATAGAAAAGCTAAAAACGGACCAACGTGAAACTGGAGCTGAAATAGCCGTGCTAGTTACGCAAACTATGCCGAAAGACTTAGAACGATTTGGCGAAAAAGACGGCGTTTGGGTTTGTGGATTCCATGAAGTGAAAGGATTGGTTTTCGTCCTTAGGCAGATTCTCATTAGAACACAACAAACAAAGTCCATAAATGAGAACAAAGCAGATAAGATGACTTTGATTTATAGTTTCTTTACCAGCAACCAATTTAGGCAACAAATAGAAGCCATCGTAGAGGGCTTCTCCAGCCTCAAAAACGAATTAGATAGAGAAAAAAGAGCCATGCAACGTATTTGGAAAGAGCGTGAAGTTCAGATTGACAAAGTCACCAACAATACCATTGATATGTATGGAAGCATTAAGGGCATAGCTGGGAATGCCATATCTCCAATAAAACATTTAGAACTCCCCGACGGAGAAGACTAATCGTATATGTCTGTCTAATAGCCTCTTATAGCTAATCTTATTAGATCTAAAGATCATTCTCCGTATTCTTCAAAAGGTTTTTGATTTTTTTGGCACCGTTTTGGTATTGTACTGGTAGCAATAAAAAAATACGCGTGCAAAATGAAAAAAATAACCTTCCTACTAAGTACCCTTTTGCTTTCCAGTGTTTACACGCATGCTCAGCAAAAAAACCAGAGCTTATGTGCCAGAAATTTTGAAGAAATCTATCAAAAGACAGAAGACAATTACGCTGGCTGGAATGAAAAAATCACGGACAGAAACAAAAAGAAGTTTGATGCACTTACGGCAGAAACCGTAAAAAAAGCTGCCAAAATTGATAAGGCCGAGGCTTGTTATCATGTGGTAAACGACTGGCTTGCCTTCTTTGAAGACGGTCATCTTTTTATTAACATTCAAAGCCCTTTTGTCAAACCTGAATCTTCTAAGGAAATAGTTAAGAGAGCTTCAAAAGTGGACAAGATGCCCTTTAAAGGCGAAGCTGCCTTTAAAAGTTACTTAGACAAAAATCCGGCTCAATCAAATGTCGTAGGGGTTTGGGAAACCGAAGACAAAAACTATAGAGTGGGCGTAGTAGCCGACAGAAAGAAAGGAAGATATAAAGGATTCTTGTTGAGTAAGAGAGACGAACTATGGACCGAGGGCAAAGTTAAATTTACTCTTAAGGAGGTTAGCGAAGATAAGTTCGACAGCAAATACTACTACGCAGACTTCACAAGTACTAAGAAACTTGGAAGACTTGTGAAGAACTATCTTGTAATAGACGACATCTACAAGTTTAAAAAAGTGTACCCCGCCCCTCTAGAAGAAATAAACAACGAGGATATTTTGACACGTCTGCCAGAGTGGCGAGTTGAGAAAATAGATGCTAATACCGTACTAATAACACTACCGCCGTTTACTATCATTGACGCTGCAGATTATATTCAGGAAATGATTAATAAAAATAAGAGGTTGCTAACCAATACAGAAAATCTTATTGTGGATTTAAGGAATAACCCGGGAGGCGATGAGAATGCATTCTCCGCTCTCTACCCTTATATTGCTGACAAGCCAATCATAAGAAAAGGCGGTGTATTTAGAGCTTCTGAAGAAAACCTTATTTTATTAACGCATGAGCTAGAGTCTATTCAGAACTTTCCCAAGTATAAGAGAATTTTAGCCCCTAAGCTTCAAGAAGTTATTACAGAGATGAAAAATAATATGGGTTCTGATATTCAAGGCCCAGATAAAGTATTCCAATATGTGAGAGCCATGCCTTATCCAAAAAAAGTAGCGATTTTGGTAAATGAAAACACTGCAAGTACAGCAGAAAGTGTTACTTTAGAAGCCAAACAAAGCGACAAAACTGTTGTTATTGGTACTAAAACGAAAGGTCTCGCAGATTACATTGAAGTAAGAGATTGGGGATTGCCAGCTTTTGGATGGAGATTAGCTTTTGGCCTTGCCAAAAGTGCCAGAGAAAGCCGAATTGATAATAAGGGAATTAAGCCTGACGTTAAAGTACCAAATAGAGAGGCCGACTGGATAAAGTATGCCTCAGAGTACTTGAGCAAAAACAAATAATGTCTAAATATTTAAAAACCACTTCCGTCTTTTTCGTTTTATTATTCATCACCATTCAAGGTATTTCTCAAAATACCCTAAAAAAAGCCCTTCAGGGAGAATGGATTAAGGATAGGATAAGCCTGAAAGACGGAAGTACCATTTATGACGCTAATCTTTTAAATTCCAGCTTTGGGCTGGAATTTATGCGTGATAGCCTCATCATTTCTATTGACGGTAAAAACTCTTATACGAGCTATTCGATAGAAGATAGTATCCTCGGCTATAGAGGCAGTTACTTTAAAATAACCCGCCTTGACAATCCGATTTTAGAATTGGAACAGGTCAAGCATTCTGATGACATAGAGCCTATTCGTTTAAAAATGAACTTTAAGCCAACCTATGACTTAGGGACAAGCCCAGAATTTTATACGGCCAAAAACAATGACAAGGTTTATATCCTACTCCCAGGAGTACTTGAACCAAAATTCATGAACGCACGATTTAGTGCCATGGACTACATTTTTGCCAACTTTAAGTATCCTGAATATAAGAAAGGCGGTTTTGTGGTTCGTTTCGTGGTAACAAAAGAAGGTAAGCTTCTAGGGCAAAAAATAATGGCGAGTTCTAATCAAAAATATGATCAGAAGCTTATTGACGCCATTAATAAAACTAAAGGCAAATGGCTACCCGCTAAATATCTGGGAAAGGCTGTAAACTGTGAAATAGAGTATAATTTTGACCTGGGGTGGAGCAAAGAAGATTATTCCTCTAGCGACGATGATAAAATTACGGCAGAAGAATACGAGTCAAATGGTCGCTATTACTTTTCTGCCAAAAATTATCGGTCTTCGGTATATTATTTTTCCAAGGCTATTGAAAAAAATCCATATCTGATAGACTCCTATTACTTGAGGGCAGCCGCTCATATTTTTCTCAACAAAACTTCTAGTGCCTGTGCCGATTACAATCAGCTGAAGGTACTGAATCAAAAAAGAGCAGAAAGTTTGTATGACAAATACTGCCAAAATTACACGCCGCAATCTATTGACTGATTTTTGTCGTAAATAGTTGTTCATTCTACATATTTTTGAGAAAAAGATAAATCATTGACACCTAAGGGCATTTTTGTCATCATTCCCGCTTTTAACGAAGCCCTTTCCATTGATAAAGTCATTGCAGAGATTCCCACTTATGTGGAAGAGATTATTGTGGTTAATAACAATTCTAGTGACCACACCGCGGAAGCCGCAAAAAAAGCAGGTGCTACAGTTATAAATGAACCTCGACAAGGCTATGGCTTTGCTTGCTTAAAAGGTATAGAAGCTTTAGAAGGAAAAGATGTGGCTATTGTGGTTTTCCTGGATGCAGACTACTCAGATTACCCGGCAGAACTTACCGACGTCATAGCACCAATCCTAAAAGAAGATTATGATATGGTTATCGGAAGTAGAGATTTAGGCCAAAAAGAAGCCGGCTCCATGACTCCTCAGCAGATATTTGGAAATTGGCTTGCCACAAGACTTATCAAACTGTTTTTTGGCGTAACTTATACCGATTTAGGCCCTTTTAGGGCAATTAGATATCAAAAGTTGATAGACCTTCAAATGGAGGATCAGACCTATGGATGGACTGTTGAAATGCAGTTAAAAGCAGCCAAACAAAAGTATAAAGTAACTGAGGTGCCGGTAAATTATCGAGTACGAATAGGACAATCTAAGGTTTCTGGAACGCTCAAAGGAACTGTCCTCGCTGGCTACAAAATATTATCTTGGATTTTTAAATACGCCTTGAAATAATACATGGATTTAGTTTTTCTAATAGCCTATTTAGTACCACTCACTATTATTTTTCTGTATTGCCTCATGCAGTTCAGTTTAATTGTGTCTCATTTTAGATATAAACCAGCAGAAATCATTGACCCAAAGGCCGAACTACCTTTGGTTACCATACAATTACCTATTTATAATGAAAAATATGTGGTCAATAGACTCATTGATTCCATAACAAAAATTGATTACCCGCTAAATAAACTAGAAATTCAGATTCTAGATGACTCTAATGACATCACCACAAGCCTCTTAGAAGCCAAAACCGAAGAGTATCAAGAAAAAGGTTTTGATATAAAACTGGTCAGAAGACCAGACCGCGTTGGTTATAAAGCAGGAGCCCTAAAATATGGGCTCAAAGACATTAAAGGAGAATTCATCGCCATTTTTGATGCAGACTTTATCCCTTCCGTTGATTTTTTAAAGAAAACAGTGCCCCTATTTCAGGATCCAAAAGTGGGTGTGGTGCAAACCAGATGGGAACACATCAATGAAGATTACTCATTATTGACAAAACTTCAAGCTTTTGGCTTAGATGCCCACTTTTTTATAGAGCAACCAGGAAGAGCCGCGGGAAATCATTTCATTAACTTTAACGGCACAGCGGGTGTATGGCGAAAGGAAACCATTGCGGACGCAGGAGGCTGGTCTCCAGATACCTTAACAGAAGATTTAGACCTAAGCTACAGAGCACAGCTCAAAGGGTGGAAATTTGAATACCTAAGAGAGCTAGAGTCTCCAGCAGAGCTTCCAGTGACCCTACCTGCGGTTAAGTCTCAGCAATACAGATGGATGAAAGGTGGAGCAGAATGTTTTGTAAAAAATGCTAAGAAATTAGTGAGGGCTGAAAACATGAGCCTCGGCTCAAAGCTTCATGGCTTTTACCACCTTTTAAACAGCTCTATTTTCATTAGTGTGATGGGCTTGGCTTTTTTTAGTATTCCATTGGTTTTAAACACGCATATATTCTCGGATTACCATACACTAGTGAACCTTACTACGCTGTTTCAGGTGAACTGGCTGATATTGGGTGCCTTTTATTGGTTGGCCTTTAGACGTAAAAACAAGTCTTTCATCACATTCGTGAAACGATTTTTTATGTTTCTAGTCTTTATGATGGGGCTTTCGCTACATAATACCATAGCCGTGGTAGAAGGCCTGATGGGCAAAAAAACGCCTTTTGTAAGAACGCCCAAGTTTAATGTGATAAACAAAACAGATAGCTGGAAAGGAAACGTCTACTCCATTAAGAAGATAGGCTTTCTCACATGGATAGAGGGGCTCATTTCTTTGACCTTTCTGGGCATACTTTTTATAGATGCTCAGAAGCAACTCTACGGCATGATGCCATTTCACTTTATGGTATTTTTAGGCTACGGTGTTATTGTTTATTACACCATTAAGCATGCTCTTTTTGAGGCTTAATTAAAGAATCCCCTCCTGAAAAGTAATTTCTTTCACCAATTTAGTCGCATTAAAATAAACGGCCATAGTACGGGCGTCTGTTGCCTTGCCCTCACACTGAGGCCCAGCGGCTAAGAAGTAAATAAAGACTTTTTGATTTCGCTTATCCAGCATTTGTAAATCGTACCTACCTAAGGTGGCAGTGAGCTTGTTTTCACCATATCCAAGTAACGAATCCTTGACCATTTCTAGATGTGGGCTTAGCCGCTCTCTTTTACCCTCACAGGCTTTCCTATCCGACCTAAAGGCCGCCGTATCAAAATCTGCTCCCATATCAATAGGTCCTAGACTACATGACGTAGCTATCAAGAGCAATGTAAGTATAGCCAGCTGATTCATTTCTGAAAAGAGTCTACGCCTGAATTAACCAAACTTATAATAAAACTAAAAAGTAAGGGGTGAAGAAAACCACTCACTCTAAACCCTGCTATTAAGTAATCGCAGAGGTACACGATAGCTACTGTTACCACGAAGTAAAAAAGACCGAGTGTCAAAACCGTGATAGGAAATGAAAGAATGGTCAAAAGTGGCTTCACAAAAGTATTTAAGAGACTCATCACCAATGCCACAATAATGGCAGTTTGCAGAGCATCCACGTGAATGTTATTTAGGAAATTGGGGATTTGAAAAACTACCAACCCTACCAAAATAAGTCTTATTGCGTAATTAAGCATATTATCTATGTCTAGTTATTAAAGTATCTATTACCTCGTCTAAATCTATATTTTTGGCTTCTAGCAGCACTAAATAGTGATACATCAAATCTGCGGCTTCGCCCAAGAAAAGATCTTTGTTGTCGTCTTTGGCTTCTATCACTAATTCCACAGCTTCCTCCCCTACTTTCTGAGCTACTTTATTAATGCCTTTGGCAAAGAGACTACTCGTGTAAGATTTCTCACTTGGATTCTCATGCCTATCTCTTAAGGTATGTTTCAAATGATTTAAGAAACCCACTTTCCCTTCATTTTTCTCTTGCCAACAGGTATCATCACCTGTATGGCACGTAGGGCCATCTGGAGAAGCTTTTATCAAAAGGGTATCTTCATCACAATCTACAGAAACACTTTTAACATGAAGATAATTTTCAGAAGTCTCCCCTTTAGTCCAAAGCCTGTTTTTACTTCTGCTAAAAAAAGTAACCTTCTCTTCTTTAAGGGTCTTTTCGTAAGCTTCGGCACTCATGTACCCCAGCATCAACACCTTAAGTGTATATTCATCTTGTACAATTACCGGTAGTAATCCGTCAGAACTCATCGAAAAATTGGGCTTTCTAATCATATATCTCACTTGGAATCACAAAAGTACAGTCTGATGAATAGAAAAGAAGAAAATTTCTCTAAAAATCTCTTGACTAATAAAAACCATAAGTTATCTTTGCACCTCGATAATAAGCGAAAGTAGCTCAGTTGGTAGAGCGTAACCTTGCCAAGGTTAAGGTCGCGGGTTCGAGACCCGTCTTTTGCTCGAAAAACAAAGCTCCCATTTTTGGGGGTTTTTTTTTCACTAGGATTGTCAAAATCCGCCGGGGTGGTGGAATTGGTAGACACGCAGGACTTAAAATCCTGTGAGCCGAAACGCTCGTACGGGTTCGACCCCCGTCCCCGGTACTCTTAAGCTCTCAAGTTTTACTTGAGGGCTTTTTTGTTTTTAAGCTTAGAATTCTTTTGACGAAATACTCGTCTGGGGGAACTGGCGGGTATCTCTGGTACACTTAAGGGGTCACGGAGATCTTAAGTGCTTTTTGTCCTTCATTCCTAATCTGAGAATTTAAGACATTAAGATTCTTAACATTCCCTCTCTTTGGCCCAAAGATCGAATGACATTTTCCATAAAGCCAAAAACACGGACAAAGATCAAAAGTTGGGGAATGATAGTATAATTCTGAACCTAAGCGGAAATCACAAAGCTTAAAATTGTTACATTCTTACTTTTTGAAAAGACGGAATTCTAATGCAACTCTGGTGGTGTCATGTTCATTGTTTATTGCAAGCCCATGAATAAGGTGGCTTGAAAAGATTAAAACTTGTCCGTCCTGAACAGTCGACCTAACCAGTTTACTTTCACCATCCCAAGACTTTATCATTCTTACACGATATTTATTGCCTTCCATCATTCCTCCATCGAATGTCCGACATACCAACGCTTCATTTAACTTATGGCTTTCAGGTGCAAGAGGAAGAGAAGAGTTCTTTGTAACACCAGCGATAGGTATCCAAAAATTCACGAACTGAGGAATATAAGAATCATTATCAACGCTTTCGTAAATATCCTTATGTGGAGGATTATAATCGTTGGAATCAGGCCTATTTAAACGGACTATTATGTGCAGCTTTATATCGGTTTTCGGGTTTATGTCTGTTAAATCAAACTCTAGCATTTCAGACAAACGACTTATCAATTTCATTACTGGGAAGTTAAAATCCTCAGCAAATAAGTCCCTTGTCTTTGAAACAATTTTGAAATGGCTAGCGTCTTCCGTCACATAGTGATGATACTTTTCAAGCTCAAACCCGTCGGTGTTCACCGCTAACTCTTTCTTGATAATTTCTTCTATGCCAGAAGTAAGCCCTTTTTTTAATGACTCAAACTCTTCCTTACTGAGAAAGTCTTGTTCTGAAAACCCTTTTTGATACCATGGTTGCCCGTAGGTAACGTCTGAATCTTCTCTGGAAAGTACTTCATTTTTTCCCTGTTGTAATAGGGGTGAGCCTTCTATTGAAATAGTATACTTCTTCCCATCGATGTGATATTCTGTATTTTCCACGTTTTTTTAATATTTAATTGTTGGATTTAGTAGCTTAATAAGAAATAGTAAGGGAATCATAAATTCTTGTTTTTCTGTTCACATCAGGCTCATTTTGCTTTTCTTAAACCTTCAAATTGTACGTTTACAGGACATCTCAATTTGCCAATTCGTGATCTGCCCCAAATGGCATTAAGAGCTTGTTAGTAAACGCCTTTTCCCAGTCTGCCTCTCCATGAAATTGCAATTTGCTTGCTTTTTCTATTGAAAGCTATTTTGGAAATCATAAAGATGCCCAATTAGTTAAGAAAGTTTTTTCCAGCCGGGTCTATATAGAGCCGAGCCTTCTTATGGGAGTTATAAATATTTACCCAAAGCGTCCAAAAACCTATCTAGATCCTCTTTTTTTACATTTAAACTTGGCAATAATCTTATGGTATTAGCTCCCGAGGCTCCTGTGAATATTTTATCTTCAAATATTAAGTTTTCTCTAATTTCTTTAATTGGACTTTCAAGCTCAATTCCAATCATTAGCCCTTTTCCTCTTACCTCCTTGATTTTTCCATTTTCTACTAATGTCTTAAGTTTGGCCAATGTGTATTCTCCAAGTTCCTTTGCCTTTTGAACAAGGTTTTCGTCCTTAATAACATCCAAAACCGCTATCCCTGCCGCACACGCCAAATGATTTCCACCGAATGTGGTACCTAACATGCCGAATTTAGCCTCGATTTTTGGAGATATAAGAATCCCGCCTATTGGAAAACCGTTCCCCATTCCTTTGGCCATAGAAATGATGTCTGGCTTTACTCCCGAAGCTTCAAAGCTAAAGAAGTCACCAGAACGGCCATAGCCACACTGCACACTGTCATGGATATAGAGGGCTCCATGTTCATCACATTTTTCTCTAATCGCTTTTTGAAATTCGGCAGTAGCCACATGACAACCGCCAACACCCTGAATACCTTCCATAATCACAGCACAGGTGTCTTTATCAATGGCGTTTTTAACGGCCTCCACGTCATTGAAAGGCAAGATCACCACATGATCTGCAAAATTTATGGGTGCCTGTATTTTAGGGTTATCTGTAACCGCCACTGCCGCAGATGTTCTTCCATGAAAACCTTTAGAGAACGCTATAATTTTCTTTCGTCCATTATGAAAAGAGGCCAGTTTTAGAGCATTTTCATTTGCTTCAGCACCTGAGTTGGCTAAGAATAGTTTATAATCTGGCAAACCCGCTAAAGCCGTCAACTTATCAGCCAATTCGTTCTGCAAAGGCATTTTTACAGAATTGGAGTAGAACCCTAGCTGAGCTACTTGGTCCTGAATAGCCTTTACATAGTGGGGGTGCGAATGACCAATGGAAATTACGGCATGCCCTCCGTAGAGGTCTAGGTATTCTACGCCCTTGTCGTCCCAGAGTTTACACCCTTCTGCTTTTACTGGGGTGATGTCGTAAACAGGATATACATTAAAAGTGCTCATAGTTATATGTCGAATGTGCTATTGGTGGGTTAAAAAAAGCCCTTTTATAAAGAATAAATTATCTAAAAACCAACCGATTTCAGTTTCAGTCCTGTCGTTTCTTCCAATCCGAAAATTAGATTCATGTTTTGAACGGCTTGGCCCGAGGCTCCCTTAGTGAGGTTATCAATAATACTAGTAATCAATAATTTTTGGCCGTCTTTCTGGAGTTGCACAATTCCTTTATTGGTATTGACTACCATTTTCAAGTCAATCGTGTTTTCAGAAACATGTACAAATGGAGCCTCGGCATAAAATGCCTTATAAATGGCCAAAGCCTCTTTTAGAGAACCTTCATAATTTGTATAAACATTGGCCATGATACCTCTAGTGAAGTTTCCTCGGTAGGGTATAAAGTTTATTTCTGAATCAAAATTGGCCTGTAGGCCGATCAAGCTTTGACCAATTTCCTTAAGATGTTGGTGTGTAAATGCTTTATATACTGAAATATTATTATTTCTCCAGCTAAAATGCCCCATAGCAGATGGCGACTGCCCAGCTCCCGTAGAACCTGTTATGGCACTCACATGAACATCCGACTTCAGCAAACCAGCCTTTGCCAAAGGCAAAAGAGCCAACTGAATAGAGGTAGCAAAACAACCTGGATTGGCAATCTTAGTGCTCCCAATTATTTTGTCTTTCTGAAGCTCAGGCAAACCATAGGTAAAGCCACGGCTCTCGTCTCTAAAATCTGTACTTAAATCAATGATGGCGATATTTTCTGGAACAGCATTAGCCTCCAAAAACTTGACCGACTGCCCATGTCCTGAGCATAAAAAAAGAACATCAACACTCTTAAAATCCTTAGAGCTAGAAAATCGTAATTCCGTTTCGCCAAATAAGTCTTTATGCGTTTCTGAAACGTGTTTGCCCGACTGGCTTTCAGAGTTTATAAAAACGATATCCGCGTTTGGGTGGTTAAGAAGAATTCTCAGTAATTCTCCACCGGTATAACCAGCCCCACCAATGATACCTACTTTGATGGTTTTCATTAGAAAATATTTTGATTGAAAAAAGAAATGATTGCAGCCGTATCCAATTAAAAGACACGGAAAGTTCGTCGTCTGGAAAAACGACTCGTAGCTGAAGTGGTGCGAAATTGAAGTTGAACTGTCATATCAGGTCAAAATTCCGTAAAGCGACCAAGAATCACAAGAATTATACTCGATTTGTTAAGAAAGGGCTAATTTTACCACATACAATAAACAACTCATGATGCTTTTAGAAATCATTTGGGACATTAATCCTACCATCGTAAAACTTGGTGAATTTGAACTCCGTTGGTACGGTCTTATGTTTGCTGGAGGCTTTCTATTAGGCTATCAGGTCATTACAAAGATATTTAAGGACGAGGGTAAGCCAGAAAAAGATTTGGATGCCTTGTTACTAACTATGATTTTAGCAACCGTTCTGGGTGCACGGATTGGCCATTATATGTTTTATGAGTGGGAGCATTTTGGTGAAAACCCAGGCAAATTCATTGCAGATATGCTGATTCCTCCTTATGCGGGTCTCGCCAGTCATGGAGCCGGTTTCGGAATTGTATTTGCCCTTTGGTTTTATTCTAGAAAGCGTGCCGACCAATCCTTTCTTTGGATAGTAGACCGCGTAGCGGTTACCGTAGCTTTAGTGGGTTTCTTTATTCGTTCTGGAAACTTGATGAACTCAGAGATAGTAGGAAAGCCATCTAATGTGCCATGGGCTTTTACCTTCATGAAAAACTTTGAATTTGAGCAGATACCTCGTCATCCTGCACAGCTTTATGAGGCCCTTTCGTGTTTAGTTCTTTTTGTCATCTTGTACAGCCTCTGGAATAAATACAAGGCCGCCCTTCCGGACGGACTTCTTTCTGGTATTTTCTTTGTCTGGATTTTCGGACTACGTTTTATTTGGGAGTTCTTCAAGGAAAACCAAGAGGCTTTTGAGGACAGTATGTCTTTAAATATGGGTCAAATTCTTAGTATCCCGATGGTCTTGTTTGGCGTATTCCTGCTTCTTAAGGCAAATCAAAATGCCAAAAAAATGGTTTCTCCAAAGTAAGTTTTAGTTGCCAACCTGGAGAACTTATTTAAACCCAATTTTTCCTGATAAAGAAGCTCCGTAGGGAACTTGTGAAGTGTCAATACCCATGACTTGACAAGCCCCTGCAGCCACTCTTATAGCGTTATTGGTGCTCCGTTCGTCAGGATAAATATGTGTCATATTTGCCACATACAGGTTTTTGAGCTCCGTTAAACAAGAAGGCACTTTCTCAGAGAAGTTTAAATCACATACGGTGGCCGCCGTATTTGTTTTAAACACAAATACGTTCTTGATCCAATCTTCTGAAAAAGCAGGGTTTATTCTTTTCAGAGGTGGAACCATCAACGCCTTTATTTCCTCATTAGTCATAGAAGCCAAGTCCTCTGACATGGCAAAGTAACGCGATAAATAGACAATGTGAGAACCGTTGTACTCCTCTTTCGGAATCATATTGGTGTGCTCTATAACTCCACCAAAAGGAAAACCATCGTCGGCCACATTCATCCAATAAATGTTACTGAGAGACTCCTTTAATTCCAGAATGGTACATACTGCACCAAAATACTCGATATCTTTCCCTCCAAAAGCCATTGGTAGACCCTTTACCTTATCAAAATAAACAGAAGGTATAGTTACCAAATATTTGCCGCCCTTAAGCGTAAGTGTCTCTGTCTTGACACCTGTAACTTCACCCTCGGAGACCAATACTTCCTTTAGCGGTTCATTATATACTATTTCCACACCAAGTTTCTCCAACTCGGCCTTTAGGGCATCCAATAGTGTCTTCCAGCTTCCTTTAATATAGGCCAATCTTTCGTCGCCTCCTTTCCTAGAGTTTAGTCTTTGAGCCAAACGGCCAATCATCCAAGTTAAAGGCACTTTGTCTGCGTAAGGACCAAACTTTATATTTAACATAGGTTTCCAGAGAGCATCCGTCATGCCTTTCCCTGCCCATTTATAAAACCAGTCAAGTGTGGCTATGCCTTCGCTTTTTCTCCAGTCTGCCACTTTACCGAGATAAAGCGACGTTAGTCCCCACCTAAATTTATCAAAGAGATTTGCCGGTTTAAACTTAAGTAAGTCCATGATGCCATTAAAACCATAGAGCTTGCCATCTCTAAAGACCCCCATACTGGTACTGTAATAGCCAGTTTGGTCAGCTATATCTAGCTCTTTGAGCAACCAATGTAGTTCTGCATCTTGAGTGAAGAAATGATGGTAGTAATGCTCCAATTGATTCCCACCTATCTCAAAAGTGTTTAGCAGTCCTCCAATCTTATCGCTGCCTTCAATAATCGTCACCGAATACCCCTTTTTTGCCGCCAAGTAAGCCGCCGTAAGGCCGGTCATTCCTCCGCCAATTATAGTAAGTTTTTCTGCCAATTTCTTGTTATTTATTTATCCATTAGTTCCATATACGCTTTCTGGAACTCCCAAATCCTAATTTCTGATGAATTAAGTACACCCTTAGCCGCTTTGGCTTGTTGCATACCTTTCTGTACATTTTCACATATCTCTTTGTCTTCAGCCAAAGTTGTTCTTGTAAATTCTATGGACGAAAAACTCACCACCTCAGAAATAACTTCTGGAACAGGTACACCTTTTCCCAAATTTGTCTCATAGAGCTCATAGGCAAAAACAGATTTGTCCGGAGAGACCGCTCTTATGCTTCCAATGTAAACTGTAATTCCAAAGAGAGAACCTATCGACAGATTTGGAAACACCAACTGATGAAAGAAACCATCAGGTTGAAAAGGTCTATTTTTGAGCATCTTATGGAATTTGTCCCTCTTCTTGTCTTCTTTATGGCTTTCCGCTAAATGTAGTGTCATGCTGGGATGCTTTCCAATCCCTTCAAAATCGACAGCAGATTTTAGGTTAAAACCTTGCTTGAAAAAGGTAGTTGGATGCACATTACTTATATGATACCCTTCCAAAGTGTTTTCTACCAAAATCTTCCAATTAGCCTCATTTGGGATTTCATAGTATTCAATCTTTTTACCAATCATTTGACTGATTTCAAGAAGTTTTGGAGCACTCTCTCCTAAAAAATCTATGAGATCGGGTCCAGAATTAGAGACATTGACAAATACAAAAGTACCACAAGTGTCTATTCTGAATTCAGGTAAACAGAGCGTCTGAAGCGAGGCCTTTTCCAATCCCTGAAACTCCTTTTTTAAAGGAATTCCGAAGGGGATGCCATCTTGATTATAACTCCATCCATGGTAGGGGCAAGTCATAGGGCCGTTTCCTTGCCTGTCTGCCTTAATTTTGTTGAAGCGATGTGTGCATACATTATGAAAAGCCTTCAGGCCTGTCTTCATTCGCTGCACCACTACAGAAATGTTTCCTATGTCTAATGTGATAAAATCATTCAATTCGAGCAGATCCGAAGTCTGACCTGCGTAATACCAAGATTCTTGAAAAACAAGCTCCAACTCTTTCTCAAAAGCATCTTGAGAAAAATACATTTCGTTAGGAATGATAGCAGATAAAAACTGAGACATCTGAATTTTCTAAGCTTTATTGATTTGGAACAAGACCAAAAATACGTTTTATCCTCCTAAATATATTCATCACAAAAGGTGGAATAACATGATCTCTGACTAATGATTTTTTATTGGGCACCTGAGGAAAAGTAAGACTCAGGTACTTCAAAACAATACCCAATTTCACAAAGTACTTACCCTTTAACTGATGAGCATCTAAAAGCATAAAATAGTACCTAGCAATATTTCTTCTGAGCTTCTTATGATACGTGTAACCCGTTTCTTTGTCGAGTTCCTCATACATAAAAATTCTATTTTTGAGAAAGGGCTCTTCTTTGTAATTATCTGTATGGCTAAAGCTTCCTAAGTTTTTTCGATAGACGGCCATCACCTCAGGCAAATATTTTATTTTACCATTCCTTGCAGCCAGAATTATAATTGGAATATCGCCACTTTTAGATTTCAACAGCCAATCGGGTGTTTTTCCATAGGCCGACGAACGGATAAGTAAACTGGCTGTTGCCATAAACCATATCTCGTCTTCACCCAACATATCATCCAAAGTGAAAACATCTCTGTCAATGCCTTCATTGACATAATAGGATGGTAATTCTTGGTCAAAGAAATCAACCCGAGTATTGTGAAAGCAAATGGCGAAGTCATTGTTTTGGTCTAAAAAATTGACTTGCTTCTGTAATTTCTTTTTATCAAGCCAAAAATCATCCCCTTCGCATAAAGCTAAATATTTACCCCTGGCCATGTCAAGGGCCTTCTTTGAGTTCGGCATTACACCTAAATTTGGATTATTGACGAAGTATTTAACTCTATACCCTTTGGGATGCTTAACTAAAAAATCCTTGATAATCGAGTCTGAATTATCCGGAGAGCTATCATTCGCAAGAATAACTTCATACTCAAAATCCGTTTCCTGATCTAGTATAGATTGGAGATTTTGCTCAATAAATAACTCGTGATTATAAGTAACCACGATTACACTTACTACAGGGTTTTCAAGCATATAAGGGTTTACATTTTTCTGGCTGGACTGCCAAAAACAGACTCTCCTGCTTTTACATTTTTAACAACTAAAGAACCCGCTCCTACCATGGCCCCTTTTCCTACTGTTTTCTTTGGAACCACTTTTGCGGCTGTTTGAAGCATTACTTCTTCTTCTAGTACCGTAAAGCCAGTAATAGTACTGTAGGAACTCATGTGAGACCACTCCCCCACTTTGGCATCATGTCCTAAACAGCTGAAATGCTGTAAAGAAACAAAGTCCGAAAGTGTTACATCTACAGAAACAAACACAAAGGAAAATATCAAAACACCCTTTAAATGACTCACATCTGAGCGGACGTTTGCCTGTAAGTCCACCAGGTTTATGAATTCCCCTCCCTTATCTAAAATTAGCTGGGCATATTTCTTCTTCGGCTGTACAGCTCCTAAAGCACATGTAAAAACGTCATTTTGTTGAATTTGATAGTCCTCTACATTTCCTAGAATACTTGGGTAGTTTTGATAACCCTCTAGGGCATCCGATTGGTCATCCAGAAAGCCTTTTATTTGGTATTCTCCATCTTTAAAGGCTTGTGTGTTTTTTGCTAAATCAAACACTTCTCGTCCAAAGCCCCGAGCTCCAATAATTACTAGGTTTTTCATATTATTTAATCGTTAGCATGGTTCCGCCCCAAGAATAGCCCACGCCGAAACCAGCAAGAATCAGCTTATTCCCCTTTTCAAAACGGCTCATGTGTTCATTTAAAACAATTGGCAGCGTAGAAGAAACCGTATTACCACAGCTCTCCATGTGCATTAAAAAGTTCTCTTTTTCAATCCCAACCTTTTTCCTAAGATGGTTCAACATGAAAGAATTGGCCTGATGAAAGACGTACCAGTCTACTTCCGAAACTTCTGAAAGGCCATTATTAGCCAAAGTAGCCTTGATTAAACCAGGTACTGCGTCAATAGTAAAGTTAAATACTCCAGACCCATTCATAAATAAATGGTCATCTGGATTTTCATTTCCAGATTTTGGAGCTTTCATGCCGCCATTTTTTACAATAAGATCTTCATAGCCACTGCCATCAGAGCCCACAACGAACTCTCCAATCTCGGCAAAGCCATCTGTACTTATTAAACTAGCTGAAGCAGCGTCTCCAAAAATGGTTCTGTTGCCTTTATCTGATTGGTGAATATGTTTAGAATAAACTTCAGAAGTTATTAAAAGGATGTTTTTGGCAATTTTTGCAGCAATAAGGCCTTTGGCCAATGCCAGTCCATAAACGTAACCAGAACAGCCCTGATTAAAATCTAAGGCTCCTGCAGAAGTAGGAATGCCGAGTCTGTCTTGAACAATACAAGCCGTAGTCGGCAAGAAGTAATCTGGGCTCTGTGTACACAGCAAAACAAAATCAATGTCCGCAGCTTTTACTTCATTTTCTGAAAATAGTTTTTCAGCCGCTTTTACAGCCATATCAGACACAAATTCATCCTTTGCCGCAATGTGTCTTTCATTTATTCCTACTTTTTTGGCAACCTTTTCTACCGTCCACTCTGGGAATTCTTTCACCAAAGCCTCATTCGTTAGAATAGTCTTTGGCAAATAATAGGAAACCGCTTTTATGAAGGCAGACATATGTATTAGTTTAAATATGCTATTTCAGGAACAACGAGGTTTTCGGTTTCAAAGTAAACCGACCCCCAAGAAAGGCCTACACCAAAACCGCATCCAATATGTTTTTGATGTGAGCTCCTAAGAACCTCCCTTCGCTCGCTCACTAAAGTAAGCGGGATGGTAGCAGAACTAGTATTGCCAAATTTACTAAGAGAATAAGGTACTTTTTCAGGTTCAATCTTTAGCTTTTTCCTGATTTTTTCATTCATGAAAAGGTTAGCCTGATGAAAAACAAAATTGTCCACCTCTGCCATGTCAATGTTAAAAAACTCAGTTAAGTCTTTCACACTGCTTGGGCCTTTGCTGATCCCAAAGGAAAACACATCCATACCATCAAGAACCAAATGTGAAGCATTCCTAGAAATGCCTGTTTCTATCTCTTTTTCAAGCAGAGACTCAGAATTAAAAGGATGCCTATAACCTCCGTCTTTTATAATGATAGCATCTTTTCCAGAACCATCTGTACCAAAGCTAAACTTCATTTCTGCTGCTTCTGGATCAAACTCTAAGGCCGTGGCCGTTCCGGCATCACCAAATAAGGGGTAGGTGCTTTTATCATTAGGAGAGCAGGTTCTAGAAATAGTATCCCCTACCAGCAATAGGCCTTTTTTAAACAAACCACTCTGCATCAAAGCCGCAATGTTACTTAAACCCATGACATAGCCACTACAGCCCATTGAAATATCTATGGCATAACAGCTCGTAGATACTCCTAATTTTTCTTGTAAAATAGTAACTGTGGCAGGTAAAACATAGTCTGGGGTTTGCCTTACAAAAATGAGACAATCTATTTCTTCAGGAGACCACTCTAAAGCATCCAACAATCTTTTGGTCGCATCTTCACATAAATCAGAGGCACACATATGATCGGGGGCCACATGTCTCAAATGTATGCCCGTATTCTTAAGGATTTTTTCTGCATCACTGACTCGCGGATCCGTTAAATTATCTTTAATCAAAGCCGGAACTGTAGCAGCTAATCCGCGAATACTAACATTAGGAATGTTTAAATGAGCCATGAAAATTAAATTTTTGACCCGACCACATTAATAAGGTCTTGAATGGTGGCCGAATTACGAATATCGTCTCCGCTCACCTTTACGTTATATTCTTCATCAATCATGGCAATAACCATAAGTGCCACCATGGAATCCCACTCCTCTAATTCTCTAAAAGAAGTTTTTGGATGGAATTCAGATACTTCTGTTTCGTCAAATTGCTCTGCAAAAAGTTGAATAAATTCTTCGCTATTCATCTAATCTTTCTTGTTAATTATTATCACCACAAATTTAGTGAAAAACCAAGCATTTCTTGCGTCGACGGTCGGGCTAAAGCTCTCTCAGGTAAAACTTGCTATCCTCAACAGGTGAATCCTTTAATATATCACCCTTGTTTAGCTGAATATCTCCATCTTCAAAAGGAATAACTCCCTCAGAATAGAACAAAAACTCTGCCTCTTTTGGAATAGGTTTTACAGCAGACCTAAATGGATGGATAGGAATCAAGGTTCTTTTAAAGTCCTTACCCCAAAGCGGGTAGATGTAATCCTCATGCTCCTGTTGTGTTCCTAGTGCCACCACGGCGTCTTCGGGCACCAGCTCGTCAAACCTCTCATAAGCAGACTTGGTTTCTGGACGAGTAAGCATGACCTGAGACAATCTATCAATCCTAAAAATACTATTTTCGCCAAATAGGGGATACAGACTTCTATGTGATAAAGTAAAAATGGCAGAGATCGCTATCACAAAAGAACAGGCTAAAATGTACTTCATCCCTTTGTTTTCTTTGAAAAACCAAGCCAGTAATGGTAAAAACCAAACAGCCATATTCATAAAGTAGCGTCCTTTTATAGGATCATAAGGGGCAGAAAAGCAAAGTGACAAAAAATGCAAAAGTCCTGCCAGCATAAATATTAAAGCCAAGCTAGCCCCCTCTCTTTTTCTCCAAAAAAACAAAAGAAGAACAATGACTGGTAGGACTAACATGAAACTAATAATACCCCAAAATGGCCGCTCTTTATAAAAGTGCATCTGTTTGCTGCCCATCATTTCAAAAGGATAAACCACCCAAAACTGAAGCCTTTCTAAAGCAAATTTCTCAAATATTTTATTTGGCAGAAACCTAAAAGCTTCGTTAACCTTTGAACCCGTCTCCGTATTTCTAATGCCATCTAGCTGAAGGAAATCAGAAGAATATCGTAACACGTTTAATTGAAAGTTTTTAAGCTTTTCAGCCGAACTGTAATTCTCAATCCCATGCCACTTCATAACCTCCTCTGGTGCAGAAAGAGCACCTAAGCTAAACTTACCTACTTCTTTAACATTGGCAATATAGCCGTTGGGCAAGACGTAAATACAAAGTCCAAGAGCAAGTCCTAAAACAGTGGGCAAAGCCCTTTTCCTTATAGTAGAACGCTGAAAAAACATAAAAAGCACCAAAACCGCCACTGCTGGCCCAATGAGTAAAAAGGTTACTTTATGAGAAACCCAGACAGCAGACGAAAACACGAACAAAATAATGTTCAGCCATGAAGCATGGCGATAAACCTTCATCAAAAAGTAGATCACCAACCCTAGATACGCCGATTGAACAATATCTGTTTCTGTAGTAACCGCTTGAATAAGTGCTGATGGTAGCAGTGCCGCAATAAGCCCTACAAATAAAGCTCCTCTAACGTTTGAAAAAGCTGATTTAGTAATTCCAAAGGTGGTCAGCACAAATATCCAATAGGCCAAAAAGTGAATTACTTTAAAGCCCTTTTCTCCAAAAACATGATAGCCTAGAATCTGTAATGTGGGTAATGAATTTGGGTAAAAATCAATAGACCAAGAAGTGCCCCCTAGCCTATCCATATTTCCATTCTGAATATAATAAGCACATTTTACTAAATGGCCGGTCATACTATCCCATTCATTGGGGTAAGTCATGAAAAGCACCAACACATTGATGAAAGAGCAAATTAGAAGTCCAACTGACAAAACGCTGAAAATCCCCTTTTGAACAGTCGAACTCTCGGCCCAAAGTCTTTTTAACTTTCTTAAAGCTAAAGTAATTAGACCCTTTAAACTGGTATTGGCTTTTGAGCCCAAAAAGACTAAAATAGCTAAAATGAGTCCAGAAAAAATACAGAGGAGTATGGACCAAGCCATCGGATTCCCTATTTCCCCGAAACTGGACAAAACATATCCAGAAGGAATGGTTACCGAAACCAATCCTAGGAATAAAAGAATAAAATAAGAATGAAGTCCTTCTGCCAAAAGCAGACTTCCCCTGTGTAGGAAAAATAAGAACAAACAAAAGAGTATACTACTAAAAATCACCATTGGTGTATCCTAGTTCCCTAATTTTTGACGTAATTCCTCTAATATTACTTCCTTCATAAGAAGCTTTCTTTTCTGAGTCTTAAGATTATTGAACATCATTCTGTCCATATCTTGACTATCTCCAGAACCTATGCCAGAGGTGGCTTCTAACTCCTGCAAGTCATGCCTAGCCCTACGCACAATGTTCTCCATTTCTCTATACTTGGTTTTGCTTTTCTGCTCATCATCTAGAAAATTAAAAGACGGGCTTTTTCTACCGACAACTTTCATTAAATAACTAAGCTCAAATATCTTATCGCAAGCGGCCCTAAACCTTTCTGCTACATTTCTGTCTGCCACGTGAGAAGGTACTCTAATGTTTTTCCACTCATTAAGAAGCACCTTGGCCTTAACTGTTGAATCAAAAATGGCATCATTCTCAGCAGAAGCTAATCTTTCTGCCTCCTTCATCATTCTAATCTGAGCCTCCACTCTTGGATCTTCTCTTCGCTGAATCTGAATTCCCTTGGCCTTACAATACTTTTCGTAGTAGCCCGAGTTCGACTTCTTAAAGTTTCTATAAAGGAACTTCATCATCTTAGCGGGCAGTTCACCCACTTCCTTCCACTCTCGCTGATATTTCTTCATATCCTCGAAAGCCTCGTCCCAATCTCTTCTTCGGTGCAAATCATAAGACAGCTCTATCAAGGCCTCATATTTGGCCTTTCGCTCATCTATAATTTTATTTTGCTCGTCGAAAAATGTCTTTCTGCGTTGATAAAACGAATCTAAAAGAAGCTTAAATTCCTCTTCCTTTTCTTCATTAAGCTTTTTCTCAACGGGCCCTGTCCTAATCCATCTCGTTCTAATTTCTTGTAATTCATCCGAAACTGGCCCCCAATCATCGCTATCTACTATAGCCTTAGTCTCAGAGAGAAGTTCCTCCTTTACTTTAAGGTTATTCTTTTGATTTAATTCAATAAGACCATTTAGATAAGCCTCTTTTATATCTAATCTTGACAAAAGCGGAATGAAATTCCCAATCCCGTCAAAGTTCTCAATTCTTTTCCTTAACTGTAAAAGCTTAGTTAAATAGGAGCCTTTATTAGCGGCTTCATCTATTTCTTTTTCTAACTGCTCTACCTTCTTTATTGCTATATCGTACCTGTTAATGAAATATTGAAAAGCTTCTTCCTCCGTTCTTTTTACTTCCCCTATTTGTCTCTCGGGTAACGCTAAGTACCCTTTTAAAAATACCTTACTGTCTTTGATATAAGCGTATTCGTTTTCTAATGTAGCACCTTCCATGGTTTATTTATATTTTATCAGGCTAAGGTTGTTGGCAAAATATCCGCGTAAAACTCGGAGCTTTTGCTTACAATCCAAAATAGCATATTTATTGTAATGGTAAAATAAGACGTTTTAATTTAAAACGTCTTATTCCTTTTATTTATTTAAAGTATCTTTTAACCTTAACGGCGTCTAAATATCTATTAAGTTCTCTCTTAACCACTGGGAATAAGAAGAGTAGACCAACCATGTTCGGGAATATCATCGCAAATATCATCGCATCTGAAAATGCCCAAATAGAAGACATGTTTGCGGCCGCTCCAATGATAATGAACGTCAAGAATAACAACTTATAGGCTAAGTCTGCGATGTTGCTTCTTCCAAACAAATATTTCCAAGATTGAAGCCCGTAATAAGACCAAGATATCATAGTAGAGACCGCAAAAAGTACTACGGCCACTGTCAAGAATACATCTGAATATGGAATATATTCGGCAAAAGCCATTGACGTAATACCTGCACCTTCATAAGGCAAGCCGTCAATAAGTACCACGCCTGTTCCATCACCACCGTATTCAAATGCTCCACCAAAATTAAATATGATGATCACTAAGGCTGTCATGGTACAAATAACTACGGTATCAATGAAGGGTTCCAACAAAGCCACTAAGCCTTCAGACGCTGAATAGTTTGTTTTTACGGCGGAGTGGGCAATAGACGCCGAGCCGGCACCGGCTTCATTTGAAAATGCTGCTCGTTTAAATCCAATTAGTAATACGCCAAACAGTCCTCCAATACCAGCTTTCATACTAAAGGCTTCCGACAGTATTAAACCAAAAGCATTATCGATTAGGGAGAAATTCGCTAATAGGATATAAACACAGGCCAGTAAATACAAGCCCGCCATGAAAGGCACGACTTTCTCTGTCACTGAAGCTATTCTTTTTATGCCTCCAATAATTATTATACCTACTAACAAGGCTAAAACAAGGCCGATTATTGTTCCTGCACTAGAGCTTTCTAGCCCCATCAAGTCTTTAATAACGATAGTGGCTTGATTAGACTGGGCAGCGTTACCTCCTCCAAAAGAACCTCCGATACAAAAAATGGCAAACAGAACCGCCGCAACTTTCCCTAAAGTGGCATAGCCATTACTTTTAAGACCTTTTGATATATAATACATGGGGCCGCCATATACAGTGCCATCTTCTCCTATGTCTCTATATTGAACACCAAGTGTACATTCCACAAACTTGGTAGACATTCCCAATAAGCCACAAATTATCATCCAGAATGTAGCACCAGGACCACCTAATGCTATCGCCAATGCAACACCTGCAATATTTCCATTACCAACTGTTCCAGAAACCGCTGCTGTCAAAGCCTGAAAATGACTTACCTCTCCTTGTTTTCCTTCCTGCCTAATGGTACGTACAATATCACCGTCTACCACGTTCAAATTATCGGTAGTAACAGGATCTCCTCCTTGTTCTATATCATCATACTTTCCTCTCACAACCCTTATGGCCATCGGAAATCTTCTGATATTAATAAATCCAAAATAGACCGTAAAAAACAAGGCCGTGGAGACTAACAGTATAAGGACAAAAGGCACACCAAAGACTTCAAAAAAGATTAGGGCGGAGAAAAAATCAGATACGGGGGCAAAGGCCTGATCAATTTTTTCATCGAGTCCGATTTCAGGTGCAAAAAAGTTTAAAAGCATATTCATTTTGGGGTTTATAGGGTCCTAATTAGAGCTAAATCAATCGGCAAGATAATTTAAATACTTTCCAAATGGCTTTTTTATGATATCAAATTTGGCAAATCATTCATCTTCGTGATTAATTACGCTATTTTTTCTTCCGTAGGTAAAATAAATCAAAAAGCCCAAGCCTAGCCAAAGAGCCAGTCTGTACCATGCTTCTATAGGCAGTGAACTCATTAAATAAACACAAACCACGATACCCATTATAGGAACAAAAGGTACCCATGGCGTTTTAAAGGATCTTTTTAATTCTGGCCTCTTAACCCTCAAAATCCAAACTCCAGCACATACCAGGCTAAAAGCGAATAGGGTCCCAATACTTACCATATGCCCTAAATCACTCACGGGCACGAAACCAGCGAAGAGGCTCACGAAGACCATAAAAAACAAATTTGTTTTCCAAGGAGAGTGAAACTTCGCATGCACATCCCCAAAAAACTTAGGTAGCAGGCCATCCTTACTCATGGAGAAGAAAACACGGCTTTGCCCAAGGAGCATCACCAGCATTACCGAAGTATAACCTGCTAAAATGGCAATGATTAATCCGTTTTGAAGAAAACCATACCCTGTTTTGGCAAAAGCCGTTGCGGCAGGCTTTGCGTCATTAGCAAATTCTGTATAATGAACCAGCCCCGTCATCACATGAGAAAACAGTACATATAGAACAGTACAAATAACTAAAGAACCCAAAATGCCTATGGGCATACCCTTCTGAGGGTTTTTAGCTTCTTGAGCAGCTGTAGAAACAGCATCAAATCCTATGAAAGCAAAAAACACGACCGCCGCAGCCGTGGCAATACCCGTCCATCCGAACTCACTTCTAACCCCTGTATTTTCGGGAATATAGGGTACATAGTTTTGTGGATCTATGTGACCCCAACCTAAGATGATGAACATCAAAACCACCGCAATCTTTAAAACAACCAAGATGTTATTTATTCTAGCCGATTCATGGGTTCCGCGAATAAGGAGTAAGGATAACAGAACTACAATGATGACTGCCGGAAGGTTAATATATCCCCCATTCACAATACTTCCATCGGCCAACTTAAGGGTTTCGTAAGGCGAACAAACAAAGTTGGCAGGAAGGTGAATTCCCCATGAACTGAGTAACTCCAATAAATACCTGGACCAACTCACAGCCACGGTGGCGGCTCCCAAGGCGTATTCTAAAACCAAATCCCATCCAATGATCCAGGCTATCAATTCACCCATGGTAGCATACGAATAAGTATAAGCACTTCCTGCCACTGGAATCATAGACGCAAACTCTGCATAACACAAACCAGCAAAGGCACAACCTAGAGCTGCTAATGCAAATGATATGGTGACGGCCGGCCCTGCATGATTAGCTGCTGCTATTCCCGTCAATGAAAAAAGACCCGCTCCAATGATGGCTCCTACCCCTAGAGCTACGAGACTCGTACTGCTCAACGTCCTTTTTAATTGATTGGCTTCACCAGAAGCATCTTTAACAAGTTTGTCTATAGATTTTTTAGCCCACAGGTTATGTGCCA
>JBLHOT010000005.1:0-92782 GCA_047623945.1 Arcticibacterium sp. | reverse complement strand
GAGAGCCTCCTCAAAAAAGAATAAAAAACCAGCAGGGGGTTTTGTTTTGAATTCTTCTCAGAATTAACGCTGATTTGAACTGACAACCCTTAAAATTAAATTCTCGAATCGTTTAGGACACTATTGGCTAATTATTAAAGAAAGCAAACCTTTGAAGTCAATTTTTAACATATTTAAGTTTGAAAAAATTAAGTTTCTAAAAACTTTAGTTACTTTTTTAAAAGTAGGAAGTCTAAATGAGCATTAGAACAATTGATAAATATAAAGATGAGGAGCTTGTAAGGGAATATGTCTCTACTCAGAAAAACTTTTACTTTGAAGAAATCTACGACCGATATTCAGAAAAGGTATACAGAAAGTGCTTTTCATTTACCCGCGATACGGCCAAAGCAGAAGACTTGGCACACGACATATTTTTAAGGGTGATAACCAAAATTGGTACATTTAAGGAGGATGCAAGGTTTTCGACATGGTTATATTCTATTACCTACAACTATTGTATGGATAACATAAGGAAAGAAAAGAAAGCCAAGGAAGATGAGTGGGATGATAGTATTGAATTTGTGGAAGAAGAGATGGATACGGAGCTTTTAAGTATGAAAACGGAAGGATTACAGAAAAGTCTGGAGCAAATACCGGAAACAGAGAAGGCCATGTTACTCATGAAATATCAGGATAACTTTAGCATTAGAGAAATTTCGGAGACTTTCAAAATTTCAGAGAGTGCTACCAAAATGAGGCTTTTGAGGACAAAAGAGAAGATGAAAAAGCTCTATTTAGAACATATAGCACTGTTCAGTTTAGTGGCACTTAAAGTACTTTTATTATTTAAGAAGTAGTCATGAACGAAGAAGACAATATATTCACTGACACCACAGAACCTTTTAAAGGTGCAGGGAAAGTAAAAAAGCAGATCGTTTCTGAGATAGACTCCATAAGAGATACCATGGTTATGGTAAATATGTTTATGGGAGAGCCTTTCAGGATAGTTTCGGTCATGTTAGAAGAATATCAATCGAATAAAGATAATGAATAAACTACCTAATTTAAGGGACATATTAATAGTTACTTTCCAAAATTTGGTCACCCAGTTTGGCGAGTTTACTTCTAATTTTATAGGTGCCCTAGTTATCGCTTTAGTGGGATGGATAACTGCTAAAATTGCAAGTGTTGTACTTAGAAATCTCATTTCAAAAATAGGAATAGATAAGCTCGGTGAAAAAATCAATGAGATAGACGCCATCAAGAAATTTGATTTTGATTTGAAGCTGAGTAAGATTATCTCTAAAATAGTCTACTATTTCGTTCTCATTGTATTCATGATTCAAGCAGCTTCTACACTAGGCGTTCCTGCTATTTCCAATATGTTTGCCATGTTGGTTGATTATATTCCCAAAATCATATCTGCTTCTATTATGATTTTTGCCGGACTATTGATTGCTGACAGTGTTAAAAACTTTGTAGTAGGCCTTTGTTTGTCCTTTAATATTGCTTCTGGGAAATTGATTGGCTCTGGAGTCTTTTTCTTCCTATTAATCATCACCGGAATAGCAGCACTAGGCCAAGCCGGAATTAACACAGCCCTGTTAGAGAGTAGTTTTAATATTCTTGTTGCGGGTATTATTTTGGCATTTTCTATTGGCTACGGTTTTGCTTCTAAGGAGATACTTTTAAATATTATCAGTTCCTTTTATTCAAAGAATAGATATAAAGAAGGGCAGGTAATTGAAACTGATGGGGTAAAAGGAGAAGTGATTGGAGTAGATAACACGACTATAACTATACAAAGCGGAGAATCAAAAACGGTTTTCCCTTTAAGAGTTTTACAACAAGGGAAAGTTGTAATTTATTAAATTTAAACCCCTTTTAACAAATGAAAAAACAATTTCTTAGTATTATATTTTTGACGGCTATGGCCTTAGGAGCTATGGGTCAGGATGTGGTCATGAATAATTTAGAAGATTCTTTAAGAGTAGGCTGGTGGGATAGAAATACTCAGCTAGCCATTAATTTCTCCCAGGCCTCTTTCAATGATGGCTGGCAGGGCGGAGGTGTCAATAACTTTGCTGTAGGTTTGCTTTTTAATAACCTTGCAGTAAAGCATAAGGGCAAAGGAGCATGGACCAATGATCTTCAGTTTCAATATGGCTTCCTGAATAACAAAGGGCTAGATACTCGTAAAAGTGTGGATAGGTTATTCATTGAAAGCAAGTTTGCTAGTTCAATTACACCTAAGCTAAACTGGTTTGCGGGTGTAAACTTACTGACCCAAGTAGCAAGTGGTTTTAACTTTAATGAGGACGGTTCCAGAGGAAATATCATTTCTAACTTTTTTGCCCCTGGTTTCATATCAGAAGGTGTGGGAGTAGAGTGGGTTCCCAAACCATATTTTACAATTCAATTTGGGGGGGGGACGATTAGACAGACTTTTGTGTCAGATAATCAAGTATTTAATAATACAAGAAATGATGCCGATCGCTCTTATGGTGTAGAAAAGGGAAAGAAGGTATTGAATGAGTTGGGAACGCAGCTTGTTGCTGCCTTTGACAAAAACCTCGCAGAGAATTTCAATTTAAAATGGAGGTATCAAGGCTTTTTAGCTTATGCCCCAGAATCTAAGGCTATTGATCATAACGTTAATTTGATAGCCACTTCTAAGATAGGAAAGTATTTTAATGTAAACTTTACTTTAATAGGTATCTATGATGAAGATCAAGTGAAGAAATTCCAAATCAGTCAGGGTTTGTCTGCTGGTTTTTCATTGGCCCTTTAGCTTTCAAAATAATTTCTAAAATTTATTATTATGATTAAAGAATTCAAAAAATTCATCATGACGGGTAACGTCATTGATTTTGCCGTTGCCGTTATTTTGGCAGGTGCTGTTGGTCTAGTTGTTAAGGGTTTTGTGGGCGATATCGTAATGCCAATCGTTGGCCATTTTGTGGGTGGATTAGATTTTTCAGAGCTGAAATATGTCTTAGATCCAGCAGTGTTAGGTGCAGATGGGGTTGAAATGTCATCGGAAAACGCTATTCGCTATGGTGCTTGGGTAAATTCTATTATCAACCTCCTTACCGTTGGTTTTGTGATGTTTATAGTAGTCAAAACGTATAACAAAACAAAAGCACCTGAGCCTCAAACTGCAGCAAAAGGGCCATCTGAGCTAGATATTTTGAAGGAGATTAGGGATTCCTTGAAGAAGTGATTCTTATCCACAATCAACCTCTTAAAAAGGGGGAATCGAGTGATTTCTCCCTTTTTTTATTTACCGCATAATTAAATTCATAAAATAAATTTTGAAAGGCCATTAGAAGACGTAAATTTGATAAGGCTAAAATTTTACGCTAGCGTAATGTTTTGGTAACCAAAGCTTTCTTAATAAAACGTGTGATGAATAGGTTCAGATTAAAAGACCACCTGCAGGGGGACTGGCAGATATGGGTTATAACTATATTCCTTTCTTTTTTTGGAATCGCGGCTGTTTATAGCTCCATTTCTGCTTTGGCCTACCGTACCTCTAATACTTCAGAAATGATCATCGTCAAGCATGCCGTTTTGGTTGGCATGGGATTTTTTATCACTTATGTCGTTCATAGATTTGATTTTATAAACCTTGCTTCCATAGCTAAAATACTTCTGTGGCTTACGCCTTTTGTTCTTATATATACTTTAAGCATGGGTAAGGAGGTTGGGGGAGCCAAAAGGTGGATTTCTATTTTGGGCTGGACTATTCAGACTTCGGATTTAGTGCGTCTGGTATTAATTACTAATCTGGCCGCCATGCTTGCTCGTAAACAAAATGGGCTTAATAAGTTTAGAGACTTATGGCCCATCATTATCTGGTGCGGGGTTCTGTGTGGTATGCTGGCACTTTCTAGTTTCTCTACCTCGGTTATTTTAGGCCTGACCTGCCTAATGGTTATGATCATAGGTAGGGTACCAAGAAAACATATCCTACGCATGATGCTTTCTCTTTTTGTAGGACTCATAGTAGCCTTTACAGCTGGTCTAATAACCAAAAAGTATTATGATACCGAGGTTTTTCGTACACAAACTATCATTGACAGAACAGAGGCATTCGTTTCACGAGATTTAGATGGCGATGGTTTTGCAGGTGGAAAAATCGGAAGTGAAAGTATCCAGAGAGACCAAGCTTTAGCGGCAATAGCTAGAGGAGGGTTTTTCGGCGTAGGTCCAGGGAAAAGTGCTATTAAGCATGGTATGGCAGAGTCTTATTCAGATTTTATTTATGCCATTATCATAGAAGAATATGGGCTCCTTGGAGGTTTCGTTATTCTTTTCCTTTATCTGTGGCTTTTATCAAGAGGCCTAAAAAATATTGAAAACACTACGCAAGCATTTGGCGGGCTTTTGAGTATTGGGCTTACCCTAAGCATCGTTTTTCAGGCTTTGACGCATATGTTTATAAACGTGGGTCTAGGCCCGGTTACTGGGCAAACGCTGCCTTTAATTAGTAAAGGAGGGACTTCTATTTTATTCACTTCTATAGCTTTAGGAATTGTATTGAGTGTTTCTAGAAACCAAGTAGACACGACATCGACCAATAAACCTAGATGAGCAAAAATTATAACATAGTGATTAGTGGTGGAGGTACGGGAGGACATATCTATCCGGCTATTGCAATTGCTAATGAGCTGAAAGAACAATTCCCTAAGGCTCAGATACTTTTTGTAGGTGCTTCAGGTAAAATGGAAATGGATAAAGTGCCAAAGGCAGGTTATGACATTATTGGTCTTCCTATCGCTGGAATCAATAGATCTAATATGTTGGCAAACCTAAGCTTCCCCTTTAAGCTCATCAAAAGCTTAGCTAAGGCTTATAGGACACTTAAAGATTTTAGGCCAGATGTAGCAATCGGGGTTGGTGGATATGCTAGCGGGCCTACGCTCTTAATAGCGAAATTAAGAGGAGTGAAGTCTGTCATTCAGGAGCAGAACTCTTATGCAGGAGTTACGAATAAGATTTTATCCAAATGGGCTTCGAAAATCTGTGTGGCTTATCCAAATATGGAGAATTTTTTTCCAGCCGAAAAGGTCGTTTTTACAGGGAATCCAGTTAGAAAAGATATTATTGAAAGCAAGGCTTCAAAAGAAAGTGCATTAACTCACTTTAAGCTAAAAGCGGATAAGAAGACCTTATTAATTATTGGCGGAAGTCAGGGTGCTAGAAGTATCAACTTGGCGATAGAAGCAGGGATAGATGAATTAGTAAAACAGGGGCTTCAGGTTATCTGGCAAACGGGCAAAGCATTTAAGCCTACAAAGAATGCTATAGACGGAGCATATATTTCCGACTTCATTTATGAAATGGATTTTGCCTATAAGGCAGCAGATTTAGTTATTTCTCGAGCCGGTGCTTTATCTGTATCAGAGCTGTGTCTTACAGGAAGTCCTTCTATTTTGGTTCCTTTCCCTAATGCATCAGAAGACCATCAAACAATGAATGCTTTGAGCTTGGTGGAAAAGCAAGCGGCCCTGATTGTAAAAGATTCAGAAGTAAACAGTGACTTGATTAAGGTTTGCCTAGCGTTGGCAAATGACGAAGATTTACAGCAAAGTTTGAGGCAGAATATTGCTGGCTTTGCCAAGCCAAGTGCGACCAAAGAAATTGTAGAACAGATTAAACAGGTGTTAGAAATATGAAACTTTTTTATTCTGAAAATACCGTTGACTATAGTAGCTATACTTTTTCGTATGCCATTTATGCCTTACGTGAGGGGCTGGAGGATGTTTCACCTATTTATGGTCAAGGGTTTTTACCATACACGGGTAATATAAATATAGAAAAGGAGGTTTTCTATTTGGCTAGAAGCCTACGGGTAGACCTTTCCAGATTTGAGGATACTTCAGAGAATAGGAGGATTCAGAGACAAATGGAGCCCTTGGATGTGAAACTTGAAGTTATCAAGAAATCCGATTTTGACTTAAGCGACCCTGACTTTACGAGCTTTTGCAATGCTTATATTCTGGAACGAATTGGAGACGAAAACATGAGTTTAGAAAGATGGTCATACATCTTGAAGAGTTCGATTGGAACGCATATTTTGAAGTTCACGACGGCAGAAAAAACGGTTGGGTATATTTTGGCCAGTATTACAGAGAGTATGTTGCATTATTGGTTTGCTTTTTTTGATACAGATTACATGAGAAGTCATTCATTAGGTAAATGGATGATGTGGCGAACAATCTCCTGGGCCAAAGAGGCTGGCCTGGACCATGCCTATCTAGGAACGGCGTATAAGCCAGCGGCACTCTATAAAATTAGAGATCACAAGGGCTTGGAATTTTGGGACGGACAAAAGTGGAATGAGGATGTGAAAATCTTAAAGGAATATTGCAAAACAGACCTTGACGCAAAGAATTCAGATAGGTTTAAGATGGAGGCTGAACCTAATCACTTTCTTGAAAACACAAACTTATGAACTGGAATACTTCAAAAATTAAGGAATATGGATTTGCTGGATTAGGCTTGATGGTTGTTTTGACCCTCATTGGTTTTGTGGATATAAAAGCCAAAGAACAAAGATGCCAGGGCGTAGAAATAGAGCTTATTGATAACATGGATCAATACTATATATCTAAAGCAGACATAGAAAAATACATCACCAGAAATGGGCAAGAGCCACTGGAGGGTAGAATGCTCTCCTCTATTGACTTAGGTTTATTAGAAGAAAGAGTTCGCGAGATTAATCAAATAGATTTTTGTGAAGCATACGGAGACTTAAAAGGAGTGTTACATCTTAGTGTTAAACCATTTATCCCCTATGCCAGAGTAAGTACCGGGAACTCTTATAGTGACAAATACCTAAACGAGGCGGGCAAAATATTCCCATTGTCTAAATATCATTCGGCCAGAGTTTTACTTCTTTCCGGAAACTATTTTAGAGGGAAGAAGGATTTGAATACTGAAAAGAGTAAGTCCATCATGGAACTTATTCATACGATAAAGAACGATTCATTCTGGAATGCACAGTTGTCTCAGATGGATGTTGAAATAAATGGAGAGATAAAGTTTGTTCCTGTTTTAGGGAATCAAATCATTGAATTTGGTCAAGCTGAGAATATTGATCAAAAGCTGAAAAAGCTAAAGGTATTTTATAAACAAATAGCTGGAGTGAAAGGCTGGGACGAATTCTCTAAAGTAAAAATCCAATACGCTAATCAAGTTGTCTGTGAGTGAGAGCACAGTGACTCCTAATAATCTACAAAAATGAAAGACCAAAAAGAAGAAATTTACTCCGTTGGAATGGACATTGGAAATTCCAAAATCTGTGCTATAGCGGGTAAATGTGACAGGCATGGGCGAATAAGTATTTTAAATTATGCCGAGGAAAACTATGACGAGGACTATGAGTCTATGTCAAAAGGGTTTTCCTTAAACAATCATAATTTAAATCATACGGCGAGTCGTGTTTTGCAGAAATTGGCAAATAAATCGAGTCTGGATATAGGTTCTGTGAATTGCAATTATTCTAATGAGTTCATTCAATTAAAACTACAAAGACAGGAATATACTAAAGCAGGGGATAAATTTACAGTGGATGTAAGGGCATTGGATCAGATCATACGTTCTGCTAAGGATGATTTCCGAAGAAAAGACAAAAGCGAATGCCTTCACCCACTACCTACAGACTTTTACATTGACGAGCAAAAAATAGGGAAATACCCAGTAGGAGCCACCGGGAATAAGCTTACCTGCAATTTCAATTTCATAACAAGTCCAAGAGAAAAAGTAGATGCTCATTTAGATGCGATGAGTAATTTATCATACGGCTTTGTGGGAAATAGCAACGCTCCAAACCCTGTTTCAATTGACCAAGTCGTTTTTTCTGGCATGGCAGATGCTATTGCTACTTTATCTGTAGAAGACAGACAAAATGGAATTTTACTTGTTAACCTAGGTTCACAATTAACTGAGATTTCGGTTTTTAAGGATTTTGGTTTGAGATATACGCAGGTTTTGCCGGTAGGCTCTTTAGCGATAATAAAAGATTTGGCAAAGGCCTTTAATATTTCTGAAAAACAAGCAGAAGGTGTTTTTATGAACTGTTGTGATAAACCCAGCAAGGGTATAGAGATTAATGAAGTCTTAGAAATAGAAGGGAGAGACGGTTTGCCTACAAAACAGCTTTTGATGCATTCCGTGGCCATTGTTATTGAGAGTAGGCTCAAGGAAATTGTAGGTCTCATTGCGTCTAATGTTATAGCGAGTGATTATGCCCGTGTTCTTGGAAATGGCGTCATAGTTTCTGGAGCCATTGGAAGAGAAGGTCTAGTTAAAATGATTTTTGAAAAAACTTTTTCTCCACTCACAGTACGTGTGGCAGATGCAGCAAGGAACATTGATCAAAATCAATTTTTTGAACTTTCTCACCCGAAGTATGCTACCGCCATTGGTCTTATGCTTTCTGCCCTAAAACCTTTCGACGACAGACTTCCAATGACTAGAGCATTGAAAGAAAAAAGAAAAATGCCTCTTTCATTTTTCAAAAATAATCCCATTTCATCTCTTCTAGGACGACTAGATGATCCAGAATTAAGACAGACTTATAATTAAGAGCTTTTACCCTAAAAAAAGAATTATGTTATATCCTCAAGACTATGGACTAGATTTTCAATCTGACATGCCCAACATCATCACCGTAATAGGTGTGGGAGGTGCTGGCGGCAATGCCGTTAAGACGCTTCATAAAATGGGTATCAAAGATGTCAATATAGTTGCGGCCAATACGGACCTCCAAGTACTGAAGACTTTACCTTCTGAAATTAGGAGACTTCAGTTAGGAGCAGAGCTTACTAAAGGTCTTGGTGCTGGTGCTATTCCATCTGTAGGTGAGCAGGCGGCCCTAGAAAGTGAAGATTCTATTCACAAGCTTTTCAATGAGCCCACAGAGATGGTATTTATTACAGCTGGCATGGGAGGAGGAACGGGTACTGGGGCAGCCCCAGTGATTGCTAAAATAGCTCAAGCAAAAGGAATGCTAACCGTAGGTGTGGTAACGGACCCCTTTAGCTGGGAAGGCACGGAGAAAATTGAGCAGGCTCTTGAGGGTATTGAAAAAATGAAAGAACACTGCGATACCGTGCTTATTGTGAAAAATGACCGCTTAGAGAATCTTTTTCATGACATGGATATTCAAGAAGCATTTGAGCGTGCAGATGCTATTTTAGCTAACGGCGTAAAAAGCATTGCAGAGTTAATTACCAGACCGGGTATTATAAACCTAGATTATGCAGACGTAAAAACGGTTCTTAAAAACGCTGGACAGGCGGTTATGGGTATGGCGGAGGCCTCAGGTGTAGATAGAGCAAAAATAGCCGTAGAAGAGGCTCTAAAATCGCCCCTATTGCATAGCAATAACATTAAAGGCTCTAAGAGGCTTCTGGTTTCTATATGTTACTCAGACGAAAAGCCAGAGTATAAAATCAAAATGAGTGATCAGGCTATGATCATGCGTTTTATTGAGAATGAAATAAAGACCAAGGCTAAAATTGTAAAACATGGCTATTCGATAGACCGATCTTTGAAAGATAAAATCCGTGTTACAATTGTGGCTGCGGGTATTACAGATTTTGGTGCGGATATGGGCGATACTAAAAAGGAACCTGTGCTAGAAATGGAACATTCGGCAGAGGACAGTCCTTTCGCCACATTCGGAATGCCGGGTATTGCGAGTCAGAGACCAAGGCCAAAAAAGAAATCTGTGACCGTGGCAGTAAATCAGGGTAGTCTATTTGCCGCCGAGGAAAAATTAAGAGAAACGGTGGTTTCTTTTGCCAAAAATGAAGAAGTTCAGCAGGATTTTGAGGACACTCCCGCTTACCTTAGAATGGGACTAGAGCTAGGAGCTCTTGATGATATTCCAGAAGACAATAGGCTAATAAACAGAATTTAGTGTTTTACGAAAAACGAAAAGGCGGCTCCAAATGGAAGCCGCCTTTTTTAGTATATATCAAGTCTGAATAAGCTTATTCGCCTTTCTCTTTCTTGATTACATCTTCTGCAAGGCTTTGCGGAACGAAATCATAATGAGAGAAAGTCAAGTTGGCAGTAGCACGACCAGAAGAAATAGTTCTTAAGTCTGTTACATAACCAAATAGTTCAGAAAGAGGCACAGAGGCTCTAATTACCTGAGAACCCTGCTTTGTATCCATACCTTTCATGATACCTCGTCTACGGTTCATGTCACCTGTGATAGGACCAGTATACTCATCTGGTGTCAAAATCTCAACAGCCATTATTGGCTCCAATAATTTGGCACCAGCTTCCTTACCTGAATTACGGAAGGCCAAACGACCTGCCATTTCAAAAGAGAATGAGTCAGAATCCACATCGTGGAAAGAACCGTGTATTAGAGTAACTTTCATGGTATCTACTGGGAAACCAGCTAAAGGACCATTTTTCATAGATTCTCTAAAGCCTTTCTCTACAGAAGGAATAAATTCACGGGGGATAGCACCACCCACAACCTTGTTTTCAAACTGCAAACCTGGCTCTGCCTCTTTTCCTTCTTCTGGCTCATCTATAGGGCCCATTGTGTATACAATGTCCGCAAACTTACCACGACCACCAGATTGTTTCTTGTAAACCTCTCTTCCTTCGTAAGTCTTTGTTAAAGCCTCTTTGTATGCTACCTGAGGAGCACCTTGGTTAATTTCTACTTTAAACTCACGACGCATTCTATCAATAATGATATCTAGGTGAAGCTCACCCATACCTTTCATGATAGTTTGACCTGTTTCTTCGTTGGTCTCTACTTGTAACGTAGGATCTTCTTCAATAAGCTTAGTAATAGCATTACTAAATTTGTCTTGATCTGCTGTTTTCTTAGGCTCAATAGCGTAACCAATTACAGGATCTGGGAAGTTCATTGATTCGAATACAATAGGATAATCAACATCCGATAACGTATCACCAGTTTTGATATCCTTAAATCCTACTACAGCAGCAATGTCACCAGCTTGCAATTCATCAATTTGATTTTGCTTATTGGCGTGCATTTGGAATATTCTAGAAATACGCTCTTTCTTACCGTTTCTGTTGTTCAATACATATGATCCAGAAGGTAATGTACCTGAGTAAGAACGGATAAAGCAAAGTCGTCCAACAAAAGGGTCAGTAGCAATCTTAAATGCTAAGGCAGAAAAGGGCTGAGTACTGTCTGGAAGACGCTTAATTTTTTCCTCAGTTTGAGGATGAGTACCTATGATACCATCTCTATCTAAAGGAGAAGGTAAAAGCTCCATTACATAATCAAGCATGGTTTGAACACCTTTATTCTTAAAGGCAGAACCACAAAGCATTGGAACGATGTCCATGCTAATAGTAGCAATTCTTAGAGCATTGATAATCTCCGCTGAAGAAATTGACTCAGGGTCTTCAAAATACTTCTCCATTAAAGACTCATCAGCAGAAGCTACAGATTCCAATAGCTGCTCTCTCCAATGGGCTACTTCCTCTTTCATGTCTTCAGGAATAGGTACTTCCATAAAAGTCATTCCTTTATCTTCCTCGTTCCAGACAATGCCTTTGTTGTAAACTAAGTCCACAACACCCTCAAAGTTTTCCTCATTACCAATAGGCAACTGAAGAGGCACGGCGTTACTTCCTAACATTTCTTTTACCTGAGCACAAACATTCAAGAAGTCTGCACCCTGACGGTCCATTTTATTAACGAAGCCTAAACGAGCTACGTTATAATTATTGGCTAGTCTCCAGTTAGTTTCAGACTGAGGCTCTACACCATCTACGGCAGAGAATAAGAAAACCAATCCGTCCAAAACACGTAACGATCTATTTACTTCTACAGTAAAATCCACGTGACCAGGAGTATCAATGATATTCATGTGATAGCTCTGATCCTTATACTTCCAGTCTAGGGTAGTAGCAGCAGAAGTAATCGTAATACCTCTTTCTTGCTCCTGCTCCATCCAGTCCATGGTAGCAGCACCATCATGTACCTCACCAATTTTGTGACTAACTCCTCCGTAATAAAGGATTCGTTCAGTAGTGGTGGTCTTACCAGCATCAATGTGTGCGGCAATACCAATGTTTCTTGTAAATTTTAAATCGCGAGCCATTTATTCGATGTTTAACTAATTTCTAAATCAACTTAAATCATTGACTATCAACGTGTTTATGACAAACATAAAACACAAAGTCACGTTTTTGTTTTCGGGGTGCAAAAGTAAACAATAAAATGTGACAAAAGAACTATCGTTGGAAGTATAAAATTGCAAGGACGAGCAGGTCTTTTATTTTATAAATTAAAAGGCCTTAAAATAATTTATAGATGGAGTTTTACGGGAGGATGAAAACATTCACTAAGTTTGAAATAATAATTACCAAATTAATTAGCAGAAATAATGGCAGAAGAAATAAAAAAGAAAGACCAACAAATCAATATTGAGCTTTCTGATGAAATGGCTGAAGGGGTTTATGCCAACTTGGCGATGATAGCCCACTCAAATTCTGAGTTTGTTATTGACTTCATTCGGTTAATGCCTGGCGTGCCTAAAGCAAAAGTAAAATCAAGGATAATTTTAACTCCTGAGCATGCTCAAAGGCTATTGCAGGCACTTCAAGATAACATTGAGAAGTATGAAAATAACTTTGGCGAAATTAGAGAGAATACAGATGCGATTCCCTTTCCAATGAATTTTGGTGGGCCTGTTGGTGAAGCTTAAATGAAAGGGGCTTTACTGATTCTACTTGTTTTTTTGTTTCAAAACTTTGGTTTCGCTCAGAAGAAAAATGTCTGGATAGATACAGACATTATGATGGGCAACCCTAATGGAGTTGCCGCCAATGAAATAGACGATGGCATAGCCCTTTTGATGGCTATTGAAAATCAAGACAAATTAGACATTAAAGGCATTAGTCTAATTACCTATGTGGATTACGGCTATGTAATAAGCGACAAGCTTCTGAAATGGTATGCGGCCGATGAAAATCATACCTTATATAAGGGTGCCGATACCTGCGGCAATCTAGAGTTTGAAAATGAAGCAACACGGGCAATGGCGAAAGCTCTAGAGAAGGAGACCCTCTCCATTTTGGCCTTAGGTCCTGCTACCAATGTGGCCATTCTACTAAATAACTATCCTGAATTAGCTTCTAATATTGATGAAATTATTTTTTGTGCCGGCAGAAGCCCGAATGTCAAATTTGTAGCGGGTTTAGGCAAGACCACCATGCCCGATTATAATTTCGAAATGGATGTAGCTGCTTTTAAGGTTGTTCTAGAAAGCGGGGTCAAAGTAGTTTTGGCGGGATTTGAAAGTAGTAAGAGCCTTTTTCTAGGAGAAACGGACTATGCCTTTTTAAAAAAGGGCAACGAAAAGAATAAGTGGCTGTATCAAACGCTTAGACCTTGGTCAAAGCGAAATATTGGTTTTTATGGAAGTGATGGCTTCATTCCTTATGACTGCACCCCTTTGGGCTACTTAACACATCCACAATATTTCAAAACTAAATCTAATCAGCCAGTCAGAATCATTGAAAAGCCAAATGATCAAAACGGAGGCTTAACAAATAAAATGTATCTGGAAGTCTCTGAGGAGTTTGATTCTCCATACCGCTGTCGCTTCGTTTATGAAACCGTGCTAGGTTTTGAGGAGGAGATTGTAGCGTCTATCAAAAGGGTTACTAAAGACGAGAATTAATAGGTTTATCAGGAGTCTTTTAGATAGCCACCACATTTATGAAACAGGGTTTAGATTTTAAAATAATAATACGTACTTTTGCACTCCCTTTTTCAGGGACAATATATTTTATAACATTTTTAATTTTTGCAATGCCTACTATATCACAGTTAGTAAGAAAAGGAAGAGAGCAGCTTAAGCATAAGTCAAAATCTCCTGCATTGGATTCTTGCCCACAGCGTCGTGGCGTTTGTACTCGTGTTTACACAACTACTCCAAAGAAGCCGAATTCGGCCCTTAGAAAAGTAGCTCGTGTGAGACTTACAAACCAAAAGGAAGTGAACGCATACATTCCGGGTGAAGGTCATAATCTACAAGAGCACTCTATCGTATTGATAAGAGGTGGTAGAATTAAGGATCTTCCTGGTGTACGTTATCACATCGTTCGTGGAGCATTGGATACCGCAGGAGTAGCGAGTCGTATGCAAGGTCGTTCTAAGTATGGTACTAAGAGACCAAAAGCTCCTAAAAAGTAGTCCCCATTGTTTTAAATTAGGGTAGCAATACCAATAATTATAAACAGGGAAGTAATGTTGCACAAAATGTGCAATGTGAATTAGTTTTTTAAAAAACGAAACCTCATTAAAAAAACAGAGAAATGAGAAAAAGAAAACCGCCGAAACGTTACGTATTACCTGATCCAAAATTCAGAGATGCTATCGTGACCAAATTTGTAAACAATTTGATGATTCAAGGTAAAAAAAGCTTGTCATATAGCATTTTTTACGGTGCCTTAGAATTGGTTGAGAAAAAAACCGAGGAAAATGGTCTTGAAGCATGGAAAAAAGCATTAAATAATGTTTCGCCATCTGTAGAAGTAAAAAGCCGTCGTGTAGGTGGTGCTACTTTTCAGGTGCCTATCGAAGTTCGTGCTGAAAGACGTCAGTCTTTAGGTATGAAATGGCTTATTAGCTATGCACGTAAGCGTGGTGAAAAAACCATCACAGAGCGTTTAGCTGGTGAAATTATCGCCGCTTCTAAAGGTGAAGGTGCAGCCGTTAAGAAAAAAGACGATGTGCACAGAATGGCAGACGCAAACAAAGCATTCTCTCACTTTAGAATGAGATAATAGCTTTAAGCAAGTCTATATGAAAACCTTCTCAAGAAATTGAGGAGGTTTTTTTTGTGGATAAAAGGTTGTTTTGAAAAGAATATATGCTAAACAAGTACACCGCAATTGAACGTTGATTTGCAAGACCTTTTGGCTCAATAGGGGTGTTAATTATGCAGAGATGTATATCGATAATAAGTTTGGCATAAAGCAGGCCTGCGGGCCTGTAAACATCCCTTTAACGTCTAGAAGACTATGTTCGGATCATGCCAAAAACAAAAATCCCTTTCGAACTAACGAAAGGGATTCCATATAATAACTAAATTCTAAATCTTATCCTGGAAGTGGAGCACCTACGGCCACAGCACAGTCATGTCCCGGTTGGCCATGTGCTGGGTTTATTTTTGCACCAGTTGTACCCGTTGTATTTACCTTAAAGTTTGGTGTCCCTGTTGCGGGAACCGTTAAACTTGGTGCAGCTATACCAGCTGGCACAGACTCCACTAAACTGCCCAGTCCTGACGGAACGGGTGTTGATGCAGCCTTGCTAAGACCAGCACTAGGAAGTGCGTCACCGACAGCTACAGCACAGTCATGCCCCGGTTGTCCATGAGCGGGATTCAGCTTTGCGTTACTCGCCTTAAAATTAGGAGAAGTGGTTGGCATTGGTGGAATAGGCGTTCCGGCGGCTCCATTACTAGGAAGCGGAGCACCTACAGCTACAGCACAGTCATGTCCTGGTTGTCCGTGTGCTGGGTTTAGTTTTGTATTTGCACCAACCTTGAAATTAGGGCTGGAAGTTTGTGTAAGAGGGCCAGTAAGTGCCTGCGAAGCACTAGATCCACCTAAAGGAGCACCCACTGCCAAATCACAATTGTGTCCTGGTTGCCCATGAGCCGGGTTATAACCCGCCGCAGAGGCTTGAAAATTGCCCGATGTCGGTGTAGTTAGATTCATCAAATTGCCAAGCTTTGTAGGTGGATGAACCACCGTTTTTGGTTGATAATTTGAGGTAGAAGCTACTGCGGCTACTGAGCCCATTGTTTCTGGAGATTGGTTTCCGCCGTTTGAGTTACAAGAGAGCATACCTACGGAGGCTATTCCGAGAGCCAGATACAACGTGTTTTTTAAAGTCATACTATTAGGAAATTGATATTAGAACATAGAATACAATAATGAGACCAAATTCTTCTTAATGGTCACGCAATTAGGCTGAAAGCTGTATGGATAACAATATTATTTCTTTTTAGTTTTGATGACTATCACACCTGAACCTCCTCTGGCACCATATATGGCCGTAGAAGAACCATCCTTAAGGACTGTTAAGCGGTCAATATCCCTTACTTGGACTAAACCAGCGACCTGTCCGAGTCCTCCACTCAATGGCACACCATCAACAACGAAAAGTGCATCTTTTGCCCCATACATAGTTTTAACCCCTCTGATAGTCGCTCGTGCGTTATACCCCGTTCCACTGATATTTACTCCAGGAACCCTTCTCAGATAGCTTTCAAGTGTTATGTCATCATTTTCAGTCTCGACAGATTTTGCCGAACTTGCGTTTGAACGCGAATTCTTAGTGGTAAAGCCATCATCTACGAGGTCAGCTTTCTCTCTAGTGGTATTGTTACTCGTAGTTGGCTTAGTGGTACAAGCTCCTAAAAGCAAAAGGGCTACGAAAAAGGCACATGTTTTTTTCATAAGGTTCGCGTTTAAGTAATCAATATAGTAGAAAAGAACGGTAATATTGATACAAAGGAGTCTTCTGTAGGCTTCGCACTAATTTATTGGCGGGCAAGAATTGAAGCAACCTCAAAAATATTCTAATGTCTTTTGCTCAAATATTAACCTTAAATAATTTAAAAATGAAAAACAGATTACCCCAATTATTCCGTCTTCTCATCCTTGTTACTCTACTGGTTACCACAGACACGCAGGCTCAGTTAGGCTTTCTGCCTCAGACCAGTCAGATGGCGACTGTTACTCAACGAGTCGGTATTTCAGACATTAGCGTGACATATTCGAGACCAAAAGTAAACGGAAGAGAAATATGGGGAGAGATAGTGCCTTATGGCTTGTCAGCCAATAATTTCGGAACAGCCAAAGAAATGCCTTGGAGAGCTGGAGCCAATGAGAATACGGTGATTACGCTGCCAAATGACGCCAAAATAGAAGGTAAAGTCTTAGCAGCTGGAACGTATAGCTTACACATGATTCCAAAGGCGTCCGGTGATGTCACTGTCATTTTTAATAGAGCCACATCCTCTTGGGGTAGTTACTTCTATGATAAGAGTAAGGATGTTTTGACTGTAGATGTGAAAATGGTGGACGCTGCACATTATGAACTATTGACCTTCGAATTTACAGAAACAAGTGCTGATGGCACCACGTTAGCTTTAATGTGGGAGAAGAAGAGTATTCCTATGATTATAACCGTGGCTTCGTCTGACTTAGTCATGGAGAAAATCGAAAATGAATTAACAGGTAGTACCGGTTTTTCAAGGGAAAGTTGGGAACAAGCCGCTGGATATGCCTTAGGTGCGGGTAAACATGAGCAAGCTTTAAAGTGGATAGATGCGGCCATTACAGGTCAGTTTTTCAGTCAAAAAACATTTCAAAACCTGGGCACGAAAGGAACGATCCTCAATGCGATGGGTAGAACTGCTGAAGCAGATGCATTGATTGATGAATCAATGGCATTGGCAAATACCAACCAATTAAATACTCTTGGCTATCAGCTTTTAGGCCAGAAAAATTTCAAAAAAGCCATTGCCGCTTTTGAGTTGAACGTGAAGAATAATCCTGAAGATGCTAATGCTTATGATAGTTTGGGTGAAGGTCACAAGCTAGCAGATGATAAGCAAAATGCTATTAAGGCATTGAAGAAGTCTCTAACTTTAAACCCCGCTCCGGCTGTGAAAGCCAACTCTCTAAAATTACTTAAGGAGTTAGGAGTTAATATGTAAGCTATTTATAATTGAGAAAGGGCGATTAGATGGAATATCTGGTCGCCTTTTTTTGTTTTGACGTTGTACAAGTAGCAAAAATGCTCTAAAACAAGCATTTTTGCAGCTTCAATTAGGAAGACGATTAATCATGACTATTCTAGATACCATCATAGAGCATAAAAGGGCAGAGCTTGTTACTGAAAAAAAACAAGTTTCGGTTGAGAATTTAATGCGTTCGGAATATTTTAAAAGAGATGGTTTATCCCTAAGGGCCTCATTAACTAGAGAAGGCTCCTCCGGAATCATTGCAGAGTTTAAAAGAAAATCGCCTTCAAAAGGTTTTATTAAAGAAGGTGCAGATGTCTCTGAAATTACTTCGGGCTACACTGCCGCGGGTGCTGCGGGCATGAGTGTTTTGACTGATAATTATTTTTTTGGCGGTAGCAAGACAGATTTATTGGCTGCCAGAGCAGCAAACCCAAATACGCCATTACTTAGAAAGGACTTCATGGTAGATAGCTACCAAGTTTATCAAGCAAAGGCTTGGGGGGCAGATGTTATTTTATTGATAGCCGCCTGCCTAAGCTCAGAAGAGATAAAGTCATTGAGTGACAAAGCCCATGAATTGGGCTTAGAAGTACTATTGGAAGTACATAATGAGGAAGAAATTTTGAAGAGCCCATTACGGCATATTGATGTGATAGGAGTCAATAATAGAAATCTAAAAAACTTCAGCGAAAGCAATATCAATGCATCCTTAAATTTGGCAGGAAAATTTCCGGCAGATATGGTTAAAATATCTGAAAGCTGTATTTCAGCAGCAAGTACCATTCATACATTAAAGAAATCTGGATATCAGGGTTTTTTAATTGGGGAGACTTTCATGAAAACAGAGAAACCGGGAGAGTCATTGAAAGATTTTATAACCTCCATAAATGCTTTATCATGAGCTTGAAATGGAAAGTCTGTGGAATGCGTGAGAACCAGAACATCAAAGAGGTTTTGGCCTTAGAGCCAGACTATATGGGCTTCATTTTTTATGATAAATCAAAACGTTATGCAGACCCTGTTTTAGATAAAAGCCTATTGGCTAGCTTTTCAGGGCCTACTCAAAAAGTGGGTGTTTTCGTGAATGCGGAGGAGTCATACATTCTGTTAAAAGTGGTGGATTATGGTTTGCAAATGCTGCAACTTCATGGAGAAGAGTCGCCTGCGTTTTGTCAAAATCTCAGAACCGATGGTTTAAAAGTCATGAAGGCTTTTGCGATAGATGAAAGTTTTGATTTTGCAGAAATTACTCCCTTCTTGGAAGTCTGTGATTATTTTCTTTTTGATACCAAAGCACCTAATGGGTACGGAGGGCATGGAAAGAAGTTTGATTGGACATTGCTAAATCAGTATAAACATGATGTTCCTTTTTTATTGGCAGGAGGTGTTGATTTAGAAAGTTTATCAATAGTAAAGGAGTTGAAACATCCGGCATTTATGGGCGTTGATGTCAATAGCAAATTTGAGCAAAGCCCTGCTTTGAAAGATTTGGTTAAGCTTAAGATCCTAAAAAAAGAATTGACAGGAAATACATTGGACTAAAAGTAAATTAAAGCCTGATTGGCTATTTTTGTGAGATACATTTAGCGTTTATGATTCAAATAGAAAATTCAGCTTTTAGAGTAAGTGAAAGAGGTTATTATGGCAATTTTGGGGGAGCTTGGATCCCAGAAATGCTATATCCTAATGTGGAAGAGCTACGTCAAAACTACTTAAACATCATATACTCACCAGATTTTCAAGAGGAATTTGACGCCTTACTCAAAGATTATGTGGGTAGACCTACACCGCTTTACTTTGCTCAACGTCTTTCTGAAAAATATAAAACCAACATTTACTTAAAGAGGGAAGATCTCTGTCATACTGGTGCTCACAAAGTAAACAACACTATTGGTCAGATTTTACTGGCGAAAAGGTTGGGTAAAAATAAAATAGTAGCCGAAACTGGAGCAGGCCAACATGGTGTGGCTACCGCTACCGTCTGTGCTTTAATGGGAATACCATGCATCGTCTATATGGGCGAGGTGGATATAGAAAGACAGGCCCCTAATGTGGCTCGTATGAAAATGTTAGGTGCTGAAGTTAGACCGGCTAAAAGTGGGTCTAGAACACTTAAAGACGCAACTAATGAAGCCATGAGGCATTGGATTAACAATCCGGTGGATACCCATTATATAATTGGTTCTGTAGTAGGGCCTCATCCATATCCAGATATGGTGGCAAGGTTTCAGTCCGTCATTTCAGAAGAAATTCGGAAGCAATTGTTTGAAAAGACGGGTTCAGAAAACCCAGACTACCTTGTGGCTTGTGTAGGTGGCGGCTCTAACGCTGCGGGTACTTATTTCCACTATTTAGACGAACCTTCGGTTCAAATCATTGCTGCTGAGGCAGCTGGTCATGGGGTAAGTACTGATAAATCTGCTGCTACTACATTCCTTGGGAAAAAGGGCGTTCTTCATGGCAGCAAAAGCTTGTTAATGCAAACATATGATGGCCAAGTGGTAGAGCCACATTCTATTTCTGCCGGGTTGGATTATCCTGGAATAGGGCCGCTTCATGCACATCTCTGGGAGTCTGGAAGAGCTAAATTTTATGCCGTTACTGATGATGAAGCTATGAATGCCGGTTTTCAATTAACGAAATTAGAGGGCATCATTCCAGCCATAGAGTCTTCACATGCTTTGGCGGTATTGGATCAGTTAGGAGCTAAACCGAATGAAACCGTGGTGGTTAGTTTGTCTGGAAGAGGAGATAAAGACCTTTCTACTTATATGAAACATATTTAATAATAACGGCCTAAGGCCAAATTTAACCCTTGTACAAAATGAAAAATGTATTCCTTTTATTCGCAGTAGTATTTATTGGTTTGGCTTGTCAGCCGAAACCAGAAACAACACAAGAAGAAGCAGTTATGGATGAAGTCGTCTCAAGTGCCTCAGAAAGCACCAAAAAACTTAGACACGTTGTTATGTTCAAATTTAAAGACAATTCTTCGCAGGAGGCTGTCGATAAAATTGTGGCGGCGTTTGAAAACTTACCTAATGAAATTTCAGAAATCAAAGGATTTGAGTGGGGTTTAAATAACAGTCCAGAAGGCCTGAACGATGGCTTAACACATGTATTTACATTAACTTTTGATTCAGAAGAAGGAAGAGCCACTTATTTGCCTCACCCAGCTCATAAGGCATTTGGAGAGCTTTTGGGGCCTGATTTGGACAAGGTACTTGTTGTGGATTATTGGAACGAGTAGGTTTCGGATTTCCTCAGACGACAGCCCAAATTGGTTATGGAGGCTCTCTAAGAGACCAATTTGAGGTTCTCCGTTATTGAGGTTTTGAGACTTTCCTTCCTGTGAGTACAAGGTACTCAGTTACTCAGGAAAGAGATGTAGGATTTCTTGTTTTGAATCGGTCACTGAGGGGTTCTCTGAGTTTATAGAAGAGCACTAGAATTGATGATTTGTTAATATTTAGAATGAATAGATTAGAACAATTATTTATTGATAAGCCAAGTAGAGTATTGAATATCTACTTTACCGCAGGGTTTCCAAACCTGAATGATACTCTTCCTCTTTTAGAGGCGGCTGAGGCAAACGGAGCAGACTTGGTGGAAGTTGGAATTCCTTTTTCTGACCCGGTGGTGGATGGCGAAACCATCCAAAAAGCAAACATAAAGGCTTTGGATAATGGCATGTCGGTGGCTTTCCTCTTTGAGCAATTGAAAGACATGCGGAAGAGCGTGAAATTGCCCATTATTTTAATGGGTGATATCAATCCAGTTTTTCAATTTGGGATAAAGGCCTTCTGTGAAAAGTGCCAAGAGGTAGGTGTTGATGGTCTTATTTTGCCAAATTTACCTATGGCCGAGTACCTAGAAGATTTTAAACCCTTGTTTGATAAGCATGGCTTATTAAATATTTTCTTGATTACCCCACAGACGTCAGAAGATAGGATTAGAGAAATAGACCAAAATTCTTCTGGTTTTGTGTATATGGTTTCTTCTGCTTCTACCACGGGTTCTACCTCAGGCATTACAGAGGAGATGAAAGGATACTTTGATAGGGTAAATAAAATGGAACTGAGGATTCCGAGATTGATAGGTTTTGGAATAAAAGATAAAGAAACCTTTACTGAGGCCTCTAAGTATGCCAGTGGGGCTATTATCGGTAGTGCTTTTATAAGAGCAATTGATAATAAAAACCCGACAGAAGGGGCCGCAGATTTTTTAAATCAAGTATTGAATTAATCATTAAAAAAGATATGACAGCATATATATTTCCGGGCCAAGGAGCACAGTTTAGTGGAATGGGGAAAGAACTCTATGAGGGAAACCCAAAGGCTAAAGCCTTGTTTGACAAAGCAAACGAGATATTGGGATTTGAGATTACAAAAATCATGTTTGAAGGCTCGGCAGAAGACTTGCAGCAAACCAGCGTCACTCAACCAGCAGTTTATCTTCATTCTGTAATAAAGGCACTTTGTGCAGATGAATTCAAGGCAGATATGGTAGCGGGACATTCGCTAGGCGAGTTTTCTTCTTTGGTAGTAGCGGGAGTATTAAGCTTTGAGGATGGTCTCAGACTAGTGGCCCAAAGAGCTGAGGCCATGCAAAAGGCCTGTGAGATTAACCCTTCTACAATGGCCGCTGTTTTAAGGCTTGAAGACGAGCAAGTAGAGACAATATGTGCAGAAGTAGCTGCCGAAACTGGTGAAGTAGTGGTAGCGGCCAATTATAACTGTCCTGGGCAGCTAGTAATTTCTGGAAGTGTAAAAGGTATTGAGGCAGCATGCGAGGCCATGAAGGCAGCGGGTGCAAAGAGGGCTTTGATATTACCCGTGGGTGGAGGTTTTCACTCTCCAATGATGGAGCCTGCAAGAGAGCAACTTGCTGCAGCCATTGAGGCTACTGAATTTAATAAGCCATCATGTCCTATTTATCAAAATGTAACGGCTAAGCCTTCTAAGGATATTGCTACCATTAAGGAAAATTTAATCGCTCAGCTGACTGCTCCTGTTAGATGGACGCAGTCTGTTACGAACATGGTCGCTGATGGAGCCACTGAGTTTGTAGAATGTGGGCCTGGTAAAGTATTGCAAGGTTTGGTGAGTAAAATAGCTTCAAATGTTATAGTTAGCGGCATATAGTTTTGATAAAAATTTAAGTAAGGCCCTCTCTAAAAGCCAGATAAGAAATTAAATAGGAAATTTTTAGAATTTGGCTTGACAAAACAAAAAAGAGCCCTTACTTTTGCATCTTTATTACGCGATTGACCCGTGGTGTAATGGTAACACAGGGGCTTTTGGTGCCCTTATTGAGGGTTCGAGTCCTTCCGGGTTAACGACTAAAGCCGCAATTAATTGGATAACAATTGGTTGCGGTTTTGTTTTATACTTTGTTGTCGTTTTTGAGCCTTCTATTACTCTTCCCTAACGAGCTGTACTTACTATCTTAGGTACATACTTTATGTTTTTTGATATAATTATTTGAAATTTCAAGGCAAATCACCCCTTAATAAGTAGGAACTGACACTTTGATAGGTAGTGAGTCGTGTGGGGTGGAGGTTATGAGGTAACTTTTTTTATCCTACCCCCCTCCCTTTCCGAACTGACAAAGCATATCCACTTCTATGTATGCGGTTGCGGACAAATAAAGTCTTAAGATTTTACCCTCCCTTTCACTTAATTACTAAAGGTAGGGTAATAGTTATTACACTTAACTTAAAACTCCAATATTGGAGTCGATACAAAAAGGCGATATTTCTCTGCCAATTCTTCCATACGTGCTATTAGCTGGTCTTTTGTAGCACCATCTATATATGTCGTGCCAATTGTTTTATAAACTTCTCTAAACCAACCCGAATAAGGCATTAACAAAATAGCCGCCTTATGGTCTTTTACTCTAATCTCAAACTTACCCTCAACACTTCCCATATTTAGTTCACATAATATTACACCAGTATCCTTATCCGAGTATTTAATTATACTTCCTTCATTCTCATATCTTACAATTAAAAAATCCATTGACTTTATGAATAATTCATCTTTCATATGTGGTAGTTCATCAAAAGTCTTAATGAAAGGTTTATCAAAAGAAACTGGTGTTTGGCTCGTTTTACATGCTAATAGGCTAAATGAGGCTATTAGAAGAATGGCATAATTTCTCATTAACAATGATTTTTGATAATAAATGTTTTGAGATTAAAGAACAAATAAAAGAAATGAGTTTGTTTATGTATTGTTTCTTTTCTTCCTCATTCATAATTAAATATAGTTGATTATAAGGCTTTTGGTAATATCAAATGGTCATTCTTTCTTTTATTAATGATAAAAAAGCGGCCAATTTAAGATTTGATTTCTATTTTCGTTTTTCACAGATTCAATTCGCTTTATATGAAACGTTTCACATTTTTGTTCTTATTCATTTCCACAATAGCTATAGCACAAGACTCGCTGGATAGTCTAAAATCCGACAGCTTGGTGGCCCTTATGATTGACATGCCTAATTTTAGCATTGAATTACCTAACACTTGGAAGATAAACCCAGGCTGTCTAGAAACGCAATGTACAGGGGTATCACCAACAGATACTATCGGTGGTTATGATACCTACCTAGAAAGCATCAATCTCACAGTAAACAAACTTTCATCCGCCAGTTATACCGCCCAGAAATATGCCAGCTACTCGGCTAGTTATTTGCCCAAAGTAGTTAGCCAATTTAGAGTTTTGGATAAAACGAAACTTAATGCGAGCAGTTATAGGCTTACCTACACGGGAGTTAAAAACAACCTTCGCCAAGTTTGGCGACAATACTATCATGTGAAAAACGGTCAAGTGTACATTGTGACTTTCTCCGCTGAGCAAAAGAAATACAGGTTTTATAAAGACATGATAGAACCTTATTTAGCTAGTTTTAAGTTTAAATAGGTACTAGGTCAAATTCTTGTTGTAAAGCAGAATATGGATACTATCTAAATAAGGGCTTTGTCCTAACTTATCTTTAACTGTAATTTTTTTGAATTAAATTGTTCACCATTTATTAATCAATCCTAAATATGAAAAAAACGCTGATTTTACTTTTCTTAAGTTTTATGACCTTAGGTGCTTTTGCCCAAAAAGACTTTTACGAACTCCGAGTTTATACCATGAAACGTGGCGGCCCAGCTTCAGGACTACATAATTATCTGGAGAAAGCATTAATGCCAGCTTTAAACAAAGAGGGTGTTAAGAATATTGGCGTTTTTGAAGAGTTTGGGATGAGCCAGCCAGCAAAATTTTATCTTCTAATTCCATACGCTAGTATGAGTGGCTACGAGGCTGTTTATGCCAAATTAAAAACAGATAAAACCTTTATAAACGCATCAAAGGAGTATAATCAACTCTCTCAAGAGGCTTTCCCATACGAGAGGGTAGAGGTGTCTCACTTTATAGCTTTTAACGGAATTCCGAAGCTAGTAAAGCCTGTGAGTGGCTCTATGCTTTTTGAACTGAGGACCTATGAAAGCTACGGAGAAGATGCTGCAAGAAGAAAAAGGAAAATGTTTAATGACGGCGAGCTAGAGATTTTTGAGAAGACGGGCTTGCATTCTGTTTTCTTTGGTGAGAAAATAGCGGGAGCACAAATGCCAGCTTTGACTTATATGTTAGCTTTTGAAAACATGGATGAGCGTGACGCCAATTGGGCAAAATTTATTGCTAATCCAGATTGGAAAGTTATCTCTGGCCTAGATGAATATGCCAATTCTGTTTCAGATATTAAGCGAGTGTTTTTGAAGCCACTTTCTTATTCGCAGCTTTAAGCATTCTAGTTTAAGACTTCAAAAAAAAGCCACTTTAGCATCTGCTAAAGTGGCTTTTTTAGGTTTACTTTTTCTGTTAATCTCTTGCTCCAGGAGGGCAATTCTCCTTTAAATATTTTGTAAACATGGTATTGAGATGCAAAGTGGTGCCTTCACCTTCATTAATACTATGGCTTCTGTTTGGATAGGCCATAAACTGAAATTGCTTATTATACTTCACCATTTCATTAATGAGCAATTCGGCATTTTGGTAATGCACATTGTCATCTCCTTGTCCATGTATATAAAGAAGATTACCCTTAAAGTTTTTCACATGATTCATAGGTGAACCCTCTATAAAGGGTTCCATGTCTTCTTGTGGAACACCCATATAACGCTCTTGGTAGATGTTATCATAGGTAAGTTGATTTGCAACAGCAGCTACTGATATACCAGTTTGATAAATGTCTGGGTACTTAAAAAGAAGGTTTAGCGTAGCACTTCCACCACCGCTCCAGCCATGTACAGCTATTCGCTCTGAATCTATGTAGCTATATTTTTTCATCAACTCTTGAGCAGCCTCCGCTTGGTCTTTGATATTGATTATTCCTATGTTTTTATAAATCGACTTACGCCATGCTCTACCTTTTGGAGCAGGAGAACCTCGGCCGTCTAAAGAAATATAGATATAGCCGTCGTCAGCCATATTTCCGATATAATTCCTGTTTTTCCCAACACGATAAGTGTCCCTTGATGTCATGTTGGCTGGTTCTGAATAGACATAAAACACGGTAGCGTATTTCTTATCTGGGTCAAAATTAGTAGGAAGTGCCATCCAACCCTCTACTTTCACACCGCTTTTTGTTTCTACTTCTACAAATCGAACATTTGAAATTGCTTTTTTAGCAGGGTTTATTTTACTATTTACGCCGTTGGTTTCATCTAAAGCTTTATGATCAGGAAGGGTCACCCATTCTCTGGAAAGGGCTGTATAGTAATTTTGGAAGGTATGCAGTGCAAAGGTGCCTCCAGCAGAAATGTTATAGGTATGTGAGCCTTCTTGATTAGCTGGGCTTATCCTTTCCGCTTTTTCGGGAGAGCTCACCGAAACTCGGTAAAGGTATTCCTGCATAGAATTGTCTGGGGATGCGGTGAAATAAACATGGTCTGTGTTTTTATCATACATCAATGCCTTTATGACGTCATAATTTCCTTTTGTAAGTAATTCCTCACTTTTACCATCTCTAGATATTTTGTAAAGGTGATTCCATCCATCTTTCTCACTTATCCAAAGAAAATCTTGGCCGTCGTTTATCCATTCCCATCCGGCTGGATTGTCATCGTGCCAAATATCACGTACACCTACCCATGCCTTATCGGTTTCTTCGTGAATGGTTCTAGACTCACCACTTTTTACATTTGCATACATTACTTTGGAAACCTGTTGTTTTCTGTCAAGCTGCTGGAGCATAATTTCATCGGAGTTTCCGGCCCATTCCATTCTTGGAATATAATGTTGTCTATTATCACCAGGGATATTCATCCATTTAGTTTTGCCTCTTTTTACGTCCATCACACCTATTCGACATGCCGATGGAGATTCACCCACTTTTGGATATTCTATAGGTGTTACTTTAGGGTAAATGCTATCTGTATTATTGATTAGATTAAAATACTTAACGCCGGAAGCGTCTAATTGCCAGTAAGCTATCTTTTTACTGTCTGGGCTCCATCTAAAACCATCATAGCAGGCTAGTTCTTCTTCATAAGCCCAATCAAAGGTTCCGTTTATAAGGCCAGGGTTACCATTGGTTTTGGTGAGTTGTTTTATTTTCCCGGAGGTCAAATCTTCTACGAAGATGTTTCTATGACTCACATAGGCTGCTTTTGAGCCATCAGGAGAAAATTTTGCAAACATTAAGCTGGCAGAAGGTAAAGATGTACCTAATTGGTGTAGCTCATTATTTTTCAAATTAAGCACCCAGTAATCTCCTCTGGTTTCGTATCGCCAGACTTTTTTGGAATTAGTGAATACAAGAAGCTTACTCTGGTTTGAAGAAAAATTAAAATTCTTAATTTCGAATCCTTTGGATTGTCCCGTCGGAATAAATTTATTTGCAGGAATCACAGTATTATACTGCTGAGACTTTAAATCAAATTTCAAAATGGCCCCTTCTTTGGATATCAAAAAAGCGTCACCTTCTGGTGTCCATTTTGTACCTGTACCAGGCTGTGTTATTCCTTGAAGAGAAACTAGACATAAGAGGAGGAGAATTCTATTTTTCATAAAATTGTAGATGATGAAAGTTTAAACAAAACTAATGAAATCTGATACAATTCTAGTGAGTTCAACGGATGACTATGTCAGTATTGGTTAGTAATTTCCAGAGATTGCCTATTTTTGAACTCATAACAGAACTACCTATAAGGAAATATAAATGCGTATAGCAGTTTTAAAGGAGACCAAAGCCTTCGAAAAACGTGTGGCTCTCACACCAGATGTTGTCAAATCGCTTGTTAAAAAGGGTTTTGACGTATGTATAGAAAAAGGAGCAGGAGATAATTCAAATTTCTCTGACCAACAATTCATTGATGCTGGTTCCAGTATTGGAAAGAATACAAAGGATACCTGCCAAGCGGATGTTATTCTAAAAGTAAACTCCTTTACTATGGAAGAGGTAAGTTTATGTGCAGATGCTTCTGTATGTATTTCTTTTATGTATGCCTATACTATCCCAGAGGTGCTAGAGGTCATGAAAAAGAAAAACATTTCCTCCTTTTCTATGGATGCGGTGCCACGTATTTCTCGTGCTCAAAAGATGGATGCTTTGAGTTCTCAGGCTAACTTGGCAGGATACAAAACCGTTTTATTAGGAGCTAATGCTTTAGGTAAAATATTCCCACTTATGATGACTGCCGCAGGTACCATTACGCCATCCAAGGTTCTCATTTTTGGTGCGGGTGTGGCTGGTTTACAAGCTATAGCCACAGCCAAAAGACTTGGAGCTGTAGTGGAGGTAACGGATGTACGTCCAGAAACCAAAGAGCAGGTGGAGTCACTCGGAGGACGGTTTTTAAGTGTAGAAGGAGCTGAAGCGGTGACTGTTGAGGGCGGCTACGCCAAAGAAGTGTCCGCAGAATTTTTGCAGAAACAAAAAACACTGATTCAGGAGAAGATAAAGGATGCGGATATCGTCATCACTACAGCACTAGTCATTGGAAAGAAAGCCCCTCTTTTGGTAACGGAAGAAATGGTAAAGTCCATGAAAACAGGTTCTGTCATAGTGGACATGGCTGTGGAGTCTGGAGGTAATTGTGAGTTGGCAGAAATGAATAAAACGGTTGTGAAACATGGCGTAACCATTATTGGAGAGTCAAACTTGCCATCTCTTTTACCTGTGAATGCAAGTCAATTATACGCGACAAATATCAGTACGCTGCTACTTCATTTGGCAGATAAGGATGCTTTCAAATGGGAAATGGAGGAAGAAATCACGAAGGGTTCTTTAATTACTCATAAGGGAGAGATAGTACACGAGTTTACAAAGAAAGTTTTAGGAATAGTTTAAAGTTCGACGGATACTGAATACCGATGTTTAGTTAGAAATAGACTCTTAAACATTTGTAATCAGCATGTGAGCCGAAGTATAATGTCAATCATATTCAAACATTTATAATTATGTCAATAGAATCACTAATCATTCTTTTTTACATTCTGGCACTAGCCAGTTTTTTGGGCTTTGAATTAATCAATAAAGTACCGCCTACTTTACATACACCTCTGATGTCTGGATCCAATGCCATTTCTGGTATTACGATGGTAGGAGCTATTTTGGCCTGTAACGAACTTGGTCTTTCTACCGTGAGTAAATGGTTAGGCATGTTGGCCTTAGTATTGGCCACCATTAACGTGGTTGGAGGTTACACGGTAACTGACAGGATGCTTAAAATGTTTAAGAAAAAGTAACAGATATAGAGTGCTGGATTTCTAGCATAGGTCACGAACAGTATACCCCTAAACTATTTTTCAATAAGAATTTTTATACGCATGGACATATATATTCAAATAGCCTACCTCGTTGCTTCTATACTTTTTATCATTGGTATCAAAAAAATGGGTAAAACCCGTGAAGCTCGTAAAGGGAATCAATTATCCTCACTGGGTATGCTAATAGCCGTTGTGGCTACCGTCATACAGGTAGAAGTCGTTTCGTTAGTTGAGATTTTGATTTGTGTGGTGATAGGTTCAGCTATTGGACTTTTCATCGCTTTCAAAATAGAGATGACTCAAATGCCAGAAATGGTGGCCCTCTTCAATGGTTTTGGAGGTTTAGGTTCTTTGGCCGTGGCTCTTTCCTATTATTGGTTAAACTCTCAGGAGTTGGGGCAATCTGTAGATGGCATCACAGGAACGAGTACCGCACTAAGTATTTTTATTGGTGGACTCACATTTACGGGTTCTATCATCGCATTTTTAAAGCTCAACGGTAAAATATCTGGTAATGCCATCACTTTCAAAGGGCAGCACTTACTGAACCTTGCTCTTTTGATTTTGGCTATTGTCGCGTCTGTTTTTGCTATTCAGTATCAGCTGGATATTAAATACATACTAGCCTTAGTTTCTTTAGCTTTAATTCTCGGCATTTTAACTGTTTTGCCAATCGGAGGAGCAGATATGCCTGTGGTTATATCTTTACTAAACTCCTATTCTGGGATGGCGGCCTGTGCTACGGGTTTCGTTTTAAACAACAATGTTTTGATAGTTTCTGGAGCATTAGTAGGAGCATCCGGAATCATTTTGACACAAATCATGTGTAAAGCCATGAACAGGTCTTTAATTAATGTGCTTTTGGGAGGGTTTGGTCAAACTGCAAGTACCGTGGCGGGAGATACTGACGAAATTCAAGTGAAAGAAGTAGGTGTGGAAGAGGCAGCTATGCTGTTTGATTCGGCATCGTCTGTGATAGTGGTTCCAGGATATGGTATGGCGGTGGCTCAGGCACAACATGTGATCAGAGAATTGGCTGAGCAGTGTGAAAAAAGGAATATTGATTTCCGTTTTGCTATTCACCCAGTGGCTGGTCGTATGCCGGGTCATATGAATGTTCTTTTGGCCGAGGCCAATATTTCTTATGATAAACTCATAGAAATGGATGAAATCAATGGAGACTTCCAAAACACAGACTTAGTTTTTGTGGTAGGAGCCAATGATGTGGTAAACCCAGCGGCAAGAGAAAATCCTGAAAGTCCGATTTATGGTATGCCGATACTTAATGCAGATAAAGCTCGTACGGTGATTGTGAGTAAGCGAAGCATGGGTAAAGGATATGCAGGGGTTCAAAATGAACTTTTCGGCTATAATAATTGCTTAATGCTTTTCGGAGATGCTAAAACCACCATAGGTAAATTGGTGTCTGAAATGAAAGAAATCTAAGTCTTAATCAGAAACTATGTCTCCCTGGATATCGGCAGCTCGTCCGCGTACTTTGCCATTGGCACTTTCCTGTATTTTTATGGGGAGCTTTCTGGCTGCCTATGCTGGTAGATTTGATTGGTTGATTTTCGGCCTTGCTTGTCTTACTACTATTTTACTTCAAGTTTTATCCAATTTTGCCAACGACTACGGAGACACTCAAAATGGTGCTGACTCTCACGATCGGCAGGGGCCAAGCAGAGCCGTACAGACTGGCGAAATTTCAGCTCAGCGTATGTTTAGAGCTATTGTTATTTTTGGCGGTTTGTCCCTCGTTTCGGGTATTTCATTACTTTATGTGGCCTTTAGTAATGCTGACAGCAGTTTGTTCATTGGTTTTCTTGTGCTTGGCCTGCTCTGTATTTTGGCAGCTTATACATATACAGCGGGTAAAAAGCCTTATGGTTATGCTGGGCTAGGAGACATTTCAGTATTGCTTTTTTTTGGTTTAGTGGGTGTATTAGGTTCTAACTTTCTATACACGTTAAGTTTTGATGCCATCAATATTTTACCCGCTTTAAGCTGTGGGTTATTAGCTACTGGAGTTTTAAATTTAAATAATATTAGAGACATAGCTTCAGACACGAAGGCAGGCAAAATGACGATCCCGGCTAGAATGGGCAAGTCAAAAGGCATTGTCTACCATTGGGTTTTATTGATATCGGCGGCGGTAGCAGCTCTTGCTTTCACGCTTATAAAAGGTGACGTGTCCTGGTGGTTTTTGCTGAGCTTTCCTTTGTTGATTTTGAACGGTACTAAACTCGCTAAAATCACTAATCCAGATCCACTTTTGAAGCAATTGGCTCTCTCTACCTTATTCTTCGTCCTTGCATTTGGAGCATCTTTATTGCTTTAAGCTTATTTTTCGGACTTCATGTCGTTTTTGTCTAAGCTAAATCCTAATTTTGGATTAACCTTTTAAAATAACATTGATGAGATTACGATTTCTTTCCTTTATCCTCCTTATAAGTACTTTGTCTTATGGACAGCAAACCGCTGCCGATTATTTTGAACAAGGGGTAAGCAAAACCAGAGCCGGAAACTATACTGGGGCCTTGTCTGACTTTAGCAGGTCAATAGCTATGAATCCGCAGAATGCTCAAAGTTATTATAACAGAGGATTGGCAAAGCAGGCTCTAAAAGACCACAGAGGAGCAGTGCTTGATTTTGATAAGTCCATTGGAATGAATTCTCGTGAGCCTTTGGCGTATTTATACAGAGGTATTAGTAAGTCAGAGCAAGACGAACCTCGCTCTGCAATACAGGACTTTAATAGATGTATTGAATTAAAGCCTGACGACACCTACTCATACCTTCAAAGAGGCTTTACTTTAACTAAGCTGGAGGAGTTCGAGATGGCTATTTCTGACTTCAATAGGGTAATTGAGTTGAACAGTGATAAAAGCAGCAGCTATCAGGCATTTTTCTCAAGGGGATTGTGTAAATCAAAACTGGGAGATTTCAAGAACAGTATTTCGGACTTTTCTAAATCTATAGATATTAATCCTAAACGTTCTCAGACTTTTTCCGAACGAGGTTTTGGCTATTTACAAGTAGGGGAATTTGCCAAAGCTATTTCAGATTTTGACGAGGCTTTGGAATTAAATCCTAATAATGGGGAGTCTTTCTATAGTAGAGGGTTTGCTAAGGCAAAATTAGGTGACTATGTTGGAGCTAAGTCTGACTTCGACGCAGCTTTAAAAGTTAACCCGTCAGATATCAAAGCACTTTATGGAAGAGGCTTCTGCTATTCCAAATTAAATAACCAGCGTAATGCCATTCAAGATTTGGATAAGGCTATAAGCTTTAATAACCCGAACCTGGATTCTAAGGTATATTATTCTGGTATCATGCCAGAGGATAAGTTGACCGTCTTAAGGAATGCCGTAGTAGAGAATATTTCTATCAGTTCTTTCTCTGAGAATAGGTCTGAAGCCTATTATTTAAGGGGTTTGGCTCATTTTAAGAGTGGTCGAAATAAGGATGCTTTGGAGGATTTAACAGCGGCCATAGATTTAAGACCAGGACTGGCTACGGCTCATTTCGCTAGAGGCTTGGTACGTTCCTCAGAAGGGTTGCAAAAGGAAGCTATGATAGATCTAACAAACGCCATTACCATAAACCTCTTTTATAAGGAAGCTTATTACGTGAGAGGATTAATTGAGCATGCTCTTGGAGATTCTAATGCTGGCTGTTTTGACTTAAGTAAGTCCGGCGAGTTGGGTTATGTTCAGGCCTATGATGTCATAAAAGATTATTGTAATTAATGAACATATAAATGAAGAAAATTCTTTTTGTTGTTGCAGTGTGTTTGGTGGGTTTGAGCTCTAATGGGCAGTCTATTGATGGCTTGTTAGATAATGTGATGTCTCTTCAAAAGAAAGGCGATAACAAAGGATTGACTACAGCTTTGGGTTCGCTTACCGCAGGATTAGAAAAAGAAGTGGGTGAAACAGGAGGAGATTTTAAAGCTGGGCTTTTAAGTCAAGTAGGAAGTCTTAAGAAATTAATACCTTTTGCTTCAAAAGGATTGCTTAAGGCTGGGTCTTTAAAGAAAATCATCAATACGATTAAAGTAATGCTGGGAGCCAATAGATTGGGTAATATGCTTGGCGTAGGTTCTCTTTTAGGGAAAGCTGCGGCTGTCAAATCTGGTTTGGGTCTTATGAAAGCAGGCTCTTCAATTATGGGTTCTAAATCTGGAGAACTAAACGACTTAATTGGTAGTGCTATGGGCAATTCCGATAAATTAGATGGTGGAGGTTTAGCTGCTAAGGGAGCAGAAAAGGTTCTTTCTGGTCAATTAGGCGGAATTCTAACTATGGTAAAAGGTGTTTTATAATAGCGATGTCTCTGAAAAATGAAAGCGGGTTACTCGAAAGAGTGACCCGCTTTTTGTTTTATTAAGTTTTACTTATTCAGTAGGCTTTTTGCTAATCCACCAAGCCCAAGCAATTAAAAGAAACTGAACAGGAAGGCGTATCAATGCCGCATCATGACTGCCGATGGCTGGCTGGTCTGAAAACACATCCATGACGTGTAAGGGAAGAAAGACGAGCATCAGAATAAATACTCCTGTGGCGGCCTGATATCTAAACCTGGGAATAAGAAGACCTATACCTAATACGATTTCTAAAAGACCAGAACCATAATTCACTAGGTCTGTAGGTAAGAAGCCGGGTATAAAGGGCTCGTACATTACCGGTGTAAGGAAGTGGTTTACACCACCATAAATCATAAAGGCAGCCATGAGGTAGGTCAATACCGTTTTTAAAATTTTCATTTCTATGTTAGGGTTTAATTTTCTGCAAACTACGGAAGATTATTGAGGAGTAAAGCTTGAATCTTATTTCAGCCTTTTCTCAAAACAGACACTGTTCTCTACACCCACATATTGTCCATAATTGGGAATGATAGTATATCCGTTTTTGGTATAAAGGGCCATAGCATCTTTTTGTCTTTTACCTGTTTCTAAAACACAGGAACTATAACCTAATTCTAATCCCCACTTTTCTAAGGCAGAGAGTATCTGAGTGGCGGTGCCCATATTTCTACTAGAAGCATGAACAAACATACGTTTCACTTCAAGGGCATTTTTGTCGAGGGCTTTCAATGCTCCACAACCTACGGCTTTGCCATCCTTGTGGGCTACTACGGCATGCTGGATGTGGTCTATCTTATTGTACTGACTGTAAAAGGCATGATCTTCTCCATCAATCACAGCCAACTCTTGGTCGAGCTGACTTACCAAATCTATTAAGTCTGTATCTGAGGAGTTTGTCCGTTTTATGGTGAGCATGGGTGTATTTCTGATAACACAAAAATACAGCTACTTTCCTACGTTCAAAAGAGCTAGTTACTTCCCCCCAAAGCTTTCTGATTTAAACCTACTAAGCTATTTTGGATGTCTTGGATGGCATTGTAGAGTAAATCTGAAACAGGACGGTCGGTAGGGTTTAGGCTACAGACAAAATGCCAAATTTCAAAAATAGCTTCTGGTTTCATGTGATAAGGCAGATAGGCCTTATTATCTGAATGAAACTGAATGGTACCATCAGTGTCCAGAGTGTTGTAAAGGCGTTTGTAAACGAGACCATCGTTTTGGGTGAGGACTACATACGTATCACCATCTTTTATATCATCAATGCTCTCTACATAGCTACCTATCACATAAGCACCACTTTCTAGGGGTGGCATAGAGTCTCCTTTGATTGGGAATCCTCTAAACTTACCACTAGTGGCATATGGCAAACTTATGCGTGGGAGGTTTTCTATAAACTCTTCGTCGGCGTAGCCATCTAAATAACCAGCAGATGCTTTTAGAGGCACCAGTTCTATGAGGTCATTTTGGTCTTGATCCACCATGACGGGAAACAAAATTCTATTGCCACCAATTTTAAGTAGGTCGCGTAGGTCTTGCACCTTGGTAAGGTCTATTTTAACGAGGGAATCTATGGAAATACTGAAAAAATCTGACAGCTGAATAAGCATTTCTATAGGTGGAGCAGCTCTGTGCTCTTCCCACGAACTTAAACGAGAGCGAGTAATGCTCAACTTCTCCGCCATGCTTTCCTGCGATAAACCCTTAAGGTGACGTAGGTGAGCGATGTTTTTACAGATTTTTTTCATAATATCCTCTAGCTTGCTAAAATACTTAGAACAAAGCTGCTAAAAATTTATGCATGGTGCAAAAAATGGTAAAATCCTTAGCAAGAGGGAGGGGTTGTTTGGCGAAAGAGATTATTCCTCACAATTTTCTATTTCTGCCGTAAATACACTTGATTTGGATGCCTCAAACCCAGGAGTTAAATCAATCGTTTTAATTGCTGAATAAGAACTTTTAATGGTGTTTGGAATTTGTTGAGAACTTGATATTGTTCCTGAGAAATACTCACTGTTAGACAAAGGGGGATCGCTTATAGTTTCCGTATCGCTGGGTTGAATTACTGTTACTGTGGCAGACGTTATGGGTGATTGGCAAACGGCTCCGTCTTCAAAGCCTACACCAGAAATATAATTTTTAAGTTTATAAGTTTGTTCACAATAGGCAAAATAATTGGTAGTGGCAGAGGGGGTAGCTAATCTTTTGTCGTGATTGGGGTAGGTTCCCAAGTATTCATCAATCCACTTTAATGCTTCGTATTGACAATTAGAAGAAGTAATAATGGCTGTTTGTCCATCACAAATTACGGGTTTGTCAATTTCAAAAACAGGAATAGCTGGATTTTCTAAATTTGAATACGAAACGGTTTTGATTGGACTAAAAATCTCGCAACCTTCTTGAATTACTCCGAATTGGTAATCGCCATTTCCTGAAAAAGAGGTGTAGTAGTCATCTGTCAAGATAACTCCATTTTTTTCCAAACTAAGTTAAAGCCAAAACCATAGCTTTCGAACCAACTGCAATCGCCCTTGCAATATTGATAGGAAGGTGCAAGATTACCGCTAAAAGTAGGTTCAATCAAATGAAGTTTGCCATTGATTGGAGGACAGTATTGTGCGGCAAAAGGGTTTAAGACGGCATAATCACATCTGTTCTGGCTATTATTGATTTTTACTAATGTGTTTTGACCTACATTATGGGCAGTTTTTATTAACCAAATAGAATTATCGCTGTTGATAGAAGAGATATTGTTGCGGTAGTCATTGTTCATTTCCTTCTCCCAAATTAGTTCGCCTGTATTAGAAACCTTAGAGAGAGAATGAGCCGTACCTAAAAGGATATCGTTATTATCAAATATGGAACAGTGGTAACTTTTACTTGCGTATTCAGGGTAGATGAACTCATTTTTAATATAAATTAAGTTGCCTGATTCATTATAGATATGGTAGAAAGTATTTGGAATGGGAGAACTATAAGGAGCCGGGTAATAAGATTGGAATATGAAATAACCTTTTTTCTGTAGAATATTGGAAAAATTAGTGCCACTGTTTATCGGTGATTCGAATGATACCTGTAAGGAATTATTTGCATCGTATTTTTCGAAGGTATTATTAATTACTAAAAAATACCCAGAAGTGTCGCTTGCTACATAGCAGTCTAAAGCAGTTTTGTTCAAAGAGGTGATACCTGAGGTGTTCAGATTAAAAATTTTGACACTTGAAGCTTGTAAAAGGATTAGGTTATCTTTCGTGACTTTCGTGGAGTTAGAACTAATGGAATTGACGACATATCCCGACAGATTGTTATCGAAATGGAAAAACTTATTAGCATTGGCAATAATTAAATTCCCAAAATCAAAATGTATATCCCTTATTTCTTCGTTTAGTTGAAAGTCATTTAATAAAGAACCGCTTAAATTAAATGTTTTGACAAAGCCTTGAGAAGCATTTCCCGATTCATTTCCTATTAAGACCAGTTTCCCGTTTAAAATGAAAGATTTGAGTATCTCATTTGAACCGAGATTAACTCTACTTAGAACCTCTAAATTAGTACTTAGTATCAAAAGAGAATCCTGAGTGCAACACCAATCTAGGATCTAATAGTATAAGTTGTTGTTTTTTAGTAGGTTGTAATTTGAAAGGGATAGTTCACTTCCATATTCTGGATCTGAAATGGTTGTAATTGATGAATAACTAAAGCCTTTAGTCGTAGTTATTGAATCTTTTGTTAATTTTTTAAGTGAGTGTGTTGAATATGGAGTGTTGTAGCCAGGCCCATTTGGCTTACTCATAATTATCTTATCATTTGCCGAAAACTCGAATAGATCATACGTCCAATAACTATAACGGCCTCCAAAGTATTGGTAGTTACGACCTAGTAAATCTAAGCGATTTATTGAAGGGGCTTGTTCTAGTGCAATATTCTCACCTTGGAAAAGGATGTTGACTTCTGCACTGCTAAGCTCTCTATCAAAAAGGTTAAAATCATCAAGTAATCCTTTTAAGGGAAACCAGTTCGTTATTCCTAGGGCAGGGGTAGATTTTGGTCCTAGAATTCCAATATATAAATCTTCTGCGTTGGTTTCGGTAAAATTGATATTATGGGCACTTGTTCGAGTTAAGTTGCCGTCTATATAGAGCTGAAAACTATTGGTACTAATTATATAAGTATAAAAGTGCCAATCTGTTCCATTAACTAACGTATCTACATAGTCTAAGCCTCCAGAACCACTAGATGAGCCTAATAGATGTTCCGTTTTACCAGCCTCTAAAGGGGCTAATTTGGCGTATATACCATTTGGAGATGTTCCATAGCCATCTCCTCCTTTTGCAAATAATATGTGGTGGCCATTTGGGCTACATGAACCATTTGCCGGGTCCATTCCGCTACTAAGGTCTTCTTTGAGCCAAAATGCGATAGTAAAGCCTGTTGAAAATGTAGTCTTGGCTGAATTTGACACTTTCAGATATGTCGGGTTCCCATTACACCATCCATCTAGTTTTAGTGCTTTATTTGGTTCCGAGTGACGATTGGTTCCATAGGCTACATTGTAACCGGTCACTGTACTAGGCTCTAAGGCTAGGTCATTATATGAACTATCGAAATCTAATTTTAAAACTAGGCCATTATAAATTTGGGCTAATCCTTCATTTGATATCACAAAGAATACGAGTATTAGAATCGTACTTTTTAAATTGGTGGTCATATAAGCTTATATCTGGTGCCATTAATATGAATGGAATTTAATTAAAGTTAACCCATTCTGAGGTTTGAATTGTTGCCACTCTAATAAACTTATTAATCGGTAATGATACTTATACCAAAAATATACACCTCCCTCAGCTTAGAGACAAAACAGCCTGTTTGAGTCTACAAGACGAGTAGCGAAAGCCAGACCCCGCCCTTAATCTTCAGATGCAGGATTAAAGGTGAGGTAGCTCCAGTTGTTGGTAGGAAGAGTTTCTTTGGCTAGGTCTCTTAACTGTGTAGGTGTGATGGCTTTTATGGCCTCAAAAATTTCTTCTAACGTATTTACTTTATTCAAGTCTAGCAGGCTTTTGGCCATCATAAGCATGAAGCTCTGGTTGCTCTCATCTGCCATGGCTAGTTGTCCCATGAGCTGTTCTTTCAAGGTTTTGAGCTGTAATGAGCCCAACGTTTTTTCTTTAAGAAGGTTTATTTCTTTGTGAACGAGCTGTTTGGCTTTGTTCATTTTTTTGCCTTCGGTCGCAAAATAGATGGAGGTATAGCCGCAGTCTGTAAAGGCCGTATAATTAGCATCTATACCGTACACAAGTCCGTTTTTTTCTCTAAGGCTGGTGTTAAGCCGTGAGTTCATACCGGGGCCTCCCAGAAGGTTTATGAGAGCAAAATAGACAATCCTATTTTTATGATGAAGCGAGTAGGAGGGCAGGCCTAAAGCCATGTGTCCTTGGCTAATAGGCTTATCAAAGGTAAGGCTGGTGGGCTTGTAAGAGAGGGGTTGGCTACGCTCGTTTTTGCCTGAAAAGGGAGCTATCTCCAATAGATATTTCTCTACGAGCTTAATGGCTTTCTTGAAAGAGATATTGCCCACCACAGAAACCACGATACGTTCTGTGTTTAAATTCTCTAGTATAAAGTTCTGTAAGTCTTCTCTCTTGAAATTTTGAACAGAGGACTTAGTGCCGAGGATATTATTTCCAAGAGAATGGTCTTTGAACATGACGGCGTCAAAATCATCTTGAAGGGCGTCTTCTGGCGAGTCTAGATACATCGACATTTCTTCTAAAATGACGTCACGCTCTTTTTCTAACTGTTTTTCAGGAAAAACGGAGTTGAAAGTGATGTCGCTCAAGACGTCTATCGCCTTTTCGAAATGATTATCTAAAACAGCCGCGTAAAAGCATATTTTCTCTTTGGTGGTATAGGCGTTTAGCTCGCCGCCTACGGCTTCTAGCTTATTAATGATATGAAAGGACTTCCGTTTTTTAGTTCCCTTAAAAGCCATGTGTTCCCAGAAATGAGCCAAACCTACCTGATGGAGTTTCTCGTCTCTGCTGCCAATATCTAACATAATGCCGCAATGCACTATTTTGGTGTGCATCACCTGTTTATGTGCCAGTCTGATTCCGTTTGGCAGCGTATGAATATTATATTCTCTCATTTCTAATCTAAACCCCTAAATAGTGGGCAAAAATACGGATAATTGTACTGGAATCAGTCCAACCCGAAATATGCGTTATAGATTCGTACTGAGGGGTTAAATAGCGATAAACTAGACATTTAAATTCGTAAAGTAAAGCACTGCTTTGGCAATAGATTTAAAATGGGTTTATGAACTGATTAGAAGTAATTTAGTAACATGAAGCTAATAGCAGACGGTGGTTCGTCAAAGACCAAATGGGGATATGGATCAGGAGCATCAAAAGCTTTTTTTGAAAGCCCTGGGATAAATCTGCATTATATGTCGGATGATGCTGTGTTAGCTAACCTGTCCGAAGTGAAAGATCAATTGGTCGTAGAAATTACAGAAATTCATTTTTACGGATCGGGTATTTCTTCTAGGGAGAAGACGGGGCGAATGAATAAGCTACTGCAGCAATCTTTTGGAATGGAAGTGACTGTCACTTCATCTTCAGATTTTCTGGGAGCTGCAAGGGCTCTTTTTCAAAAACAGTCTGGTGTGGCTTGTATTCTGGGCACAGGCGTGGCAACTGGAATATACGGCCAAGGCAAAATCATTAAACAGCAACCTTCTTTGGGCTTTTGGTTAGGTGATGAGGGAGGAGGAGCAGATTTAGGAAAAAGACTGGTGAAAGCCTATCTTAGAAAAGAACTGCCATTAGACCTTTTAGCTGCTTTTGAGCAAGAATATGGGGCTTTTGATAGAGAATATATCTTTGATAAGCTAAAAACGGAGGATAGGCCAAATACCTATTTTGCTTCCTTTGCTCCATTTTTTAGTGCTCAGTCATCAGAGAGATGGGCGAAAGAAACCTTAGAAACGGCCTTTGAAGCATTTGCTGTACATCATTTGGTGGGCTATGATTTGAATGGGGATAAGACTATTGGCTTTGTAGGTTCTATAGCTTACTACTTTCAAGATGAACTCAAGAAAGTACTGGCGATGTATTTTGATAATGATGTCATTTTTCTGACAGATGCTCTGGAAGGATTAATGGATTATCATGTGACAAATGTTCAATAGACTCCGCCTTTAAATGATTAAGATTGTATCTAAATTTAAATGCATATGACAATATTAGATTACCTCAGACAGCCCTGGAACGTTATGCGGGTACTTCGTCTGGTTTTAGGAAGCTACATCGTATTTACGAGTTTATCTGACGGACAGTATATCTTCTCGGCTGTAGGAGCATTTTTTGTGTATCAAGCCGTAGTGAATGCGGGTTGTGCGGCATGTATTCCTTCCAATGATAGTGAAGTTAGTGTGGTAGAAAACTCTAAAACAGAAATTAATTATGAAGAACTTTAAGCACCTATTCTTTTACCTTTTAGTACTCAGTGTGTTTTCATGTGCTGAGGCTAATTCTCAAGTCAAAAATCTTTCGTTGGATGATTTTGTGACAGCTTATCAAGGCACAGAAAATGGCCAACTTTTAGATGTGCGTACTCCAGGCGAATGGTCAAACGGTGTTTTAACGAAATCTGAGAAGGTTAATTTTAACGATGTCCAATTTGCGGAGAACATAAAGAAATTGGATAAATCGAAAGCCTACTTTGTGTATTGTGCCGTAGGCGGACGAAGTGCTAGAGCAGCAAAAGTGCTGGGTGAAAATGGATTCAAAGTCTATAATTTAACAGGAGCGGGCTACGGGCAACTGGCAAACAAAGGGTTGGGAGAATGAGAAGTAAAAAATGGTTTATGCCTTTAGTGGCTTGTTTGACGCTTGGCTTGGCTCCTTTTCTACCAGAGCCTCATCTTTTTGGTAAACTGAAATGGTTATTTGGCGGAGCCGAGGGAATGAATGGTGGAGATTGGTTTGACTTAATACTGCATGGTTCTCCATGGCTTTGGCTTATCTTTGAATTAATAAGAAGTAAGAAAAAATGAGCTCAATCTGGAATAGACGTGGTTTTTTGAAAACATCTGCTTTAACAGCGATGACAAGTGTGCTGGGTGCAAATATCGTTTTTGCCAAAAAATTACCCAAAGGGGTGATTCCTGTGGGCTTGTCAAAGGAGAATTTAGAAGATATACTTCCAGGTAAACATCCAGATTTAATTATCCTCAATAATAAACCTTGGAATGTGCAGGTGCCACCCCATCTTCTGGATGACGCCACTACGCCAGGAGATAAAATGTTTATTCGGAATAATGGTATTCCGCCAGAAGAAGTCAATTTAGAAAATTGGACACTAGAGATAGATGGGGAATCTGTTATAAACAAAAAGAGCTATTCTCTCAAAGAACTTAAATCGAAGTTTAAGCAGTATTCTTATCATTTGACCTTAGAATGTGGGGGAAATGGTCGGGCTGGCTATAATCCACCAGCTTCTGGAAATCAATGGACAGAAGGTGCGGTTTCTTGTGGAAAATGGACGGGCGTAAGATTGAAAGACGTGCTCGAAGACGCAGGCATTAAGCCAGATGCCGTTTATATAGGTTACCATGCTGCGGACAGTCACCTGAGTGGAGATGAAAACAAAGAACCCATTTCTAGAGGAGTGCCTATGGCAAAAGCCTTAGAAGATGAATCTCTCATCGCTTGGGCCTTAAATGACTCTGATATCCCACGCATGAATGGCTATCCTTTACGATTAGTGATTGGTGGCTGGCCGGCGTCAACTTCAGGAAAATGGTTGGAGCGAATTTCCATAAGAGATAAAGAACACGACGGAGCTAAAATGACAGGAACTAGTTATAGGGTTCCTAAATACCCGGTGGCTCCAGGACAAAAAGTACCTGAGGAAGATTTCAAAATCATAGAAAGTATGCCTGTAAAATCTCTAATAACTCAGCCAAAAACTGGAGCTATGCTAGCCAAAGGCAAGACCTTGAAAATTAGAGGGCACGCGTGGGCAGGTGATTTGGAGGTTAAAAATGTAGTGTACTCCATAGATTTTGGGGCAACGTGGCAAAATTGTGAATTGAAAGCTCCTGTCAATAGATTGGCTTGGCAGCAATGGCAAGCTGAGGTTAGTTTTCCACAAGAAGGCTACTATGAAGTATGGGCCAAAGCCACTGATAGCAACGGGACTGCTCAACCGATGGTGATTCCCGGTTGGAATCCGAAAGGATATTTAAATAATTCCTGCCATAGAGTAGCTGTTAAAATTACTGACTCATGAGTACGGCATCAAGAAAAATAGGAGCTTCACTTTTTATAGTTTCGGTTTTACTTGCTTGTAAAACAAGTCAACCAGTTGCAGATGTCATGACAATGGAAGGCCAAAAAGATGTGGAGAGTGGTCTTTTTTTAGATGAAAGCATGATGCTCGTAAAAGGGCAATGTACGGGATGCCATTCTGCAAAACTCATCTCCATGAATAGGTTTACCAGAGAAGGCTGGAAGGAGAAAATCACTTGGATGCAAGAGACTCAAAACCTATGGAATTTGGGCGAATCAGAGCCCGCTATCTTAGATTACCTGGCCAAATATTACGCTCCAGAAAACAAGGCAAGCCGAAGAGAAAACTTAGAAAAAATCGAGTGGTACCCACTTAAACAGCCTTAGTCTACTTTTTTATCAGCGACCGGTCAAGGTGGACATAGCCTCCGTCTACATGCATAATTTGCCCAGTGGTATGACTAGACCTTTTTGAGAGGAGGAATACGACCATATTTGCCAACTCCTCTACAGTGGTCATTCTGTTGCCAAGAGGTATTCTGTTATTTATTTCTTCTAGTTGCTGCTCGCCATTTGGAAGGGACTTTATCCATCTGTCGTACATAGGCGTATAGCTTTCTGCGACCACCACAGCATTTACTCGAATACCATATTTCAATAACTCTACGGCCCATTCTCTGGTCATAGCGTTTCTGCCACCATTCGCCGCAGCATAGGCCGATGTACCTCCTTGGCCGGTTTCCGCTACTTTAGAAGTAATGTTTACAATACTCCCCTTAGTGTTTTTTAGATAGGGAAGGGCGTGATGAGCCAGCAAGTAGTAGTGTACTAGGTTGTTATGAAGAGACTGCATGAAATCTTTATAATTACCGTCCTCTAGTCCTACGCCATCATTCAAGCCAGCATTATTAACGAGGCCATCTATTCTTCCAAATTTATCAACGACCTCTTTGATTGCCGTCTCACAAGCTTCCGGTTTGGAGAGTTCTGCTTTCACAGCAAAACCCAAACCGCCCGCCGCAGAAACCTTATCTAGGCAAGCTTGATTATCCTTCTCATTTCTACCAATGATAACGGGTATGGCTCCCTCCAAAGCTAACTGGCTTACTATGCCTTCGCCAATGCCTTTGGCTCCGCCAGAAACAATAACGACTTTCTCGTTAAGATGTAAATTCATGTTTTTTTATTTCTTCGTTTCGCCATCTACCTTTCTCCAAATTTTTAAAGGATTGCCTTGCTTAAGTTCGTCTGGAAGTAAGGAGTCCGGTAGGTCTTGGAAACAAACAGGTCTGGTGAATCTGGTGATGGCTCCAGTACCCACTGAAGTACTTCTACTGTTTGTCGTAGATGGGAAAGGCCCACCGTGCACCATGGCATGAGAAACCTCTACACCTGTAGGGAATCCATTGATAATCAACCTCCCGACTTTTTGCTCTAAAATATCTAAAAGTTCGGTGTAGTCTATCAGTTCTTCTTCTGAACCATGCACCGTGGCCGTTAAGTGACCGCCTAGGTTTCTCGCTATCTCTAAATATTCTTCTTTGGAGTTTCCTTCCACCACTAAGCTTGTAGGGCCAAAAATCTCTTCATCTAGCTGTGGATTATCTTTAAATGTCTGATAATCGGCAAAAAGCAAGGTAGGCTCTACACCTGTGATGCCATCTGCCTTTTTACCAACGGCTATTACCTTGGTGTATTTTTTAGCTTCAGATACTCCAGAATTATAAGCATCTCTAATTCCCGTAGTTAGCATATTACCACCAGCAACTTCTTTGGCTTTTCTCTCTAAAGTGTCTATGAAAGATTGATTCTTTTGAATCAATAATACTCCTGGATTCGTGCAGAATTGCCCTACACCCATATTCACAGAGTTGATATAACTTTCAGCTAAGCTTTCGGTTTGAGAAGCTAGCGTTTTAGGAAGTATAAAAACAGGATTAGTACTGCCCATCTCAGAATAAACTGGAATAGGTTCTGGCCTATTGTTGGCTATATCAAAAAGCAATTTGCCAACCTTATAAGAACCTGTAAAGCCTACAGCTTTAATTTTTGAGTCTTTTACCAAAGCTTGACTGAGCTCTGGTTCGCCATGAAGCATGGAGAAAACACCGTTTGGCATTCCACACGCTTGAGCTGCTTTTTGAATGGCTGCTCCTACTAATTCAGAAGTACCCAAATGTGCTGGGTGAGCTTTGAAAATCACAGGACATCCTGCGGCTAATGCGGAAGCTGTATCTCCTCCAGCTACTGAAAAAGCTAAGGGAAAATTACTAGCCCCAAAAACGGCTACGGGCCCTAATGGACGTTCCATGGAGCGTAAATCCACACGTGGTAAAGGCTGTCTTTTTGGTAATGCTGGGTCTATTTTGGCATCTACCCATGAACCTTCTTCTAATAAACTTGCGAACAACCTGAGCTGCCCACATGTTCTACCTCTTTCGCCATTGGCTCTGCCTTCTGGGAGTCCAGTTTCGGAGACGTATCTGGCGGTTAACTCTTCTCCAATAGCCTCTATTTCGTCTGCTATTTTTCTTAGAAATCCGGCTTTTTCTTCACCACTTATTTTTCGGTAAATGGTGAAAGCATCTTTGGCTAATTCCGTGGCAGTTGACAATTCGCCCAAAGTGGCACTATAAAAAAGAGGTCCTAAGGTATCTCCTGTTACAGGGTTTAATGCTTGTATAGCTACAGTTCCTTCGGAAGAATTACCAAAGCCAATAATGTTTTGTCCAGATAAACTCATGTTATTTTGTTTCTACGGTGTTAGAAAGCGTTCCTATATGTTCAATGCTAATATCTACTTTGTCGCCTACTTGAAGCGAAAATTCATCTTCAGGAATTATACCTGTGCCAGTCATTAAAAAACATCCCTGACTAAAAGTACATTCGGCGTAGAGGTACTTTACCAAATCAGTATGAGTTCTTTTCATCTGATTAATCTCAATAGATTCCTTAAATAGGGTCTTATTTGACCTTGAAATCTCTAATGTTATAGTTGAAGAAGGGTCAATGGGTGAAGCCGAAACATAGATGCATGGCCCTAAAGCTGCACTTTTGTCATAAGATTTGGCCTGCGGCAAATACAAAGGGTTTTCACCTTCAATATCTCTGCTGCTCACATCATTACCTACCGTATATCCGGAAATTTGACCAAAACTATTGATAAATAGGGTCAATTCTGGCTCGGGTACATTCCACTTAGAATCCTTTCTGATTCTAATGTTTTCTCCAGGTCCTACTACGCGATCCGCAGTGGCCTTGAAAAACAATTCTGGTCTATCAGCGTCATATACTTTATCGTAAAAATCGCCGCCGCCTGAATCTTTAGATTCTTCCATTCTGGCTTTTTTACTTCGCATATAAGTAACACCAGAGGCCCAAACTTCTTGGTTAAGAATTGGGGCTAAAGCTTCAGTAGAAATAATATGCTTTAGGCCATCTTCGGAAACCAGTTTGTCAATTTCGCTGTTAATAGCTAAAAAGAGGTCTTTCCTGTTTATAAAAGAATCCCAGTTGATTTCTTTCGACAAATAGTATTGGCCTTCGTTTTCAATAATAAATCCTTTGCCCGTTTTGTATAGTCTCATAATTGGCTTAAAATGTTTGAGGACGAAATTTAGGGATTTTGCCTATAAATAAAGATAGAATAGCACTTTAATACATGTCAAAAACAGAGATAATAAATATAGCCCTTGTTAATGAAGCCGATGAGATCATTGGTTACGATGAAAAACTAAAGGTGCATCTTTTAGGATTGCTTCATAGAGCATTTTCAGTTCTTATATTCAATAGAAATGGAGAGATGCTGATTCATCAAAGAGCGTTTGGGAAATATCATTCTCCCGGTCTATGGACAAATGCTTGCTGCGGTCACCCTAATGAAGGGGATACAATGCAAGAAGCTGCACGAAGAAGGTTGGGAGAGGAGATGGGTTTTGATTGTGATTTGGAATACAAATTCACTTTCAAGTATCATGCTGAATTTGATAATGGGCTTACCGAACACGAAATAGATCATGTATTCTATGGCGAGTATAATGATGTTTTTGTGGCAAATCCAGAAGAGGTAGCAGATTTTAAGTGGATGAAAGTTTCGGAGATCAGGGAGGATATCAAAACAGATCCTGAAAGCTATAGCGTGTGGTTTAGAGAAATATTAGATAGGATTTAATCCTAAGTGTAGAAGATACAACTTCAAAACCTTTGAAAAAGGCATAATAAAAGCCTTCCACTTGGAAGGCTTTTATTATAAATATTAGCATTGAAAATGATTAGTCCGCCGAAGTTAGACTAGCAGATAAGTATTCTCTATTCATTCTAGCAATGTTTTCTAGTGAAATTCCTTTTGGACATTCTACCTCACAAGCCCCTGTATTGGTACAGTTTCCAAAACCCTCTAGGTCCATTTGATTCACCATATTTTTAGCTCTATCAGCAGCTTCCACCTTACCCTGAGGTAATAGAGCGAACTGAGAAACCTTAGCCGACACAAATAGCATCGCCGAGGCATTTTTACAGGAAGCTACGCAGGCTCCACAGCCTATGCATGTAGCGGCATCAAAGGCCATGTCTGCATCAGCCTTCGGAATAGGAATAGCATTGGCATCTTGCGTGTTTCCAGAAGTGTTTACAGAGATAAAGGCACCAGCATGTTGAATCCTGTCGAAGGCACTTCTGTCTACCATCAGATCCTTAATAACAGGAAAAGCTTTGGCTCTGAAAGGCTCAATGTAAATTTCGTCCCCGTCCTTAAAACGACGCATATGTAACTGACAGGTGGTGGTGCCACTATCTGGGCCGTGTGGTTCACCATTGATATGTAATGAACATGAGCCGCAAATACCTTCGCGACAATCATGGTCAAAAGCCACTGGGTCGTCATTTTTGGCTACCAATTCTTCATTTAGCACATCCATCATTTCTAAGAATGACATGTGCTCGGATATATCGGAAACTTTGTAGTCGACAATGCCTCCCTTATCTGTGGCATTTTTTTGTCTCCAAATTTTCAGTGTTAAATCCATGCTTTGATTATTTGTAAGAGCGTGTTTTTAGCTCTATGTCATTAAATACTAATTCCTCTTTGTGCAATACAGCGTCAGATGGTTCCCCTTTATATTCCCAAGCCGCTACATATGCGTAGTTCTTGTCGTCTCTAAGAGCTTCACCGTCTTCTGTTTGATAATCTTCTCTAAAGTGACCTCCACAGGACTCATTTCTTTCTAAAGCGTCTTTCGCAAAAAGCTCACCCAATTCTAAGAAATCAGCTACTCGAGATGCTTTTTCTAGCTCAGGGTTGACTTCATCTGTTGTTCCTGGCACAGAAACGTTTTTCCAGAAGTCTTTACGAAGGGCTTGAATTTCGGCGATGCCCTCTATCAATCCCTCTTTAGATCTAGACATACCTACTTTATCCCACATGATTTTCCCTAGTTTCCTATGGTAATAATCTACAGAGTGGTCTCCTTTATTGTTCACAAAGAAATTCAGCTTCTTCTTTACGTCTTTTTCGGCGGCATCAAATTCTGGAGAGTCTGTTGATATTTCTCCAGTTCTAATATCATTTGAAAGGTAATCTCCTATGGTATAGGGTAATAAGAAATAGCCGTCTGCCAAACCTTGCATTAGAGCAGAAGCTCCTAACCTATTGGCTCCGTGCTCTGAGAAATTGGCTTCGCCAATGGCATAACAGCCAGGAATGGTAGTCATTAAATTATAATCTACCCAAACACCCCCCATTGTATAATGGATGGCAGGATAAATCATCATTGGAGTGGTATATGGGTCTTCATCTACAATCTTCTCATACATTTGGAAAAGGTTGCCATATTTAGCTCTAATTACGTCTGTACCTAAAGCCACTATATCTTCATGAGAAGGATCCTTCTTTCCATGTATAAGAGCCTGCTCTTTTCCGTATCTTTCTATAGATGCTTTGAAGTCTAAATAAACAGCCTCTCCTGTTTTGTTTACTCCGTATCCTGCATCACAACGTTCTTTGGCTGCTCTAGAGGCTACGTCTCTAGGGACTAAGTTTCCGAACGCTGGATATCTTCTTTCTAAGTAGTAATCTCTGTCTTCCTCGGCTAAGGCGGTTGGTTTCAGTTTACCTTCTCTTATAGCTTTTACGTCATCCAAGTTTTTGGGTACCCAGATTCGGCCATCATTTCTTAAGGACTCAGACATTAAGGTGAGCTTAGACTGATAGTCGCCAGATCTTGGAATACAAGTTGGGTGTATCTGGGCGTAACAAGGATTGGCAAAAAAAGCTCCTTTTTGATGTATCTTCCATGAGGCTGTTACGTTAGAACCCATAGCATTGGTAGATAAATAATACACGTTGCCATAACCACCACTAGCTATTACTACGGCATGAGCAGAATGTCTTTCTATTTCTCCTGTTATTAGGTTTCTAGCTATAATACCTCTGGCCTTACCGTCAACTATAACGAGGTCTAACATCTCGTGACGATTGTGCATTTGAATCTTTCCACGAGAGATTTGTCTGTTCATGGCAGAGTAGGCTCCCAATAATAGCTGTTGTCCCGTTTGACCTTTGGCGTAGAAAGTCCTAGAAACTAACACTCCCCCAAAAGAACGATTGTCCAATAATCCACCATAATCTCTAGCGAATGGGACACCTTGTGCCACACATTGGTCAATGATGTTTCCGGAGACTTCTGCAAGTCTATGTACATTGGCTTCTCTAGATCGATAATCTCCACCTTTTAAAGTGTCATAGAATAATCTATAATTAGAGTCGCCGTCTCCTTGGTAATTTTTGGCGGCATTTATACCACCTTGAGCAGCAATGGAGTGAGCCCTTCTTGGAGAGTCTTGGTAACAGAATGCTTTTACGTTATAGCCAAGCTCGGCCAAAGTAGCTGCGGCGGAGCCACCAGCCAAGCCAGTTCCTACGACAATAACGTCAATAGAACGCTTGTTGGCAGGGTTTACTAGATTGATTTTATCTTTATAAGATGTCCACTTTTCGGCTATTGGACCGTCAGGTATCTTGGCATCAAGTTTGAATTTCGCCATGGTTTCTATCTTTTAAATTATTTGATTAGAAAGTAAACAGGAATTGCGGCAAATGCCAAAGGAATCAGAATTGCAAAAATCCAAGTCCCTAATACTTTAATAAATGGTGTGTATTTAGGATGACTAATACCTAAAGTTTGAAAACCACTTTGAAAACCGTGTGCTAAATGAAAGCCTAGAGCTATCATGGACAGTACGTAGAGTATGACAAGCCATACCTTAGAAAACGCTTCCTCCGCCTCTACATATAGGTCTTTTACAGTAACTGCTTTAGTTCCTGTTTCTGAATTAACCACTTCAAGCATCTTAACTTCCTGAGTGTAATTTGCCGACATAGCCTCTTGGTTTAAGAGATTTCCAGTACGTAAATCTTCAGTATATGTAACGTAAGGCAAGTGCCCCCATTTGTATTCATACCAAAAATCGCCTAAGTGTACGGCTATGTAAACCAGAAGCATCGTGCCAAGAATAGCCATTTTCTTACTGGCCCACGAACCTTGGTTTCTAGATTTTGCGTAGCCAATAGGCCTTGCTTTTCTATTCTGAAATTCTAGGTAGAGCCCCCAAAAGGCATGGAAAAGAATAGAAGCATAGAGTAAGTACGAAACCGTTTTTATTAGAGGATTCGTAGTCATAAAAACGGTATACTTGTTAAAGCTATAGCCACCGTCATTATTGAATAATTGAAGATTGCCAATCAAATGAATGATTAGAAAGCTACAAAGGAAAAGTCCCGTGATTGACATGAGGACTTTCTTCCCGATTGAACTACTTAATGTTTTGGTTATCCAAGACATATAAATGGAAATTTATTTTTGTCGATTTAAAAATCTGAAGCCTTTTTAACGGCTTAAATAATAGTCCCAAAAGTAAGTACCAAACAGTTTAGAACCAATTTAAAAATCAATATCAAAGGGCTATTTCTAAATTTATTAGACGGCTTGTGCCTAATCCCCGTACTTCTATAAAGTCTGAGCTCAATAATCTATTTGTTTTGATATATTTGGAGAAAGTAGCGGTATTTTCGGCTCATATAAATATTGATGCTAAGCTTGCGTTATTTATAATACATCTCTGTACTAACATAAATGAAGAAGTTTTATTCCTTATTCCTTTTCAGCGTTCTAATACTTTGTACACTCAAAGCCGAGGCCACGCACTTAAGAGCCGGAGAAATTACCGCTCAAAGAATTTCAATGACCTCATTGACCTATCGAGTTACCCTTACTACTTACACGGACGAAGTAGGAGGAAGGAGTGCCAATGAAGCTCAAGAAGACGTAGATTTTTTCCCTGGCTTTGTAAATAATGGCGTGGTGAGCTATAAAGTGCCTCGTAAGGAAAAAATTTCGATTAGCTCCACCACAGTTAGAAACACCTATGAAACAGTAGTGACTTTCCCTGGTCCAGGAGTTTATAAGGTAAGTGTAGGAATTCCGAATAGAAACGAAGCAACCATTAATCTACCTCAACCTTCTGACGATATCACGTTCTTTGTACAAACCACACTGGTTATCAATTCGGCTTTTGGTTTAAATAGTACACCTGTCTTACTTAATATTCCTGTTGACTCTGCTGCGGTGGGTGTTCGATTTGTGCACAATCCAGGTGCTTTTGACACAGATGGTGACAGTCTTTCTTATAAATTAACAATTCCATTTGAAGATAAGCAATTGTCAAACGGTGTTGGTGGACCCATAGAAGGTTATGAAGACCCTACGACTAAAGGGGAGTCTCCCATTCTCAATGAAGCAGGAACAGGACCTGCCACTTTTAGAATTGACGCTCTTACTGGTGATTTGATTTGGGATGCTCCACAGCAACTTGGCCAGTATAATGTTGCTTTTGTGATTGAGGAATGGAGAAAAGCTCCTAATGGCACTTTTGTTCGAATAGGTGAAATTGTACGTGACATGCAGATTATTGTGGTGGAGACGGACAATAGAAGGCCAGAGATAGAAGTACCCAATGATTTCTGTGTAGAGGCAGGAGATAAAATTGAATTTGAAGTGTTTGCTACGGATAGAGATGAAGGGCAGGCATTAAAAATGACAACAAATGGCGGTGTTTATAACATAGACCCAAGCGGAAATGTGATGCCTTTTATAGCAAACGAACCCGCCACTTTTGAGTCGGCTTCTGGTCAAACTTCGCCAGCGGTAGGTACGTTTACATGGGAAACGAATTGTGCTCACGTAAGAGAGCAGTCCTATGATGTTCTTTTTAAGGTGGTAGACTTGCCAGGAAGGTTCATTACTCAGCTTGTAGACATTAAGACAATAAAAATCAATGTCAATCCTCAACGACCTAAAGGTTTGGTGGCAGTGGAAGTGGAAGAAGGAGTAAGACTGCAATGGCAGCAATATCCGGATTGTCCGCGAGGAGGTAAGATTATGGTTTATAGAAGGGCGGGCTGTAGCGGCTTAAACCCAAGTGTTTGTTTGCAAGGTATGCCAAGCGAATGGCGGTATGAGCAGATAGGCGAAGTGGGTCTGCTGGATACTACGTTTTTAGACCCACAGGCGGAAAGAGGCCAGATTTACAGTTATAGAATTGTGGCCGATGTAAGCGTTTCTCAGTTTAGTACGATGAAGAGCTCTCCCTCTCCTGAATTTTGTATTGGCAGTGAACTACCCAAAAGAGTGCCAGTTATTACACACGTAGACATAGGAAGAACTGGGGTGACAAATGGAGAAATACATGTTAAATGGACCAGACCTCTGGGCTTAGACACCACAGAGTTTGATGGACCATTTGTTTATAAAATTTTTAGAACGGTAGGACTCGGAGGTGATAGTTTTGAAGAAATTGCTTCTATCACAACGCTTCTGGATGACGCCCCAGATACTTTGTTTACCGATACTGGTTTAAATACTACCAACAACATTTATAAATATAAGCTTGCTTTCTTTTTTGAGAATGATAAACTGATGGGAGAGGCTCCTGCAGCCACGTCGGTAAGGCTAAGCAGTAGTCCAGACGACAGGGAAGTACATTTAAATTGGGCAGCCAATACTCCTTGGGTAAATGACAATCAAAACCATTTGGTTTATAGAGAGGATAAGGAAAACCCTGGAGTGTTTAATGTCATAGCAGAAGTGGCAGTTACTGGACCAAATACCTATCAATACATAGATAAAGGAGCTGATTTATACCTGGCGGATGGAGATCAATCCATTGTCATAGAAAATAATATAGAGTATTGCTATAAAGTAATGACTGTAGGTATTTATGAAAATGAAGCTTCAATCTTCGGATTGTTGGGAAATCACTCTCAAGAAATATGTCAGTCGGCGGCGGATCGTAGCCCCCCGTGCCCGCTTGTTATTAATCTAGATAATATAGGCTGTGATGAAGCAGCCCAAAAGGACTTATGTGGACAAAATGCATTTACGAATACCATTAGTTGGAGTACGCCAGAATCTGTAAATGGGGCGGAGTGTCGTTCAGACTTGGTGAGATATAATGTTTATTTCTCTAGAACTCCTGACGGTATTTTTGAGCAGGTAGGGATTACGGAAGGAAACAGCACAAGCTATGACCATAGAAAAAATCCTTTTGACGGTTTTGCAGGATGTTATTATGTGACCGCGGTGAGTATTCTAGATGCGGAAAGTCAACCAAGCAACATCGTCTGTGCAGACAATTGTAATAAAATAGCCTTTCCTAATATATTCTCTCCAAATGGAGATGGCAGGAACGATACCTTCGAACCTATGGACTGCCCCGCTTTTATAAAAAGCATAAGCTATGAAATTTATAACCGTTATGGTTTATTAGTGGCGAGTGGAGAAGGAGCCAGCCTCAGCTGGGATGGAATAGGAATTAATGGAACTGCTATGCCCGTAGGGACTTACTACTATTTAATCAAAGTTCAGTTCAATAGATTAGAAGAAAACTCTGAAGTATTTACCTATAAAGGATACCTAGAATTAGTGAATTGATTTCAGGAAAATATGAAAAGAAAAAGGCTCGTGATTTCTCACGAGCCTTTAGTTTTTTGAAGCAATGACTGTGCCTATTTCAGCAATTCGTAGATTCCTGCGACTCCTTGTCCACCTCCTACACAAGCTGTTACCAGACCGTATTTCTGCCTCCTTCTTCTTAGTTCATTAAGAATCTGAACAGTGAGTCTACCACCAGTAGAACCCAAGGCATGTCCCAAAGCAATGGCTCCTCCATTAGGATTTAATTTACTGGTGTCGATTCCCAATTCTCTAATAACCGCAAGAGACTGAGAAGCAAAGGCTTCGTTTAACTCTATTTGGTCTATATCTTTTAACTTTAAATTTGCCTGCTCAAGAGCTTTAGGTACAGCATAAACCGGCCCCATTCCCATAACTCTCGGATCACAACCTGCTACCGCATATGCTAGCATTTGAGCCACCGGCTCTAAGTTTAGTTCCTTTACCATTCTTTCTGACATAACGATAACGAATGCTGCTCCGTCTGAAGTTTGAGAAGAGTTTCCGGCTGTAACACTGCCGCCTGCAGAGAATACTGGTCTTAATCTTGCCAAAGCCTCTACGCTTGTTCCTGCTCTTGGACCCTCATCTTTGCTTATGATGGTTTCCTTTGTTTTTTTCGTACCAGAAGCTGCGTCAAAGTAAGTCTCTACCACTGTGATAGGAACAATTTCCTCATCAAAAGTCCCTTCTGCCTGAGCTTTAAGAGCTTTCATATGAGACTGGTAGGAGAATTCATCTTGGTCTTCTCGAGAAATTTTGAAATCCTGTGCTACTTGCTCCGCTGTTAAGCCCATTCCTAAGTAGTAATCTGGATTGTCTTTAGCTATATCATAGTTTAAGGCGGTTTTCCAGCCCATGGTAGGTACCATTGACATAGATTCCGTCCCTCCTGCAATGATACAGTCTGCCATACCCGCACTTATTTTTCCTGCCGCCATGGCTATTGCCTCAATACCAGAACCACAGTATCTGTTAATAGTTACTCCCGGTACGGCTTTCCCCATAGATAATAAGGAAATGTAGCGTGCCATTTGCATGCCCTGCTCTGCTTCTGGTACAGCGTTTCCTACAATCAAGTCATCCACTCTAGAAGGATCTAGTTCTGGAACTTGTGCTAATAAATATTTGATATTTTCTGCGGCTAAATCGTCTGGACGAGTGAATCTAAATCCACCTCTACCAGATTTCCCGACAGCCGTTCTGAATCCTTTGATGATGTATGCGTTCATATTTTTTATTTTTTGTCGTGGAGCTAAAACTCTGAGCTTTTTCTCCAGTAATTTAATTTATTTCAAACGGAGCATGCTACGTTTAGTTCCTAGGTGGTCTTCCTGTAGTCAATAATCCCTGCATTCTTTCCAATGTTTTTTGTTCACCACAAAGGCTCAAGAAAGCCTCTCTTTCTAGGTCTAGAAGGTAATCTTCAGAAACGTTTTGAGCATAGCTCAAATCGCCTCCTGAAATTACATAACCTAATTTATCTACAATTAAGGCATCATGGTCAGAAATGTAATTTCCTAGACGCATAGATTTTATGCCGGCTTTGAAAAGTGCAATTCCTGCCTTTCCTTGGACTTTAACATCCGTTCTTTTGGTAGGCATAGTATACCCATTTTCTGCTAATTCTACAGCAGCTTGTTTTGCTTCCGCAAGAAGCCTTGACCTGTTAAGGACAATTTGGTCTCTACCTTTCTTTAGATAATGCATTTCCATGGCCTCGTGAGCAGAACCAGAAACTTTAGCTTGGGCAATATTCATGAAGGCCGCTTGAATTACATTCAATTCAGAATCTCCAGGATTATAAATATCAGAAGCTCTTAGTGCCATTTCTTTAGTTCCTCCTCCGCCTGGAATTAAACCAACACCTACTTCTACTAAGCCCATATAGGTTTCTGCCGCCGCTACTATCTTGTCTGCATGTAGGTTCAGCTCGCACCCACCACCAAGGGTAAGTGTATGAGCAGCTGTTACCACAGGAATAGAAGAATAACGGGCTCTCATCATACTTTGCTGGAAGCCGGCTATCATCATGTTGATTTCATCAAAATCTTGTTCGATAGCATACATGAATAGCATGGCCAGATTTGCTCCTGCGGAGAAGGCTTCATTACTATCATTCCCAATAACGAGGCCTCTGAAATCTTTTTCTGCTAAGTCGTAAGATTTAGTTAAACCTTCCACCACTTCAACTCCGAAAGTGTTCATTTTGGAATGGAATTCCAATCCTGCAATACCATCTCCTAAGTCAAAAATAGTGGAACCAGCGTTTTCCCAGATAACATTGGTTTTTCTAATATTATTCAGAATAATAAAGGACTCTGTGCCTGGAATGACTAAGTAAGACTTACTAGGAATGTCGTAATAGAGTCTCTTGCCATTTTCTATTTTATAGAAAGATTCATTTCCTGCGGCAAGCATGTCATAAACCCATTGAGAAGGTTTGTTTCCTTCAGTTTCTGCTATTTCCACAAACTTTTTAACACCTACGGCGTCTGCAGTTTCGAAAAGTCCCATTTGCCAGCCAAAGCCTGTTTTAACAGCGTCATCCACTCTAAATAGTTCATCTGCTATTTCAGGAATTCTGAAAGTCGCATATCTAAAACCATCTGTCAATGTTTTTCTGTAGAACTCTCCCGCTTGGTCTTTTCCGGCTAATAGAACTCCGAATCTTTCGGCTAAGGAGTCAATATTCTTGGCAGCACCCAAAGTGTCAAAACGTACTTTCTCTGTAGGCCTGTACTCCATAGTTTCAAAATCAAGGGCCAATATGACTGTCTTGCCTTTCTCTTTGGTCTTTTTATAGAAACCTTGACCCGTTTTGTCACCAAGCCATTTCTTTTCCATAAGGCTGGCCATAATAGGAGGTAACTCAAACGCAGCTACAGATTCGTCGGTTTTATGAGTAGCAAGGTTGTTACATACATTAACCGTGGTATCTAGTCCTACGACATCTGAAAGTCTAAATGAGCCAGACTTCGGTCTCCCCACCACTGGCCCAGTTAATTTGTCTACCTGCTCTACGGTAAGGCCCATTTCTATGGCTGTTCTGATGGTTTGCACCATAGCGTAAATACCGAGTCTATTGGCAATGAAACCTGGGGTATCTTTACAAAGAACGGTTTGCTTTCCTAAGTATAAATCTCCGTAATGAAGTAAAAAGTCTATGATTTCTGGATCCGTTTTAGGGCCAGGGATTATTTCTAAAAGTCTTAGATATCTGGGAGGATTAAAAAAGTGAGACCCACAGAAGCTCTTTTGGAAATCTTCGCTACGTCCTTCAGACATTAGATGAATAGGTATTCCAGAAGTATTAGATGTAACTAACGTTCCAGGCTTTCTATGTGCTTCTACCTTCTCATAAATGATTTTTTTGATGTCCAGTCTTTCTACAACTACTTCAATTATCCAATCCACATCTTTGATTTTGACCATGTCGTCATCAAAGTTTCCTAAGGATACTCTATTTGCTACATCTTTACTGTAAGTGGAGTTTGGTTTGCCTTTTACAGCTGCAGTGAAAAGGTCTTTTACAATTCTGTTTCTTACATAAGGAGAGGAGGTGTCGAGTCCTTTTGCTTTTTCGGCATCATTTGGTTCTCTTGGAACCATATCAAGCAATAATACTTCACATCCAATATTGGCAAAATGAAGGGCAATACGACTCCCCATTATTCCTGCTCCCAATACGGCTACTTTGTTTATTTTTCTATTCATTATGGATAATATGTTATCTATTTGTTTTTTGGAATCCAGGCCCAGTTCATTTCGGCTATGATTACCTCTTTTCCGGTTTCGTCTGTTACTTTAACAGGAACGTTCACGTCTCCTTTTTCTGTAGTTCTGATGATATTAATTTGTTCTTCGCTGAGGCTTGCTACTGCTGTTTGAGCTCCTTGACTTCGCTTTATGAATTTAACGCTTAAGTTTTTCATAAGTGGTATTTTGTCGTCGGGGATATTCATGCCTACCACCATTCCTGTGGCGGTTTCAGCCAAGAGCGTAGTAGCCGCGGCGTGTAGTTGATGAATATGATTTTGGACTTTCCGTCTATTCTTTAGAGAAACTACCACCTCTAGGCAAGTCATTTTTTCGAAATGAATTCCAGAAGTGCCGACGTACTTCACTGTATTGCCTATGGCATTGTCTAAAAGCCAAGCTTGTAAAAAGCGAGGATAGGCGTTTATTCGAGAAATACTGCGATTTAGTCCGTTGTTATATTCCATAGGCAATGCGAAAAAGGTATGCAAGCATACTGTTTGTAAAATTATTGACTTTGGAATTGTTATGCAAGCATACTATTAAAAGATTTTACCAAGCTTTAGTTGGATTAATTTCATTTTGGAAAGCTCTACTTGCAATAGTGTTGCATTTATAATTACTTTTGCATCATTGTTGCGTTTAGCAGAAAGGAATGAAAAAATTCATAGAAAAACATTCACATATTTTACATAAAATGGGCCTAGGCTTGTCTTTTTTGTGTGCGGTACACTGTTTGGCGATGCCTTTTCTCTTGGTGTCAATGCCATTGTTAGGCGAGCAGTTTTTTTCGGAAGATGTGGAGATAGGTCTTATACTCGGTAGTTTGTTACTCGGAGTATCTATTTTAATAAAGGATTTTAGGTACCATGATAGTAAAGGGCCATTGCTTCTTTTTGGCGTGTCTTTTCTGTTTGTAGCAGGCCATTTCGTGACGCATAATCACTTATTGCTCAGTGTTAGTTCTGTGCTAATGGCCGTAGCTTACGTTTATAATTGGCGACTTCATAGGACCGTCTGTCATACGCATTAAGTCTCACTTAAAAGGGAAATCCAAGGGGTTTGGATATTGAAAAGTGTAATCCACTAGTTGATGAAACTTTGCTCCATTAATAATTTTAAAGGTGCTCTTTTCTTCAGATTGGATGTATTCGGGCATTTCGTAAATGGTTTCTTCAGTGCACTTAGCCATCACTTCATTCCGAGTAGGGTGTAATGGAGCAGTAATGTTTAGAGTTTCATTCCAAACGATACCTTCTATCATCCTACTTATAATCTTTATCACATCATCTCTAAAAATATAGTTGACCGGAGTGTCTCCATTTTTTAGGCCTTTCTTGCCAGAAAAGTATTTACAGGGTATTCTGCCATATCCCATAAGACCACTTAACCGGAGGACATTGATTTTCTTTCCTAGCTCATTGGCTTTAGCTATGAGTAGACTTTCCGCTTGAAAGAAAACATGGGCTATATCAGCCTCGGATTCGCTCATTTCTTTATTGAGGGAAGGATATACGGAAGTACTGCTTGTGAAAATAATTTTCTTGGCATCAAATTGATTTAAATGTTGGGCTAAGCTTTTTATTTGACTCAAGAAAAATGCTTCACCATGTGTACGGAGTTTGGGAGGAAAGCAAATGATTAAAACCTCAGAATATAGATATTCATTTGAGACATCTGCTGGCCATTCTGGATTTAGGTTGATGAGTTCTGGGATAATTTTCTTTTGCTTTAATATTTCTATTTTATCTATAGATGTGGTAGAACCCAAAACCTTACATTCTTTTTTAATTAAAAACTCCGCTAAGGGGAGCCCCAACCACCCGCAGCCTAATATTGATACCGATATTTTTTTAGGATGGTTTTCTTGAATAGTTTGCATAAAAATGGTCTACAGTTTCATTAAAAAAGCAAATTACGCATGAAAAGATTATTCATTGTTTTTTATTTTTTCGTCGGACAACTTCAGGCCCAAGAAAACTTTGCCTTAGCTATACATGGCGGAGCAGGTACTATTCTTAAGGAAAACATGTCTGCCCCAAAAGAAAAGGCCTATCAAGAAAAACTGGACGAAGCTCTAAAAACTGGTTATGAAGTGTTAGAAGCAGGTGGTTCTGCTTTGGATGCGGTCGTAAAAGCCATTCAGGTGATGGAGGCTTCTCCTTTATTTAATTCTGGCATAGGAGCCGTTTTTACACATGAAGGCACAAACCAACTAGACGCTTCCATTATGGATGGTTCAAATCTTAAAGCAGGTGCTATAGCGGGCGTTAGTCATATTAAAAGTCCTATTCTGGCAGCTAGAACTGTTATGGAAGAATCTCAGCACGTTCTCTTGGCTGGCAAAGGTGCCGAGGAATTTGCCAAAGAAAAGGGCTTAGAAATGGTAGACAGTAGTTACTTTTTCACAGAAAGAAGATGGCGTTCGTTACAAAAGGCTAAAGAGGCAGAATTGGATCATTCTGATAAAGAAAAACCTGTAAAATCGTCTTTTGAATATAGTGTTCCTGAAGATTATAAATTCGGAACAGTGGGTTGCGTCGCTCTAGATAAGGCGGGTAATTTAGCTGCTGGGACGTCAACGGCTGGAATGACCAATAAAAGATGGAATAGAATAGGTGACAGCCCAATAATAGGAGCTGGAACATATGCCAATAATGCCACCTGTGCTGTTTCTGCCACGGGGCATGGTGAATATTTTATAAGGTCTGTAGTCGCTTATGACATTTCTGCCTTAATGGAGTATAAAGGACTTTCTCTAAAAGAGGCAGGTGAAGAAGTAATAATGCACAAACTCAAAGAACTTGGAGGTGCTGGCGGGGTAATTTCTATAGACAAGGCCGGTAATGTGGGTATGCCTTTTAATACGGCTGGCATGTATAGAGGATTTATGAAGTCTAATGGCGAAAAACAGGTATTGATTTATAAAGAAGCAAGTGGAAAGGGACAATAGTCATCTGAATTGTTAATTTTGTGACGGCTTTCTAATGACAAAGGTCTTTCACTCTTGTACTCAATATATCAATAAACTCTTTCGGTTTTAATGGCAGATTCTGTAGTTGATTTAAATAAAGTGGGCTCAAACGGAAAAGCATTTGTAATTGGTATTACTGGGGGAAGTGCTTCTGGTAAAACGCTCTTTTTGAGAAGCCTTCTAAAGCACTTTACCAAAGAGCAGGTATGTCTTATCTCTCAAGATAATTACTATAGAGAGATTTCTAAGATACCCTTAGACGAAAATGGTATTCAAAATTATGATTTACCAGAATGCATAGATTTTGAATTATACGCTTCGCACATCAAAGATTTGGTGAATGGGAAAGCGGTACATCATACAGAATACACCTTTAATAATCCTGGAGTATTACCGAGGGAAATTGTTCATCTTCCAGCTCCTGTTATCGTCGTTGAAGGCCTCTTTGTTTTTCACGAGTCTAGTATTTCAGATTTACTGAATCTCAAAGTGTTTATTGACGCCAAAGAAAAGGTGAAGATTAAACGCCGTATTAAAAGAGATAGAAAAGAGCGTGGCCTTAAGCTAGCTGAGGTACTTTACCAATGGGAAAACCATGTAAAGCCTACTTATAAAGTTTTTATAAAACCTACCAAGAAGTACTCAGACATTATTATCAATAATAATGACCATTTTGAGAATGGTCTACTGGTCTTAAGTACATTCATTAAAACCCTCATGAAGGGATAAATCTTATTCTTCAGAAGAAGGGATAAACCTAGCGGACAAGTCTGGCTCAGACGAAAATTCGTCCAAAGGGAACATTGGCCTCTTTATTCGTTTATAGTTTAATCTATGTAAGTCTTGGTCTACACCGCCTGGAGTAAGTGCCAAAAGCCATCCTTTTCGGATATCATAAAGTTCTGGAACTAAGTAACCTATTTTTACGACTACCACGTCCGCCTTTGTCGGTTCCAAGCCCAAGTCTTTGAAGTCTTTGATGTAGTGGTAGGGCTTACGTTTTTTGGTTACAATTACGTGAACAGAACCTACTTTAATAACAGCTTCCACTTCTGCATGTCGGTCACCTTTTTTGATGGCTTCTACAGTCCCTTTTAGTCTTATTGGTGGAGCATAGCGGTCGTCAATTTGTGCACCTACTAAAGCATCTACCTTTCCGTTTACACCAATTTTTAAAGCCGCTTCTATCATTTCTGGCCCAGGAATAGAGGCATATATGAGCGACGGGCCACTGGCTTTTTGTAATTCAGGACGCATTAGAATTTCTCTTAAAGACCAAGTAACGTCTCCAGCTCCACCGGCTGTTGGATTATCGCCTGAATCACTTATGATAAATGGTGCTTCTTTGCTTTCAAAAGCTTTATCTAAACTTTCTTCTAAGGTAGCCGTAGGAGCTACAAACTCAAAGGCTTCTCGCTCCTCCCAAAACTTCTGAGCTAGTTTTTCGGCAGATTCTTTTACCGTCTTTTCATTGTCTCCTGTTACCATGACTACAGCATGGTTTCTGGGCTCGTCTGCCCAAGCATAACCTACCCAAATGGCGGCATCTATCACGCCTTCTTGCTTGGTTATAGGAGGTATTTCGGCGTAAATTGACTTGGCTGGTTCTATTCTAGTACTGGTTTTTTCTCCTGGCAAAAGCACCGGTACAGGAATCCATACTTTATATCTTGGCTTACCTTTTCCGGAGGTCAATCTGTCAATTAGGTTTGTGACAGCCCTTCTTTTAGTTTCTATAGCATCTTCATGAGGTGCCATTCTGTAGCATGTGATTAGGTCGGTGTGCTTTGCTAACCTTTCAGACACATTTCCATGCAAATCCATAGAGGTAGAAATGAGTGTTTTGGTTCCAATAACCTCTCTCACTCTAACAATGAAATCTCCTTCTGGGTCATCTAATCCCACCACGCTCATAGCCCCATGTATGTCAAAAAAAAGACCGTCATAAGGCAAGTTTGTTTTTAGTCTTTCTAACGTCTGATTTACGAGCGATTCGTACGCTTCTCTGGTCACGGCACCACCTGGTAAAGACTTGCCAATTACTGTTGGAAACCACTTAGCTCGTTGTGTCAGTATGGAGTCTGGCTGAAAGAAAGGATAACGCAAAATGGCGTCCTGGTCATATCTGGCATGAAAGGCTTCTTCTGTAGATAAGGCCGGAGAAAAGGTGCTAGACTCAATGGCCAGTCCAGCAATAGCAATTCTTGGCAGGTCTTCCTTTTGACTTGGAAGAAGAGTTGTCACGAAAGAAAGAATAAGGAGAACGTTCATTTGGGCTATAATAATATGAATCTAAAAATAGGGATTAATCCTTTAGGTATAAGTAAATGAGGTTTTAAAGGCATTTAACTTGACAAGTTTTGATGCCTTTAAGCAAAAAAGCCCCGAAACAGGTGTTTCAGGGCTTTAGAAATAATAGTGCGTTCTTTATTTTACGACGCTTAATCTCACTGTATTTGTTCTATTATCCTCTAAAAGAGGCACACTAAGTGTATTAATGAATTTATCGCCTTTGTCCAATTTTCCATCAGCCACTAAAAACTTCATGGCAGCATCCACCAAGTTGTCCTCATGGTTATTTGGCATTCTTTCTGAAGAGAATACTTCAACACCAGAGTAAAGGCTCAGTTGTGTCATCAATTTCGTGTTTGAAGTAAAAATATAGATATGTGCCTTAGGCCTGTGGTGTGATAACCTTACCGCAGTATAGCCAGAGGTAGTGTAGCCAATAACGGCTTTTACGTCCAAATCTCTAGCAAGTCTGCAAGCCATCATAATTACATTATCATTATCCTTATCTTCTGATACGTAATCTGCTTCAGAAACACGGGTATGATACTTAAAATAAAGTTGGTCTTTATCGGCCTTTGTCTCTACCTGAATGATGGTTTTGGTCATTGTTTCCACGGCCAAAATTGGGTATTTACCCGCAGCAGACTCCCCACTAAGCATAACGGCATCTGCACCATCCCAAACAGCATTGGCTACATCGCCAATTTCCGCTCTAGTGGCACGAGGATTATCAATCATGCTTTCAAGCATTTGCGTAGCTACAATAACCGGCTTAGCGGCTAGGTTACACTTTCTTACTAATTCTTTCTGGATAAATGGAACCTCTTCGCCAGGCATTTCAACACCCAAATCTCCTCGAGCTACCATGATGGCATCCACAGCCTCTATGATAGAATCCATATTATCAATAGCCTCAGGCTTCTCAATTTTGGCAATTACTTTTGCCGTTGAGCCTTTAGATTTGATATATTTTTTTATGTCGATGATTTCCTTGGCTGTTCTAACGAAAGAAAGGGCTATCCAATCTACGTCATGCTTTAGTCCAAATTCTAGGTCCTTCCAGTCTTTATCCGTAACACTTGGCTGAGAAATGTTGGTATTAGGAAGATTGACACCTTTTTTCTGCTTTAAAAGACCACCATAAATCACTTTTGTTATTACGAGCTCTTTCTCTGTGTCTATGCTCGTTACCACGACCTCTAGTTTTCCGTCATCCATAAGGATACGCTCACCCACCTTCACATCTTGAAACATGCCTTTATATGGAGTGCTTACTCGCTCGGCATTTCCTATAACATCTTCATTCGTGAAAATAAAGGAGTTTCCTTCTATGAGTTCTACACCATCATTTCCTCCTTCCATTTGGCCTACTCTAATTTTAGGACCTTGTAAATCCTGAAGAATAGCACATTTGAGGTTGTGGTTTGCGTTATTTTTTCTAATACGCTCGATTCTAGAAAGATGCTCCTGATGGTTACCATGAGAAAAGTTTAATCGAAATACATTTACTCCGGCTAGTGCCAGTTTAAGTAGCATTTCTTCACTATCCGATGCGGGTCCTACCGTGGCTACTATTTTCGTCTTTTTGTACATAAACTGTTATGATATTGTCTTTGGCTCTAATTCCGACGTAAAAATAGAAATATAATGGGATTGTGCTAGAACAATATAGCAGTTAGTTGAGTCCATTTTGGCATATTATTCCTATTTGAGGCTTACTTGGCTTTAAAACTATCAGAGCCCTAAAAGTTAGTCTAGCTTTGTAATCAAGGTTTAAGGGTAATTAAGCAAGATTTTAAAAGCATGAGTAAGCAAATTTATATTTTTGATACTACTTTAAGAGATGGAGAGCAAGTTCCCGGCTGTCAATTAAACATTGACGAAAAAGTACTCATAGCTAAAAAGCTGGATGAATTAGGTGTCGATATCATTGAAGCGGGTTTCCCGGTTTCGAGTCCTGGCGATTTTAAAGCTGTGCAGGCCGTGTCTAAAGTAGTAAAAAACGCCATTGTTTGTGGACTTACAAGAGCGGTTAAAAATGACATTTCTGTAGCCGCAGAGGCTTTGAAAGGTGCTGTAAGGCCTAGGATCCATACGGGTATTGGTTCTTCAGATATGCATATAAAGTATAAATTTAATAGCACTCGGGATGAAATTCTAGAAAGGGGCGTAGAAGCAGTAAAATATGCTAAATCCTTTGTAGAGGATGTGGAGTTTTACGCAGAAGATGCCGGAAGAGCAGATTTAGAGTTTTTAGCTAGAATGACAGAAGCCGTAATTAAGGCGGGTGCCAGCGTAGTCAACTTGCCAGATACTACAGGGTATCTTTTACCCTCTGTCATGCATGATAGAGTGAGCTATTTAATGAATAATGTGCCCAATATAGATAAAGCCATTTTATCTATGCATAATCATAATGACTTAGGAATGGCCACTGCTAATACCATTGCAGGTATTCAGGCAGGAGCTAGACAAGTGGAGGTTACTATAAATGGCATAGGGGAAAGGGCTGGAAATACATCTTTAGAAGAAGTAGCTATGACGCTTCAAGTGCATAAGGATTTAGGCTTTTATACTAATATAAAAAGTGAGATGCTTTATCCGACGAGTAAATTCGTGGAAGAGGCCATGCGTATGCCGGTGCAGTCTAATAAGGCCATTGTAGGACGTAATGCTTTTGCCCACTCTTCTGGTATTCATCAAGATGGCTTCCTGAAACACGCAGAAAACTACGAAATTATGACGCCTCAGTCTGTTGGGGTAGATAAGTCAGATATTGTTTTAACGGCCAGAAGCGGAAGGCATGCCTTGCGTCATAGATTAGCTATTTTAGGCTTCCCTATTGCTAAGGAAGATGCAGACGAGGTTTACAAAAACTTTTTAGACCTAGCAGATCGTATCAAAGAAGTGAACGACAAAGATCTGGTAGAGCTTATGAAAGCCCTGACTATAGTAGTCTAGTTCAGTTTTCATGAAGACATAAAAAAGGCTTCTCAGAAGAGAAGCCTTTAATACAAAACGTAATATCTATCTAATATTCATCCTCATTGAAGAAGAAATCGTCTTTTGTTGGGTAATCCGGCCATATCTCTTCGATTGTCTCAAAAGGATGACCATCATCTTCTAATTCAGAAAGATTTTCCATAACCTCATTCGGTGCTCCAGAACGGATAGAAAAATCTATCAATTCATCCTTTGAAGCAGGCCAAGGGGCATCTTCTAAATAAGAAACTAACTCTAATGTCCAGTACATATGTTCACGCTGTTTAAATGTATATTTCCTGAATTTGGCTGCAAAACTATCAAAAACTTTTATTCAAAAACGTATTTTTGTTAAAAAAGTGCCCGAAGTATTTAAAAAAAAGCAAACGGCTTGATATTCAGAAAATTACGATAATATAAAATGCAAACTGAAACGGAAATTTGTTGCTTCTCTTTGGCATCGGCCATGGTGGCTCATCGTCTTTGTACAGACAGGGTAGAGCTGTGTGGCGGCTACTTAGAGGGTGGAACTACGCCATCTCAGGGACTTATAAAACTAGTTTTGGAGAATATAGTTCCTAAAACCTTCGTAATGATTAGGCCACGAGGCGGCGATTTCTGTTATTCCGAATCAGAAGTGCTCACTATATATAGCGAAATTTTTCAAATTAAGTCACTAAATCCAGGAGGATTTGTTTTTGGAGCACTAAACGCTAACGGAACAGTGGATGGGGAACTCTGTAAAAAGGTACTTACTTGGGCCTCTCCTTTTCCCGTGACATTTCATAGGGCTTTTGACCAGTGTCCAGAGCCTATGGTGGCTCTGGATACCCTAATTGATTTGGGTTTTGAAAGAATTTTGACCTCTGGTCAAAAAGAAAGTGCCTTGAAAGGCCTAGACGTTCTAACGGAATTGGTAAAAAGGGCAGAAGGCCGTATTCAAATTATGGCAGGTGCAGGTGTAAATGCTGATAATGTTACTGCTTTTATAGAGGCCGGTATACCAGCGGTTCATTTCACGGCAAAGGAATGGCAAAAATCATGCATGGCAGTTGCTGGAAAGGTAAGTATGCAGGCTGGAGAACTCCCAGATGATACCGGAAGCTATGAGACCTCTGAAGAGGCAGCTGAAAAACTAATGAGTAGACTTATTCAAAAGCCAGAATGAACGAGACGGTATGTGTATTCAACCTGTTTAAAAGGTCTATTGGGCTTGCTGAGGCACCTGGTGCTCCGGGCTTGATAGCGTTACTCAAGCCATGGGAAAAGTGAAGCTCTGGAGCTAGCTTAAAATAACGACGAAAGAGCTCTAATCCCGCACCATAATCAAGACTGAAATCAATCGTTTTTAGGCGTGCATTTCTAGTAAGGGAGGACTTATTAGCTAGATTCACGGCATTCGTTTCAAAAGCAGGACGAACACCTATGAAAACATTCATACGCATATTTCCTCGTCTAAGTGATTTATACTTGAGCATGATGGGTAACTCAAACCAAGCTTGATCTCTGGAAGGAATTTTATCTGGATCTTGGTCCACCAATATTTGCCTTGAATAAATAGCTACAGTGGGCATGAGCCTAACATCAAAACGGTCACCTCTGTTAAAATTCATCAATCCGCCTAGTTTTAAGCCCAGCTTTTGTGGAGAAGTGATGGCATTTATTAAATCGGATCCACTTTGATTTAGAAACTGACTATTGTGCATTACTCTAAAACCACTCTGAGAAATTCCCATGAAATAGCCAAAACGCACCAACTTAGCATCATAATCTACCTGATGTATGATAGTACTTACTTGAGAATGGGCCGAAAAACCTATAAGGATTAGAGCATAAAACACTGTGCTTTTAAGGAGCAAGGCAGTTTTACTTGAAGGTTTATCAAGACGTGTCACTTGGAACAAGTTCAAAATTAATAATTTACTTTTTACCTACGTAAATGGAGCATATGCCAAAAGTAAGAGCCCTGCAATAAACGTGCTTAAAACCAGCGGCTCTAAAAATGCTTAGAAAATCTTCACCATCTGGAAATGCTTTAACAGATTCAGGCAAATAGGAGTAGGCCGCGTTATCCTTAGAAATTAGTTTTCCGATGGTCGGAAGAATTTTCGAAGAATAAAATCCATAAAGCTGTTTCATTGGAAACTTTTTAGGGGTAGAAAGCTCTATCACTACACAGGTGCCGTCCTCTTTGGTTACACGGCACATATCTGTCAATCCCTTACTCAAGTCTTCGAAATTCCTTACGCCAAATGAAACGATGACGGCGTCAAATGTATTGTCGTCAAAGAGGAGTTTCTCAGAATCACCCATTCGCATTTCTATTTTCTCTGAAAGGCCGAGTTTTTTCATTTTCTCAATGCCATTGTTGAGCATTCCTTGAGAAATATCTACGCCAATAATTTTGTTAGGCTTGAGCTGTTTATTAGCTTCAATTGCCAAATCTCCTGTACCCGTAGCAATATCCAAGATAAGCTTAGGGGCTTCTTTTTTGAGGATAGATATTGCTTTTCTTCGCCAGTAAATATCTATGCCGCCACTCAATATCCTATTCAGAAAGTCATAGTTGCCTGAAATGTTATCAAACATCTCTGAAACCTGTTCTTTCTTGCTACTTGTCTTCTCCTTGTATGGAAGTACTGCCATTATTTTTTATTTAAAATGCCTTTGCAAATTCTTTTTATCATTCCAGGACCTTCGTATATAAAACCAGAATAAACCTGCACAAGTGCCGCACCAGCCTCTAACTTTTCCAGGGCATCTTCGGTGGTTTGTATACCACCAACGCCTATAATGGAAAAGGCCCCTTTAGATTTTTTAGAAAGGTAGGCTATAACCGCTGTTGATTTATCCTTTACGGGTTTCCCACTCAGTCCTCCAGCACCTATTTTAGAAACTAGTTTACTTGAAGTTTTAAGTGGCTCGCGAGCAATGGTCGTATTCGTGGCTATCAGTCCATCAATTTTTGTCTCAAGCGTTATTTCCACAATGTCGTCCAGTTGACTTTCCGTTAAGTCAGGAGCTATTTTCAGCAGAATGGGACGCTTGATTTCTTTTCTTGAATTGGCTTCTTTAAGACTACTTAGGATTTTACTTAATGGTTTTTTGTCCTGAAGTTCCCTAAGGCCAGGAGTGTTGGGAGAACTTACATTTACCACAAAGTAATCAACATAAGGATGTAAATCATCAAAGGCTATCAAATAGTCGGAAAGGGCTTCGTCATTTGGAGTAAGCTTGTTTTTGCCAATATTTCCACCAATAATAAGTTCGGATTTTCTCAGCTTTAGGAGGTCGGCAGCCTTTAAGGAACCTTCATTATTAAAGCCCATTCTATTGATGATGGCTTCATCCTCGGCGAGTCTAAAGAGGCGTGGCTTAGGATTGCCATCTTGAGGTTTTGGAGTAACTGTACCTATTTCTATAAAACCAAAACCAAGGTTAGATAGCTCATCTATCCAATTGGCGTTTTTATCAAATCCGGCGGCGAGACCAACCGGGTTTTTGAATTTGAGACTGAAAACTTCCTTTTCTAACCTTTTATCCTCAAAACTATAGAGGCTTCTGATAATGGTAGGACCAAAGGGGATTTTATGTGTAAAAACCAATAAATCCATCATAGCATAATGGACCTTTTCTGGGTCAACTCTTTTGAGGAAAGGAAAAACTAATTTTTTATACCAATTCATGAACAGGCTACCGTGGTTTGGGGAATCAAAGGTAAGCTGAAACGTGGAGGTATTCAAACCTTTTTAGAACGTCCATTAATTTTTAGTGAGCAGCGAATAATTGGAAAAGTGCAAATTTCTCCTACTATTATTTTATTTAAGTTACTGTGATTAAAACTGATAGAATTCAAATACTTCGCTGTTTATCACCAGCATGACATTTTTAAGTACTAAAAAGTAAATTCCGTTTAGCCTTCATAATTTGCCGTTTAAAAAGAAGTGTATTAAAATAATGCAAGGAAACTTTGAACCTTTTAAAAGTTCCCTCAGTTTTGTTCCCGTGGAAATCAAAGAAAGAATATTAATTAAAAGTCAGGAATTATACTTCACCCGTGGTATACGAAGTGTAACCATGGATGAAATAGCGGCTGCTTTAGGGATTTCGAAGAAAACTATTTACCTGCACTTTAGTGATAAGCGAAGCTTAGTAGAAGCCTCTACTAAACATTTTTTAGCACAGGAGAAATGTGCGGAAAAAAAGATTTATGAGGCATCTACCAACCCGGTTGAGGAAATTATTCTTTCTACACAGCTTATGAGAGAAATGCTGACAAACATAAATCCAGCAATTTTCCATGATTTACAGAAATACTATCCTAAAACTTGGAAGCATTATTTGGCCCACAAAGAGGATTTTAGAGATGTAGTACTTAGGAATCTAAACGAGGGAATAAAACAAGGCCTTTACAGGCCTGATATTCATCCTGCTATTTTGGCAAACTTGAGAATTGAATCTGTGGACATGGCCTTTAATCCAGTGGCTTTTCCTCCAATAGAATTTAATATCCTGGATGTTCAGTTAGCCTTTATTGATCACTTTTTAAGAGGAATAGTAACAGAAAAGGGATTAAAAGTGTACGAAGAAATAAAATAGAATTTAAGAAACACAAATTTTGAATAAGCCAGTTCGGCACGAGTAGGTAAATTATGAAAAAAGCAGTTTTAAGTATTTTAGGTATTTTTATTGGTTTCTCGAGTATGGCTCAGGAGTCGTTTTCTATCAAGGACGCAGTGAAATATGGTATTACGCATCATGCTGATGTACGGAACGCACTTGTAGGAAGGCAAGATGCTGAATTTCAGATAGATGAAATTAGACAAGGAGGGTTACCCCAAATTAATGGACAATTTTCATTTACCAGCAATGCGATTATTCCAAAACAGTTATTAGATGCCACCAATTTTGATCCAAATGCCAAAGAGGGTGATGTGGTTGAATTCACATTTGGTGTGCCATGGGCTGGTCAAGCGGGTATTGGTATTAATCAATTGATTTTTAATGCCGAGTGGTTGGTAGGTTTAAGGGCCGCAGATACCTATAGGAAATTAGCAGAACAAGGCATTGTGAAATCAAAAACTACGGTAGCAGAAAATATCATTAAAGCCTATTACTCTGTGCTAGTGGCAGAAGAACGCAATGACTTATTAGCTTTGAATATTGATCGTATTGAAGAATTAGAAAGAACTACAGCCGAAATGTTTAAACAAGGTTTTGTAGAGCAATTGGACTTGAGCCGATTGGCTGTTCAAAAGAATAATTTGGTAACCGAGCTCAATAAAGTCAATAACCTTATAGAACTTTCATATAAGCTTTTGAAGTTTCAAATGGGTTATAGCATCAGTAATGATATTGCTTTAACAGATAACTTGAAAGACCAAGAATCTCAAGCACTAGTTCTAGTGACTCAAAATGTGATTAATCCAGAAGATAGAATTGAGTACCAATTATTGGGTACCAATAGAGAACTTTTGGAATTCAACACGGAACGTTTTCAGAAGGGTGTTTTACCTTCTGTATCTTTCTCTGGCTCATTGGGGGCATCGCATAGTGGTACAAAATTAAATCCATTTATTAATTGGTTTCCGTCTTCTTCTCTTTCATTGGGTGTAAATATTCCAATTTTTGATAGCGGATTACGCAAAACTAAGATTGAGCGAAACAGGTTAGATATTATAAAACTAGATAACCAGGCAGAAATGCTAAGAAACAGTTTTGAACTTCAAAATGAGCAAGCTAGCATTAGTCTTAGGAATGGTTTAGAAAGTCTGGAAGTACAAAAAAGGAATATGGAACTCGCCAATGAAATAGTACGTGTCACAAAAATAAAATACCAAGAAGGGGTGGGGTCAAACCTTGAAGTCGTAAATGCTGAAAACGACTTACGCCAAGCTCAAACCAACTATTTCGCTTCGCTTTATGATGTGCTAGTGGCCAAAGTAGACCTAGACAAAGCACACGGAAAATTAATTACAGAATAAATTACTCAAAAACTTAGCCGAAGCTTTTGAGCTAAAGCAATACAATTAAAAATGATGAAAAAATATACTTTCTTATTTATCGGATTATCTGCTCTACTTTTTTCTTGTGGAGAAAAGTCGGCCGCAACTAATGATAGTCTAGCAGGGAAAAAGACAAGCTTAACAGAGCTTCAGGCAGAGCTTACTCAAATTAGTTCAAAAATAGAGACACTCAAAAGTGAAGTAGAGGTTTTAGAACCAAACAAAGAGTCTAAGCTTTCTTATGTGAAAGCGATGCCACTGGTAGCTCAAAACTTTTCACATTACGTGGAAGCCAATGGCAGACTGGATGCTGTAAATAATGTTTTTGTAACTCCTAAAATGGGAGGGCCATTAACAAAAGTTCTTGTTAAAGAAGGCGATTACGTTAAGAAAGGACAAACTATAGCTACCATTGATAATAGCATTTTAACTAATAGTATTAATGAAGTTAAGATTCAACTAGAGACGGCAAAGACAATTTTTGAACGTCAAGAGGCTCTTTGGGATCAAAAAATAGGTACAGAGATTCAATACATTCAAGCCAAGGCACAAGTGGAAAGCCTGAATAAGAGGTTAAAAACGTTGGCGTCACAAGATGCCCAAAACATAGTAACCTCTCCAATAGCAGGTTATGTAGATGAGGTTAGATTAAAAGCAGGTGAAATGGCTTCTCCAGGGCTTGGAATAGTTAGAGTTATTAATCTGAACGACCTTAAAATAGTTGCGAAAATTCCTGATACTTATGCAGGGACTATCCAAAAAGGAGATTTAGTTAAAGTGTCATTTCCAGACTTAGGGAAAGAAATTACAGCTCGTTTAAATTTTGTAAGCCAAACAATTGATCCAGTAAGCAGAACATTTGCCGCAGAAGCTAAAGTGCCTTATAATAAGCAGCTTAAGCCAAACTTAAGTGCAGTGATTAAAATAAACGACCAATCTAGAAATGCGGCATTGGTTATTCCACAAAACTTGGTACAAAGAACAGAAAACGGAGATATTGTTTATATCGCCGAAACGGATGGTAAAAATCAAGTGGCTAGAAGCAGACAAGTAACTATTGGACTTACTTATAATGGAGAAGTGGAGATTTTGACAGGGCTCCAACCAGGAGATATTGTGATTACTGAAGGGTACCAAGAAATAGTAGACGGAGAGATTATAGCTTATTAATAGCCCATTGGTCTAAATAATATAGAAATGAAAGAAAATAAAAAAAGAGACGCCCAATTGCCTGAAGGCAAAGGGATAATATATAATCTCATTGGGGGCCTTGCCAATAATAAAACGACGGTTTATCTGATAACTGTACTCTTAACGGTGACAGGCTATTTCATCTTTAATAGTTTACCTAAAGAACAGTTTCCAGAGGTGGTAGTGCCTCAGATTTATGTCAATACCGTTTATGCGGGTACAGCTCCTGCGGATATAGAAAACCTCATTAATAAGCCGCTTGAAACGCAACTTAAGTCTGAGCAAGGAATTAAGCGAATAAAGTCAAACGCACTACAAGATGTATCCGTCATAATAGTAGAATTCAACACGGATGTTTCTGTAGAGATTGCCAAAGAACGAGTTAAAAGTGCTATTGATAAGGCCAGAAAAGATTTGCCTAAAGATTTAACACAAGACCCAACAGCTCTGGAGGTTAACATATCAGAACTGCCGATTATGAATATAAACCTCTCAGGTAATTTTCCTTTGGAAAATATCAAAGCTTATGCAGAGGGGATTCAAGATGATATAGAGGCACTTCCAGAAATCACCCGAGTGGATATTGTTGGGGCTTTGGATAGAGAAATTCAGATCAACCTTGATTTGCAAAAAATGCAATCTTACGGATTGGCGTTTTATGATATACAAAAAGCGGTACAAGGAGAAAATATTAATATTTCTGGTGGCGAATTAAATGTTGGAAATGTAAGACGTACACTTCGTGTTAAAGGCGAGTTTGAGTCTGTGGACCAGATAAGAAATGTAGTGGTAAGTTCTGGTACAGGAGCTACTGCAAAACTATATGAAATAGGCGAGGTTGTTGATTCACATGCAGATAGACAAGATTTTGCAAGATTAAATAATAAACCAGTTATTACCTTAAACGTGGTCAAAAGAGGAGGAGAGAACCTTTTGGCAGCCTCTGAAGCTATTAATGTAATTTTGGATGAATTTAAGGCTGGATCTCCAGCGGGCTTAGAGGTTACCGTCACTGCGGACCAATCCATCCGTACTAAATCAGACCTTAACGAACTGATTAATACAGTGGTTTTAGGCTTTATTTTCGTAGTGTTGGTATTGATGTTTTTCATGGGTGTCCGTGACGCCATTTTTGTGGGACTTTCTGTGCCTTTATCGGCATTGTTAGCCTTTTACCCGCTCATGCTGATGGGCTTTACGCTAAATACGATTGTCCTTTTTGCTTTTTTATTGGGATTAGGTCTAGTAGTAGATGATGCTATTGTGGTGGTGGAGAACTCACATAGAGTCTTTAATAAGCACAAGAATTTGAGCATTAAAGAGGCTGTAAAACTAGCTGCTTCGGAGGTGTTCTTACCCGTTTTTGCAGGAACTGCTACTACCATAGCACCGTTTTTTCCTTTACTTTTTTGGCCCGGTATGGTAGGAGAGTTCATGAAATACTTGCCATATACACTCATATTTACACTAACAGCATCGCTGATAGTGTCTTATGTGATGAATCCCGTTTTCGTTATCACCTTTATGAAGCGTGAAGAAGAGGATAAGGATATAGAATCTGGCTTTAAGCCATTAGTAAGGCCATTAGGTGTACTAGGAGGCTTGGCCTTAATACTCTACATATTATCTGCGGTAGCAAGTAGCGGGACATTCTTTGGCCTTGCGAATTTCTTAGTGTTCATCGCTATTTTGTATGTATTTAATCACTTTATACTAACACCTAAACTGATTATTCCTTTTCAAGAGAGATTCTTACCTAGCCTAAAAGTAGGCTATAGTAAAATTATTAATTGGGTATTGGATGGTTGGAGACCCGTGTGGGCTGTGGTAGCTTCTCTAGTTTTGTTAATAGGTACCTTCGTTTTATTAGGGATTTCTAATCCTACGGTTATTTTCTTCCCATCTGCAGAGCCCGATTATATTTATGTTTACAATGTAATGCCAATAGGGACAGATGCTAGAAAAACCAATGAGGTAAGTAAGGAAATAGAGTCGCGTGTCTTTAACGTTTTAAAAGAAAACGATGCTTTGGATGTGGTAAACTCTGTCATTACCAACGTGGGTAAAAATGCAGGTGATGCCATGAATCCAGACAGATCAGACACACCACATAAATCTAAAACTACCGTAGCATTTGTAGGTAAAACAGAAAGACATGGTGTTTCTTCTCAGGAATTATTGAGTAAAGTTAGAGAAGCCTTACAGGATATCCCTGCTACAGAAATTTCAGTAGAAAGAGAGAGCAATGGCCCTCCAACAGGAAAGCCTATTACTTTACAAATTACTGGAGAAGACTTTGATGTCTTGCGTGATATTGAACAGAAGGTCCTTAGGAAAGTAGAAGCCTCTGGTATTCCGGGAATAGATGAATTGAAATCTGACTTGGTTACCAATAAGCCAGAAATAGTTGTAAATGTTGATAGAGAAAAAGCATCAAGAGAGGGTATTAGCACTCAGACTATTGCCATGGCTTTACGAACAGCATTGTTTGGTCAGGAAATTTCTAAATTTCGTGACAATGATGATGAATATCCTATTCAGTTACGTCTTAAACCTGATGATAGAAGTGGGATAGAACAACTTTTAAGCATGAACATCACTTTCAGAGATATGAATATGGGTGGCGTGCTAAGATCTGTTCCTTTGTCTTCTGTGGCAGATATTTCTTACTCTACTACGTTTAGTCAAATAAATAGAACGGATGCCATGCGTACCATAACGCTAAGCTCAGACATGACTCCAGAGTATGCAGATAAGGCTAATGAGATAAATCCTCTCGTTATGGCCGAGATAGCGGATATAGAATTGCCATCTGGCTATTCTATTGGTCAAGGAGGAGAGCAAGAAGAGCAAGCAGAGACCATGGCGTTTTTATTAAAAGCTTTGATGATAGCTTATATTATTATCTATTTAATATTAGTGGCTCAGTTTAACTCCGTTGTGAAGCCTTTGATTATTTTCTTTACTATAGTTTTAAGTTTAATAGGAGTGCTTCTAGGCTTTATCGCCTTTGACAAAACATTTTCCATATTAATGTCTGGAGTAGGTATTATCGCCCTTTCTGGTATTGTCGTTAAGAATGGTATTCTTCTGATAGAATTTATAGAGGAGCTTCGCAAAAGAGGTTATGGCCTAAGGGAAGCTATTATAGAAGGGGGTTCTACCAGACTTACTCCTGTATTATTAACGGCGTTTTCTACAGTACTGGGTATGGTGCCTTTAGCCGTTGGCTTAGCCTTCGACTTCGGTGCTTTATTTGTAGACCTGGATTGGATTGTTCATATCGGTGGAGACTCTGCGGTATTCTGGAATATCTTAGCTTGGACAATCATCTTTGGTTTATTATTCTCTACTATTCTTACGTTGATTTTAGTACCATGTATGTATTATATCTCGGCTAAATTGAAGCTTAGAATTATGGGGGAAGAGCATGTGACCAGAGAGTATGCTCCTGAAGAAGAACTCGAAATCGCTTAAGGTTTCATAAAAGATTTAAAACCTCGAAGAATTTATTTCTTCGAGGTTTTTTTATGTCTAATTTCTTTGACAAAACTATTTCCCTAATTTCAATTCTTTAAAATTAACCCTCATATGAAATACATAGCATCAATAGATCAAGGAACCACCAGCACACGCTGTATTATTTTCAACAAAAAAGGAGAGATTGTGTCTGTGGGCCAGAAAGAGCACGAACAGATTTTCCCTCAGGCAGGATGGGTAGAGCACAATCCAGAAGAGATTAGACAGAATACCTTAGAAGTGATTGCCAATGCGAGAATCAAAGAAAACATTTCGATATCTGATATCATGGCCTGTGGTATAACAAACCAGCGGGAGACAGCGATGGTCTGGAATCGAAAAACGGGTAAGCCCTATTATAATGCTATCGTTTGGCAGGATACCCGGGTGGGTAAAAAAGTAGACGAATTAGAGAAGAGCATTGGCTCAGACTGGTTCAAACAAATGACGGGCTTGCCCTTAGCTACTTACTTCAGCGGATTGAAAATTCAATGGATTTTAGAAAACGTAGAAGGTGTAAGAGAAGCTGCTGAGGAAGGAGAAGCAATTTTCGGTAACATGGATACTTATACTGTTTGGCATTTGACGGGAGGTGTAGATGGAGGTTTGCATTTGACAGATGTGACGAATGCGTCCAGAACTCAGCTTATGAATATTAAAACCATGAAATGGGAGGATGAAATCCTTTCAAAGCTTAATATTCCGAAAGCTATGCTACCGGAAATTATGCCCAGTAGTAAGGTTTATGGAAAAATAAAATCTGAACCGCTTAGAGGTGTGCCTTTAGCAGGAATTTTGGGGGACCAACAAGCTGCTTTGGTAGGCCAAACATGTTATGCTCCAGGAGAGGCTAAAAACACATATGGAACAGGCTGTTTTATGTTAATGAATACGGGAACGGAGGCCGTACCCTCTAAATATGGCTTGCTAACTACGGTGGCTTATCAATTTGATGGGCAACCGGTACATTATGCTCTAGAAGGTTCGGTAGCTATAGCGGGAGCTTTAGTACAGTGGCTTAGAGATAACCTAGGCTTGATTAAAAACAGCGAGGACGTACAAGCTTTGGCACAAACGGTGGACGATAATGGCGGGGCTTATTTTGTGCCAGCTTTTTCTGGCCTTTATGCCCCACATTGGAATAATAACGCTAGGGGAATTATAGCCGGCTTAACTCGATTTGTCAATAAAGGACACATTGCAAGAGCTGTTTTAGAAGCTACGGCTTATCAGACAAGGGATGTATTAGAGGCCATGGAGAAGGATAGCGGCATAGAGATAAAATCTTTACGAGTGGATGGTGGCATGACGGTAAATGAACTCTTGATGCAGTTTCAGTCAGACATCATGGATGTGGAGGTTATCCGTCCTAAAATGATAGAGACTACGGCTCTAGGTGCTGCTTATGCCGCAGGAATGGCTGTAGGGTATTGGAAAAGCTTTGATGATTTAAAGCAAAATTGGGGTGTGGATAAGACTTGGAAATCTGAAATGACAGCTAAAAAAAGAGACTTTAATTTCAAAGGCTGGAAGAAAGCTATTGAAAGAAGTTTGGACTGGGAAGATTAGTATCTAAAAACCTGAGTTCGATGTAAGAACAGCCTTTGAAGCTCCCGAGGAGCGATATATAGGTAACGAGGGGTAAAACCCCTCGCAAATGTGTTAAAGAGTGCTCTAGTTTGGCGGAATTTTGGTCTATAAAACCAAAATCGTGACAAACGTATCATTGAAAGTGTTTAAGGTTAGTGAGTTAACTGATTTTCTTATGTCGAACTCAGGTTAAAAACAGAGAAGTCTGTTTGAATGATTCAAAGAAGGCCTTTGTTTTTAATTAAGCAAGGGCCTTTTTGGCTAAAAAAATGAAAATAATAACAATCAAATACCCAGTAATAAACTTAGAACTATCTAACAGCGAAGAGTTGTCGCTAGATGTCGAGGGTTTTCTAAATAAGATAACGCCTGATGAACATAGCCCTTACAAAAAGATTCTAGAGCCTGTTGTTTTCCAGAAGGCTTTCATCTTAGGAGATATGTTGGTTTGGGATGGCGTATTGGAAATAATGATGTGTAGTGGAGACACCATGCGGCTTCCGGCTGAATTTAGCGAGGCTGAATTAATTGGAGATGCCAATGCTCTCCCTTCTATGCCTGGGCTTACTGTTAAAGATTGGCTAAAATAGCCTTAGCTGGCCGCCTTTAATAAAGAGGTCGTAATTGTATGGAGGGAAAGACCTGCCAGCCAGATATTTTGCTTTACTGAGCCTATGCAGCTGTTTGATGTGCTCCGCAAAAATGCCTTCGCCTGTCATTCTTCTACCAAAATCACTATCGTTTATTCTGCCACGGTGCATTTCTTTAATTTGGTTCAAGACCTTTTCTGCTTTATTTGGAATGCTTTTATGAATCCATTCACTGAAAATCTCACCGACGGATCCGTTTAGTCTTACCACCGTATAACCAGCCCAACAAGCTCCGTTTAGAGAAGCCTGTTTTATCAATTCAGGAATTTCATGGTCGTTTAATCCCGGAATTATGGGAGCGGTATTAACCCCTACGGGAATCCCCATTTCTGATAATTGCTGTATCACAGACAGTCTTCTTTGGGCAGAGGCTGTTCTGGGCTCCATAAGCCGTCTCAGTTCCTCATTCAAAGAAGTCAAGGAAACGATGACGTGAATTAGGTTCATTTTGGCCAGTTCTAGTAGAATAGATTTATCCCTAAGAATAAGAGTATTTTTGGTGATGATAGAAACAGGATTTCTATACTTTAGGCAGACTTCTAGTAGCTTTCTCGTGATTTTAAATTGTCTTTCTGCTGGCTGATAACAATCTGTATTTCCCGAAAACATTATTGGAACAACTTTCCAGGATTTTTTATTGAATTCCTCTTCTAAAAGCTCAGGAGCATTTTTCTTGATAATGATGTTTTGCTCAAATTCTAATCCGGCGGAATAGCCGTAATATTCATGTGTATTTCTAGCATAACAATAGATGCAGCCATGTTCACAGCCTTGGTAAGGGTTTACAGAAAAGCCATTTGGTAAATCAGGACTTTTGATTCTGTTTACCACTTTCTTGGCATTTTCTATTAGAAACTTTGTTTTTGTACTTCTAAAATTATCCTCATCGCTGTAGGCAAATTCGTCGTCATAGCTGACGGTGTTACCAATAAATCTATTAGCACTGTTGTGTTGGGCACCACGGCCTTTTATCTTCGGAATTCCACTCATTGAAAGACTTTAAAGGGTATTAGAGAGTCATAAAAGTAAAGTCATTCTAACAGCACCAAATGAATTCCCTTACCTTTGGTACAACTTTTGGCACTTACAAACCAGTAAACATGACACATTCACTTAAGCTTAAAAAACCTCTCGCTGTTTTTGATTTAGAAACCACTGGAACTAACATCTCCCGAGATAGAATTGTGGAGATTTCTATCGCTAAGGCGATGCCCGACGGAAGTGTAGAGGTGAAAACCAAAAGGATAAATCCTGAAATGCCTATCCCTTTGGAGACAAGTTTAATTCATGGGATTTATGATGAGGATGTAAAAGATGAGCCTACTTTCAGGCAAATGGCCAAATCTATGGCTCAGTTTCTTCAAGGCTGTGATTTGGCGGGCTTTAACAGTAATAGATTCGACATTCCTATGCTGGTAGAAGAATTTCTGAGAGTAGATACCACTATTTTTGACCTTAAGAATAGGAAGTTTGTGGATGCTCAAAGAATTTTTCATCAAATGGAGCCTAGAACTTTAGGGGCGGGGTATAAATTTTATTGTGGAAAGGATTTGATAAACGCTCATAGTGCAGAGGCAGATACTTTGGCCACACTTGAAGTGCTTTGTGCTCAGATAGAAAAGTACGAGGGAGTTAAAATTACAACCCAAAAAGGAGAAGAAATAGAGCCCGTCAAAAACGACATAGAGGCCTTACATGAATTCACTTCTGGTAAAATGGTAGATTTTGCTGCAAGAATGGCCTATGACTCGGAAGATAATATTGTCTTCAATTTTGGTAAACATAAGGGCAAAAAAGTAGTAGATGTTTTTAACAAAGAAAAAGGCTATTACGATTGGATGATGAATAGTGATTTCCCATTGGATACCAAGAGGAAAATAACAGAGGTGAAGTTAAGCATGGCGGGAGGCCTTTTTAACTCATAAATAAATCCCTAAAAAAGCTAAATCTGACCTAAACTTAAAGGAGAAATTGGCTAGTTTTGTGGATATTTCTTGAAAAGAAAATTTATGGAGAATCAAATTCCTGACGTCATTGCTCAAGTACCCTTGACTAATTATGTCTTACTAGCAAGCATTCTTTTCGTGATAGGCATAGTAGGTGTTTTGACTAGAAGAAACGCCCTCATTATTTTTATGTCCATAGAGCTTATGCTGAATGCCGTTAATCTTCTTTTAATAGCATTTTCTTCTTATCGTTCAGACCCAAATGGCCAGATTTTCGTGTTTTTTATTATGGCTGTGGCAGCAGCAGAGGTAGCCGTGGGCCTAGCCATTATAGTGATGCTGTACAGAAACATCAGATCCATAGATATTGGTTTGTTAGATAAACTTAGAGGTTAAAAATATAATCCAGAATAACATATATGTCGCTGATTCCATTAATACCTCTTTTCCCATTCATCGGTTTTCTGATTAATGGACTAGGTTTTAAGAAAATCCCTCAGAATCTCGTAGCTCCCATCGGTATAGCCGCTTCCTTCTTTTCTTTTCTCTGTACGGTGGTGGTTTTTGTAGAGTTTCAGGGCAGTCCTGTTATCTATACTTTTTTTGATTGGATAAGTGTTGGAAGCCTTCATGTTTCCTTTGCCTTTCAGCTTGATCAGCTGAGCATATTGATGCTCTTTGTGATTACGGGAGTGGGTTCATTAATACACCTGTACTCTGCTGGGTACATGAAGCACGATGCTGGCGTGGGGAAGTTCTTCTCCTATTTAAACCTTTTCCTGTTTTCCATGTTAATATTGGTTCTTGGAGCCAATTACCTCATCATGTTCATCGGTTGGGAAGGTGTAGGGCTTTGTTCTTATTTATTGATTGGTTTTTGGAATAAACGGTCAGATTTTGGAGATGCAGCCCGAAAGGCCTTCATCATGAACAGGGTAGGAGACTTAGGTTTCCTAATAGGCGTTTTTTTAATATTCAGAGAATTCGGAACGCTAGAATATTTAAATGTTTTTGAGCAAGCCTCTCACATGACTTCGGGGTCTTTGTCCTTAATGTTTATTACGTTCTGTCTGTTCATTGGAGCTATGGGTAAATCGGCTCAGATTCCTTTATTTACTTGGCTACCTGATGCCATGGCGGGACCTACGCCAGTTTCGGCATTAATTCATGCTGCTACTATGGTGACAGCCGGTGTTTACATGGTGGTGCGAAGCAATATCTTGTACACGCTATCTCCTGACACCCTAGAGTTTATAGGCTGGATAGGTACCTTAACGGCTTTGATAGCTGCTGCGATTGCCCTTTTTCAAAACGATATTAAGAAAGTGCTGGCATATTCTACGGTGAGTCAGCTAGGATTTATGTTTATAGGTTTAGGCGTAATGGCCTTCACATCAGGCTTTTTTCATGTCATTACACACGCTTTTTTTAAAGCACTCTTATTCTTAGGAGCAGGGAGTGTTATTCACGCCATGGGCGATGAGCAAGACATCCGAAAAATGGGTGGGCTCTGGTCCAAGACCAAAATAACTGCGATTACCTTTCTGATTGGTACCCTTGCTATTTCGGGTTTGCCTCCCTTCGCGGGCTTCTTTTCTAAAGACGAGATTTTGGTACATGCCTTTCAGCATAATAAACTGATGTGGGCTATAGCCATGCTAAGTTCTTTTATGACGGCTTTTTACATGTTCAGGTTGTTTTTCCTAGTCTTCAAGGGGCATTTTAGAGGTACGGTCCAGCAAGAAAAAAACGTACATGAGTCTCCCAAGTCTATGACCATTCCTTTACTTGTGTTGGCTCTCTTATCGGTCATAGGAGGATTTATGGGTATGCCGGAAATTTTCCATTTCCCACATGCCTTGTCAAACTTTTTGGACCCTCTTTTTATTTACTCTAAATCGGCTTCAGAAGACTTTGGAGCTATAACGGTGAGTCATGGCGTAGAATGGCTTTTGATGGGCTTTTCGGTTTTATTGGCCGCGGCAGCTTTCCTACTATCGTATGTTCTGTATGTTAGAAAAGGTATTATTCCTAAAGATGACATTGAGATGAGTGGTTTTCAGAAAGTGCTGTATGATAAATTCTATTTGGACGAGAACTATGACAGACTTTTCGTGAAACCCATTGAGAAAATGTCAAACTTCTTCGGTGAAATTTTTGACCCTAAGGGGATAGATGGCCTTATAATTTTAGTAGTAAAAGGTATCAGGTTTTCATCTAATGCCTTCGGAAGACTTCAGACAGGAACCACGGGGTTCTATATTTTACTTATGACCTTGGCCATAGCGTTTATCCTCATCTTTAATTTGGGCGATGGCATTCTTGACTATTTCAGTACTTTCTTTAAAGCGATAACTAACGGATAAATGCTACTATTATCACTTCTACTTATTCCGCTTTTAGGTGCTTTAGGTCTGATGATTTTCAATAAGTCAGAGCAGGCTTTGTCCAAAAAAGTGGCTTTAGCCTTCTCTGGCTTAAACCTCGTGCTATTTGGTTACGTCTTGTCCGTTTTTCAAACCGGAGATGCGTCCACTCTCTCTTTTAGTGCACCTTGGCTTCCTGACTTTGGTCTGTCTTTAAGTTTCGCTTTAGATGGCTTTAGTCTTTTATTGGTAGGTCTTACATGCCTGTTAATACCGCTCATAGTTTTGAGTACTTTTAAAATTAAGTATGAGAATGCGTCCTTATTTTACGGACTAATTTTACTTACTCAAGTGGCATTAATTGGGGTCTTTATGGCTCAGGATGTTTTCCTTTTCTATTTCTTTTTTGAGGGAGCATTGGTACCTGTTTACTTCCTCTCTATTAAGTGGGGAGGTCCAAAAGCAACAAAGGCTGCTTTCAAGATGTTCGTTTACACGGTTTTGGGGAGTTTATTTATGCTCGTAGGGTTGGTTTATTTATATACCAAAGCACAAACAGGAAACATGCAAGCCATTGTGGCTTCTATAGAATTCCTTCCTGCTACCGCTCAATATTTACTTTTCGCTGGTTTTGTTTTGGCCTTCGCAATCAAAATGCCTCTTTTTCCATTCCATACTTGGCAGGCCAATGCCTACTCGGAATCTCCAACTGCTGCGACTATGCTTTTAGGAGGACTACTCTCAAAAATGGGAGTCTATGGTTTAATAAGACTGGTACTTCCCTTTTCGCCAATGGGTGTAAAGGAATATGGCCTGTTTGTATTGACTTTGGGAGTTGTTGGACTTATTTATGGTTCCATAGTAGCGGTCAAAGAAAATAACCTTAAAAGGCTTTTGGCTTATAGTTCTTTTGCCCACATAGGCTTAATGGCGGCGGGTGTACTTAGTGGTACTTTGGAAGGTATGCAGGGAGCTATGTTTCAGATGATGGCTCATGGAGTTAACACCGTAGGCTTGTTTTTTGTGGTTAAAATTATTTTTGAACGTACCGGCGTGCGTAGCTTAGAGTCTTTAGGAGGGCTGTCACAAGATGCCCCTAGACTGAGCATATATTTCATGATAATATTACTGGGAAGTGTGGCTTTACCATTGACTAATGGGTTTGTTGGAGAGTTTCTTCTTTTGAAAGGAGTATTTGACAGCCATACATTGTTAGGTGTTATTGCGGGTATATCCATCATTCTTGGAGCCGTATATATGCTTAGGCTATTCCAAAAAAGTATGTTTGGCGAAAAACAGGATTCGGGGCAAACTATAAAGGATGTCAGTGGCTCAGAGTCTGTTGTTCTTTTGGTGATTTCGGTATTGGTACTGATAATGGGTGTTTTCCCTAATTATATTTTAAAAATGTCTGAGCCTGCCTCAGTGCAGTTATTAGAGTATTTGACGCAGATTTAAAGAAATATGTATTCGATCATCTCACTTTCGATTTCCGGACTTTTGACTTTATTTTTGGGTTTTTCTGAAAACAAAAAGTTGGTATTTCCGCTGTCCATTTTCTTCATGGTTTTGGCCTTAGGCTTGGGCTTTGTAGACTGGAACGCCCCTGGCGTCTATTTCAATAATATGATTGAGGTAAACAATGAAAGTATTTTTTTTAGCTCAATTGTTATCTCATCAGCCATTTTGGTGCTTATGCTATCTGAAGGCTTCAAAGATTTTGAGTTTGCACAACCAGCAGAATATTATGCTCTGATACAGCTTTCCCTGATAGGCACTATTATGATGATTTCTTTTGAAAACCTCATCATGCTCTTTTTAGGAATAGAGATCTTGTCTGTAGCCCTTTATGTTTTAACAGGGTCTGATAAACGAAATATTAGAGGCAATGAGGCGGCCATAAAATATTTTCTAATGGGAGCTTTCGCTACAGGGATTTTACTTTTTGGAATAGCCATGTTTTATGGTTCTCAAGGCAGTTTTGATATTCATGCCTTAAGTGGGCTTGAAGGAAGAAATACGGAGGAACTCGGTTTTCTTTGGATTGGCTTTACGTTCATGCTTATAGGCTTGACATTTAAAGTGTCCGCTGCTCCATTTCATTTTTGGGCTCCAGATGTGTACGAAGGAGCCCCTACTATTTTTACGGCTTTTATGGCTACGGTGGTGAAGACGGCTGGTTTTGTAGCCATTTATAGAATACTATCCATCACCTTTCAAGATATTTCAGATTTCTGGTGGATAATTATAGCGATACTTACTTGCCTTTCATTGATTATAGGGAATGTAACGGCTGTTAAACAGGACGGCTTTAAGCGTATGATGGCTTACTCTAGTATATCTCATGCGGGTTTCATGTTAATGGCGTTGCTAGGGGATATGGGAAAGGCCTCTGGTACGATCATGTTTTACTCAGTTGCTTATACGCTGGCTACAGTGGCAGGATTTGGGGTACTAATGGCTGTTTCTAAACATAGGCTAGAGAATGGAAGACCCTATGAAAAGATTGACTTGTTTACAGGTTTAGCTAAGGAGAATGGCCTGCTTACTGGTGTTTTAGTCATTTCTTTACTTTCTCTTTCAGGAATCCCCTTAACTGCTGGTTTTTGGGGAAAGTTTTTTGTTTTTAGCGGAGTGGCTGCCAAAGGATTTTATGCGTTTATGATATTGGCAGTACTGATGTCAGCTATTTCCATTTACTACTATTTTAAGCCTATTTCTTATTGTTTCAGTAAGGCGGGTGAGCTTCCAAAAGTACATTTACACGGTTCTAGCAAGTTAATATTGGTTCTATGTACCATTGGCACGATTCTTTTAGGAATATTTCCGAACGTTTTACGTTCAATATTCTAAAGGGAATTTATTGAAAGTGCTTTTCAATCATATCAACAAAAAAGAGATAAAAGGTTTTTTTAACTTTTTTCTAACAGGAGTCTTTGGTGCTTCCGTTAATTTTTTGTCCCAAATTCCATTTAAAACATGGTTTTTAGAGAGAGGTCTGGAAGATAGCAGTGCCTTGTTTTGGAGTGTATTCTGGGCTTATATGATTGCTACAGCAGTCAGTTTTCTTCCCGCCAAAGTCTTTGCCTTTGGCTCTCAAGACTCAGGAAACTCTTCCAGAGAATGGCTTAAGTTTTTCTTCATAGCAGCATTAGCATTGGGAGTTCAGGAAGTAGTTACTATAATTTCACTTCGGGAAATTATTAATCCTTTTTTTGGAGACTTGAGCCCTTTCTTTCGTGAGAAGGGAGCTCATTTGACGGGCATGGCCGTCAGCTTTATGGCCAACTTTCTTGGACATAGGTTTTTCACGTTTAGATCTACGGGTATTTATCAATTGCTACGCCCATAATGGTATTTAGCTAAGAATAAGCTATATTAATCTCACATTTTAAGTTTTTTTTAAAGAAAAGATAAGGCGAAATGGCCACAATCTTAAAAATTACTTAAATTTGAATCTCATTTTATAACTCTTAAATCAAACGTTACGATGAAAAAATTAATCGCTGTTATGTTATTAGCCGGAATGGCTTCTTTCTCTGCTTGTTCTTCTGCTGATTCTGCTACAGACGCTTCTGAAGAAGCTGCTGCTGTTGTAGAAGATGCTGCTGATGCTACTATGGATGCTGCTGAGGCAGTTGTAGATTCTGCAAGTGCTACTATGGAAGATGCTGCTACTGCAGTTGAAGGAGCTGTTGCTGAATAATATTAGCTGATATTCTTTATAGAAGCCTTCTCATGAAAATGGGAAGGCTTTTCTTTTTTTAGACTCTATATTTGTACAAAAAACCTGCATGCTAGATAGAACACAAGCTCCGTCATTCAAAGCCATTCAAGCCATGGAGCTTCCAGAAATAAAAAAGGAAGTCTTGCAAAATAACTTAATGCTCTACACCGCTGGTTTTGCTAAGCAAGATGTACTTAAAATCGAATTGATTTTTAATGCAGGTTCAGCTTTTGAAAAGAAGAATGGTATATCATCCATATTCTCTCAAACATTGCTGGGTGGCACTACCACTAGAACGGGGGCGGAGGTGATGGCCGGTCTTGACCAGTATGGAGGTTTTGTTGAATTAAGCTCTCGGGTGGAGAGGTTTCACATTATATTATATGGTATTCCGAGGTTTATAGAAAAGTATCTGAGCATTATTAAGGATATTTTGGAAAATGCGGTCTTCCCTGAAGATGAAATAGAGCTTCAGAAAAAGTTAGCCTTGCAGGGTTTGAAACTAAATATGGACAAATCCACTTTCTTGGCCGGTCGGGCTTTTAAGAAACTGATTTTTGGTGAGGAGAATCCATATGGTAAAACGCTAGATCAAGAGGACTTAGAGGCTGTTAACAGAAAAGATCTGCTAGATTTTTATCAAGACAATATCCAGGGAAGGGCTTTTAAAATATTTCTTTCTGGGAATGTAGGTGCAAAGGAAGAATTAGCCGTAAAAAATACCTTTGGCCAAGTAAATTATATATCAAATGCAGCTCTAAATCTCACTTATCCCCTAGTGTTTCCGCAGAAACAAGAGCTGGTGGAGCTGAAAGACAAAATGCAGTCTACTATCAGGTTGGGAAAGCCAATGTTTGACAGAAAACATCCCGACTTTTTCAAAATGCTAGTTACTAACACGGCCTTTGGAGGCTATTTTGGGAGTAGATTAATGAAGAATATAAGAGAGGATAAAGGTTATACCTACGGTATTTCATCTTCTTTTACACCATTAGACGGATTTGGTTACTTGTTGATTGGATCAGATGTGGTTAAAGAAAACACAGCCGATACATTTGATGAAATTGGTAAGGAAATAAAAACACTGCAAACGAAGGCCATCGGTCAGGAAGAGTTAGAGGCTGTTAAAAATTATATGTGCGGTAGTTTTGCTGGATCTCTAACCACGGCTTTTGAGATTGTGGATAAGCACAAAAACCTCATCATCTATGATTTGGATGTAAGATTTTATAATGATTTCATCACTAATATTAACACTGTGACTTCGGAAGATATCTTAGAAATGGCCACAAAGTATCTAGATTTGGACAGCATGAGTGAAGTAGTGGTGGGCGAGCGTATTTAAACAGGAAAAAACAAATCTTCCTCTTCCATAGCTCTGTAGTTTAAGACATTTGTGAGCACCATAAGGATGAGGGTTCTAGAGGCTTGCTTTAGAGGAATATTAGCCAATTTAGCAAACTTATTAAGGGTAATGGACCTGTGCTCTTTTAGGTGGTTCATGAGCATGCGTTCTTTATCTCCATAGGCAAACCTAAGACTTTTGTTTTTTTTGAGGCCTTTAAGGATTTCCCGGATCTCCTTGCTCGCCTGAATAGTTTTATCGGCTTCCCTTACATAGACTCTTTGACTTCCTTCTTCTAGTACCTTGTGTGGTTTATCTTCGCTCTCTTTGAAATGAAAGATGAGTACTTCCCTTTCTTTTGGAAGCTTAACTCTTTCAATAGCATAAGTGAGTTTTGGAGAAATGCCTTTCTCAATTTCCCTGACCATTACATACTCGTCTTCATCTGCAAAGGTGACTCCAGGAATCCCGCCATCATCATCCACTCCTAAAAATAGCATTCCTCCAGACGTATTGGCAAAGGCCACCATCTCACGAATGATTTTATCTGGATGCTTGGCCTTGAATTTAAATTCAATTTTGAGGCCCTCTCCTTTAGATACTAGTCTTTCTAGGTCTGATATCGTTCTGGGCTCTATTCTTTCTGCGTCGTAGTCTAAGATCACCGGCTTGTTTTTTTGGCTTGGTTAAAATTACATATGGATAAGAAGTAAAACAAAACCGATATTGTGGAATGGGTTTTATATTTTTGAGAAGTAAAATTTGATTCTTTATATATGCCTAGTTTAAAAACATTAACGCTACTTATGATAACTTCATTTGGTCTACATGCCCAGCAAAAGAAAATTGGAAAACTTGTTGTTGAAGACCCCGGGTTTTATCAATTAATAAGTAAGGACGCCCAAATAGAAGTGTTGGCGAGTGGCTTCACCTGGTCAGAAGGCCCTGTCTGGAGCAAAGAAGGAGAGTTTCTGTTGTTTTCAGATGTGCCAGAGAACACCATTTATAAATGGAAGGAGGGAGAGGCTCTAAGCATTTTCTTAAAACCATCCGGATATACAGGGAAGCTTCCATACAGTTCTGAGCCAGGAAGTAACGGACTCATCATCAACAATACGGGTGACTTAGTGGCCTGCGAACATGGGGATAGAAGATTGACTAAGATGCCTTTGAATAGCCCAGGAGGCAAATATCCGTTGGCGGACAATTGGGAAGGAAAACGTTTCAACAGTCCTAATGATGTAGTGCAGGCATCTAATGGGACTTATTTTTTTACAGATCCACCATATGGCTTAAATGGCAGAGAAGATTCCAAAGATAGAGAGATTGATTTTTTTGGAGTATATAAAATTGACCCTAATGGTAACTTATCCGCCGTAATAAAGGATTTGACCAGACCTAATGGTGTGGCTCTCTCTCCCGACGAGAGTGTGCTTTATGTGGCTCAATCTGACCCTGAAAGGGCGACTGTGATGTCCTATCCTATCTTAAAGGATGGAGAATTAGGCAAAGGCGAGGTGCTTTTTGATGCCACCGATATGGTGAAGGAAGGTTTGGTAGGACTCCCTGATGGTCTAAAGACTGACGCTTCTGGAAATATTTTTTGTACGGGTCCTGGAGGAATTATGGTGCTAACTTCACATGGTAAGTTGTTAGGAAGAATAGATACGGGGCAGGCCACCTCAAATTGTGCATGGGGAGATGATGGATCTGTACTTTATATAACAGCCGATATGTTTCTGTGTAGAATTAAAACCAAAACGATTGGCAAAGGATTTTAGCAGCCTATTTCGCTACGAAATATTTCAATTAACCATGCCGAGAGATCAAAATTAGATTTCTTTGATAATCATTTGGAATCTACCTATTTTTGCGACTCGTTTTTGCGGACTGTATAACGATGGATAAATTTTATTTAAAATTTTAGAATGGCATTAATTAACAGAATTAGAGAAAACTCTGCCCTTACTATAGGGATTTTGACGATAGCATTACTCGCATTTATCATTGGCGATTACTTTACAAGTCAGTCTTTTGGAAGTAGTGGTCAACAGGAAGTGGGAGAGATAAATGGTGTTGGGATTGATAGACAAGAGTTTACCAAGCTCGTAGATGCTCAGCGTCAGCAACAAGAGCTTTCTACAGGAAGAGCTGCATCAGAGCAAGAACTAAAAAATATTAGGGAGCAGGTATGGGAGCAGCTGGTTCAGAGCAATGCTTTCCAAGATGAATATGATGCCCTAGGTATTGATGTTACTCCTGATGAGTTAAGAGAAATGATTCAGGGTACTAAAAATCTGCATCCTTTTATTCGTCAACAATTCACAGATCCTCAAACGGGTGTATTTAATGCTTCTCAGCATAGAGAGTTTATAAATGCAGCAGCAAACAAAACATTGCCTCCGGGTCAGCAATTGGTTTGGGATAATTTCAAATCTAGTTTGCTACAAATTAGAAAAAGTGAGAAATATCAGAACCTAGTGAGTGCGGGTGATTATATAACAACTGCCGAAGCAAAAAAAGAATACGAGGTGCAAAACAATAAGGCATCTGCGGAGTACCTTTATGTGCCTTTCTACAGCGTTTTGGATTCTACCGTTGCTGTGACAAGTAATGAAGTAGAGAAGTATTACAGTAAGTACTCAAATGAGTTTCAGGGAATAGATAGCCGTTCTATAGACTATGTACTATATCAAGTATTGCCTTCTGCGGAAGACTCTGCAAACCTTCAGTTAGAAATTAATGATCTCGCAAGAGGTCTGGCGGCTGCTCAAAACCCAGATGCCTTTGCGTCTGCTAATTCTGATGTTAATAACCCTAAACTTTGGGGTGCGGCAGAAGTGTCAAACGAGTTAAAAGCGGCGATAAGTACCTCAATAGTAGGAGGTTTAATAGGTCCCATCAAAGAAGGTCAGAATTACAGTATTTATAAGTACCAAGGTACACAGCAAGATACTTTGAGTACCTTGAGAGCATCTCATATATTGATTCGTGCAGAAGGGGCAGATGATGCATCTAAAGCAGAGGCTAGAGTAAAGGCTCAAAATCTACTGGCTCAAATTAAAGGCGGTGGAAACTTTGAAGCTCTGGCGAGAATTAATGGAACAGATGGAACAGCCCAAGTAGGTGGAGATTTAGGCTTTTTTAGCAACAACGGACAAATGATACCTGCTTTTGAAACAGCAGTGTTTGCTCACGCGGGCACTGGCCTAATACCAAGGTTAATTGAAACTGATTTTGGATTTCATATAGTTAAGGTGACAGAGGCAAAGTCAAATGTTAGGTACAAGATAGCTGCCATCACTAAAATTTTAGAACCATCTGAAATCACATTGAATGATACTTATCAGTTGGCTGAGTCATTGAGGTCTGGTGTGGAGACTATTGATCAACTGAAGACCGCTGTGGAAGCGGACGGGGATTTAGTGCTTCTGTCTGCTGAAAGAGTTTCTGCTTCAGCTACTGGTTTTAGTTCTCTTCAGGATGCTAGAGAAATAGTACTGTGGGCTTATGATAGTAAAATAGAAGTAGGAGATGTAGCAGATAGAGTTTTTGTCTTAGGAGATACTTATGTTATTGCTGGTTTGAAGGCGGCTTCTGATAAGGAAAGCCCTAAGGCAGCTGATTTCAAGTTGCAGATAGAAGCGAAGGTTAGAAACCAGAAAAAAGCTGATGTACTTATAACCAAATTAGGTAGTGCTTCTGGCGACTTTGGGGCTATTGCTAAGTCTTATGGTGCAGGTGCACTGTTGGAGTCTGTAACAGACATTAATATGCTTACAGGTATGTTGAATAGTGCCGGCATTGATGGTGTAGCCATAGGAAAGCTATTTGGTATGAAAGTAAATGAAAGTACTAAGCCTTTTGCTGGAGACAATGGTGTTTTCATAATGAAGAAATTAGACGAGACTTTAGCACCTGAAATTGCTGACTATTCTAAATATAAGGATGATATCAGCCAAAAAGTAGGCGTATATGGAAATGCTCAGGCAGCCGATCAGGCTGTTCGCGAAGCGGCAGAGATTGTAGATAGAAGATCTAAGATTTTCTAGTCATTTCAGAGAATTAATACGAAAGGGGTGCTGAGAGGCATCCCTTTTTTTATGAACTTTATTTTATGAATAACTTATTTCCCATTTTCTTAAAGCTAGAACAAATGAACCTCTTGATCGTGGGTGGGGGATATGTGGGCCTCGAAAAACTCGAGGCTGTTTTGAAAAATTCTCCAAAGACCA
>JBLHOT010000004.1:0-93816 GCA_047623945.1 Arcticibacterium sp. | reverse complement strand
TTGATACCTACAAGATTACCAACAAATCATCTAAAAACTCAAGCCCAAAGTGGCCTCCTTTCAGCCGGAATCACTGGCCTCCTTTCGCCCGGAATAGGTGGTATCCTTTGAGCTGGAATATCCAGTCGACGAAGAAACTTCTAAGTATTCACAAGCTTCCTTGAAATTCAAGGCTTCTTTTGTACTAGAATTTTGCTCAATAATGAGCTGTTCGATTTTGTTAAGACGTGATAATATATCGTCCATATTTTTGTTCTGTTTAGGAATTAAAAAATGGACTTAACCGGTTAAGTCATCTTCTCAATAGAAGACGGAACAAATATCCAAAATCTGATTAGGTATTAACTTTGAAGATAGATAATACCAACATATACTACTTATAATCAATAGATTGACTTTATGAATGATATTACAGTAGTCGGTGGGATAGTATTAAGTGCAAAAAAAATGGTATTAAATGAAAATAATGTGGTATTACTATAGTTTTAAGGACTTGTCGAAAAAAGGAAGTTTCCTGTATAGCAATTCGAAATCTTCATCTTTAGAGCGTCTAACTTGTTGTTTTAAATCTGTAGAATATCTGTTTTCAATATATTCTCGTACTATATTTAGACTAATTTCTTTATTATAACCTACAGTATTCTTTCTAAAAAAGTCATTTATGAAAAGAAATCTAACAACCAGTCCTAGTAGTTTGCTGTTCGAATTCTTTTTGCTTTTAATGAATTGATAATCTATATCGATAATTCCTTTCTTATAAAGGTATTTTTCAACTTCAGAAAACGCTTCGGGCTTCGCTATTGCAGAATACTTGATTTTTGATAATCTTACTCTCTGAATTTCGCCTTTTATAGGCAGAAATTCGTCGTTCTTAATTGAGATTAATTCACCTTTTACTTTATTATCTACTTTGTTAATTTCATTATCGAACACATCCGAATTATCAATTGAATAAGTCGCAATTTTATCAAAATTTGCTATAACTTCTTTTAGATGAGAAAGTTGAATTTCCCATAAAATTTGTGCCGCGTCATTTCCGCTATTTTGAACAAAATCAATAAGCTTTTTAAGATCCTTGAACCATCTTTTGGGATTACTGGATAGCCTTAACTGAAAAGCGATAAAATCAATGGAGTCAGTTTTATGTTTTACACGAAGTCGTTCCAGAAGCAGTTCTGAATAAATGTTATCTATTGTACCTTTTAATTCATGGTTATTATGGACTTCGGAATAACGAATTCCATATTCTATTGATTCTTCATCAGCTGGCTCATCAGGCACAACTATTATTTCCGAAAAATCTGGCTTATTTTTTAAATAATGACCCATATTTCAAAGCAATATGTATGTATACTGTATGTATCAAAAAAAAGAGAGTCACAAATTTCTTCGTAACTCTCTGATTATTAAGTGGGCCCACATGGATTCGAACCATGGACCACCTGATTATGAGTCAGGTGCTCTAACCAACTGAGCTATAGGCCCTAATTGTTTGACAGTTTGAGGTTTGTCTTCCTTAATTCAACCTAACCATTTAATCGGGTGCTCTAATCAACCGCCAACCGAGTTGTGAGCTATAGGCCCTAATTGTTTGACAGTTTGAGGTTTGTCTTCCTTAATTCAACCTAACCTTTTAATCGATTGCTCTAATCAACCGCCAACCGAGTTGTGAGCTATAGGCCCTAATTGTTTGACAATTTGAGGTTTGTCTTTCTTCTTTGTCGACGGTCTCAAATACTTTAGAGTCTGTCTAGTGCTCAAATTAACCGGTAACCCTGTGGTGAGCCATTTGCCCTGCTTCTTAAGCGAGTGCAAAGATAAAATGAATACGTTTTAAAACAATCATCTCCTCAAAGATTCTTCAAAAAACTTACAGCCCAAAAGGCATATCTATTATTCTCTCCCTTTTTGAACTGTATTCCATGTAATTCACAATGGGTATACAAGGGCTTTACTCATACAATACTGCCACCAGGAAGGGGGACTTACAAATCAATGCGAACCACTAGAAATTTTTCAAGCCATCGGTAGCCTGTTTTAGACCTTTGGTAGAGTGAAGTCTATGATTGGTAGAATACACTAAAACCTGACTAAACCTTCAGGAGGTAGATGATGTCAAAGTAGCAATTCAATTAAAAAAACAAAACAAATACTATAATGAAAAACTTAGCAACCACAATCATCTTAATCTTAGGAGTCTTCACAATATCTCTAAATTCAAAGGCAGCGGATAGACTAGTAAATGAGAATCCTCAAATCTCTAGTGAATATAATAAGCGTGTTAATCAAAATGCGTGGCACACGTTTAAAGAGGTGGTGAATTCATATTATATCTCAACAGGCAAGTTCCAAAACCTTAGTAAAGAAGAGCAATCTGAATTCTTAACAGCTGTAGAAACGATGAAGGCCCGCATTATAAGCCATAACAATGAATTTGCCACTGAAAAATTAAAGAAAATCGACCTAGCTAAGAACATCTTCAAATTCGTTTGGGAGGAAAAGACAGCACCTCTGGAAATAGATATGAACATCGAAATCCCACCTGTTCCAGTCATGAGTTAAAAGAAAGTCGACCACGAAGTTAAAAGACACTCTTCAACATGAAGGGTGCCTTTTTTAAGTTGCAGAAATAAAGAATCTATGGCTCGCTAGTTCTTTGAATGCCTCCTTTCGGGCGTATTCGGAATCTGATTTGTAAGAATATTGGGATTCTCTCCGTTTTTCTTTAATTCAAATGCGTCATACAAATCCCCTCTACCCGTAAACGACTTATACTTAACCACATCGTCTTCTACGGTAATGATTTGGAAAAGCTGTGTATTTTCCGCCTTTCTTTCCATCCAGCTTTCGTCATATGTCATGTCATACATTTTCGGGCCACTAACCGAAACCACGTACATCGTTCCAGCCTCTTTAGATTTCAGATTAGCACCTGATACCACATTCCCTCTTCCATAGGCATGGTCATGGCCTTGAAGGACTAAATCCACTTTATGCTTGTCAAAGATAGGCTTAATGGTCTCTCGTAAGGTTATGTTATCCCGATTGGGTTTTGTTGAGAAAACAGGATAGTGCAAGGTTACTACAGTCCATTTTTTGGGATTATGGGTCAAAATTGAATCCAACCACGCAGCTTGAGCATTTCTAAAGTATTCAGACTCGTCAATTTGCTCGGCATCCAGCGATATAACTTTTAGCTCCGGATAATTAATTTCATAACAAGTTTCTTCTAAACCTTTGACTCCATTCTGAGGTAAATTGTACTGGGGCCTCCATTGTGGCGAAAGCTTCACATTGCGATACTCGTGATTGCCAGGAGTCATGATGCTCGGTACTTGGGCATGAATAAATCCACCAGCATGAAACCATTCTCCCCATTCTATATCTCTATCGAATCTGTTTATCAAATCACCCGCGTGTAACATAAAATCTATTTGAGGCATCGTATGGTATGCCTCTCTAATTATCCTTGACCACATGGATTTCACATCATTCTGAGCATCTCCAAAATATACGAACGAAATTGGTGAGTCTAAACCAGGCATGGTAATTTGAAACCATTCGCTCCAATGAGTTCCAGACCCCACTCTATAAACATACTTTTGGCCCGGTTCTAGGTCTGAAATAATCCCTGAATGATAATTTGCTTTAACCAAAGGTTCACCGTCGCTTTCTACAATTAGTGTCTCCAGGTCTGCCTTAATTCTAGTTGGTTTAATTCTAAATTCCGGACCATGTGTTGACTCTGCATACTCAATAAAACCATCAGAAATACCTAAAGAGGTTCTCCAGTTTACTGCAACTGACGTATTTGGATTCTCGGTAAGGTTTAAAATTATTCTATCAGGCACACTACTCGGAAAAAGAAGTTTATGGTTTGTAAACTCACCCATTAAAGAATCTAAGTGTGCGTAATCATGACTGTGAGAATCATTCCCATGGGTATGTTCTACATTTTGGCCATAGGAACTAATTAACATTGAAGAGATAAATAATAAAACCAGAACTAACCCGAACAACTTCTTTTCCATTTTAAATAGTATTTATAGATTCAAAATCAAGCTCTAGCCTCTTAATGTGCCTCTAACCAATTATCTCCAATTCCTAATCCAGTATCTAACTTCACTTTCAATGGAATGGCATTTATCATCAATTCATGTACTTTTTCTTTAAGCAGGTCAATTTCAGACAAATGGGCATCAAAAATCAATTCATCATGAACCTGAAGTAGCATTTTAGATTTAAGTTTCTCCTTCTTCATCCATGCATGAATATTTATCATAGCCAACTTTATCATATCAGCCGCGGACCCTTGTATAGGAGCGTTTATTGCATTTCGCTCTGCATAACCTCTGAGAGTTTGGTTTCTAGAATTTATGTCTGGCAAGTAACGCCTTCTGCCCAAAATAGTCTCTGCATATTCGTTTTCTCGGGCTTTATTGATGCATTCGTCCATGTAGGACTTCACTCCCGGAAACTGCTCAAAATAGTTGTCTATAATCTCTTTGGCCTCACCTCTAGAAATACCTAACCTTTGGGCTAAGCCAAAAGCTGAAATACCATAAATGATTCCAAAGTTGACCATTTTTGCCTTTCTTCTCTGGTCAGAAGTAACATCCGCCAAATCTACTTGAAATACCTTGCTGGCTGTAGTCGAGTGAATATCCACATTATTATTAAAGGCTGTCACCATGGATTCGTCTTCGCTAAAAGCTGCCATGATTCTTAATTCTATTTGGCTATAATCGGCAGATAAAATTTTATAGTTCTCGTCCCTCGGCACAAAAGATTTCCTTATTTCTCTACCCCGCTCAGTCCTTATCGGAATATTCTGGAGATTTGGATTTGTAGAGCTTAATCTACCTGTGGCTGCCACAGCCTGATTATAGGAAGTATGAATCCTTCCCGTTTTTTTATTTATCAATGCAGGAAGTGCGTCTACATAAGTACTTTTGAGTTTACTCAATTCCCTAAAGTCCAAGATTTTTCGTGCTATTGCATGTTCGTTCTCATATTTGGATAATATCTCCTCTCCTGTCGCGTATTGACCCGAAGGGGTTTTCTTTGGCTTTACATCTATCTTAAGATGGTCAAAAAGCACTTCCCCTAATTGTTTTGGTGAACCCACGTTAAACTCCATTCCAGCCAACTCAAATATGTCGGTTTGAGCGGATAAAATATCTCTCCCCAAAACTTCTGAAAGTTCATTCAGTGATTGAACATCTACATTAATGCCTTCCATTTCCATTTCAGATAAGACATTAACCAATGGAATCTCTACTTTTTGTAATAAGTCAGTTAATTTCCTTTCTTTTAAGTCCTTGTCTAAGACATGTTTAAGCTGAAGGGTAATATCAGCATCCTCGGCAGCATATTTACTCACCGTGTCCACATCCACGTCTCGCATATTGCCCTGCTTCTTACCCCTCTTTCCTATAAGTTCTTCAATATGAACAGGCTCATAATTCAAATATAGGCTAGATAGTAAGTCCATACCGTGACGCTGGTCCGGCTCTAAAAGATAATGTGCTAACATGGTGTCGTACTGAGGGCCGTAAACCTCCACACCATAGTTTTTCAAAACCGAGACATCGTACTTCAAGTTTTGGGCAATTTTACCAACTTTGGTACTTTCAAATACAGGTCTAAATTCCTCTAATATTTTCAGTGTTTCTTCTTTATCAGCAGGAGTTGGTACGTAATAGCCTTCGCCTACATTATACGCAAAAGACATCCCTACTAACTCAGCGTCAAACGCATCCACATCTGTGGTTTCAGTATCAAAACAGAATTCTTCTTGAGCTAGGAGATATTTAATTAATTCGGCTCTCTTCTCAGGTGTATCCATGCAGTAGTATGCATGTTTTTTGGTGTGAATGGTTTCTCTTTCCGTAGGTTCCACAATAGGTTCCAGCTCAGCGGCGTAGCTATCAAACATGCTAATTTGCGAAGCATCTGTGGTCTTTTTTGCCTTACTTTTCCTTGGTGCAGCACTTGAAGCAGGAGTATCACCAGCTTCAGGCATCATTCGTCGTTTGAGTGTTCTAAACTCCAACTCATCCAGAAATTCAGCTAGTTCTTCTTTATTATAATCCTCTAAAACAAGGTCTTCTTCTGTATACTCAATAGGCACATTAATATCAATGGTGGCGAGTTCCTTTGACAAAATAGCGTCCGCCTTTCCTGCCCTTACCTTCTCTCCTATCTTCCCCTTGATATCATCCGCGTGTTCTAATAAACCCTCTATGGTGCCATATTCCTTCAAGTATTTTACGGCCGTCTTTTGACCTACACCCACTATACCTGGAATGTTATCCACTTTATCGCCCATTAGACCTAGCATGTCAATCACTTGATCGATACGCTCAATATCCCATTTAGCCAAAATCTCAGGAATACCCTGTACCTCTATTCCATTACCTAAAAATGCTGGTTTATAGAGATAAATATGTTCTTCCACCAGTTGACCGTAATCTTTGTCGGGTGTATACATAAATACCTCAAAATCTTTTTTAGAGGCCTGTTTGGCCACTGTTCCTATGATATCATCCGCCTCAAAACCAGCTAATTCTAAGAGGGCAATATTCATACATTTAGCAAGCCGCTTCACCAGCGGAATAGCTATACCAATATCCTCTGGCATTTCTTCTCTGTTGGCCTTATACTCTGGATATTGAATATGCCTAAAAGTGGGTTCTTTTCTATCAAACACAATAGCCAGATGGCTAGGTTTTTCTTTCCTCAGGACTTCTAAAAGCGTATTGGTAAAACCAAAAACAGCCGAAGTATTCATTCCCGAAGTGGTGACTCTAGGATTTTTACTGAAAGCAAAATGAGCTCTATATATAAGAGCCATAGCATCTAAAAGGAAGAGTTTTTTTGAGGGCATGAGGTATATTTCAGGTATAAAATATGGAGTAGAATCAAGGGCCTATGGTTAAAAAAATAGTAAGGGATATTTTGTCAAACGGACTTACATAACCAAAACTAAGTACAGATTCTAAACTCGAATAGAATGTAATATTCGCTATTTTTACGCTTTATAAAAATCATTCTTAGAGATAAATGATAAAAAAATACAGCTTCCTTTTCACGCTAGTGATACTCTCCTTTTCTAGCTTTTCTCAAATCATTACAGCTGATAATTATCAAGCCAGAGACGAAACCGACCTGGTAGAATTTGAATTTGTATTGCCTCCTAAAACCTACGATTTCAATACCTCGGACCTTCTGGTGAAGTGGCATGTCATCCTTTTTGATTTGTTAGAGCAAACAGCCGGATATACCCCAAATGTGGCCGCTAGAAACCTAGCCTACATAAACCTGGCTGCATATGAGGCCATGATTCCCGGCTATCCAGAATACCAAACTTTGAGTGGCCAAATTCAGGAATACAAAAGACCTGAAGATTATGATATTGGGCCTGAGCAGTTCTCTGGACCCACCGCCATTAATAATGCTGTCTTTTTTATGATTAATGAGCTATTTGCTCCGGCACCCTATGTCTGGATGGAAAAAGTATGGGCTTTTAAGGATTCTGTAAACACCGTTCTGAGTCAAGGAATAGAACCCGCCACATTTCAGAAATCAAGAAACTATGGATTAGCCGTAGGCCATTTAATATATGATTACTCTAAAACTGATGGTGCCCATCAGTCCTATATAAAGAGCTATGACATGGATTATCTCCTACCAGATTGTGAGGCATGTTTTGAAATTCACCGACTGGCAGATTTAGAAAACACGGGCCCATTACATCCTAAATGGCAAAATAACAGGAGTTTCATGGCAGAAAATAATACAGATTTTGATATAAAACCTAAAATACCCTTCTCAAAGTATCCTAATTCTCCCTTTTACAAAGCCGCTCTAGACGTTTATGAGGAATCTAAAACGGTAAATCCAGGAAACAAAAAATACATCATTGCCAATTTTTGGGATGATGCTTCTGGTTTCACCTATACTGCTCCTGGCCATTCGGCTGCCATTTTGACTATGGTTTTGAGAGAGCGGCCTCAATCTATAGAAAAGGCAACAGAGCTCTATTGCCGATTAGGTTTAGCTCTAAATGACGCCATAATTTGCTCATGGAAAGGAAAGATGAAGCATAATTTAATTAGACCTGTAGCCTTTATTAATAGATATATAGACAGCAGCTGGGAGCCTAAACTTTTAACCCCACCATTTCCAGAATTCCCATCTGGACACTCTGTTCAATCTGCCGCTATGGCACAGGTTCTTACAGCCACCATAGGCAAGTCGGTTGGCTTTACAGACTACTCTAAGTTCTGGGTAGGTGAACCCAGAAAATTCAATTCTTTCTGGGAAGCAGCGAATGAAACAAGCATCTCAAGGTTTTTTGGTGGAATCCATTATATGGATGCTTTAGACCAAGGCCAAGATATGGGAAGGTCTGTGGGTGAAAATATTCTTAAACTTAAGTTTCTTAGACAATAATTTTTTCACTAACTAGTTTATTCAATTGTTAAATTGTCTATCAATTCATCAAAAAAACGCTATTTTAAGATATATTTCTACGTCTTAATTTCTAAATTGCTTTTAGTAAAACACACTTATGCCCTACTCCGCCGAAGATATTCTAAATGCTCAGACTCGTAAGAACCTTATTGCAATAGCAAAGGAAAAGGACATCAATATTCATAAGACGCTAAAAAAAATCAAATACGAGATAGAGCTAAGCCAATTGCAGACCGAATTAGTTAAACTGCAACAATGGGTGAAAGAAAACAATCTAAGAATGGCTATTCTTTTTGAGGGAAGGGACGCTGCAGGTAAGGGGGGCTCAATAAAAAGATTTAAAGAACATTTAAATCCAAGAGCCATGAGAGTTGTTGCTCTAAATAAACCCACCGAAACGGAAAGTGGTCAGTGGTATTTTAAACGTTATATTAAAGAATTACCTAACCCTGGCGAAATAGTTTTTTTTGACAGAAGTTGGTACAATAGGGCTGTCGTGGAGCCCGTAATGGGTTTCTGTAATGATCAGCAGTATGAAAAGTTTATGGTTCAAGTTTCTGAATTTGAACACATGCTCTATGAAGATGGCGTTATCCTTATTAAGTTTTGGTTCTCCATTTCTAAAGAAGAGCAGTCAAAACGTTTTGATGATCGATTAGCGAATCCTCTCAAAAAGTGGAAATTTAGCCCGGTAGATAAGAAAGGTCAAGAACTTTGGGATCGTTACACTTATTTTAAAGAACAGATGTTTGCCAAAACACATACCAGCTTTAGCCCGTGGATGATTGTTAAGACAAATGATAAAAAGAAGGCAAGGCTAGAAAGCATTAGATACGTACTTTCCAAGCTTGAATATCCAGAAAAGAGCCTATCCAAGGTGTCTTTAGCTCCTGATCCAGATATTATAATGAGGTATCATAGAAGTGCCAAACAAATTGACATTTAAACATTTAGAAAAATGCAACTAACAGAAGAGGATCTTGAAATTCTGAATTCTAAAATTGGCCTTCATAAATTACTCACTAGAGAAAGTCTTAATCTCCCTAAGGCTTTGAGGTACGCAAAGTATGAGATAGACCTACGCGAACTTCAGGCCGAACTGGTTAAACTTCAGTCGTGGGTGATAGAGAATAATAAAAAAGTTGTGGTGCTTTTTCAGGGTAGAGATGCTGCAGGCAAAGGTGGAGCTATCAGAAGAATTACGGCACATATTAATCCTAGGCATTATAGAATCGTAGCCTTGAATAAACCTACTGAAGACGAAAGAGGTCAATGGTATTTCCAGCGTTATGTAAATAAGCTTCCAAAGCCTGGTGAAATGGTTTTCTTTGACAGAAGCTGGTATAATAGAGCCGTAGTGGAGCCTGTAAACAATTTCTGTACACAAAAAGAGTATGAGATATTCATGGGCCAAGTAAACCAGTTTGAAAAGATGATTACTGAATCTGGCACTTATCTTATTAAATTCTATTTCTCAATCACTAAAAAAGAGCAAGAAAGGCGATTCAATGAAATCAAAAAGAGTGATCTAAAGAAATGGAAGTTGTCTCCTTTAGACGAAAGGGCCCAAGAACTTTGGGACCAGTATACGGCCTACAAGCAAGTTATGTTTGAAAAAACAAATACAAAACATGGCCCATGGACCATACTAAACGCCGACAGAAAAACAGAAGCTCGAAAAGCAGCCGTACAGCATATTTTAAAAGTTATCCCTTACGAAAAATAATCTAAGGAATCTCCATGTACTTATGTGTCTGTAGACTAATCTTCCACTTTGGATTGTCTTTGACGTAGTCTATGATTAGTGGAAGCATTTCGGCTTCTCTATCCCACTCTGGCTGAAGCAATAATTGACAACCTTCATTTACAAGAGTCGCATGTTTCTCCGCAAAGGCAAAATCCGATTTATTGTAAATAATTGCCTTCAATTCATTAGCCACTGGAAAAATACTATCATGCGGAGCTTTAAACTTCTTTGGTGAAAAACAAACCCAATCCCAATCTCCACTCATCTTATATGCTCCAGAAGTTTCAATGTTTGTGGTAAAACCTGCCGCTTTCAAAGCTGCCGTTAAGGGATCCATATCATACATCAAAGGCTCTCCCCCTGTTACCACAGCTAGTCTTCCAGGAAACTTCTCGGCTCCGCCAATAATCACTTCTAAAGATTGATTTGGATGATTACCGGCTTCCCAACTCTCTTTTACGTCGCACCAGACGCAGCCTACATCACAGCCACCTACTCTTATAAAATAGGCTGCCTTTCCGCTATGCGATCCTTCACCTTGAATGGTATAAAAGGTTTCCATGATGGGTAAATCCGTATTGACCAAAGTGGCTGACATAGTTTGTTTCTGAAAATTTTAACAAAATTAAGATTTCTAGTGCAGAAACCTCCACTTCCATTCCTTTCTGAGTTCATTATGCCCTAAATTTGTTTCTCTGCTTTACTTATTTATCTATGAAAAAAAACAGCCAATACTGTAATTCTTTGACCTCCTATTCTAGGAGAAAAACGAACCAAGTGAAAATAGGTAAACTTATGCTTGGTTCTGATTTCCCTATTCGGGTGCAGTCCATGACCACCATAGATACGATGGATACACAGGGATCTATTGACCAGAGTATCAGGATGATTGAAACAGGCTGTGAAATTGTGAGAATTACAGCTCCTTCTGTTAAAGAAGCACAGAATCTTGAAAACATTAAGAATGGACTAAGAGCTCTGGGTTTTGAGCAGCCTTTAGTGGCTGATATACATTTTACACCTAATGCGGCAGAATTGGCGGCTAGGATCGTTGAAAAAGTAAGGGTGAATCCTGGAAACTATGCTGACAAAAAAAGATTTGAACACATTGATTATACAGACGAATCCTATAAGAACGAATTAGAAAGAATCAGAACAAGATTTACACCCTTAGTGAAAATCTGCAAAGAACACGGCACAGCTCTGCGAATAGGAACCAATCATGGCTCCCTTTCGGACAGGATTTTAAGCAGATATGGTGATACACCAGTTGGCATGGTGGAGTCTGCCCTAGAATTTTTAAGGATCTGCGAAGATGAAGGCTTCTATGACATCGTCATTTCTATGAAATCTTCTAATCCGCAGGTCATGGTTCAGGCCTATAGAATGCTAGCTGTTCGTCTGGAGGAAGAAGGTCTGAAACCTTATCCCCTTCATTTAGGTGTTACGGAGGCTGGAGAAGGAGAAGATGGCCGAATTAAGTCTGCAATGGGCATAGGTACTCTTTTAGAGGATGGTCTTGGAGATACCGTAAGAGTATCTTTAACAGAAGACCCAGAGTTTGAATCACCTGTGGCTCAGTCTCTTATTAACAGATATTCTAACAGGTCTTCTTCGGCCGAGGCTATTAAGCCCATTGCTTTAAACCCAATTGACCCTTTTGCCTACAGCAGAAGAAAAACAATCGAGATTAGCAATTTTGGTGGAACAAACGTCCCCAGGGTTATTTCAGACTTTTCTCAAAAAGGAGTCAAAAATCTAGAGGAACTTAAAGCTATTGGTCATTTCTATTTGCCAGCAATAGATAAATGGGGCATGAATGACTTAGGTGCAGACTACCTCTACACGGGAGATAATCCGGTAGATTTTATGCTTCCAAATGGCCTTAAAGAAATTCTAAACTACGATTCTTGGCTACAAGCTAAAGACCAAGGGAATAAAATACCGAGCTTAACGCTAAAAGAGTTTTCTAAAGCCGTCGTCCTTCATGAAACACTAAACATTGTCAGATTAGATGCTTCAACCCTAGATAACAATCTACTAAACTCGCTAAAAAGCAAAACTAACGTTGTTTTGCAGCTTAGCTCTCGAAACACCCATGCCATGGCGGCCATGAGGCGTTTCTTTATTGAGCTCATTAATTCGGAGATCAAAACACCAGTTATTCTGGGGGCCTCATACGGTGATACTTCTGAGAGTGATTTTCAGTTATACGCGTCTACAGATTTTGGAGGCCTATTACTTGATGGACTTGGTGACGGTATCATATTGAATCATAAAAATGGTGAAGTCAAAAAGGTTAACTCTACGGCTTTTGGTATACTTCAGGCAGCACGTACTAGAATCACCAAAACAGAATACATTAGCTGCCCCTCTTGTGGCCGAACACTCTTTGACTTACAAGAAACAACCGCCAAAATCAGAAAGAGAACCGACCACCTGAAAGGTGTAAAAATAGGTATCATGGGATGTATTGTAAATGGTCCTGGAGAAATGGCAGATGCCGATTATGGTTATGTGGGAATTGGAAAAGATAAAATCTCGTTATATAGAGGTCAGAATGTAGTAAAGCGTTCTGTGAAAGCCATGGAAGCCGTGGACCAACTCATTGAGTTAATCAAGGAAGACGGTAAATGGCTGGAACCAAGTAATTCGGAAATGTTAGTCAATCAATAGTAATGGGAAAATTAAAAGAATACCTCAAAATTGCTCCAGTCTTCAGCTATTTTGTTCGCGTTTTCAAGAAAGATAAGGAAGGTAAATATCCCACAAGTACTAATCTAAAATTGATGCATGGCATCAATAAGATATCTATTGTGATGTTTACTTTCTGTGTTCTAGTGCTTATATATCGCTTCTTTTTCAGAGAAGGTTAAAACGCAATGGACTTAGATTGGTTTAGGGAATATTGTCTACAAAAAAAAGGTGTAACGGAAGAATTACCCTTCGGACCTGATGCATTAGTATTCAAGGTCATGGGTAAAATGTTTGCACTTGTTTCCTTGAGTGCCTTAGACCTAAGAGTAAGTTTAAAGAATACACCTGAGAAAAATCTAGAATTACGAGGAGACTACTCAGGTATTCAGGGTGCATTTCACATGAATAAAAAACACTGGAGTATGTTCTTAATGGAAGAAAACATATCAGCCAAAACCCTTATTGAAGCCACAGACGACTCTTATAAGTTGGTGGTTAAAGGTCTCACTAAAACCCTCAAGGCCAAACTAGAAGCCATTAAATAGAGCTTAATATGCATTATCTTTTTGTCTATGGTATGTTCATGAAAAAGTGTTCCTCGAATGAGCTGTCAGCTTTTCTCCAAGAAAATGCCGTTTATGTAGATGAAGCCAGTGTGGAAGGCAGCCTCTATCAAATAGGTTTATACCCCGGGTTGGTCAAAGAAAAAGGAACCGTTTATGGCGAGGTATACGCTCTTAATAGGCCCCCCGAAACTATAGCATTTCTAGACGAGTATGAGGACTACCGAATGAATGATGATGCTAATTCGCTCTATCTAAGAGAGAGTTCAATGGCAAAACTTGTCAGGACAGACAAAGTCATCGAAGCTTGGGTCTATTACTATAACAAACCATTGGACGGCCTAAAGAAGTATGACAGCGGGATTTTTATCTCCCACTAATAATCTTACGATAAGCCTCTGTTTTATCTGGATCTAAACCAGAGAGTAACAAAAACGCTTTTTGCTTTTCGCTTGCATCACCCACAGAAAACAGATTGATAAGTTCTGGTGCTTTGGCATCAAAGAAAGAATTGATAAGTATAGAATTAGGTTTGAGAATTACGATATTTTGAATTATCTCCAAGATTTTAAGTATTTCTGCCCTGCCTTTTTCTGGTTCTCTACCTAAATCATCTAAAACAAGTCTGTGATACTTATAAAAACTCTCTCTAAATCCCTTCATCTGAAGGTTCTGTAAGTTTTCTACTAACCAATATCTATTTCTTTGGGTATTTTGTGATTGGGACCAACCACCACCTCCTCCTCGACCCGCTAGGCTCACTAAGTCAAAAAGACGTTGTATGTAAGACGAACCGCCCAAATTACCGAATGAATCATAATCTATAGCCATGGCCATTAAACTATAATAGGCAGATAAAGCGGTGATATTACTAGTGAAAGATTGCTCATTAAAAACCATTTGCCTTTCTGTAGGCTGGTAAGAAAAGCTAAACTCCCTATCTACATATTGAAGAGTTACCGACTCGTAATCCGTTCCAAAAACCGGCCTTGTTACCTGAAATTGGGCGGTGCCTACAAATACATTTTGGGTAGTAGATTGGGTTAATGTTACTATGAGGCTACAATTAATTTTTTCTTCTTGCTCAAAGTCGTCATTACTCCACCGTGTATTATTCATAAACTGCTCTATCTGAGACTGCATATCTTCAAATAAATTGGGAGCATAATTTATGCTCGACTTCATCTGTTGGTAGTTCATTTCTACCCTGGCATTTAGTTCTTGCCCAAATGACGTAAACCCTATACATAGGAAAAATAGTGTTTTTCTAAACATTCTAAGCTTGTCTATTAATTAGTAGCATTTTAACTTCATTCATTATATCTAGTGCCACCTCATTTTTTGATTTGAGTTCAAAATCCTTGACCTCTCCCCTTGCATGCACCACTTTTACTTTATTGGTGTCATAACGAAATCCTGCTCCTTTATCTTGTAAAGAATTTAGGACTATGAAGTCAAACTTCTTCTTATCAAGTTTTTCTGCTGCATTCGCCAATGCATCATTGGTTTCCAATGCAAAACCAACCGTTATTTGTTGTCTCTTTTTTAGATTAGCCAAACTGCCCGCTATATCTGGAGTACGTTGTAGTTCAATTGACATCTCGTCGGACTTCTTTTTGATTTTTATATCAGAAATCTCTATAGCGGCATAATCTGCGACAGCAGCCACAAAAATCACCACATCTGCTTCTTCAAATTGAGCTTTAGTAGCCTCATACATCTCATTGGCAGATTTCACATGAATCACATTGACCTGTGCAGGTGCTAAAAGATGAACAGGTCCAGAAACTAAATTTACTTCTGAACCGGCATTTCTAAATGCCCTAGCCAAAGCATAACCCATTTTTCCTGAAGAATGATTACTAATAAACCTTACCGGGTCTAAGGCCTCTTGGGTAGGTCCTGCTGTAATTAATACTTTCTTACCTTTTAAAACAGCATCTTCACTTACTATTGATTCTAAAAACTCCACAATATTTTCGGGTTCTGCTAGCCTACCCTGCCCTTCTAAACCACTAGCGAGTTCTCCTTCTTCTGAATCAATGATAAGATTCCCAAAAGATTTGAGCGTTTTAAGGTTGCTCAATGTACTGCCATGCTTATACATATCTAAATCCATGGCTGGTGCAAAAATCACCCGGCATTTAGCCGATAGATAAGTAGCTATTAATAAATTATCGCAGATACCGTGAGCACATTTTGCAAGCGTATTGGCTGAAGCAGGGGCTATTAAAATCAAATCTGCCCATAATCCTAGCTCCACATGATTATTCCATTCCCCTTGATTTCCTTTAGTAAACTCAGAGAACACTGGGTTTTTAGATAGCGTACTAAGTGTTAGCGGAGAAATAAACTCCTTTGCAGAAGCCGTCATGACCACCTTTACGTCTGCCCCAGCTTTTATAAGCAATCGAACTAAAAAAGCTGACTTATATGCAGATATACTTCCAGTTACGCCTAAAACTATTTTCTTCCTTTTTAACAATTGGCTTCTTTTAATGACAACAAAAATAGACTTTTAGTAAATGACGACAATATTTTGAAGTAGATATAGGAGAATTACATAAACCCTTTATCCAATGCATATATTTCAATAGCTTTAAAACATGAAAAATATTGGTCAATTTTTAGGAGTCCTGTTGATTCTATTTACACTGTGCGTTGTCTATATCATTCAGGCCAGTGGTGCATTTAAATCTATTAAACCTCATTTTGATGGAGAAGCTGAAACTATACCAGCCCCACCGGGAGTAGAAGACTTGACAATTGACCATAGCGATGGTCAACTCTACCTATCCTCTACAGACAGACGAAATAAAGACGCCAGTGGTGATATATTTACTTTTAATGTCTCTGAAGAAACTCCAGTTTTTTCAAAACTTGGGATTAATAACATTTATCCTGACTTCCGGCCTCATGGAATCTCGCTTCTTAAAAAGTATGGGCATAAGTATATTTTTGCTATTTCCCATGAGCCAGAAGCAAGTTACATATATCGTCTTCAAGTAGAAGAAGATAGTTTAATTTCACATAAACGCTTTTCCCATGACCTACTCATCAGTCCTAATGACTTGGTGGCCCATGATACCGCAAGCTTCTATTTCACAAATGATCATGGCTTAAAAGCTGGCAGAGAAAGAACTATTAAAGACTTGATCATGGATAAGAATGGCTATGTCGTATCTTATAAAAACGGTGAAGCAAAAAAAGTGAGCCAAAACATGGCTTATGCTAACGGAATAAATATCTCTAAAGACGGAAAATACCTTTTTGTTAGTACAACAACTGAAGCTACTTTATTTGTTTACAAGAATGAACCTTTGGCCGACAACCTGGAACTCCTTGATAAACATTTTACTGGTACAGGACTAGACAATATAGAATTAGACAAAGACGGTAACCTTTTTATTGGGGCTCACCCGAAAATGTTGAAATTTTTAGGTCATGCCAAATCAGAGCTTAAAAGAAGCCCATCTCAAGTATTAAAAATAATTTATCTCCCTGAAACAGATTACAAATTTTTACAAGAAGAATTATACTTAAACGATGGGAACCCACTTTCAGGCAGTAGTGTAGGAGCTCCTTTTGTGCAGAAAGACGGAACCAACAATATATTTATCGGTTCTGTTTTTGAACCAAAAATAATGAAACTGCATAGGAATTTGTAGCCTTACTTCCTGAGAGAGTTAGAATTAGAAGTAAGGCTACTAAAAAACTTCAAGCCAAATGTCACTTGTATAAAGAAATGGGCTTTTGAAAAAAAACTAACTTAGCCAACAACAATATAGACGGCTTCACTCATACTTTTTGATATTCACAATGCGTGTTTTTTTTATGCTATTCTAAGATAAAACCTTCCGAATAACTAACTTGCCGACACTACAACAAAGTCATTCATGAGCAAAAAAAACAACCTTGAAATAGAAGCCCTAGAATATCACGAAAAAGGCCGTCCTGGCAAAATTGAGGTAATTCCTACGAAGGAGTACTCCAATCAAAAAGACCTTTCTCTAGCCTACTCTCCAGGTGTAGCCGTGCCATGTTTAGCCATAGCAGCAAATAAGGAAGATGTCTATAAGTATACCGCCAAAGGAAATCTTGTAGCTGTAATAACGAATGGTACAGCAGTATTGGGATTAGGTGATATTGGACCAGAAGCCAGTAAACCAGTGATGGAAGGAAAAGGACTTCTTTTCAAAATATATGCCGATATAGATGTTTTTGATATAGAATTAAATACAACCGATGTTGACGAGTTTGTAAGGACAGTCAAAATCATGGAACCTACTTTTGGAGGTGTAAATCTGGAAGATATCTCCGCTCCTGCCAGTTTTGAAATTGAAGAACGCCTGAAAAAGGAATTGAATATTCCTGTAATGCACGATGATCAGCATGGAACCGCTATCATTTCCGCTGCAGCCTTAAAAAATGCCTTGGAAATTGTAAATAAAAAAATTGACGACGTGAAAATCATCGTCAATGGTGCTGGAGCTTCTGCTATTGCTTGCTCCAAACTTTATATCACCTTAGGGGCTAAGAAGTCAAACCTCTTTATGTTTGATAGCAAAGGCCTAATACATCCTGAAAGAGAAGGGCTAACTGGTAAAAAGCCAGAGTTTGTCAATGATAATATGGCTGCCGAGACTAGCCTTAAGGAGGCCTTGGAAGGTGCAGATGTATTTATTGGCCTATCAAAAGGGAATGTATTGAGCCAAGAAATGGTAAAGGGTATGGCTAAGGATTGTATCGTTTTTGCGATGGCAAACCCTGACCCAGAAATTACTTTTGAAGCAGCTACAGAGGTTAGAGATGATATTATCATGGCTACAGGCCGTTCAGACTATCCAAATCAAGTAAATAACGTGCTTGGCTTTCCTTATATATTTAGAGGAGCTCTAGACGTACGTGCCACGGGTATAAATGAGGCTATGAAACTAGCAGCAGTACATGCCTTAGCCAAACTTGCTAAAGAGCAAGTCCCAGAAATGGTAAACTTAGCCTATGGAACTGATAATTTGAGTTTCGGTAAGAATTACATTATCCCAAAACCAGTAGACCCTAGATTACTTACTACAGTAGCTCCGGCGGTTGCCAAGGCTGCCATGGAATCAGGTCTTGCTAGAAAACCCATCACCGACTGGGAGGCTTATGAACTGGAATTATCAAAGAGACTAGGGCAAGACAATAGCCTTATCAAAATAATTACGAATAAGGCTAGGCAAAATCCTAAGCGAGTAGTTTTTGCAGATGCTGAAAACCTTTCTGTATTAAAGGCGGCACAAGAGGTAATGAATGAAGGCTTGGCTATTCCTATACTCTTAGGTAAGAAAGAAACTATCTTAAACATCATAGACCAGAACCAGCTGCAGCTCCCAAATGTGAAAATCCTCGACCCAGTTGAGGCTGACAAAGCCGTGATAGAGGATTTTGGCAACCAGTTTTTCGAACTAAGAAAGCGTAAAGGTTATACCCTGGAAGAAGCCCATTCCATCATGAAGAGAAGGAGCTACTTTGGTGCGATGATGGTAAAGAATGGCATGGCGGACGCTATGATAGGAGGTCAGACAAGAAATTATCCTGAGACGATAAGACCCTCATTGCAAATTATTGGCAAAAGAGAAGGTATAAAAAAGGTTTCTGGTTTGTATATTTTGATGAGTAGATTTGGCCCTTTATTCTTGGCTGATACCACCATAAATTTTGATCCTACAGTGGAAGAATTGGTAGAAATAGCGGAGCTGGCTGCCGAAGAAGTTAGAAAGTTCAATATTATTCCAAGAATTGCATTCTTGACGTATTCTAATTTTGGTTCTGTTGCCAATGGACCAGCTCCTACTAGAATGCGTACTGCTGTGGATGCTCTAAAGAAAAAGCATCCAGACTGGATTGTTGACGGTGAAATGCAGGCTCACTTGGCATTTGATACAGAACTTCTAAAAACGAATCATCCGTTCAGTGACTTAGCTGATGGTAAGGCTAATACCTTTATCTTCCCTAATCTATCTTCTGCCAATATTGCCTATAATATGGTTAAAGAAGTGGCAGATATAGAGAAAATTGGACCTATAATTATGGGACTAAAAAAACCTGTTAAAATACTTCAAATGGGAGCCTCTGTAAGAGAAATTGTAAACATGGTTTCTCATGCCGTAGTGGACGCACAAAGAAGTGAATAATGCCTTCAGTCTCTATCATTACTATAACCTATAATGCTGAAAAGGTGCTTGAACGCACTTTTCAAAGCATTATTCATCAAACCTCTAAGGATTTTGAATATTTGGTGATAGATGGTGACTCTAAGGATAAAACACTTGAAATCTGCGAAAAATATGCATCTCACATTGACCTGCTTGTTTCTGAAAAAGACAAGGGTATATATGATGCCATGAATAAGGGCCTAGCTCTGGCTAAAGGAAAGTATGTCTGGTTTATGAACGCCGGAGATGAAATAGCCGAAGAAAGTACACTTGAATCTATTTTAGGGAATACTAAAGAAGATTCGGATCTAATTTACGGTGATGCTTATTTTGTGAATGAAAAAGGTCAAATAAGAGGACTACGATCCGAATTGACCCCTCACAAATTAAAACAGAATATTAGCTGGAATGATTTGAGGTTTGGCATGTTGGTATGCCATCAATCTCTGTTAGTGTCTAAAGAAATGGCTCCTAACTTTATACTAAATAATCTGAGTGCCGATATAGACTGGGAGATAGAAAGCTTCAAAAAAGCCAGAAACACACTATTTCTAAAAGACCCTATCTGTAAATATCTAGAAGGTGGCGTATCCAATCAGCAGCTTTCTAAATCACTAAAAGATAGATTTAAAGTCTTGAAGTCTCATTTCGGATTAATCCCAACTCTACTTAACCATTTAGTTATCTTGGCAAGAGGAATAAAAAAGATTATGACTAGTGGTGGAAAGTATTGGTAGCTAGTTTAGCTTAAGCATATCGCCTACGCCTAATGTTCTAGACGTAGTGAACCCTTCCCCATATTTCACGCCAATCTTGTGCCCCATCTCTCTGGCTCTAGCCTCTAGAAAATCTAGAAAATCTGGTGATGAAATATAACTCTGTGGATCTGAGCTATTGGGGTCATGAAACTGACTACCAAAGGCTCTTATCGCCTTATCTTTCACATCCCAAAAGCTGGATACATCAACCACAAAATCTGGCTCTATGTATCTGTCCTGAATATAGTGAAAAAGGTTTTTAGGCCGCCATGCTTCCTGAGCAGAACCATTTAACTCAAAGGTTTCAATTCTTCTTAAACCAGCTAAAAAGCAAGCATCAACCGCCAAGGAAGAAGATCTTCCATGATCCGGGTGTCTATCTTCAATAGCATTAGCAAAAACAATGTCTGGCTGATACCTCCTAATAGCTTCTATTAATTTAAGCTGATGTGCCTCGTCATTCTTAAAAAAACCATCTCTAAAACGAAGGTTTTCGCGAGCAGTTAAACCCATAACTATGGAGGACGCTTCGGCTTCTTTATCTCTAATTTCGGCAGAGCCACGTGTACCTAATTCCCCTCTCGTGAAATCTACAATTCCGACAGAGTAGCCCATTGAAATATGCTTTGCAATAGTGCCACTACATCCCAATTCGGCATCGTCTGGATGCACAGCCAATACGAGAATATCTAGTTTGGTTGCCATGGTTTATTTAACTCTCAGTCTATTGCCCACATAAAGATTCTTATAGGAGCTGATCTTATTAAGTCGGCATATTTCGGTCACGGAAGTACCATACTTTCTTGCAATTTTTGTCAAATTATCTCCCGGTCTAACCCTATACCAGACTTTAGTGATAATCTCCACAGGAACTTCTTCCTCAAAATCATCTATAACATCTCCTTCTATTTCATCCTCTTCTGAGACTGGTGAATTAAGATTATCTATCAATCCTCCATTCAAAGATGCATCTACATCCTGTATAGCCACCCTAGGTGAGCCACCCCTCATGTAATTGTACATCTTAGAAGTCATGAGAAATTCTTGCATTTTAATCTCAGTCTTTTCTCTTCCAAAATCAAAAATGTTACCTGCGTCAAAAGGTGTACCCTCATATCTAGTCTCAAAATGTAAGTGAGATCCTGAACTTCTTCCGGTGTTTCCTCCTCTGCCAATCTCATCTCCAGCCTTTACGACTGTATTCACAGGGAAATTAAGTTTTGATAAATGGCCATAAACAGTCTCTAAACCATTATAGTGACGGACCACCACACATCGCCCTAAGGCACCTCTGTAGGATGAAACCCTTACCACACCATCAAAAACAGCATAAACGGGGTCACCAGTTTGCAGGTCTATATCTGTACCTCTATGCCAACGTTTCCATCGGTACTTGAAATGTGATGTTACAGGACAGGCATCTAAAGGAGGAGCCCAATACCGGCCTCTACTGATGTCATACAGTTTTATAGGAATTACTTCATTAAATTGGCGAGGATTAATGCCATAAGGGTTCACATAGTTTTCATCCCAGATAGAAAAATAAGAGGCTATTTTAACCATCTCATCTGAGCCCATAAATCTGGCCTCTTCTTCTATTTCCACTATCATGACGTCTCCTTCATCAATGGAGCTACTGTCTTCATCCGTAGTTTCGTTCCTTCTTCTAATAGGCTCTGTCTGTATAAGGCTTTCGCCTAATACATCATTCCCACCATAATTTGAAGGTTTTTGAAACGTAGATTCTTTGGTTTCAAAAGTATCAGAAAAACGAAGTCTTGGCTCTTCCTCAAATTGAAAATCTACTTCGTCTTGGAAAGTATTATTAAAGTTCTTTTCATCGAGTTTCTCTTTCTGCTCTTCTGGAGCTTCAGTTTTCTTCCTGAAAATTTTTGGAGTTTTGAGAATCTTACCCCGTTCTTGCTGTGCATAAGAAATTTGCACAGCGAAAAGAAAGGTCAAGAAAAGAATACTTCTAAAAATCATATATTATTCCTGTGCAGCCAAATATCTCTCTGCATCTAATGCAGCCATACAGCCTGTACCGGCAGCAGTTACGGCTTGTCTATAAATTTTATCCATCGCATCTCCAGAAGCAAAAACTCCTTCGATGTTTGTTTTTGAAGTGCCTTTTTCAGCATTGATATATCCCGTTTCGTCTAGGTCTAACCAACCTTTGAAGATATCAGTGTTTGGTTTATGACCGATCGCCACAAAGAAGCCTGTTGCTTTTATCTCCGATTCTTTCTTTGTTAGATTATCTACCACTTTTACACCCTCTACCGTTTCTTTCCCCAAAACTTCCAAGGTAGAAGTATTGAACATCACTTCAATATTGGCCGTGTTAAGCACTCTATTTTGCATGATTGTAGAGGCTCTAAATTGATCCCTCCTCACAAGCATAGTAACCTTTGTACAAAGCTTAGAAAGGTAATGAGCTTCCTCACATGCCGTATCTCCAGCACCTACCACCACCACTTCTTGGCCTCTATAAAAGAAACCGTCACAAACCGCACAAGCAGAAACACCCATACCATTTAATCTCTGCTCAGAGTCTAAACCCAGCCATTTTGCAGAAGCTCCCGTTGCTATTACAACAGCCTTGGCAGAAATAACTCTATTTTCGTCGATAGTAACTTTATGATCTAGTGGATTTGAGAAATCTACTGAAGTGGCCATCCCATAACGATTATCTAATCCAAAACGCTCAGCTTGCTTTCTGAGCTGCTCCATCATTTCTGGACCTTGAACACCATCTGGATATCCTGGGTAGTTTTCTACGTCATTGGTGATAGTCAACTGACCACCTGGCTGGCTGCCTTGATACATTACAGGTTTTAAACCTGCTCTTCCCGCATATATTGCGGCTGTGTATCCTGCAGGGCCAGAGCCCAAGATTAGTACTTCTATTTTTTCTTCTGCCATTCCTTTTTTTCTTCTCTCAACAGTCTTACAAGTGGCAAAGTTCATCAAATTTGCAGGTATTAGCAAGACTATCTAGATTACAAATCTAGGGAGTTTTTTGTGGTTCTTGGAAAGCAAAACTTAAGAAAAGTTAATTAGTAATACCTTATTTCAATTCGCCTGTTTTTACTTCTACCTTCTTCGCTTTCATTATCAGCCACAGGATAGTCTTCTCCAAATCCCTTCGCTGTAAAATTGCCAGAGTTTAACCCTTCATTAATGAGATATTGAACCACCGACTGAGCTCTTTTTTGAGATAAACTAAGGTTGGACTGACCATCACCCACATTGTCTGTATGACCAGATATCTCCACTTTTAAAGAACTGTTTTTCCATAAAAAATCTGCTAGCTTACTAAGTTCTACTAGCGATTCTGGCTTTAATTCCCAGCTAGCTTCATCAAAATAAATATTACGCAATACATCTATTTTATTCTTATCTATCCTTTCTAGCTCTATTGGTAGTTCCTTATTTGACTTTTTTTCCTTTGAGTCAAAACTAAAAGACAAGCTCTTAAAGAAGTAATTCTCATGTTCAATGTAAAGACCAAAATTTCCATCAAAAGGCAATACAGCTAAATATTCGCCGGAACCTTTATTGGCCGTAAAAGTAGATACCACGTCTTTAGTGCTGAGATTTATGAGTTGAATCCTCGCGGCCAATGGAAACTTAGTTTTTGCGTCTACCACATGACCCTTTAAATAGAAGGTCGGCTCAAATTTTTCCATGAGTTCCTTTGGCAAGTCAAACTGATACAATCGTACTTTATCACCTAGTTCCTTAGAAAAATAAGCCTGTTTTCCATCAGCTGAAATCACTAGAGCGAACTGGTCTGAACCATCATTTATGGGATAACCTAAATTAAGAGGTCTTGTGAAACTTTTCTTTTCTCTATTAGTCATAAATAGATCAAAACCACCAAGGCCAGAATGTCCTCTGGAAGCAAAGAAGATACTGGTTCCGTTAGCGTGAAGAAAAGGAGAAACTTCGTCTTTGGGCGTATTGATAACCTTGCCTAAATTTCTGGCCTTTGTCCATTCATACATTTCATCTAGTTCGCTCACATACAAATCTTTCTCTCCTTCACCTCCATATCTGTCTGAACAAAAAACCAGCATCCTCCCGTCGGAAGAAAGAGAAGCTTGCGAATCCCAATTCGGGGAATTTACCTTCTCCCCCATATTTTCTGGTATTGACCAGCCCAAGTCTGTTAATTTAGAAATAAACAAATCGCAGCCTCCTAAACCTTCTCTACCTTCACAACTTGTAAAAACCATAGTTTTACCATCTGCTGAAATGGTACAGGTCCCTTCATTATAGTTTGTATTAATATTTTCTGAAAGACTTTTAGGATAAGTCCATTTACCCGCTTCTAACTGGGAAATAAAAATATCCTCATCAGAGGCTTGGCCATTATTTCTGGCTGTAAAATAGATGCTTTGGCCATCAGCTGTAAATACAGGAAAGTACTGTTTATCCTTAAAGTTTAAAACGGCTGGCATCTCCGAAGGTTCTATATCCAAGGGGTTTTTAAGAATCTCCAAGGCGAAAGAGCAGTTTTTTATTTGACGTTCTATTTGTCTGTAATTGGGTGTTCCTCCACGAATTTTTGTTAGAGCTTTTTCTAAAAAGGCTTTTGCCTCAGCATATTTGTTTTGTTTTAAAAAGTCATTGCCAAGAAAAGTGTAGGCCAGAACATACGTCGGATTTTCGGGCTCCAGTTCTATAAGTTTTTGATAGTACTTCTTGGCACTTACTAAGTCTCTGCTGGCATAAGACATTTGGCCCATGAGATAATAGGCCATGCCATATTCTGGATATCTTTCTATTGCCTTATTTAGGAAAAGATTGGCTTGACTGTAGTCTTTATGCAAAAAGGCATCCTGACCCCTGACAAAAAAGTTTTGAGCCCTTTTGTCTTGGGAAAAACTCAGTATTGAGTTGAGTGAGAATAAAAGAACAAGCGTAATTTTCGATTTCATATGGCTCTATTCTTGGCTAACGCTGTAATTTTGTTTTTATTTTTTAATAGCAAACACCGTTCCCTTTCATCATGCAATATTATTTATACTTTAAGGCCTTTCATATCATTGGTTTTGTTTCTTGGTTTGCCGGGATGTTTTACTTGGTCCGGATTTTTGTTTACCACACGGAGGCCAATGAAAAACCGGAGCATATCAAAGAAGACTGGAAAACCCAATTCACAAAAATGGCATGGCGAGTTTATAAAATCATCTGTAACCCGGCCATGATAGTTACTTGGACTTTTGGTTTGTTGATGCTCATTACCAATCCCGAAATCCTAAGCCAAAACTGGATAAAAGTAAAACTAGTATTGCTGTTACTTCTTACTTTTTATCAGCTTTACTGCAAAAGAATTATTAAGAAACAAGAAGCTGGAATTGAAACCTTTACATCTTTTCAATTTAGACTTTTAAATGAATTACCTACGCTGTTTTTAATTTCAATAGTTTTATTAGCTGTAGTCAAAGATGTATTAAATTTCGTTTACCTTTTTTCAGGTGTTTTAGCATTTGGTTTTATACTATACTTAAGTGCAAAGGCCTACAAAAAATTTAGAAAGAATTAAAAGATGACAAAGGAAGAACTAAAATGTATTGGCTCTGCAAAAGAGCTGTCAAATGACTTATTAAAAGCACTTTGGCAAGATTACAAAGGAAACTGGGAGGCTGCACATGAATTGGCTCAAAAAAAAGAAGGGCATCCTGATTACGATAGAATTCACGCATATCTCCATAGAAAAGAAGGCGACAAGTTTAACGCAGGATGGTGGTATAGAAACATAGGCTTACCATACCCAAATGTCTCTTTGGAAGAAGAATGGGCCGATTTGATTGAGCAATATTCCTAAATTATATCCAACTATAAGCAGAACGATACTCCCTAAACAGTAAGGCATTAGCTTCTTCATCTCCTTTAAACTGCTCTTTTTTATAATCCCACTTAAGGGGTCTTCCTAGTTGCCATGAGATTAACCCAAGATGCATTGGAAGCGTCATTTTTCTAGCGTACGCTAAATTTGACTCCGGCTGAATTCTACTTCTTACACTATCTACAAAGTTTTGTTGATGCCCTGGCGAACGAATTATCGTTTTAGGTATGCCATCAATATCCTTCATTACTTCACCGTTAATCCTAACTTCTCTACTGCGGTAGTCGCAAAGTAATGTTCCTTTCGTTCCTTCAAAATAGGCCCCAATCTGTTTTCCTTCCGCACCAGGCACATTTGGTGCTTGAGAAGTCCACTGGATATCTAAGCCTTTAAATTTATAATCAATTGAAATTTCCCTTGGCGTGTCTCCTATACCCTCACTAATGATGCCGCTGGCATCAATTCTTTTTAACTTATCAGGCGAAATACTCCACCAAACTATATCGGCAATATGACACCAAAAATCTTGGAAAACACCGCCAGAATAATCCATAAAGTATCGGTAAGTAAAGTGAGCCCTTTCTGGATGATAATCTCTTAGAGGTGCCGGTCCCTGCCAAAAATCCCAATTCAAGTTAGCTGGAACATTCTGATAATTAGCTTTTTCAAAGACTGTAGGTTCGCCGGTTTTCCATAATCTTACTTTCTTTACTTTGCCAATAGCCCCAGCTTGGATTAATTCTACCACACGATGATAATTATCGCCTGCATGAATTTGATTGCCTAATTGAAAAACGCTACCATGCTCATCTAAAGCATTAAGCATCATTTGTCCTTCTTTTGGAGAATAAGAAAGCGGTTTTTCACCATAAACATCTTTCCCTGCTTGGAAAGCCATAATGGCTATCTGGGCATGCCAATGGTCTGGTGTGGCACATGTTATAGCGTCAATATCCTTTCTGTCTAAAATTCTTCTAAAATCATCGTAGGTATCCACCATTATAGAAGGTTGCTGCGGTTTTAGAATACTTTTCGCTTTGGCTAAGTGCAGTGAATCCACATCACAAAGTGCTACAGTATCTACATCTGGAAGTTTTGCAAACCAATTAAGATGATTAGTCCCCATCCCATTTACCCCAATGTGGGCGATTTGTACCCTATCACTGGCCGCCGTTTTGGCCATTAAATTTGGAAAATAATTGAAAGCAAAAGCAGATAAACCAGCTTTTTTGATAAAACTCCTTCTTGACTTAGATTGATTCATAGTAGGTTGAATAGGTTTTCGTTCTACCAATTTAAAACAATTAATCTGGAAGTCTACAAGCATGGAGAAATTAGACTACCCTAAAGAGTAAAACCCCGGAAAATTCCGAGGTCTACATCATCATAACAGTTTAAGGAAATCTAAATTTTTATATATATTTTTATAATGAAATGCCTAGGCAAAAGCCTCTGCAACACCATTATGTACTATTTCTCCGTTTACAATATTTAAACCTTTTTTCAACTCCGCATTTTCTTTTGTCGCCTTTACCCAACCTTTATTAGCCAACTGAATCACGTATGGCAGTGTGGCATTAGTTAAAGCCAGCGTGGAGGTATAAGGTACCGCTCCTGGCATATTAGCAACGCAGTAATGAACGATATCGTCAATAATAAAAACAGGATCCTCGTGGGTAGTTGGCTCACAAGTTTCTATACAGCCACCTTGGTCTACCGCCACATCTACAAGCACAGTTCCTGGCCGCATCATTTTCAGCATTTCTCGCTTAATTAAATGTGGAGCTTTAGCTCCAGGTATTAATACAGCCCCTACAATCAAATCTGCTTCTTTGATAGCTTGTAAGATATTTAACTGATTAGACATGATGGTAGTCACATTAGCTGGCATGATATCTGACAAATACCTGAGTCGTTTAAGGCTAACGTCCATAATAATAACATTTGCCCCTAAACCTGCGGCCATTTTAGCCGCTTGAGTACCTACCACACCACCGCCTAAAATAAGTACCTTACCTCTTGGCGTACCTGGCACGCCTCCTAAGAGTATACCTTTTCCTTTAAGTGGCTTTTCTAGATATTTAGCACCCTCTTGAATGGCCATTCTTCCAGCCACTTCAGACATTGGAATTAAGAGCGGCAAAGAGCCGTCAGCACTTTCTACAGTCTCGTAAGCCAAACAAACAGCTTTGCTCTTTTTCATAGCCAACGTTAGTGGCTCTGAACTGGCAAAATGAAAATAGGTGAATAATAGTTGACCTTCTCTTACAAGGCCATACTCTGAAGCAATAGGTTCTTTTACCTTCACTATCATCTCCGCTTGGGCATAGACATCTTCTATAGTTGCCACAATTTGGGCCCCGGCAGAAAGATACTCTGTGTTTTCAAATCCACTGCTGCTACCAGCATTAGACTGTATAATCACCTTATGCCCTACCTTCACAAGTTCCATAACTCCAGCAGGGGTCATGGCTACTCGGTTTTCGTTATTTTTAATCTCAGCGGGTATCCCTACTAACATGATCTTGACATATGATTGTGAACTTATCTATTGATGAAGTGTAAAGCACCACAAAGATAAGAGAGCAGAATTATTTTTTCATTTACTGGAAAAATTAAGAATATATTTATATTCGTTAAATCATTCTAAGAACTAAATTCTTTTTCGGAGCAAAAAGAAGACTCCAAAAAGAGAAATATTCTGTCACTATATGACGAAAAAAATGGACGCTACAGATATCAAAATACTCAAGCTACTACAGGGAAACTCGAGACTTACCTATAAAGAAATAGCTGATAAAATAAACCTGACACAAACGCCCGTTTTTGATAGGATAAAACGGCTGGAAAACAGTGGGGTAATTGACAAATACGTCACTATTCTAAACAGAAAAAAAGTAGGGACTAGCCTAACTGTTTTTAACCAAGTCACCATGACTAAACAGACCTTAGAGATCTCTCAGAAATTTGATGAAGCCGTGGCTTTATTGCCAGAGGTAGTAGAGTGCCATTTTGTTTCTGGAGGATTTGACTATCTTTTGAAAATCATTGTTCCTGACATGGAAACTTACCATAAGTTTCATCAATTAAAGCTTTCCATAATCCCTGGAGTGTCTCTTATCAATAGCTATTTCGTAATGTCTGAGGTGAAAAACACCACAGAAATTCCGCTTTAAATCTAATTCAAGAACAATACTTTTTCTCCTGCATCAACACTTACATTAATATGATTTTCTGAAGGAGGCACAGGACACACAAAGTTCTCATTATAAACACAGTAAAAATTGTGAGCTTCATTGAAGTCAATCATCAATTTATTATTACTGGTTTTTTCTACATTTAAATAGCGACCACCGCCATAAGTTTCTTCTCCATTAGACTCGTCTGTAAAAGGTAATAGATAATGATTACCCTCATCAAAAAGCATCAACCTCTGCTCTTTTCCTTTTATTTTAAAGATAGCAAAACCGACCATTCCAATAGACGAAACACTCTTATCGGTCATAATCATAGGGAAAGTCTCTTCTGACGGGCTAGATTCAAAATCCACAAAAAGCTTCCATTCTTCTTTTGGATCAAAATACCTAAAATCCACAAAGTCTTTGATATTAGCTATCGGAGACTCCTCTAAATCTTGCATTGTATTTTTATAGCCTTCTCTCTTACTTCTCATTTCGGATACGTAGTCCTTGGTATTCATTGTGAGAGAATAAAGTGCCGCTAGAGCGAAGATGACGCCTATCCCCCATTTCAAAAACTTATTTTTGAACATAATTTTAAACTTTTGGGCGAAATTAAGCATTATACCCTTTTAATTTGTGCAAAATTAGTATCTAATTATGTTTACAGGAATTGTAGAAAGCCGGGCTAAAGTTGTTAATATTTCACAAAAAGGAAGGAATAAGTCTTTTACTCTTAAAAGTGACATTGCCCATGAATTCCATGTGGATCAAAGCATATCTCATAACGGAGTTTGTCTTACTGTGGAAAGGATTCATAAGGATTCATATCAAGTCACTGCCATTGATGAAACGTTAATAAAAACAAACCTTGGTAGCCTTAAGGCTAATGAGGATGTGAACTTAGAACGCTGCCTAAAGGCTGATGGGCGTTTTGATGGGCACATAGTTCAGGGGCATGTAGATGAAGTAGGCACTTTAGAATCCATTGATAGTAAAGAAGGTAGCTACGTTTTAAGATTTTCTTATAGAAACGAATCCAATAACATAACGGTAGAAAAAGGATCTATATGTATCAATGGCATTAGTCTTACCGTTTTTGACTCAGAAGCACAAGCATTTTCGGTAGCTGTAATACCTTATACTTGGGAAAATACAAATCTGCAAGCTTTGAACGTTGGAGATAATGTCAATTTAGAATTTGATATTCTAGGCAAATACATGCAACGCATTCTCCAGAACAGAGGCTGAAGAAAAAAGACTAGCCTTAGGTCTCTTGTAAATTGAATTCAAAAATCATTTCTTTGTTCCGAAACTAAAAGCATCTTATGCCAAAACTTAGCACGAGCACTAAAACTGACATCCTCATTCACATAGGAATTATAGGAGCGGTAGGTCTAGTCCTTTTCTTTTCTTTCTTTTTTCTCTTTCTGCCATGGACTACCAATCATGGAGAAGAAATAAAAGTACCTAATCTTAAAGGGCTAACACTAGCGGAAACTGAAAAGGTACTGGATGCTAGAGACTTAAATTATGAAATCTCAGACTCTACTTTCATTAACGGAGAGAAACCGCTCAGCGTTTTTTCTCAATATCCAAAAGCTGAGTCTGGTGTCAAAAAGGGCCGAAAGATATTCTTGACAATTATTACCGACGAGCCCCCTAAAGTAAGTGTTCCAAACATAATTAATAGAAGCGAAAACTCAGCTAAGAATCTGCTGTCGAGCATTGGGCTTTTGTTAAGTACGACGGAATACATTCCGGCCATAGAAAAGAATACAGTTTTAAAAATGAAGTTTGAGGGCAGGGAACTAGCGGCGAACGAAAAGCTTGCTAAGGGATCCAAAATTACACTGGTGGTAGGAGATGGTTATGGTAACACGACAGTGCCTGTTCCTAACCTCGAAGGTTTAGGTTATGAAGCAGCAGAAATCCTCATTAGGGGATCTTCGCTAAATGTGGGGAGCATATTGTATGACAATACAAGTGTTTTACCAGAAGGGTCTGTAGTGAGGCAACGCCCATCTGCAGGAGTAAATATTAAAACAGGAGATGCCGTTAATATATGGCTATCAGGAGATTCAGGAACAGAATAAAACATAATCAAGATGGACAGCAACGGAGATATTAGCGTAGAGGAATTAAAAGTACTCATAGAAAATGGTGAAGAATTCAACTTTTACGATGTAAGAAACGAAGACGAATTTGAAGAAGATAACCTTGGAGCAAAACTCATACCATTAGGTGATTTAGGCTATAGAATTGATGAGTTAGAGTCTATAAAAGGCCAACACATTTATATTCACTGTCGTAGCGGAGCGAGAAGTGGAAGAGCCAAAGAATACTTAGAACAAGAAGGATTTGAAAATGTCCACAACGTGCTTGGCGGCATCATGGCATATAGAGCTATGTAAAACTAACGCTTACACTTACTATCTAAAACAATAGTTAGTGGTCCGTCATTAATAAGAGAAACTTTCATATCGGCACCAAATGTCCCTTTTTCTATTTTTTTGCCGATGGTTTCGCACATAGAGGAAATAGTCTTTTGATAAAGAGGTATAGCTAAGTCTGGTTTGGCGGCCTCTATAAACGAAGGCCTGTTTCCTTTTTTCGTAGATGCCTGTAGCGTGAACTGGCTGATTAAAAGAATATTGCCAGACACTTGGGCTATATCTAAATTCAATTTATCATTCTCGTCAGAAAAGATTCTCAAACCACAGATTTTTTTAACTATCCAGGCCACGTCCTCTTCTGTATCATCTAAAGCGATACCTAGCAATACCATAAAACCTTGGTTTATTTGGCCAATTATTTCTCCTTCTACTCGAACAGAGGCCTCGGAAACCCGTTGAACAACAGCAATCATAATTATTAAAGAAGCCAGCTGGCTATTAAAAAGTAGGTACCAATACCCACCAAATCATTGGCGGTGGTTATAAAAGGACCAGAAGCTACCGCGGGATTTATACCAATTCTATCTAATAACAATGGTGTTACTGTTCCCATAAAAGAGGCTAAAAAGACCACAGCCAAAAGGGCAAGACACACCACCCAAAGTAACTCCCCCTCGCCTATGGCGAAAAGATAAATTGCAGCTAAAATTCCAATTACTACACCATTTAAAAGAGCCACTTTACCTATCTTAATAAGCCTAACTCCTAAGCTTAAGTTTAATGAAGATTTCTCTGCTAAACTCTGGACGATGAGTGAGGATGTCTGAATACCCACGTTTCCGCCTGTGGAGCCCATAATAGGAATAAAAAGAGCCAAGGCTGTAACTCGCACGAGCTGACTCTCAAAACCTTTGATTACTGTGGCAGCAAGTAAACTACCTATTACTCCTACAATGAGCCAAGGCAGCCTAGATTTTGCCAATTCCCATACAGAATCATCTTCTTCGGCCTCTCCAGTTAGACCGGTAACAGCCTGAAAGTCTTCTTCAGCCTTTTCTGTGATAAAGTCTACCACATCATCAATGGTAATCCTTCCTAAAAGACGCCCCATGGTATTCACTACGGGTAGAGCTTCTAAATCATAGCGTTGCATCACTTCAGCCACATCTTCCCCAGAGAGGGTGGTGTAAACGGATACAATATCTTCCTGAACTAAATTGACAATCTTCGTATTTTTTCTGGCCAAAACGATGGCCTTAAGCGAAACGATACCCTTAAGCCTTAAATTGTCATCCACCACGTACACAGCATAAACCTTGTCTACCGACTCCAACTGGTTCCTAATCTCTTCTATACATTCACTAACTGTCTGATTCTCAAACACTTTAATGAGCTCTTTCTGCATAAGCCCACCTGCTACGTCTTCTGGGTAGTGAAGTAAGTCTAGAATAAAACGTGCATGCTCTCTATCTTTCAATAGAGCAATGACTTCTTCCCTAACCTCAATGGATTGTTCATTAAGTAGATCCACCGCATCATCAGAGTCAAAAAGATTGACGTATTCGGCAATTTCTTCTACCGTGAATTGCTCTTTAATAAAACGCTTTCTGTCATCTGAATCCAAGCTCGAAAGGATATCGGCACCTTTTTCAGCGTCTACAAATTTTAAGAGATAGTGGGCATCTTCGCCACTGAGCTCATATAAAATAGTGGCGACGTCTGCGGGATATATATCCTCTAGCTTCGACTTTATTAACGCCTCTGATTTATTCTCAATGGCCGTTTTAATAGATTCTAAAAACTCGTTAGTAAGTTCAAATGTGGTCATAGTACGGGCCAAAACAGTTTAAGACAAATATAAGAAAAGAGGCCGCTAATTTTTCTGAATATAATTAGTAATAAGCTTAAACAAAGAAAAGGGCTGCTCGTTTATAGAGCAACCCCTGATATGCTAATTTTCAATCTTAGAAATGAAATATTAAAGCCCCTCCCAAAGTTGTTTGGGCATTTTTAGTGTAAGCACCTGCATCATCCATCAACCAAGCAGAACCAGACTCTGTGCTGTAAGTATCATAACGAAGCTCAGGCTTGAACATTAAATGGTCAGTAATATCGACGTTTGCAGTTAGCGTAAGTGAAGTAACAGACGCCCCTTCACCTGAACCTGTATTGTTAGCATCTACCAAGTAAATTCCTCCTTGAGAGTTATCAAAATACTCAGCTCTCACGCCAAGACCAAACTTCTCTGAAAGGCTACCATTTAAGTAAAGAGCCGCTCCAGACCAGCTTTGAGTCCCATCGTCAGTCTTTAGTGCACCGTAAGGAACTGCATTTAAACCAATTAAGAAGTTATCTGTAAACTGGTATGAAGTAGTGATATCAAACCATGAGTAGTTTGATGGAACATCCTTAGTTCCCTCGTTCGTACCAAAGTAGTTCAAATAAACGTCCCATCCGTCTGTTGGAGCTAGGTAAATCTGACCCATAAATCCTTTGCTCTTGTTATTGTCATCTTTGCTATCAAGACCGTTGTTCAGGCCCAACATGAATCCAAACTTCTCAGATGGAGCCACATCTATCTTAATACCTGTATGATAGAAAGGTCCGTTGCCGAATAAGTTTGATAAAGAGTAGTTGAAATTGGCAGGAGCATCAATCACTTCATAACCTACGTTAGTTCCAAACTGACCAGCAGTAAAACTTACCACATCACTAGCAGCCCAACTCATATAAGCCTGCTTTACGGCAAGAGCAGAACCATTACCACCCAATGGGCTAACTACGTTACCGTAGTTTCCTAAATCTGCATGATTACCAAAAACTAAATCAATAACGCCGGTAACCGAACCCGCCTCATAAGTAGTCATCATTTGAGCCAGACCTACTTGGAAAGAGTTAGCGTTTTGATCAAATATTCTTTCGAAACCTGAAGCACCTAAGTTACCTCCCGGCCCACTAGTACCATTTAGGTTGGCGAAGTAATATGTATCCACATAACCAGATACAGATAATGGACTATCTTGGGCTGACGCCGCAAATACTGTCAAAACAGAAACTATTGATAAATATACTTTTTTCATTATTTTATTTCTTTAATGTATTATTTTTCTTTGTACTTGTTCCTTTACAAATATTCGTCATTATTAAATATCGACAAAATATTATTTTATTATTTCACCATTTCACTATATATATAATACTAATTGTTAGAATATTCACATTGTGAAACAATAGCATCACTATTTGGAATAAAAGATAATATTCCAATTTTTATTCGTCTATCATTATGCATTATATAATTTATATAAATTGTACTATTCTTATAAATTATAAATACCTGTATCCAAAAAAAAGGGATACCACAATGGTATCCCTTTCGCAAGACTATAAAGTCGATAAAACTTATTTGCTAACGAAGTCTCCGTAAGCAGACATTCCATGCTCGTGCATATCTAAGCCTTCTATTTCCTCATCTTTAGAAACTCTTAAGCCTACTGTTGCTTTGAGAGCGAAGAGAATAATTCCAGAAGTAATGATACAGAAAGCAGCATAACACGCTACTCCTATTAACTGAATAACGAACTGATCCATACCTGCCTTCGCTCCGAAAATACCTACGGCTAAAGTTCCGAAAATACCACAGATTAGGTGAACCGCTACAGCTCCAACAGGGTCGTCTAATTTCAATTTGTCAACCAGAAGAACACCCAGAACTACGATTACACCAGCAATAAGTCCAATAAGTATCGCATCCATTGGAGACATTTGGTCTGCACCTGCAGTGATACCCACTAAACCTGCCAAAACACCATTAAGCATCATGGTTAAGTCATACTGCTTATTCTTAACCCAATCGAAAGCAAAAGCACCCATACCTCCAGCTGCTGCTGCTAAACAAGTAGTTACAAGCGTTAGTGACGTTCCTGCAGGGTCTGCAGATAATACAGAACCTCCATTAAAACCAAACCAACCTAACCAAAGAATCAGTACACCAGCCGCAGCTAATGGAAGATTGTGACCAGGAATAGGCTTTGAGGAACCATCTGCTCCAAATTTCCCTATACGAGAGCCCAGTAAATAAATAGCCACCAATGCTGCCCATCCACCTACAGAGTGAACTAGCGTAGAACCTGCGAAATCGTAAAAACCCATCTCGCTTAAAAAACCTCCACCCCACTGCCAAGAACCGGCTATTGGATAGACAACACCTACATATATCACAGTAAATATCATGAAACTCCCAAGCTTAATACGCTCAGCAACTGCCCCAGAAACAATAGTGGCCGCAGTGGCTGCAAACATTCCTTGGAAAAGGAAGTCAGTCCAATACGTATAACCTTCATTATAGGCCAAATCAAGCGTTCCCTCAACATTTAACGGAGCTTCAATACCAAAACCTGCAAATCCTATGAAGCCATTAAAATCACCAGGGTACATTAAATTAAAGCCACAAAGAGCATATAATAAAAGGCCGATACAGATAATAAAGACGTTTTTAAATAAAATATTTATAGTGTTTTTTGAACGCGTTAGGCCAATTTCTAAAAACGAAAACCCTAAGTGCATAAAGAACACCAGAGCTGTACAGAGCATCATCCATACATTATTAGCGGTAAATAATCCTTCCATAAAAGTGATTCAGTTTAAGTTAATTTTTAATATTTTTTTTAGATACACCTTAAATTAATTCTACTGATAGAAGTTTGAACGACAGCTGGAACAAAGTACTTACTTTACTATCGTCAAACATTATGTTATTCGAATTAACGATGCAATGATATGGTAAATATTATTAAACACAAAATATAATTTTACATTTATCAATATTAGTAGAATATTCTATTTTCAATGATAAATTGTACTATTCTAACAAGGCAGGCCCTTGGTGCTTATCATCGCTCTTGAAACGGCTTATTGATATCACATTTTTAGGCTGAACTAAAACAGATAAATCCAAAGGGTTAACTCAAATTGTGGTGATGAAACAAGAACCTATGTTAAAACTTGGCCATATTGAACTCCGCCCACAGTAATCTTCAGCCCTAATAAGTACTAGTGTCTGCTGTGAGGACTCTGGTAAACTTTTACTAAAGCCAGTGCCAATCATCTTTAGCCTTTAACTTGGTAAACTAACCTCACTTGATAAATCATTTCATATGAAATAGGCCTATTTCAACATAATTCCAGAAGAATCTATCCCAAAAAACTCAAAACCAACATTTGTCGCTGTAGTGTCGATACACCAATCAAAATCGCTTTTGAATTGAATAAGACTACATCTATTAATGTGTTTACTTATTTCTTTGGCATTAAAACATAGTGGCCAACCAGAAAATCTACATTCCAGTGTTGCTCGGAAGGGGACTTAGATAAATTTACGTCTGGCTTTAGAAGGGACAACGAAGGAGTCAACATTTCTGCCAACAACAAATGCTATAGTGAATTGACAGGAATTTACTGGGCTTGGAAAAATAAAGAAGCCGATATCGTAGGAAGTTTTCACTATAGAAGGCACTTTACAGCCACTTCAACACCCATTGCTTACACCCTAAAAAAAGCTCTTTACTACCTCATAGGTTTGTGTCGCTAAAGGTACGGCCTCATTTACACCAATGACTTCACTCTTTGGAAGAAAAAAATACTAAGCGAGAAGGAAATTCATAAAATATTTGAGACTTACGAGGCTATTATGCCGCTCAGAAGAAAATTTAAATACAGCATAGAGGAGCATTATAGAAGATACCACAACATCAAGGATCTATCAATACTGTCTCAAATCCTTCAAAGAGACTATCCTATGTATTTAAGCAGCTATGACTTCTTGCTAAAAGGAAATAGGTTATTTGCCAACAATATGTTTATTCTCAAAAGAAACGATTATCAAAACTTGATAGAATGGTTATTGGGTATGCTTTTTAAACTAAAAAAGGAATTATGCCTGGAAAGCTACACAGGGTATCAAGAAAGAGTGCTAGGATTTCTCTCTGAAAGACTCATTTCTCTTTGGATAATGCATCATGAGATCAAGTTTAAAGAACTTCCACTTAACTACTTCAAAAAATTAAAGCATTGAAGAGCTATTCCTTTATGTGTAGCTTTAAGAAATCTAAGAACCCAGTCATGATAAAAATCAGTATCATATTCCTTCTATTCTTTATAGTCCAATCGGAGAAAAATATACAGAATGATACCCAATTTGTTCTGTTTGATGTAGAATACAATTACTCCAAATCCGATGCAGACAATGCCTATCCCAACAAGTCACATTTTTATGTAAAAGACAGTCTTATTAATCCCGCAAGACCATTAAACTGGGAAAGCCCTGCAGATTATAGGAATGGTAATGTGCATATTAGGATAGAAGTGAAAAATAAGCCAGCTGGCCAAGCACCTACAAAATGGACACTATGCTATATGCCAAATAAAGGACAGAGGAATAATTACGGATGTACAGGTACCTTAATTTATACGGACGAGGGTGTATACAAAAACACAGTTTCTATGACTTCTTTTTGGGAGAACGAATCCATTATCTGGACAGAAGGTATTAAACAAATGGATTTAGTTATTAAAGATGATAGCGGCGGAAAAGGCCATGCACATAAAAGAGAAGACCACGAGTTGTTTTTTCCTACCAGAGTGCGGATCACCATGACTCAAGTGGCTAAAGGCAGCACCTATAACCCTAATATGCTTACTAAAAACGCCAGACATGTGATGAACTAAAAGAATTAAGTAAGCAAATCTTCAATAACCTGAGCGAAGTGCTTGTGCTCCAACTTTAAAACATTGGCAGCTACGTCTTCTGGGGCATCTTTTGCTTCCACAGCACAGCTAGCTTGAAATAGAATCTTTCCCTCATCATAGTTTTCATTAACAAGGTGAATAGTGATTCCACTTTCAGTCTCCTTATTAGCCACTACTGCATCATGTACATGATGACCCCACATGCCTTTACCTCCATACTTTGGCAGAAGTGCTGGATGTATATTGATTATTTTAGCTGGATAAGCTTCAATAAGAGAAGGAGGAATAAGCCATAAAAAACCTGCTAGCACTACTAGATCAATTTTTTGAGACTTCAGAAAATTCACAACATCCAACGAATTGACGAAGTTTTGCCTAGAAAAAACTAAGGTAGGAATACCCAAACGCTTTCCTCTCATGATTATACCAGAATCCGGCTTGTTTGTCAAAAAGTATGTAACAATTACATCTGGATTATTGGCAAAATAAGCTACAATAGCCTCTGCATTGGAGCCGCCTCCTGAAGCAAAAATAACTATCCGTTTTTCTTTCATATTTCTTAGATTGACGTCTCCACCTTATATTACCGCCATACTTAAAATCCCTAAAATCATTATAATTTTAGACCAGGTGCTTAGTTGCGAAAAATGTATTTTCCTGTCTGCAAAGTAAAGGCGAAACATCATGTAAAAAAAGGGCACTGCCAGAAGCATAAAAATAAAGTTTAAACTCTGATTATGTAGTGCAAACCCCATCAAACACACTGTCATAATAAAACCTATCATGAAAAAGAAGATGACATATTTTGTTTTCCTAATGCCCCAAATAATAGGTAGTGTAGTGCTTCCAAATTTCTTGTCGCCCCTAATGTCTTCAATATCCTTTATAATTTCTCTAATAAGTGTAATGCCAAAAGCGAAAACGGCATAAATATTAATCAATAAATCATTCTCTGTATAATACACGGCCATTACCACTAAAGACGCCGCCGTAAGGCCCGCCACCAAAACATTACCAATGATAGGTTTCTTTTTAAATACGCTGGCATAAACCCACAAAAGAGTCATGGCAAATACATTAACCACGAAAACCCTGAAACTTATCGTATACGAAATCACAGCGGCAGAAACATTTAAAACTTGATGGGCAAAAATGGCGTGACGCCTCTTGATAAATCTACCTATAATAACCTCTTTAGGCTTATTTACCAGATCTATTTTCACGTCAAAGTAATCGTTTATTATATAGCCAGCGGCCGCTACTAGAAGGGTGGTAAGCGTAATTAAAAACTGATTCTCATCTAGAATAGCTAGTTCAAAGGCCTCCCCATTTCCCACCAAAAAAACACGGGCCATGTATTGCGTAAGCACAATAATGAGCAAGTTTTCCCAGCGAATAAGTTTGAAGAATTGGAGTATTAACAATGTTTCAGTGAAATTAGACACAAATAAAACGATGAACTTATCAATATAATAAGAGTATACCTCCTTTTTTGGAATTAATCCCTAGTCTATTTGCGTTAGTAGTTCATAAACGGCTAAAGGAGCAATCACATGATTAACGGAGCATTCCCTTTACTGATTTTATAAAAAGACGTCTAATTTGACGAGGAGCAGACCAGAATAAATAAATGAAAATTGGAATTGTATGTTATCCCACTTTTGGCGGTAGCGGAGTTATTGCCACAGAGCTAGGAAAGCAGTTGGCCCAAAACGGGCATCAGGTTCATTTCATGACCTATACTCAGCCAATTCGGCTCGATTTTTTTAATGAAAATCTGTTTTATCATGAGGTAAATATTTCCAACTACCCGCTTTTCGAATATCCACCTTACGAATCTGCTCTGGCCAGCAAGATGGTAGATGTAGTCCGCCATGAAAAGTTGGATGTGCTCCATGTTCACTACGCTATTCCACATGCCACTTCGGCATTTTTAGCTAAAGAAATCCTAAAAACACATGGCATTCATATTCCTGTGGTCACCACGCTGCACGGAACAGATATCACCGTAGTAGGCCGAGATGCCACTTATAAGCCCATGGTCACTTTTAGTATTAACAAATCCGATGGCGTCACGGCGGTTTCTGAGTCCTTAAGACGAGAAACCTTTGAAGCTTTTGAGATTAATAATGAAATTGAGGTTATTCCAAATTTTGTGGACATGGAAAGGTTTCACAAGCAGAAAAAAGAGCATTTTAAAAAGATCATTTGCCCTGACGGTGAAAAACTGATTGTACATATTTCTAATTTTAGGCCAGTAAAGCGTATTGCAGACATTATTCATGCCTTTGGCAAAATAAAACAGACTGTTGCATCCAAATTACTTCTTATCGGTGATGGACCAGAACGTGTTCAAATGGAGAAACTGTGTAGAGACCTAGAACTCTGTGATGATATAAGATTCATTGGAAAATTAGATGCAATAGAAGAAGTTTTATCGGTAGCCGATTTATTTTTCATGCCTTCAGAAAAGGAGAGTTTTGGTTTGGCTGCTTTAGAAGCTATGGCCTGTGAAGTTCCTATTATCACAAGTAACGCTGGTGGACTTCCTGAAGTAAATATTCAGGGAGAAACGGGTTTTATGAGTAACATTGGTGACATAGACGACATGGTTAAAAATGCTCTTTTCATACTTAAAGACGAAAACCTGCCGGGATTTAAGTCACGGGCATTAAAAAAAGCCAAAGAATTTGATATAAAAAATGTGGTCCCTCAATATGAGGCTTTTTATCAAAAGGTCATTGAGAAAGTGGCATTAGAACAAAAGGATTAGGTCGCTAACCATACCATTGATACTGTCAATGACTATTAAAAAGAGCCCTACAAAACCATAATTAAGTAAATGTTTGCAAACATCCCCGAAACTAACCAAAAAAGAATTGTTATCGTAGGAGCAGGTTTTGGTGGCCTAGCTTTAGCACAAAAGCTGTGTAAAAGGGATGTTCAGGTGGTACTGATTGATAAAAACAATTACCACCAATTTCAGCCACTGTGTTATCAAGTAGCCATGGCTGGGCTAGAGCCCAGCTCCATAGCATTTCCGCTCAGGAAAGTTTTTCATGATAAAAAAAACGTTCACGTAAGAATTACCAAGGTAAATTCGGTGAAGACTGAAATCAGACAATTAACAACGGATATAGGGGTGGTCAACTATGACTTCTTGGTTTTGGCGATGGGTGCAGATACGAATTATTTCGGTCAGCAAAACATCATAAACAATGCCCTACCAATGAAGTCAATTTCTGAGGCGATTGCTTTAAGAAATACTGTTCTGCAAAATTTCGAGGATGCCCTTTCCGAACCAGACTATCGGGAAAAAGAGGGCATGATGTCTGTAGTGGTCGTGGGCGGTGGGCCCACCGGGGTTGAAATTTCTGGAAGTTTGGCAGAGATGAGAAACGTCATCCTACCCAAAGACTATCCTGAAATAGACTTCGTGGACATGAAAGTATATCTATTCCAATCCTCCAAGGGCCTTCTCCCGTCAATGTCTGACCAGGCCAGCCAAAAAAGTGAAGACTATCTTAAAGATTTAGGCGTTGAAGTAAGAATTGGAGAAAGAATCATTGATTTTGATGGAAAATATGCTTTCACAAATAAAGGAGAGAAGATAAGAACGAATAATTTGGTTTGGGCTGCAGGGGTCAAAAGCAATAAGATAGAAGGTATAGCTCCTGAGTCTTTTGAAAAAAATGGGAGACTTAGAGTAAACAAAATTAACCTCGTGTCTGGTTATGATAATATTTTTGCCATTGGTGATTTGGCCCAAATGACTTCTCCAAAACTTCCTTACGGCCATCCTATGGTAGCACAGCCAGCCATACAGCAAGGAACGCTTCTGGCCAGCAATCTTTATCAAATTATGAAAGGAGAGAAAACAAAGCCATTTTCTTACTCAGACCTAGGTTCTATGGCCACAGTAGGACGGCATCTAGCCGTGGTGGACCTGCCTTTTTGGCGTTTTCAGGGGACATTCGCGTGGTATGTTTGGATGATGGTACATTTATTATCTATTCTGGGAATTAAAAACAAGCTTTTGATATTTATAAACTGGGTCTGGAATTACGTCACCTATGATCAGTCTTTAAGACTCATTATTAAACCCAAAGTAAAAGGCAGTAAAAGCAATACATGAAAAACTTAGCTTATCTCAATAAGTATCTCTTAAAATACAAGTGGTACCTCATCCTAGGTGCTATTTTCACATTAATCTCAAACCTTTTTGGGGTGGTACCAGCACAGGTTGTGCGTCATGCATTGGATTTGGTCAAAGAGAATATTGACATCTACTTTATGTATGCAGGTACTGATATCCAAAAAAACATGTATGATGTATTCCTATACAGCCTTAGTGTTTATGGTGGGCTCATTTTGGCCATGGCCATTCTGAAAGGTGTTTTCCTGTTTTTAGTTCGTCAAACCATTATTGTAATGTCCAGGCATATTGAGTTTGATATGAAGAATGAAATCTTTACTCACTATCAAACGCTGCCTTTAAGTTTTTACCGACAGCATTCCACAGGAGATTTAATGACCCGAGTATCTGAAGATGTGAGCAAAGTGAGGATGTATTTTGGTCCATCCATTATGTATTTGCTAAACATGCTTACTCTGGTGGTTTTGATATTAAGCTATATGTTTTCTGTGAATGCCAGATTAACTTGGTGGGTTCTAGTACCTATGCCCGTTCTTTCTTTAAGCATATTTTTTGTCAGCAGCATAGTAAATAAACGCTCAGCCTTAATCCAGAAGAGCCTTTCTAAGCTTTCTAATTATGTGCAAGAAGCTTTTAGTGGAATTCGTGTTTTAAAGGCTTTCGCTATGGAAAAGGGATCTTTGGAGCGTTTTAAAGTAGAGAGCGATATGTATAGGGATAAGCAGTTAGATCTGACCCGAGTAGACGCTATGTTTTTCCCTTTGATCATGTTTTTGATAGGACTTAGTACCGTTATATGTGTTTATGTGGGTGGGCAGGAAATTATGAATGGAACCTTAACTCCAGGTAATATCACTGAGTTTATCATGTACGTTTTTATGCTGACTTGGCCTTTGATAGCCTTGGGATGGACCACAAGTCAAATCCAGCAGGCCGAGGCATCACAGGAGAGAATAAACGAATTCTTAAATATCAAAAACGATATTCTTTCTGAAAAGAATTTGGAAACCGAAATAGATGGTGCTTTAAGTTTTAAGGATGTCAACTTTATATATCCAGACTCGGGAATCCATGCACTCAAAAATTTCAACATGGAAATAGATTCGGGCGAATCTGTGGCTATTTTAGGAACAACAGGCTCAGGAAAAAGTACTATGGCCAATTTGCTCCTGAGAATGTATGATGCCACAGAGGGCAAAATAAGTGTAGATGGTATTAACATTAAAGATTACAATACACAAAAGCTTCGCTCTCAAATGGGCTATGTGCCACAGGATGTTTTCTTATTCTCAGATTCTATAGAAAACAATGTAAAGTTTGGTAGTCCCGAATTGAGCCATGACGCCGTTATTCAAGCCACCAAAGACGCCGATTTGTATCAAAACATTGTTGACTTCAAAGAGGGTTTTGACACTCAAATTGGAGAACGTGGTGTAACCCTTTCTGGGGGCCAGAAACAGCGTTTATCCATTGCCAGAGCCATTGTAAGACAGCCTAAGATTTTAATTTTAGATGACTGTTTGTCTGCCGTGGACACCAACACTGAGAATGTTATCCTTGGCAATCTGGAGCGGATTATGAAAAACAGAACTTCCATTATCATTTCTCATCGAGTGAGTTCTGCCAAACTTGCCAAAAAAATCATTGTGCTGGATGATGGTGTTATTGTGGAAGAAGGAACGCATAAACAGCTTATTTCCAGCAAAGGAGTTTATAAAGAACTTTATGATAAACAATTAAGCACCGAAGAAGCCTAAATACTCTATGTCTATAACTCCGAATCTAGTAAAAGCTTTAATTTTTGACATGGATGGCCTTTTGGTTGACTCCGAGCCTTGTTGGCATACGGCAGAAAAAACCGTTTTTGGCAGTATTGGACTAAACATTAGCACGGCCATGTGTATGGAAACAACAGGGAAACCGGTGGCAGATGTTATACAATATTGGTATAAAAAGAACCCTTGGCCAGACCCTGATTTCGATAAACTTGAAACTGATTTGTTTCGAGAGGCTACGGCAGTCATTAAAAAAGAAGCCCAGCTTATGCCTGGTGTTTTAGTCGCCTTAGATTGGGCAAAAAGTAAGCACTTTAAAATAGGATTAGCCTCTGCTTCACCGATAGATCTCATAAAAATGGCCTTGAAAAAGTTCGGTATTCAAAATCGTTTTGATTTTTACCATTCGGCAGAGCTAGAGGAGTTCAATAAACCTCATCCTGCGGTGTATTTAACTGTGGCAAAAAACTTGGGTATTCCCATTGAAAACTGTCTAATACTAGAAGATTCAGGCAATGGCGTAAAAGGAGCCTTGGCATCTGGTGCACAGGTTATCGCCATCCCAGCAAAAGAAGAATTCTACGAGGAAAAATTTAATAGCGTACACCTTAAGCTAAGTTCTATGGTAGCCTTACCCTCACTGTTTGATTAAACAAAAATAGGCAAGCCAGAAGCTTGCCCATTTAAAATTACTCAAAACTATTACTCATTACCTTTGGTATCTGCGATCATGATTTCTATTTCTCACATCTGCTATAGAACGCTCTCTATCTCTTAAATCTCTCCGAATCATTTTGTCTAAGTCATTTAAGTCTTCTTTGAGGATTCTCATCTCATAACTACTTAATCTGCCGTTTCTCGAGAATCTGTTCTCTTTTATTTCTATTCTCTCAGAAAACTCCAGCAACCTTCTAGCCTCATTAGAAGTGATGGTGCCGTCTATAATGCCATAAGCTATATGCTCTCTAGCCTCCTTCTGAAAAGAATTAATTCCTCTTGTAGACCTTCCGTTAAGTACCCTTCCTCTATTATTATTACTTTTTTCTGTATACACCTTACCATTTCTGGCGGTGGCATTCTTATCATAATGCTGAGCCATGGATGTGGAAACTGTAATTACCATTGCTGCTGCTAATACCATTAACTTTTTCATAACCTTCTTGTTTAAAAGTGAAAACTATATAGAACTAAAAGCTTTTATGTCTCTTAGATGTATAATTCTGTTTCAAGGTTTACTCGTCATTTTGTTAACGATTGTTAATGAAATCAAACTCAAATGACCGCTTAATAAATTTTCCCTTACAAGACAATTTTAGGTCAGTCACCTTACGTTAATAATATGTACATTGTTTTCAGAAAATAATTTGCCGTAAGGCTATTTATATACAATCTTAAAATAGTGGTTTATTTTAGGGGCTAGATAAGAGCTTCCGAAACTTCGGAAGCTTTTTCTTTGGGTTGACTTACGCAAATAAGACCCAGATCGATCGAGAAGGGTCTTCATTTATTTGCCCAAAGGCAAAAAATATTTAATTAATTTAACGCTCTATGTACTACTCAAAACTCTATCTTCTTTCATAGCCTCGGAATCGAGGCTTTTCTGATTAAAAGGCCAATTACTAAACCAATGCTAGTTCCGCTGAATATTGTCACACCCAATTCAGCTATGAAAACCTATGCTAGACAAAGGCCTATGTAATGATCTTGTGGAACCAGTTCCAGGTGTCTCATAACAACGAAACCCAAAAGTTAAGTACACTTTTTAGACTAATATTTGCCACTTCTATCGGAATTCAAATCCATTGAAGTCAATTCTTCTTCAATGGATCTAAATTTGTTCCTGAGTTAAATCTTTATGTTCCAAGCTATTCAAAAGACCTTCAAGCTTTTTAAGGCCATTGCTTTCCTTTTTCACAGTTGTCGATTTTTTCTAATTCAGCCAATAACCCAAATGCTTCTTTAATAAGCATTTTAAATACTACTGTCACTTCCCTTTAAACTTAGCAGTACAATTATTACCGCACCAGAAATACCTGTTGACGCGAGCAATTAGAAAAAAATTACACTAATGTTTTATCAGGTGCAAGCTTGGCAGACCCATGCCGAGTACCAGTCAATTCCTGTCCTTAGCTTATGATTATTTGAATCCGTGTCATTTTATTATTGATTTTGGGCATAGACTTCCTTACTGAAATATCAGTCACTTTGAAAGTAAACCTAGTTTTAATCTTTGACTATTAAGCTATCAATCCTAACCTGAAACATTACTGCCACTCTATTTATCCTTAGAAGACCTTATTTTAAATATTGAACTAAAAAGTAGCACATGAGCTGTAGCACCAGTTAACAGTACGCCCTGAATTTCGTCGTATGCATCACCTAGTATTTTTGAGCAGGCAATTATAACAGCCGCCCAGATAACAGCACTTATTATTATCGGAATACCAGTCTCGTAATTTTTCATATTGTATTTTATTTAATGTTTAAAACTGCATCACCATGGCAGCTAATAAATTGACCGCATAGCCGTAAAACATAACTAATTATTGTACCCAATTTGTAGTCAAAGGTTAGGATGGCTACGGCCCAAACTAGGGCTACTAAAATCAGTTTTAATCGCTTAGTTTTCCATCTTAAAATCGTTTCCTGGTGCCCTTATATTTTCAGCCATTAATTATCATTCTACTCCAGCATCTTTTATGGCCTCGGAAGTGGTCTTAATGTTTTTCTTATAGGATCTAAATATGATAAGCAACATGGGAACACTTAACAAAACAGAAAAAAACACGACCTCCAGTAGCTTGGTCTTCGCTTCGCTAAAGTTTGCGAAAACATCCATCTTAATAAATACTTTCAATACCACAGGTATAAAGAAAATCATGGTAGGCAGGATAGTATAAACCCCCACTTTTTTATACAGTCCATGAGCTTTTTGAAAGTCATTGTAATGCTTCTTTGTATCCTCCAAGCTATCTTCCAGAATGTTTACTTTCTTCATTTTCTCAATGAAGTCATAAGAAAGAATACCTGAAAATATAAAAATGGCGGCACTGCATAATGCACAAAGGATCAACTGCCAAGTATCGAGGGTGCCGTTTGCCACGAAAACGATAATCCCTAGCACTAAAATAATGGCCATGGCCATACCTCCCATTGTCTCTACTCTTACCAGTTTATCTAAACTAGATTTACTCTTTTCGTGAGCCATCTTTAAAATTATGGCATCCGTGAGCTTCTTTTGGTTCACTAACTCGGCACTTAGTTCATCCCAAGTTTTTTTCATTTCTTCTAATTCTATCATATTTCATCATGCACTAAACGTGCTCTGTGTTAATTTTTTGTTTTAACTTATCCTTAATTCTTGCCATCCGAGTTCCTACATTACTAACGGTAAGTCCTGTGATTTCAGAAATCTCTGTATGGCTTTTCTCCTCTAAAAAAAGGAGTATTACAGCTTTCTCTATATCATTGAGGTGAGAAATATGAGCATAGAGTGTTTGAGTTCTTTCCTCAAGCAACATATCTGGAACATCTGCTTGAGTATCAAAGATTTCACGAAAGGATATCGTTTCAGTGTTTCTTTTCTCTTTTCGTAGCCTACTGATAGCCGTATTTAAGGCTACCCTATAAATCCAAGTAGAAACGTGGGATTGATTTTTGAACTTTTCAAATGCCCGCCAGAGTTGAAGTACTATCTCCTGATACAAGTCCTTTCTATCTTCAGAATCGCTTCCATAAATAGTAGTAATTTTAAAAATGAGGCCTTCATTTTCCTTAATTTTCTCTATGAATGTTTCTTCTTTCTTCAATGTTTGTAGTTTTGAATACATAAGGTTAGTCGCCATTCAAGTCAAAAAATCACATCAACCTAAATATTTATTATTTAAGAGCTTAAGTGCTGCATTACTTTTATACCATTTATAAGAAAACTATGACTTCAATCTCTGCTTCTAAAGTTTACACACCGGGTAAAGTACTATCTAACGTGAGCATCTCATTTGAAAAGGGCTCCATCACTTCTATCCAGTCTTTTGATGGCTTGCCAACTTATAGGCATATCTGTGCACCGTTTTTTGATACGCATATTAATGGTGGCGAAAAGCATTACCTAACCGAAGATAATAGTGAGGCTGCCATTGATGACATTTTTAGGGCATCTTACCAAACAGGCACATTCTATGTGCTACCAACAATCATTACCTCTTCTCTGGAGAATATCCTTAAGAGTTTTGAAGTAATGCGTAGTTACCGAAAAAAACATCCAACATCGGGTGTAATAGGTATGCATCTAGAAGGCCCTTTTCTCAATCCCGTGAAGCGGGGAGCACACTTGGCTAAATATGTTAGAATTCCTACGGATTCAGAAATCAAAACCATTTTAGAAAATGGAAAGGACCTGATAAAGATATGGACCATAGCTCCTGAGCAGTTTACTCAATCACAAATCAAAATGATTTTAGATGCGGAAATATGTACCTCTGTGGGACACTCAAATGCTACTGCAAATGAATCTAAGTCTGCTTTTTCAATGGGAATAAATCTGGTAACTCATTTGTATAATGCCATGTCTGGTTTACACCACAGAAAGCCAGGTTTAGTAGGTGCCACACTAGCCAATAAAGAAGTATGGGCTCCTATTATAATAGATGGCAAGCATTGTGATTTTGAAGCGGCAAAAGTAGCCTTTAACGCCAAAACAGAACGGCTGTTCCTTATTTCGGATGCCCTTTTCTTGGGTAGAAAGAAAATAGAATTTAAATGGGAAGAGTTTGATGCTAAGCTGATTAATGGAGAATATATAAATTCTGACGGAAACCTGGCTGGCTCTGCCATCTCAATGGGCGAAGCCGTTTACAACGCTGTACACGAGGTAGACATACCTCTAGAAACAGCCATTGAAATGAGTACAGAAAGACCTTTTAGGGCTTTGGGACTTGACCCAAAACTCGGTCAAATAAAGGAAGGCTCTCCAGCAATTTTTACCTCATTTAATGACGAGCTTACCACCTTTGAAGTTCTTGATTTCAGAAATCAATAAGACTTCAACAAATAGGCTTCCAATGCCTCCAGGTAGGCATTTTCCTCGTTTTTTAAGTTTTCAAGAGTATATTTCACTGGCACGTCTGGTTGTACAAAAAAGTCGTCGTGCGATCTACTGCCTCTACTATGGACTATTCTAAATTCAGGAATCCTGACCCTTATTTTACTATTTGGCAATCTGGCTATATACCAGTTCCCTGCATGACTACCCCAATTTGCTCCTCCCGGGTGCTCCCCAACAAAAACGGCCCTATCCATATCCTTAAGTATACAAATGGTGAAAGCGGTAGCTGAATAAGAAGCCGCATCCATGAATACAAACAGGTTCCCCCCAAAAGCCAGTCTTGAGGGCTTTTTCTTTGGAGGTTTCGTATTGGCTTTGAAACGATAAAGCGAATCTTTTCTATTGAAGATTAAAGGAGCAAATAAGGGTACAGCACCTCTATAAAAAGGAAAGACCTTATAATACGCTGAACGTCTAAGAGCCATGGTATCTATCATTTTATAAGGCTCAGTTGCCAAATACTTCAAAAGCTTATTGACATTAGGAATATATCCACCACCATTTCCTCTTAAATCAAGAATCAGATTCTGGATCGAGTCTTTTCTGATAGCTTTAAAATTTCTTTTTAGTTTTCTTCCGAATTTGCCTTGAAAGAGGTCAAATGGAGAGCCTTTAAGAACAAAAGAACTCACATCTACCTTTGCCAAAGAAAGTGTGCTGTCTACAATTTCGTAGCTTAAGTTTTTTCTGATTTTATCAGGATACCTTAAAGCTAGCCTCGCTCCTATTTGTTTATTATTGACTGTAGATAAGTGAAAAACCTGTGCAGTGTCATTTCCCGGTATCCTTGTTTCTATACTTACGGAATCCCTCAGGTCATAAAATTTAGGATAGTAAGCAAAAAGAAGTCTCGTAGAATACAACTCTTTCGCGGCCAGATTCCCATTATCTGTGCCAATATTTTCTCTCAAAAACCTCTTTATCTCCTCTATCTCGTGACCATCTATGGAAAGAATTTCAAGACCAACCTGAAAAGTGGTATCAGAAGACGTGTTGTATTTGAGGATATTCTTACCTTCTACTTCTGTAAGTATAAAAGGCAACTTTGTTTTATGCTCTTTTAAGTAAACCTTGCTGTGTCCATAGTTTGTGTGTAAATCCTTAACTTCATAAATCATAGGAGATAAAACTTTGAAGAAATCTAAATAACCTATGGAGTCTTGTAAGCTTGCCCGTATTCCTGATTTTAGTTTTTCATAAGACAGCTGGTCTTGATACCTATATAGTCCCGGATGAATCTGGAGAAGCTTCTCATACAGAAAGTCTAAGTCTTCCTTAGCTTCTGAAACAGACAAGGTTTCTTGACCAAAAGTTTCACCTGAAAATAAGAGCAGAATACTGCACATGATTATGGCAAAAAAGGACTTCATATAAGGATAGAGCAATTCTTAGATTAATTATATACCTATCTTTCAAAAATAGCCTCAAATAGCGACTTATCTTCAAATGCTTTTAATTATCTTTGCACCGTACAAACAGTTCTTTGACCAAATATGCTGAACAGACGACTCATTAGAATTAGAGCTATGCAATCTTTATATGCATACGAACAATCTAGAAAAGCCAATTTTTTATTGGCTCAAGATTTAATTCACGCAGAGTTTGCTCCTGATTTGAACTCTATGGAGTTTCAAGACAAAGTCAAACTACAAGGGCTTTCTAAACTAGCTCTTCAGCAATTGGCAGACGATTTCTCCATATACCCAACCGAAGACGATTTTGAACAGCCTATTCAGGTGAAAAATATTGTTAAAGAAGCTTCTGATTTCTACGTAGATAAAAACAGAATTGATTATCAGGGACTTGTGATCAGGGTGATTAAAGAGGCGGATAAGGTTTTTGATATGTATGCTATGCTTTTGGGGCTTTATTTGGCTCTAGCAGAAATGGCAGAAAAAGACAAAACTTTCGAAGGGAAGTCGAAACTGGGTTCTAATAAACTATTGAAGGAACTAAAGGAGAATAAGGCCTTGGAACTAATGATTATAAGGCAAAGCTTTCGTTGGGAAACAGAAACCGACTTCTTGAAAAGTTTATATAATCAGGTTTTGAAAGTCAATGCCAAATATATAGAGTACTGCAGCAAACGAAATCATACCTTGGAAGAGGAGATTGCTCTGCTCAAATACATGGTTAAGAATATCTTCCTTAAGAATGGCCTCTCTTCTGACTTTTTCGAAAAAGAGCATCTGTACTGGTCAGAAGATAAAGAGACTTTAAGAGCCATGGTGGCTCATACTTTTCAAAACTACGAGCAGTCTGGGCTAAATATAGCTAGTCCTGATGAAGCATGGCAGGAGCGAAAAGATTTCTTATTGACGCTATTTAAAAATAGTATTGTAGAAGAAAAAGAACTGATGCAGCACATCATGCCTAGCTTAAAAAACTGGGAGTATGAACGTATTGCAGAAACGGACAAGGTTCTTTTAAAAATGGCCTTGGTAGAAATGAAAGAGTTTTCTGCCATTCCAATTAAGGTTACCATCAATGAAATTATTGAAATAGCCAAAGAATACAGTACTCCTAAGAGTGGCTTGTTTGTTAACGGCGTATTAGACAAACTCTCCAAACTGTTAGTGGTCAATGGAGAAATAAAGAAATCCGGAAGAGGAATGTTGGATAATAAATAAAGGCATACTATTGCCTAAAAGGCCTTTTTAAGATAGTTTTAAGTAATAATTCACAATAGAATATGAGTAAATCTTCAAATTCATTTTTTGCTTTTATAGCAGGTTTGGCAGCCGGTACAGCCATCGGTATCTTATATGCTCCTGAAAAAGGGGAAGTTACAAGAGATAAATTGGCAGATAAACTCGGTAAATACCGGGTGCAGTTAGAGGAGTTTATTGACGACATCGTAGAAAGAGGAGACGAGGTAGCTATAGAAATGGCCGGAGGAAAAGACGTAGATTCTAAGGCAAAAGCCGAGGGAAAGAAAGTAGTAACTGAAGCCCGGGAAAAAGCTGAAAAACTACTGGATGACGTTGAGAGTCTAATGTCTCAAATCAAATCTAAATCTTAAATGAAAAAAGTAGGACTATTCCTTATTGTGGCTCTTCTAGCCGCCTGTAAGCAGACGACTTCAGAGAACAGTAGTTTCACAGGAACCAACACAAACGCTATCATAGAATTCGAAGAAAATTCTTTTGACTTCGGTAGTATGACTGAGGGAGATAAGGTGTCTCACACGTTTAAGTTTAAAAACGTAGGTACAGACCCTTTAGAAATTCTTTCTGTAAATGTTTCTTGCGGCTGCACCGTGGCATCTAAGCCATTAGGTGCTGTGGGCGTGGGCCAAACAGACGAAATCGTGATAAACTTTAACAGTGCTGGTAAAGTAGGAATGAACAAGAAATCGGTAGGTGTTTTTTCTAATGCCCAAAACTCGAATGAAACCCTTACTTTTACGGCGATGGTAGAAGCTCAAAAAGGAGCAGAAACCGATTTAAAATAACCTAAACTCAATCAATAAAATGGTATTACTTCAAGCAGCGGCGGGAGCAAGCAACTATAGCTTTTTAATTCTTATGGCAGGTATGTTTGCTGTCATGTATTTCTTCATGATTCGTCCACAGCAAAAAAAGCAGAAAGACCAACAAAAAATGGTAAATGAACTAAAGCCAGGGGATGAGGTCGTGACTTCAGGCGGTCTGCATGGCAAAGTAGTAGCGTCAGATGACACTACAGTAACAATTTCCACTGGAGGAGCTGCGAAATTGACTTTTGAGAAAAATGCCATAGGCAAAAAAATATAATTTACTCTACTTACAAAATGGACCTGTCGATTTACTGATCGGCAGGTTTTCTTTGGCCCACATGCCAAGTTATGCCTTGCTTTAACCCTTCTTTATAGGTAAATTAAGGCACCAAGAATTCAATACTATCTATACAAATGAAACGAGGCCTGCGGAGTCAAAATGCTGTACCTATGAAAGAAGCACTAGATGCTTTTTTAGATTCCTTTAATTTGAAATCCAAATTTAACGAGACTAGTTTGGTCGCGTCTTGGGAGAAAATCATGGGGCAAACTATAGCATCTAGAACCGACAAGATTTTTGTCAGAAGTGGAACCCTATTTTTAAGAATCACTTCAGCACCACTCCGCCAAGAATTGGTATTGGCTAAATCTAAATTGATTAGCTTAATAAATAGAGAAATGGGACATGAACTGGTAAATGAGGTAGTTTTTATCTAAACATTAATACATGTCAAAAAGTAAGTCTATATCCGTAATAATGATGGGCGGAACAGGAGCCGTAGGTGGCCAAGCCATTCAATCTCTTTTGCCAATTTCGGAATTAAAGACATTAACATTGCTGGGGCGTAGGAGGCCCGTTGCAGATATTTTAGATGAACGTGTAACGCAGCATAAAATAGACATTCATGAACCTAGTTCATATGCGGAAATTGCCAAGGGGCACTCAGCTGCCATTTGTACCCTAGGTGTAGGCGAACCCTCCAAAATAAGTAAAGAGGCCTTCCTAAAGATTGATAAAACAGCAGTTATAAATTTTGCTAAGGCTTGTAAAGAAGCGGGCATTGAGCATTTTGAACTTTTAGCCTCCGTAGGCATAAGTGCTAAGTCTTCCTCCTTTTATTTGAGGACAAAAGGAGAGTTGGTAGAAGAATTAAAAGCCTTGAATTTTAAAAGGTTAAGTATATTCTTACCCTCCATGATCCTGACACCTAAAAATCGTTATGGCTTTACTCAAGCCCTTGCTTTAGCCGTTTGGCCTATCCTGGACAACGTATTTATAGGAACTGCCAAAAAATATAAAGGTATTAAGGTGAGTGAATTAGGAAAAGCCATTGCCGTAAATGTTTTTGTAGACAAAATCGGCTATGAAGAGCTAACCTGGGAAGATTTTCAAAAATTAAACTAATTAAAGACCATGAGATTTAGCTTGGGATTTCTGCTTCTGTTATTTCATCTTTCTTCTGAAGGACAGGCACTTAAACATTCTCACAATGACTACGAACAAGCAAAGCCACTGGAAACCGCCCTACTTTATCACTTTAACTCTATAGAATCCGACATTACGGAGTTTCAAGGACGTTTAATAGTGTCTCATGATGCTAAAAACCTCCATCAAAAACCTACACTTGAAGTCCTTTATCTAAAACCTTTGTCTCTAGCTTTTCAAAAGCAGAGTTCTCTTCAATATTTTTTTATTGATGTAAAAAACAGGCAAGAAAATACACTGGATTTATTACATGAGTTAGTCTCTAGTTACGACCGTCTTTTTCTAAAAAGAGGAGAAAGCTTAGGCCAGCATAAAGTTCAAATAATCCTAAGTGGAGATGTAGAAAGAATGGAATTAGTGGATAGCAATGTCTATCCTTACTTCTTTGTAGATGGTAGGCTTTCTGATATAAATCAAAACATTAATTCGGCTGTGATGCCTATCATTTCTGCAAACTTCCAATTGGTGGAGCCATGGCGAATAAATCAACAACTTTCTCCGTCTCAAAAAGAAAGGCTAAGCACTTTTGTAAATCAAATACACCAAGAAAATAAAAAGCTAAGGTTTTGGAATACTAGAGACGAAACTATCTTTTGGCAGCTTCTCCAAGACATCGGTGTTGACATCATTGGCACAGACCACATTCAAGAACTCAATGAATTCATCAATAGCAAATAGGCTTTGGAGCAAATCAGAGCTCTCGCTTATTGTCGTAGTCAACAAAAACGCCTTGATCCAATTGCTTAATCACCTAGTCCTTTTCTAAATCAAGAAATGATGGTAATGACCCAAATCAATAGCGGCAACTTATGAGAGTAAACTTGTTTAAAAACACTCCAGCTAAAATAAGTTTGGTCTACCTCAAGCCGCCTTTTGTTTCTTTTCAGCAAAGAAAAAAGGCCTACCTTTGAGGCCTCCGATATCACATTACCGGATATTCATTTCATACCAAAACAATGAACACTTATTGGAAGAAAAAATCTCAAGAAGAAATTAAATCCAGGGTATTTAGTGCTTTAGCTCAAAACATCAATTACAAAGAGGAAAGCCTTTTAGGAATGCCTGCCACCCACCTCGATGAGAAAGTCTTTAACCAAGACGCCTCATTTCTTAAAGATGCTCCCTTCATTACGAGTTTAGTACAAAACCCCAATCATATAGGCTGCCATACCTTGGGTAAATCTGAATCAGCTTTTTCTGGTACGCATGAAATAGAAAAAGAACTCATTGAAATATGCTCTGTAGATATACTCAAAGGAGAACCTCTACAAAATGATGGCTATATAGCCTCTGGTGGCACTGAAGGAAACATACAAGCCATCTGGATTTATCGCAATTACTTCATGGCAGAAGAAAATGCTGATAGAGACGAAATCTGTATTATTTGTAGTGAAGACAGTCACTATTCCATGTATAAAGCGGGTAATCTTTTATCCGTTCCCGTCTATAAGGTACCTGTTGGTCAAGACGACCGCCAAATCACAGAAGCCGGCCTCAGCAAAGTACTGATACAGGCAAAGAAGGATGGTAAAAAGTATTTCATCGTAGTCTGTAATATGATGACAACGATGTTTGGCTCTGTTGACGAAGTAGATGATTTCGTTAAACCATTGGAAGCTTTAAATTGTACTTATAAACTGCACGTAGATGGAGCATATGGCGGCTTCTATTATCCTTTTTCTGATGAGAACAGCCAACTGACTTTCAAAAACGAGAAGATTACCTCTTTCTCATTAGACGCCCACAAGATGGCTCAGGCACCGTATGGTACTGGAGTATTTATGATTCGTAAAGGATTCATGAAGTACGCCAACACCGAAGAAGCTAGTTATGTAGAAGGGGAAGACTTTACACTCATCGGCAGTCGTTCAGGAGCAAATGTGATAGCCACCTGGATGATACTAAGCAAACATGGGCCTTATGGTTGGTCAGAAAAAGTATATATCCTTCAGAGAAGAACACAATGGCTTTGTGAGCACTTAGCCAATTTAGGACTTGAATACTACCGTCACCCAATGTCCAATATTGTGACCATCAAAAACCACAGTATTGACAGTGAAGTAGCCAAACGTTTTGGTCTGGTTCCAGACAATCACAAAAACCCTAAGTGGTTGAAAATTGTGGTAATGGAGCATGTTACCATTGAAAAACTGATGCTACTTTTAGATGCAATCAAAAATTCTCAGCCAGAGTTAGTTTTATGACCTATAAGGCCAAAAATATTAGAACATTTTTAGGAAGTAAAAACTTTGATGAGTCTCGTGCTTTTTACACCTCTTTAGGATTTGAAGAAATAGTTCTAGATCCTAAGATGAGCCTTTTTAAGGTCAGTGAAACACTTTCTTTCTATTTACAGGACTATTATGTTAAAGCCTGGATACACAATTTAATGGTTTTTTTAGAGGTAGATGATGTCGAAAAATGCCAAGAAGAATTGCTTGCCAAAGGCTTACACGATAAATATAAGCATGTACGATTTACTGAAATAAAGACCTTTGATTACGGTAGAGAACTTTTCATGCATGACCCTTGCGGCATACTCTGGCATTTTTGTCAATTCATTTAAGAAATGTGGCCGCTCAAAAAAATGACTTTTCTTTTTGAAGAGTAATATGGAGGTCTATGGAGTTATGGTTTCTAGGAGCCTATTTGGAAGCTAGGTGACGGTTCTAGTATTCACTCGGCTGACAATCAATTGGGTTTCGGTGAATGCCCCTCAATGTCAGGTCGAGCTAAGTCGAGACCTTATTATAATTCAAGGACAATAATTCGAGTATAACACATATAAAGGCCCTTCGATATAACATCAAAGGGCTTTTCTATGAATGCGTTTCTGAACTTACTTATCTTTCATCTTAATAACTATCACGCCATTTTCCCCAGCTTTTCCGTAAGTTTTAATCGCAGATTCACCTTTAAATACATTCATGCTTTCTATATTATCCGGTTTAATATTTTCAATATCGTTTACTCTTCTTTCTCCATTCTTATCTATCACATAATAAAGAGGTTTTGCGGCATTCTTACCTTTGGCACCTCGAATCACAATCCTCGGATTCTCGCTGATTGGCTTTATGTTAAAAGAACCTTTATCTTCTTTAAGTGTGGTAAGCTTATTCTGCTGACTTTCGGTTAGCTCGTTCTTAATATCTATTAATGTCTCTAACTTCATCAGCTTAAGTTTCTCTTCTAAGGCAGATACTATTTTCATCCTTTCTAGAGCGGCCTTACTATTTACATGAGTTTCTTGAAGTGTCTTCTTTAAGCTTTCCATCTCAGCATCCAAATCCCATTTTAAGGAGTTAAACTCGGCAATTTTCTTATTGTATATGGACTTTACTTTTTCTACTTGTTTATCTGATAATCCTATCTCTGATCTGTTTCTTAAGACTAAATCGGAAGAATATAACTCACTATTAAAGACGTCTTGGGCTTGTGCCCCAATTGCCAAGAAAAGGACTAAGGTTAATAAAAAAGGCTTTTTCATAATTGTATTTATTTATCGTTTAAAAATCTGCAAAATCATCTATTAAAATCGCTGTGGGAGATTCCCAAGTATCCATTCCTGGTTCATCGGAATTTGTAAAATTCGTCTCTGGGCTCTCATTACTGAACTCAATGATTAGAGCGTTTTCTGTCAATAATTCTTCGGAAGAACCCGTTTCATTCTGATTAAAAATAAAGAGCATAAGTACCAATATGACTGCCGCTATACCGATTGATATCAGATGGACCATTTTCTTAGCCTTTGCTTTTGGCAGCATCGCCTCAAAGGGTGGAACGCCTTCTTTTTCGTCCGCCTTTCTCATTTCAGAGAAAAATTTATTCAAATTGTCTTTCATACTTCTTCTTTTAATAAAAGTTTCTTCAAACCTGCTTTACCCCTTGTATAATGTGTTCTTACGGTGCCAATATGCAATCCTGAACTTTCGGCTATTTCCACTAGCGTCATGCCATGGTAAAAGGCCAGTAACAATACTTCACTTTGCCTAGAAGGCAGCTGTGCGAGTAATTGCTCATAGTTTCTCTCTTGATAAGTTGCTTCTTCTGGATGCTCAACCTCCACATTTTCAAAAGAGCTAAAAACAGCATTTCCCTTTAAATGATCGATGGCGGTGAATCGAATGACGGAAAATAGCCAAGTCTTAAAACTAGACTTCTCACTATACTTGGCTTTTCCCTCCAGAATTTTTAAATAGGCCGCTTACAGCACATCTTCCGTGTCGTCAGGTTTTAGTCGGCAACATTGCTTGGCCCAAAAGAAAGCATCCTTATGCTGTTCTTTTAGTAGGTTTTCCAATGTGCTTCTTTTTATCATTTACCCATTAGTCTATAAAATGCTCTGATATATGACATGGGCAGCTAAAATAGTTTTTCGAGTACTTCAAATACGTAAATTTATCACTAAATAAAGACATCCGTTTTTCATCGAAATCAATTTAGTGTATCTTAGATATCTATTACCCTGAAAACCTTCATCATGAAATTCCAATTCTCTGTAGAAATTGAAAGTTCTTTTGAGGAAGTCTCAAAACTCTTCATTGACCCAAAATACCTTCATGAATACCAAGAGGGTTTTGTCAAGAAAGTCTTTCAAAATGGCACAGAAGGTCAAGATGGAGCTATTTCTATGATGCATTATAAGCATGGAAAACAGGAAATGGAATTAAAAGAGGCTGTGGTTTCTAATAAACTCCCCCACTCCTTTGAGGCATTTTATGAGCACAAGCATATGCACAATACGCTTTTAACGAAGTTTATCCCAATAGCAGAAACGGAAGGTGAATACGTGAGAGTGAGCTGGTTCATGACTAGACTAGTCCCATGGATGTTTATCAAGCCACCGAAGAGATGGATGAATAACTTTAAGAAGTTTGCCGAGGAGTATGTTAAAATGAAATGACAAAGTAAAAATCACCATGGAGGTCAGAGACCGCCAAACACGACACCTAGGTCATTGATCTAGAAAAGCGAGAAAAAGATTGCCAAAAGTCTAAGTCCTTATCATTCAAAATGTCGTATAAATGAAAAGGTGTTTTCCTAGCTTAAAGCATAAGAATACCTCCCTTTAAAAATTATAATCACTGTACATGAAACATACCATATTCCTCCTTCTTTTACTTTGCACCACATCAGTTGCTTTTGGCCAAGAAGAGAACGAGAAAAAAGCAGAATTCAGACTTAATTCAGACTCGAGAAGAACCATAGTCAATAGACAGTCCGTTGGTATTTTTGGGCTAAGAGCTGGTGTTCTATTTAATAAGAAATTTGAAACTGGTGTTGGTATTTATAGCTCAAGTTTATTTGGTATTTTAGGAAAGGATGTAGAGAAAACTTACACCGATTTCAGTCTGTCCCCACCACAATCTTTTCCTGCCAGAGTGAATTTTCAATACCTTTCACTATATGCTGAATACATTCTTGTAGAAAATAAAGGTTTCATGCTTACGACCAATACCCAATTTGGCGAGGGTAGAGTGAACATTCATTTAGAAGAAGGCTTAGAAATGGAAAGAAGACTCCGAGCAGGCAAAACATTGGTAGAACATTCCTTTAAGGCAAAGGTCAGGACTTTTTCTTGGCTACACTTAATAGTAGGCGTAGGTTACAGATACTTGCTAAATGGTGAAGCTCAAATAAAAAAGGCATTCAATGCCCCTGTATATATTCTTGGAGCGTCTATTGACTTTAAAAAGCTTAAAAAGGCCGTAAAGAAAGATTCCTAAACCCTAGACCTCCATTCTTCTGAATTAATCCTACCTTAAGACATACTTCTTTAAATTCGTTGATGTAGAGTGCCGTTGATGAGTTTTCGTGCCGGTTAGATTTGAAACTTTCTCCTAAGATTTGCTAAATTAGATTTAAGAATCTGAGTTAATTGTTAACAAAAAAGCTATGAACAGAAGAACATTTATTACAAATACAGCCTTAAGTAGTCTAGCCCTTAGTTTACCTAGTTTCAGAGCCAAAGGAAAATCACACATTTTAACTTTCAGTTTTGATGATGGATTCAAGAAGTCCTTTTTTAAAGTTGCCGACATCCATGAAAATTATGGGCTAAAGGCATGCTTTAATACGATCGCTACAGGCCATTTTAAAAACTTCATAGTAAAAGATGACTGGATTCTTCCTGAAATACTTGGAAATTTTAATGATTGGAATGCTCTAAAAGAACGAGGCCATGAAGTGATGCCACATACTTGGCAACATCTTAATTTGACGAAAATACCCTTGAGCCAAGCCAAAAAGAACATTGATAAATGTTTAGATTATTTTGAAGCAAATCTCCAGAACTATAAAGCCGAAGAAGCCATTTATAATTTTGCCTATAATGCCTCCAATCTAGAACTAGAAAACCACTGTCTTGAAAGAGTGAGAGCTGTTAGAACGGGGGGCAGAATGACTCTAAACCAAAGGGGTGTAAATCCTCTGCCAGAAAAGAAAGAAGGGCTAACACTCGGTTGTTGGGCTAAAGGCCCTGACCTTGGAGACGAATTTGTAGAAAAAGAGGTCAGTAGGTTCTTAGATAGCTCTGGAGGCTGGTTAGTCATAAACTTGCATGGTTTAGACAAAGAAGGCTGGGGCCCGGTAAGTACTAGTTATTTTGACCAATTGTTAAAGCGACTAGTTGACATTAAGAAACTAGATGTTATGCCCGTTGGAGAAGTTCTTAAATCCTGGAAAGCCTAATAAAACATGTGTTTACATAAATGAGTACTATTCTGAAAGCGAGCCAAAAAGATGCTGAAACCATATCTATTTTAGCTAAAAAAACTTTTCTAGAGTCTCATTCACACTCGGCCAATCCGAGCGACATTGATACATATATTCAGAAGCATTATAGTTTAGAAGCCATCAGGGAAAATTTGTCAGTTGAGACTCATATCTACTTCCTGATTTATCATGGTACAGAGCCTGCTGGGTACTCAAAAATCATATTGAACACTCCTTTTCAGGGACATAAAAACAGTTTATCCACTAAACTAGATCGCATTTATATCTTGGAAAAACATTACGGATTTGGATTAGGCAAAGACCTTCTTGACTTCAATATTGATTTGGCTAAATCAAAGTGCCAATCCGAGATTTGGCTTTATACATGGAAGGAAAATCAAAGAGCCATTGCTTTTTATCGTAAAGTAGGTTTTCAAATCATTGGGAGTCATGATTTTAAAATTTCAGAAACCCATGTTAACCCAAACCATCTGATGCTCTTAAAGTTTTAAGGAGTATTACTCTCTTGGGCCCTTCAGCTCCTATCTCATTGAAAATCCACCGGAAAAACGCTTGGATTGAAACCCCAAATCATGGGCAAAAGGAAATAGACCGTCAGGAGTATTAAAAAGATAGATATAATATTAAGCCCTACCCCTGCTCTCGCCATATCTGGAATCCTCAAATAACCCGAACCAAAAACTATGGCATTGGGTGGAGTAGCCACCGGTAGCATAAAAGCACAAGAAGCCGCGGCCGTAGCCGCTACCATAAGAATAAAGGGATGTACATCCAGTGAAACCGCCATAGGAGCCAAAACGGGCAAAAGCATAGCCGTAGTGGCCAAATTAGAAGTGATTTCAGTAAGAAAGTTAACAGCTGCTATTAAAATAATGAGAACTAAAACAAGCTTTACCCCGGCCAGACTGACCAGCTGCTCGCCTATCCATACGGCCAAACCAGAGGATTGGAAACCGCTGGCCAGAGCCAAACCTCCACCAAAGAGAATGATGATGCCCCAAGGCAGTTTCACCGCCTCTTCCCAAGTCATTAGCCTTCCTTTTCCGCCTTTGGAGCGTAACAAAAAAAGACTTACTGCACTCAGCATCGCGATAATAGTATCGTCTAAATGAGGGAAAACATCGGTCAAAATAAGGGAACGTGAAATCCATAGAAAAGCAGTTATAAAGAAAACTAAGGAAACTACTTTCTCCTCATAGCTCATTACACCAAGCTTCTTTAATAAATCCTTAATTTCTGACTCGCCTGCTTTGAACTTTTCTTTTTTAAAAGTGAAAGCAAATTTTGTAAGATAAACCCAGCAAATCCCTAATAATACCAAAGACAAGGGAAGCCCGAATGTCATCCACTGAGCAAAGCTTATCTCAATGCCATAGATTTCTTGAACCACCCCAGCTAAAACCAAATTAGGAGGTGTCCCAATTAAAGTAGCTATACCGCCAATAGAAGCCGAATAGGCTATGCTTAACATGAGTGCTTTCCCGAAAATGAGATTTTCATTGACCTCCGTCCCAGGGTGATCTCTTAACTGTGCTATAATGGCCATGCCTATCGGTAGCATCATCACGGATGTGGCCGTATTAGAAATCCACATAGACATAAATGCTGTAGCGATCATAAAGCCCAAAATGATTTTGGAGACATCTGTACCCACGAACTTGATGATATGCAGGGCAATCCTTTTATGGAGATTCCATTTCTCAATAGATATGGCCAAAATAAAGCCTCCGAGATACAAAAAAACGTATTTATGTCCGTAAGATGCCGTAGTAGCTCCTATATCCAGAGCCCCAGTTAAAGGAAAAAGTATAATAGGCAAAAGTGCCGTAACGCTAATATCAGTAGCCTCAGAAATCCACCAAATAGCTATCCAACAAGTACAAGCCAAAACTGCTACACCTTCTTCAGAGAGCCCTTCGGGTTTAACAAACATAAGCACCAAGGCAAAAGTCAATGGCCCCAAAAGCAGAGGGATTAGTTTATTTTTCAGCACAGGTGGGCTTAAATGATTAAATATAAATGTACGAATAGATAAAGAATTCAATGTCTATTAATTCGTAGATTTACCTCATGTCAACACTAAAACTCATTTCCTTGATAGTCATGGCGGCCTTTTATGCCTTTGCCGGCTTCATGCACTTCAAAAGCCCAAAGTTCTTTTTGAAAATCACTCCCAAATGGGTGCCTGCTCCCGAAAAGATAAACCTAGTCGTAGGAGCCATTGAGATCGCATTGGCCATCGGAGTCTTAATACCTCAAACAAGGCATTGGGCAGCTTGGGGAATCATCTCTTTGCTAGTCGCTGTTTTTCCAGCCAATATTTATGATTTCCAAAAATCCTTAGAAAAGAAAAGGCAGGTAATACCTACGTTGATAAGACTCCCTATTCAATTCTTAATGATTTATTGGGCGTACACATTCGTGTAAAATGATGGTATTCAATGAACACAGTAGAATCACAAATAGAACATTTTGGGACGTAGCTCCACTTCTTGATACTTTGGTCACAAAAGAAGACAAAATATGGCCTTCTGAATTATAGCCAGCCATGCGATTCCTTGAGGGCCTAAATGTAGGCTGTCATGGTTGTCACGGCCCCATACGCTACTTTGTTAAGACTTATATCAAAGGAAAATTTGTAGCATTTGAGTTTACTAAAACTCCAGGCTTTAATGGCGTTCACTATTTTAAATTTGAAGAAATAACTCAGTATGAAACTCGAGTGACCCATATCATTGATATGAAACTAACTGGGACTGGACTTTTAACTTGGCCTTTGTTCATCAAATGCCTTCATGATGCTTTAGCGGAAGACGCACTAGATAAAGTTCAGAATCAATTTGACAAAGGAAATAGAAAAACTAAATGGAATTTTTGGGTCCTCTTTCTCAGAAAATTATTGGGCTAGGTTTCGTTATTCCTATCTAAGGCAAGTAATTGTTTGATTTGTTTCTGGATCAAAAGCTCTTGAAAAAAATAATTAGCCCTATCCGTTCTACCTTCTTGTCAAACAAAGTAAGGCACGAATAAAGCATGATAACCATGTAAACGAAAATAACAACAGACACTTGTCTAACTTTAGAGCCCAATAAGTCAAAAAACTTAGTACTTTTATGCCTACTTAAGCACTATTTTGACCGAGAGGTCAATCACTTCACCTAGATTAAAAGCCATGTCTACTTATTCTGTTGCTCAGATTGAATCTTTGACTGGTATAAGTGCTCATAAACTCCGGATGTGGGAAAGACGCTACCGTTTTCTCAAACCAAAAAGAACAGCCACCAACATTCGCTACTATTCAGACAATGACTTAATCAAACTCATCAATATTGGTATCCTCGTAAACAGTGGTATAAGAGTTTCTGAAATAGACCGCTTAGATGAAAGCGAAATAAACCAAAAAGTAGCATATCTCAGTGCCTCTTCCAAAGTGGGGATTGAAAACGAAATAGCGGCATTAACTGTAGCTATGATAAATTTTGACGAGGTTACCTTTTCTCAGATTTTGACTTCAGAAATAAAGTCTAAAGGAATGTTTCCTGCTATGATGGACCTTATATATCCATTCTTAAACCACATCGGTATTCTTTGGATTACCAACAAATCTATCCCTGCCCAGGAGCATTTTGTTTCCAATCTTATTAGACAAAAACTATTAAGAAAAATTGATGAATTGGATGATGCTCCAGAAGCTGCTCAAAGTATAGTTCTTTTCCTTCCACCATGGGAAGACCATGAACTTGGGTTACTTCTAGCACAGTATATGGCTAAAAGACTTCGGTGGCGAGTACTCTACTTAGGTCAAAAAGTACCTTTTTCAAACATCAACGAAGCTATCGAGAATATAGGTGCCCACCTTACTTTAACCTTACTCATCACACCTCAAAACGAAAGACAACAGAAACAATTCAAGGCGTTTGTGGAAGAAATCAAAGTACCTATTTTAGTTGCAGGAAATCCTGCTCAGCTGAATAATATAAATTCACCTATGCTTAGCATTCTGTCACGTCCGGAGGACCTGAATACCTATTTACTTAATAAAGCGAAGTAGACTATCTAGGTCTATTTCTAGCTTATTTTAAAGAGTATCTAATCAAAAGCAATTCTCTCTGTGGACTTCCTCTATTTTTTTTATACTTTCAGCCTTTTAAGTCTTCATCAATAAAAACTCATCAATCAAATAGATGCTTCTATTCAGGATCTGTTAGCTCCTTAGAATCCGAAAAGCATTAAAACCTTATCGAAATGCAAAAACATAGCAACTACCCTAAACTTTTAGAACCTTTAGATTTAGGATTCACCACACTAAAAAACCGAGTTTTAATGGGCTCTATGCACACCATGCTAGAGGACATTGAAGGAGGTCACGCTCGCTTAGCAGCCTTTTATGCAGAAAGAGCAAGAGGTCAAGTGGGTCTTATAGTGACGGGGGGGGTAGCTCCTAGCAAAGAGGCTTTGGCATTACCTTTCGGTGACCCAATGGCTACTGAAGAAGAGGCTGAAAAACATAAAGTTATTACCAAAGCGGTGCATGATGAAGGTGGTAAAATTTGTATGCAAATCCTTCATACAGGACGTTACGGTTATTCTGAACTCAATGTTTCTGCCAGTGATACCAAAGCACCTATTTCTCCATTTCCAGCCAGAGCATTGACGACGGAGGAAGTAGAAAGAACTATAGAAGACTACGTCAACTGTGCTAAACTGGCTCAGTTTGCCAATTATGATGGTGTGGAAATTATGGGTTCGGAAGGTTATTTAATCAATCAATTCATTGTCACTAAAATCAACAGACGTACTGATAAATGGGGTGGTTCTTATGAAAACCGAATCCAGTTCCCATTAGAAATTATCAAGAGAACACGTGCCGCTGTTGGATCTAATTTCATCATTATCTACAGACTTTCCATGCTTGATTTAGTAGAAGGCGGAAGCACTTGGGATGAAGCGGTTCAGCTAGCCAAAGAAGTAGAAAAAGCAGGAGCAACTATCATAAACACAGGAATTGGATGGCATGAAGCCCGAATTCCTACGATTGGTACTATCGTACCCAAAGGAGGTTTTGCTTGGGTGACTAAGCGAATGATGGGTGAAGTGAAAATTCCACTTATTGCCACCAATAGAATCAACATGCCTGATATAGCCGAAAAAGTACTAGAGGATGGCTGTGCAGACATGGTTTCAATGGCGAGACCCTTCTTAGCCGATCCTGAATTGGTTCTTAAATCTATAGAAAATAGACCAGAAGAAATCAATACATGTATCGCCTGCAATCAGGCTTGTTTAGACCATACTTTTACGATGCAGATCTGCTCCTGTATAGTAAATCCAAGGGCCTGCCATGAGACAGAAATTAATTATTTACCAACTACCAATAAGAAAAAAATAGCCGTAGTTGGTGGAGGCCCAGCAGGTTTGGAAGCAGCCACTGGGGCGGCAAAAAGAGGTCATTCTGTAACACTTTTTGAAGCCGAGAAAGAAATCGGAGGCCAGTTTAACATGGCCAAAGTAATTCCGGGCAAAGAAGAATACGCTCAAACGATCCGATACTATAGCGTTATGCTCAAAAAACATGGGGTAGAGGTCAAATTGGGTACTAGAGCCACTTTCGAAAACTTGAAATCTGGGGGGTTTGATGAGATTATAATAGCCACTGGTGTTACACCTAGAAAGCTAAAACTAGAAGGTTCTGACCATCCTAAAGTGCTTAACTATGCAGATGTGCTCTACCGAAAGATGCCCGTAGGGAAAAGTGTAGCCGTAATAGGTGCTGGAGGGATAGGTTTTGACATGGCCGAGTATCTAGCCCATGATATGTCTCATGAATCTGTGAGTTTGAATGTAGAAAACTACATGAACGAGTGGGGTGTAGACATGAATTTCAGTCGAGCCGGGTCTCTGGCAGAATCTGCAAATCCTATACCATCTCCTAGAGAGATTTACTTGTTAAAACGTTCTCCTGGAAAGCATGGCAAAAATTTAGGGAAAACGACGGGTTGGATTCACCGCTCTAGCTTGGCTATGAAAAAGGTTAAACTTCTGGCCAGTGTCACATATCAAAAAGTTGACGATCAAGGATTGCATATTTTGGTGGGTGAGGAGCCGCAGATACTTCCCGTAGATAATGTAGTAATCTGTGCAGGTCAAGAACCTTTGAGAGCTATGTTTGAAGAACTAAAAGCCGATGGCCAAAGTGTACATTTGATAGGCGGAGCAAATATTTCGGCAGATCTAGATGCCAAAATGGCGATTAAAGAAGCAACATTACTCGTAGCAGAGATATAAATAGTCCTAAGCATCTGAAGTCCTTCGAGATTTCAGATGCTTTCTTATGTGATTTAATTTAATCCAAATGAAAATCATTCATTGGAATTGTCAGGGTGCGTTTAGAAAGAAAAAAGAAACCATTGACTTTTTCAATGCTGATATTCTGGTGATAAGTGAATGTGAGAATCCCGACAGATTGAAATTTGGTAAACTCATTCCAGAAGCAAATGACCATTTTTGGTATGGAGATTCAGAACATAAAGGCATAGGCGTGTTTTGTTATGGTGATTACAAAATTGAAGCCTCTCCTACATTAAATCCTGCATTTAGATATGTCATTCCGTTATTGATAAGCAATGCCACTGAGCAATTTCACTTATTCGCGATATGGGCTATGGACGATAAGAAGGACAGAAAATCTAGCTACATCGGCCAAGTTTGGAAAGCTTTGTCGTATTACAAATCAATACTCTGTGGGCCATGTATTTTAATCGGAGACTTTAACAGCAATCAAGTTTGGGATAAACAAAGTCGTGTAGGAAATCATACTGATGTGGTAAATAAACTTGCGGAATACAGCATTACGAGCCTCTACCATGACAGACTCCAAGAACCTCACGGAGAAGAAACACAGCCTACATTTTACCTCCACAGAAATAAAGACAAGCCCTATCACATGGATTATTGTTTCGTTTCTAAACCTTTGATAAAAGACGGCTATAATTTTTCAGTGGGTTCCTTTGAAGATTGGATATCACTAAGTGATCATTGTCCTTTATTTATAGAATTAATAGGAAAGGATCTATAAACTTGAGGCCACAATCAGAAGTTTAAGAAAATTCTCTTCTTCAAGCTACTCGAATCTTGTTAGCACCGACAATTCGCATTATATTGGTGATTTAAAACTCAACCTAATATATGAAACAAACCTTTTTCTCCCTCCTAGCTTTGATAACTCTAAATGCTTGTAGCAATACGACAACTACTGAAAACGAAACTGAAACTCAAGAAGAAGCTTGGATAAGCCTTTTTGATGGTAGTTCCACAGATGGCTGGAGAGCCTACAACGGCGACGCACTACCCCCCGGATGGATAATTAAAGACGGGGAATTAACTTATGATACCGAATTAGGCTTAGAACAAGACTACACTGGTGGCAAAGACATCATTTATGGGGCAGAAGAGTTTGAAAACTTTGAGCTCTATCTAGAGTGGAAGTTACCAAAAGGTGGGAATAGCGGTATTTTTTATCACTTGCCTGAAGGAGTCCCAGATGCTGGCCCTCCATCATTGGCTCCAGAATATCAGCTCATTGATGACGAAAACTATGCTTCTATGCATGATTTGACTGATTACAATACGAGTATGGGCGAAACCGAAAATTTGAACCAACTTCAAGATTGGCAAAAAACAGGCTCTGATTATGCCATGACTCCTGCGGACCAATCTCAAGTAGAATTAAATCCTGTAGGCGAATGGAACAGCTCCAAAATAGTGTTTACGCCTGAAAAAGTAGAACATTGGCTCAATGGTAAGGTGGTCGTTTCCTTTGTACCTTGGTCAGAGGAATGGGAAGCCAAGAAAAATTCTGGAAAATGGAGTAATGCACCAGACTACGCAAAAGCAAAGAGAGGATATATCGGTCTTCAAGACCACTCAAGCCCGATATGGTTTAGAAATATTAAAATCAAAAAAATATGAATCAAAAACTGATAAACAGAAGAGAACTATTAAAAGGCGGTGCCGCTGTGGCTACTGCCGCCATGCTACCTTCATGGGTTTGGGCTAAAAGTACAAATGGCCGCCTTAGAACGGCACATATAGGACTAGGGACTATGGGTAAAGCTGACCTGGGGTCCATTTCTTCTCATGAAGCCGTAGATGTAATAGCACTTTGTGATGTGGACAGTAAAATGCTAGAGCCCTTAAAGGAAGCATACCCCAAAGCCAAGCTTTATTCAGATTACAGAATAATGCTCAAAGAAATGGCTGATGATATAGATGCCGTTGTGGTTTCTACACCAGACCATTCACATGCCCCTGCTTCCATGCTGGCTATGGACCATGGTAAGGCCGTTTATTGTCAAAAACCTCTTACACATCATGTTTCTGAGGCTAGAGCCATGAATAAAAAGGCTACGGAAAAGAAGCTTGTAACCCAAATGGGTATTCAGGTTCACTCTTTCTATGACTATAAATTGGCCACATTACTCATTCAATCTGGCATTATTGGCAAAGTAAAAGAGGTAAGAGCTTGGTCACCTAAAAACTGGGGAAATGATGCTCCTCCACCTAAAGGTTCTGACCCAATACCAGAAGGGTTAAACTGGAACCTTTGGTTAGGAACTGCGGCTGATAGGCCTTATAAAGAAGGAGTTTATCATCCAGGTAACTGGCGTAAAATACTAGACTTTGGCTGTGGAACTTTAGGAGATATGGGTGTCCATATTTTTGATACACCTTATAATGCACTGGATTTAGATGTACCTAAAACCATTAAAAACAGTTGCAGAAAGCCTACTGGCTTTGGTTTTCCAGAAGAGAATATTGTGACTTATGAATTTCCGGGCACAAAATACACTACCAAAAACTTTAAATGGGTATGGTATGACGGTGTAAATGCACCAGAAAAACACCAAAACCTTATCCTTCCTGACAATGAAGAGCTCCCAGACCAAGGTGCCATGTTTGTAGGCGAAAAAGGAAACTTGCTTCTGCCTCACTTCATGCAATTACCAAGACATATTGTGGACGGGAAATACCTAGAACTAGATCTTACTAAGCTTAAAAAGGCTGGCAAAATAGGTGATGTCTTTAGAGATTATGATGTAGAAGGCAAGCGTCATTACCACCAATTTGTGGATGCTTGCTTAGGCAAAGACGAATGTTCTGCTCCCTTCTCTTATGCTTCCAGACTTACTGAAACTATATTATTAGGCGTAATAGCGGGAAGGTTTCCAAATCAAACCCTGCATTGGGATAATGCCACTGCTCGTTTTGAGGAAGAGGAAGCAAACCAATTCCTTGACGGAACGTACAGGAAGTTTTAAGCCTCACTAATTGCCTGAAAATTATCCTGAAAGAAGTCTCATGATTTCTAGAAAGTAGTTTTCAGGCTTTTTTGTGCCCTATTTTCTTAACAGAATAGCCGATAGTAAAAAGCCTTGAGTCAAGATCGTGCTAAAGGATGCTAAATTCCGTATGTTTATTATAATACAAAAAAGAAAATCATGAAAGCCTCATTTCTACTTTTAGCTGTCTTACTTAGCTGTCAGTCTCATTCTCAAAATGCTGTAAAAAGCGATGAAATGAACCCAACAGAAAAAGCATATTGGTATGCAGGAGATGCCGAGATAACAAGCTATGCCTTGATTCAAGCTAGATATGGTGAAATGCATGAGGGCAAGGCTGTTTTGATTTTTGTGACAGAACCCTTCTCCACTAAATCTTGGGCTAAAGCCGATTATCCAAAATCAAAAGATACACCTGCCTTAAAACTAAATTTCACAAAGGAGTTTAATACCGGCATATATCCATACTCCTTAATGACCAGCACGTTCTACCCAGTAGATGGCAGCTCAAATTCTTTAAAAATCAGCTCTTCTTCTCAAGAATGGTGTGGGCATACTTTTAGAGAACTAAAAAATAAAGCCAAGTTTGAGGTACGTTTTGATTCTTATTTTGAAGGAGAAAGTAACAACATCAGCCTCTCTAAAGACATCCTTGAAGACGATGTTTGGTCTATCATAAGGTTACATCCAGGAAAGTTACCCGTCGGCAAAACGAAGATTATTCCCGGCTTTCAATTCTTAGGTCTAACGCATACAGAAAGTAAAGCTTACGCTGCTATAGCTTCTTCACAAAAGGATGCAGAAGGAAACACGGTTTACTCGTTAAACTATCCATCATTAAAAAGAACCTTGCAGATAACTTATGCCTCAGACTTTCCTAGAGAAATACTGGATTGGACAGAAGTTTATGAAAGTGGTTATGGTACTAACAGAAGAATGCTGAGCACCAAGGCTAAAAGAATAGCTACGTTAAAAACACCCTATTGGCAGCAAAATGGGAATAAAGACAGCTACCTTAGAGGTAAACTAGGTTTGGAAAAATGAAGGAATTAGAAAACAGAAAAGACATAGAATTTTTAATTGACCGTTTTTACGAGAAACTGGTTGTTGACGACATCGTAGGTCACTTTTTCACTACGGTGGTAAAACTAGATTGGGAGCTTCATATCCCTATCATGTATAACTTCTGGGACTCCATGCTTTTTGGTTCCAAAACATATAAGGGGAACCCCATGTCTGTCCATTTAGAACTGGCTAAAAAAGCCCCACTGAAACCAGAACATTTTCAAAGGTGGCTGGCACAATGGGAAGCTACAATCAAAGAAAACTTTACGGGCTTAAAAGCTATTGAAGCCATTCAAAGAGCAGAACAGATAGCTGGCTTAATGGAGTTTAAGGTGCAGGAAGCTGGTAAGTAAATCTGGTACTTTTCTGAAGTGAACAACGTCGTACTCAAAGTGTTCAAGTTTAAAAACTCCTCTGTTTTAATCTACACATTGTACGAATAATCACTTCACATTTCACCTATTTATAGGCACGCTATACAAAACCTGATCCTCCTCATTATTTACCTGCAATATCATAACGTCCTTTACAGCATAAAAAAGAACTTATGAAAACAGCATCATTTAGCCAGGATTTAACTTTTAATGAGTCCAAAGTTTCAACATCCCTAATCCTAGAAACCTCTTTCTCTAAAGAGATAAGAATTTTGCTCAAAAAAGGTCAGGTGATGAAAGAACATAAAACCCCTTTCCCTATCCTAGTGCATTTACTTTCTGGGCAAATCGATTTTCGTGTTCAAGAGGAAACTCTTATGCTTAAGGAAGGTGCTATGCTTACTTTAGAGGGAAATATACCTCATGACCTAAGAGCCATAGAAGACAGTGTGGTAAGACTTACTTTATCCAAATTAGATAAAGCCGAACGTGTAGAAAACGTAGCACAGAACTCTTAACAATGTAGCGTTTTGTTTAATAATACCTTATGAGCAAAATACTCGTTTATGCCCTAATTAAATCTGCTTGTCTCAGGCCTAATTCAAGAGTTATTTTATTGCATTAGCAAGAATAACAAGATAAATTCTGTTTCTCATAGCCTATACTGTTTAATATACCTTTACTTTTGTTAGACAAATTGCGACTATGATTATTACTCAACAAGACATTTCGGGCTTAGACTCTAAATACAGACTAAAGCTAATTAATTCTCTTTCTGGTTATAAAGCTGTCCATCTAATTGGCACAGCCTCAAATTCGGGACAGACTAACTTGGCTATTTTTAATTCTATAGTTCATATAGGTTCTAATCCTCCGCAGCTAGGTTTTATTATGAGACCACTCACTGTAGAAAGAAATACCTATGAGAATATCAAAGAGACAGGATTTTACACACTTAATCATGTCCATAAATCTATTCTTAAACAGGCACATTATACCTCGGTCAAATTTGAAAAGAACGAATCTGAATTCAAAGCTTGTAACCTACAGGAGGAATATCGCTCCGACTTTAAGGCTCCATTTGTGAAAGATAGTACTCTTAAAATGGGTTTGAAACTTATAGAAGATATTGAAATCAAATCGAACGGAACACATCTCATTATAGGAGAAATTCAATTCCTTAATATTGATGAAAACTATATAGAACTAGACGGTCAAGTTAATTTAGAAAAAGCACATGATGTGGTGGTTACAGGCCTAAATCAATACTCGGCTGTAGAAAAATTCATCAATTACCCTTACGCTCTAAAATCTGAAATACCAGATTTTCATTCCAAAGAACGACCAGATAATGTTTCTTTTGATAAAAACAGTCAAACCTATAATTCTAGCATTCTACCCTACGGCACTAATATTGGAGCACCAAGCATAAAGCCAACTGGAGTATCGGCATGGAAAAATAGTAGTATCAGTAGTTTCAATCATACCTTCAATAATAAGATAGAAAATATCAAAAAGGACTATCAAAAACTAGTAGACGAATACCAAACCAACGAACTCATTTATAATGCAAAAATGGGTTCCGAGCCCATTATTGGGAAAGTTTATCACTTATATTCCAATAAGAATGTAGATGAGCAATTTTTATCTCTAATTTCTCCTGACAGCTGGAACAAAAAACACTTGGGTTCCTTTAAACTGAATAGTGACAAAGTATGGCAGAAAGTAGAGCGAGAAGAAGACGGGACAGATTTAGTCTTATAAGAAACTCACGTTTGGGACTCTAAAGCCTTATCCAAGGATAACAGATTTCCTTAAACTATCCTCAATCGATATTTCCTTCAGTTCTATCCATTCTCATACCAAATGCGTAAAACTCTTGTATTCAGGAACATAAAAAAACAGTGACAGGTTTAAATGTTATCAATGGTATAATTTTAAGTATTGATTGCACTTAGCAATTAACTAAATCCTTAAATTACATCATGGGAAAAGATGATTATAGTCAGCGATATCGTGCTTATGTTTTACTGGTACTCTCTGGTGTTTATACTTTTAACTTCATAGATAGACAGATTCTCGTTATTATCCAAGAATCTGTAAAACTGGAACTAGGCCTATCAGATACGCAATTGGGCATGCTTACTGGATTAGCCTTCGCCATATTTTACGTGGGTTTGGGACTTCCTATTTCTAAATATGCCGATAATCACAATCGGAAAAATGTTGTGGTACTCTCCTTAGCCATCTGGAGTGCCATGACGGCAGTTTCTGGTTTGGTGGCAAATTATACGCAACTGCTACTTGCTAGAATTGGAGTAGGCATCGGCGAGGCAGGCGGTTCAGGCCCTAGTCATTCCATTATTTCAGATTACTTTAAGCCACATCAGCGTGCCACCGCACTAGCCGTATATTCGGTTGGTATTTATGTCGGTATTCTGGCCGGATATTCTTTAGGCGGCTGGATAGATGCTAACTATGGCTGGCGAATGGCCTTTTTCGCTTTAGGAATCCCTGGAGTCGTTTATGCTCTTTTTGTATACTTCACAGTTAAAGAACCTCGCAAGGGCCGTACAGACGAAGTAAAACTAGACACCTCTACTCAAAAGCCAAATATGGCGGCTGCCTTAAAACTATTACTCTCCAAAAAAACTTTCGTTTTGATAGGCCTTGGTGCTGGTTTTCATACCATGACAAACTACGGGGTAGGTAATTTCTTGGCTCCTTTCTTAGCGAGAGTTCACGGTATGCCTGTTGCTCAGATAGGTGTGGCCCTAGGTGTCTCCATGGGTATTGGAGGTATGATTGGTACTTTCTTGGGTGGTTACTTGGGTGATCGTCTAGGTAAAAAAGACATCCGTTGGTATTTATGGCTTCCAATTTTGGCTGCTACATTAAATTTCATTCCTTCCTACTTTGTCTTCTTTGATGACAACATCCCCCTCGTTTTAATAGGCATATTTGTCACCTCTTTATTGACAGCCATTTACTTAGGACCTTGTCTGGCGATTTGCCATAATTTGGTAAATGCCAAAATGAGGGCTCTTTCCTCTGCCCTATTCTTTCTAGCTCTAAATATTATTGGCCTTGGTATAGGCCCAACAGTAACTGGTATACTCAGCGACTTTCTGGAGCCAACTTATGGCAATGAGTCACTTCGCTATGCGTTTCCTTACGTTTTCTTGACGACCATCGTGAGTGTCATTCTTTTTTATATGGCTTCAAAGCACTATCCAAAAGAAGCCATGGTTAGTCAAAAAACGACGGCCATCACTAAAAAAGACCTAGACATGAAACCCATATTACAAATTGTCCTTGGTGTTTTCTTGCTCTTTTTTGTAGGTTTATTCTTTCTACAAATTGGCTTGACAAAAAAGAGTATTAGCGAGCTTTCCACAGCTGTCCTAGGAATTGTTGGCCTATTTTTTGTTTCAGGCTCCTATTTCACACTTAAAGGAGCCATCCAAGGTAAATGAACTGAAAACTAATTTCCCCTTTTATTATGAACCCTAAATACATTAGACTCCTCCTCATATTAGCCATGGTTGGCTTAAGTGTATTTCTAGCTTTGGGTAATCCCATTTTCAAAGAAAGCCTGCTCTATGTCCTCGGATGGATGACATTTTTATGGCTAGTCTCTCTGGCTCTAAAAGACTCAAGTATTATTGATATTTTCTGGGGTTTTAGTTTCGTACTCATGTCAGTATACTATTTCAGAGAATCTGGAAACTACGAGTCATTTGATTATATATTTCTATTCATGTGTATTTTATGGGGAAGTAGACTCACGTTCTATTTGGGCATCAGAAACATGGGTAAGCCAGAGGATTTCCGTTACCAGCAATTCAGAAAAGAAGGGGGGATTAACTATTGGTGGATTTCATTTTTTCGTGTTTTTCTGCTTCAAGGGATTCTTGTTTGGATTTTATCCTCCATTTTCTTTGTAGCCTACGAGTCAGCAGTAGAAAGCCTTAAGTGGATACACATTCTAGGTATAGTTGTTTGGATCATAGGTATTTTCTTTGAGACAGCGGGCGATGCTCAATTGAAGAAGTTCAAATCAAACCCAGAAAATAAAGGCAAAGTGCTAAATACAGGATTGTGGGCATTGACTCGTCATCCCAACTATTTTGGAGACGCCATGGTTTGGTGGGGCTTTTATCTTTTTGGTTTTGCCATTAGTCACTCCATCGTTTTTATTGCTATGCCTATGCTCATGACCTTTCTTCTAAGAAGAGTTTCTGGTGTGGCTATGTTAGAAAACACCCTTAAAAAGACAAAACCTGGCTTTGAAGAGTACTGTAAAAAAACACCTGCATTTTACCCTTTTATAGGAAAGAAATAGGCTGTGTATGAGTTCAAAACAAAGCAGTAATTGGTTTAGTTAAACATCAACAAAAATGAAAGTTAAAAATCCCGCTCATTTAGAGGGCATGATACCCAAAAGAGCGACAGTACAAGAAGAAAGAAGCCATCGCAAATTGATGCTTGCTGCTAGTTTTAGATATATTTGGTAAATTTGGTTTTGCAGAAGGTGTAGCTGGACATATTAGGGTGAGGGATCCAGAATTTCCAGAAACTTTTTGGGTAAACCCATTTGGCGTTTCTTTTAATCAAATCAAAGTCTCTGACCTCATCAGAGTAGACCAGGACGGTAAAATAGTAGAAGGCAAGCACACCTTACTTAATCAAGCCGCTTTCGCAATTCATTGTAGATTACACTTAGCCAGGCCAGACGTAATAGCCGCAGCTCATGCTCACTCTGTTTATGATAAAACTTGGTCTGCGACTGGCAAAAAAATAGACCCACTAACACAAGATGCTTCTGCTTTTTATGATGACCATGCTGTTTTTGATGACTATACAGGCGTAGTGATGGAAACAGCCGAAGGCGACAAGATAGCTGAAGCTTTAGGAGAGAATAAGGCCGCTATTCTAAAAAATCATGGAATCCTTACAGTAGGTAATTCTGTAGAAGAGGCCGTTTGGTGGTTTGTTTCTTTAGAGCATTCACGCCAATCCCAAGTGCTAGCAGACTCCTTAAAAAGTAAACTACAGCCAATAAGCCATGAGGTAGCATTAAGCACTCGTGACAACGAAGTCGGCTTTCCGATAGCAGGTTGGTTTAGTTTTCAACCACTATTTCAGGATGTCATGGCTAGCGGAGCCAACATCATGGAGTAATAGTAAGATATGGTTTTATACGAATTCTTTGAAGTTTAATTTTAAAGATTTTTTGTCGCTCAGCATCTATCAGAAAGGGGAACCAAAGTTTCCACAAGACCAATGTAAAAGGGTAAATTGCGACCAAAGAAGACATATAATGGAAATCAAGAATTCGACTTTAGAGGATATAGATGAAATTTTTAGGCTTTACGACTTAGCCTCTGAACTTCAAAGCACAAAACCTAATGTAGTGATTTGGCCTAAATTTGACCGTAATATGGTCATAACAGAAATTGAGGAAGATAATCAATGGAAAGTAATCATAGACGGTAAAATTGCATGTATCTGGGCTACAACTTTTGAAGACGAGCAGATATGGGAAGAAAAAAATGAAGAGCCCGCGGTATACCTCCACAGAATAGCGGTAAACCCTGAGTTTAGAGGAAACAAGTTCGTTAAAGTAATTTTAGAATGGGCCCAAGCATTTGCTCTAGAACAAGGTCTAAAGTTCGTTAGATTAGATACCATTGGGCCAAATCCTGACTTAATAAAATATTACCAGAAATCTGGATTTAAATATTTAGGCGAGATTCAGCTAAAAAACATATTGGGACTTCCGGCTCACTATGCAAGTGGTAAAGCTTGTTTATTTGAGATTGCTTTAGACGACATGGACTAAGCCTTCTCTTTTATAATTAAACACATATCCCTAGTTTAGAATATCAATTATAAATAACAGCTTAACAATGGGGAAAATCAAAGAATACCCTAACGGAGAAATAACCATACTTTGGGAACCTGATAAATGCATTCATTCTGGAGAATGTGTAAAAGCATTACCTGAGGTCTATGACCCAAAAGCGAGACCATGGCTGAAAATCGAGAAAGCAAGCACGGCAGAGCTAAAGGCCCAAATAGCTAAATGCCCCTCTGCTGCGTTAGCATACGTACCTGCAAGTTCTATACCCAAAGAAAAAAACAATGCTTCAGTAGAAATAGAAGTAATGGAAAACGGGCCATTACTGGCCCATGGCATAATTAAGATTAAAGGGAAAGACTTTAAAGCGACAAGTAATGGAAAAGTAACTGCATTTTGTAGATGTGGTGCATCTGGAAACAAACCCTATTGCGATGGTAGCCATATAAAATCAAATTTTAAAGGTTAGTCATTTTACTAAATAAGCTAGTTAACCACCTATCAGGAAGTTTGAGTTTATTCAAAAGATTCAACTTCCTTCTTGAAAAATAAATTAAATTAGCGTTTTAATGTTACATCTACTGGAATTCCTCCTAAAAAATGAATAGAATAGAGTTAATTCAAGAAATTTTCAAGAATACTAATTTTGAATACTATTTAGAGATTGGCTGTCGTAAAGGAAGATCATTTCTACCTATCGTTGCTAAATATAAAATGGTAGTAGATCCTGCATTTGCCATTCCTCTATTGAGAAAGCTGCGATGGGCTTATTTGGTACCTGAAAATGCTAATAATCAATACTTTGAAGAAGAAAGCGATACCTTCTTTAAAAAAAGAAAGAACGTCATTAAGCAATTGGATGTAGTTTTGGTAGATGGCCTACATACTTTCAGAAACTCTTTGAATGATGTATTAAATTCTCTGAAATACTTAAATGAAAATGGAATCATCATTATGCATGATTGCCTTCCTCCAAATAAAGCTGCAGCCACTCCGACAAAATTTTTCCCTACTAAAAAAGAACGAAAAGCAATGGATGGGTGGACCAATCAATGGTGTGGGGATGTCTATAAGAGTATTATTTATCTGTTGGCAAAATATCCAGATACTCTCAAAACTTGTGTTGTAAATACAGATTATGGTTTGGGTATTGTAAGGCCAAAAGCTGATATCAGCAACTTAGATTGGGACATAGATGAGGCTCTTTTTAGTAAAGTAAGTCAGATGACCTACGATGATTTGATGAAAGATCCCAAAGTTGTTATTAATCTTCAAGACGCAGAATACCTTCATACTATTATAGAGGAAATGAAAGAGCTTCCTAGCTAACATAATCTCAAATTGATTCTCATTAATATGATTTTCTTATTGAGATTACCGAATATGTTGAGAACAAACTAAGCGATGCCTAGGCCAAATTGACACTCTTATTTTAGCCAATCATATTCGAATTGTCAAATGAGTTTGAAACCTTAACCAAAATTGTTGTCAGCAAATTCTATAATAAGAGATTTTATGATTTTTGGTTTGGTTTCTCTATGTAGACCTATGGCTTAAAAATACTTCTATGACCGTTTCTGTTGGTAACAAAGTAAACAGCCCTCTCTTCGGTTATCAATTTAAAGTCCAAACTAAAGGTTAATCTTTTTGCTAACGTAATGCCAGAGAAGTTTCTGAATTTTAAAAAAAAGATGTCATGATTTCTACAAATTATTTTAACACCCTCATTGAGATTTCAGAAGACAGCAAGCACGAAACTGGAGAAATACCTCCTATTAAAGAGGGGAAAGTTTCTATAGCCAATTTACAGTTTGACATGGTCTACGAAAACCCATACAAATACACATCGGACGATGTTTTATATACTGTTTTTGCCGTAAGAAAAGAAATTCCACCAGGCGAACTTCAGGAGCAAAGAGACCTTTTCTTCTCCAAAGGGCAGCCATGTTTTAGAGCTTCTCCCCTTACTAAAAGCTACGGCTGGGGGCTTCATTGTGATGCTGAAGGTAAAATTGCACTCTTCGGGGCAGAATCTGAGGACTATCAAACGCTTGTGAAAGAGGACTCCATAGAAAAAGTAAAAGCCATAAGATCTAAAAGAGCCACAAAATGAGTTCTTTCTTAAAGGACAATAGCTCTAGCTTAGGCATAATCATTTTCTTTATCTTATATGGCCTTGCAGCCAATTTATACCCTGGAGGTTCACAAGCAGATTCAAACTCAATAGGCTTTGACTGGTTCCATAATTACTGGTGTGATTTGATGTCTACAAAGCTGTACAATGGCAACTTGAACCCATCCTACTCCACGGCCGTCTTGGCCATGGCCATTTTATGTGGCAGTCTATTTTTATTCTTTATGAAATTTGCCAATACACTTCTAACACAAAAGTTGTGGAAAAACACCCTCAAAGTTTCTGGAGGTGTTTCCATGATTCTAGCTCTTCTTATAGCCACATCGTTACACAATAGTATGATAATTGCGTCCAGTCTCTTTGGCTTAATAGCCATTCTGATTATTATCAAAACATTATTTCAAACCACGCAAAACCTTCACAAAAGCATAGCCCTACTTTGCATTCTTCTTCTAATTCTGAATAACTTATTTTACTATAAGGGTCTACTTATTGACTATCTACCTTTCCTCCAAAAAGCATCCTTTGCTATTATCTTAATTTGGATTATTTCTTTAAATCAATTTCTTATAAATATAAAGCCCTTGCTTCCCAAATATTAATGTTAGACTTGTAACTTATTTAATAGATTTTTTGTTGAACAATAACGAACAAAACTTAGACAAACAGTCCTTTTACATTCATGTCCAAACTACCTGAGGCTAATAAATTCATTGACGTATCTGACTACGGAAGACCGGTGGCCAAAATTATTGCTAAGGCCTTAAAATCTACCGCTTTCACACCGATACATGTCACATTACTCTTTATCGTTTCTGGTTTACTAGCCATTGTGTGCATTTTAGAAAGTCAATACTGGTTAGCTACATTTTTCTTGATTCTAAAATCCATCCTAGATGCGGCAGATGGAGAACTAGCCCGTGTAAAAGATACGCCATCATACACAGGAAGGTTTTTGGATTCTGTAGCGGACATACTCCTTAACTTTTTGATTCTATTAACCATTAGATACATTACAGATTCCAGTTGGCTAATGACTCTAGGAGCGTTTGTTGGTATTCAGCTTCAAGGCACCCTCTATAATTATTATTATGTCATTCTTAGAAATAAATTTAAAGGTGACACCACCAGCCGTGTATATGAAAAACAAGCTCCTAAGGCCTTTCCAATAGAAAAGCAACAGCATGTTGACATTCTCTTTTTTCTATACAATCTATTATACAGAGCCTTTGATAAAACTATTTACCTATTAGATCCCCAGGCCGAAAAAGACGCCAAACTACCTAATTGGTTCATGACCGTGGTTTCTTCTTTTGGCTTAGGTTTTCAACTATTGACAATTGGTATCATGCTAGTGGTAGGGCTAGAAATCCATATTATCCCTCTGTTTCTATACTTGAACATTGTTCTGCTAGCCTTCATAGTCCTAAGAAGAAGTCTGTAGTTTTTAGTGGCGAATTAGTTTTTTTGTGCAACTTCACTAAAAGAAATATTTATGACAAAATACGGACTCCTAGGTCAACTAAAAGCTCAAGAAGGAAAAGTAAAAGTCTTGGCGGATATTCTTATCAAGGCCTCTAAAATAGTCTCTGAAGCCCCTGGTTGTTTTCTATACATTGTAGGCTTTGAAGGAAATACAGTAATTCTCCAAGAAGTCTGGGAAACAAAAAAAGAACATGACGACTCACTGAACATGCCTGGAGTGAGGGAGTTAATCGGCGAAGCCATACCACTTTTAGATGGACCTCCCGTAAAAGGACAAGAATTAGAAATTCTCGGAGGACACGGCTTAAATTTTTAAACCTACTATGGCCAAAAAGAAAGAATCTTTAGTAGAACAAGAGAAACTCAGAGAAGACCTTGGTTTCGGAACACAAGTAACCAGTGAAAAAGCCAGGCTAGTTAATCCTGATGGTGGATTTAATGTCAAAAAACTACATCAGTCTTTTGAGGCCAGGGCCAATATCTATCATCGCTTGGTGAAGATGGACTGGTTAAGATTTTTCACTCTTGTCCTGGCTTTCTACTTTTTGGTTAATATGATTTTTGGCCTTGTTTATTATGTCATTGGTGTGAAGCATTTATTAGGTGTAGAGGCCTCAAATCCTTTGTCTGATTTCTGGGAAGCGTTCTTTTTCTCTAGTCAAACGCTCACCACCGTAGGCTATGGCAGAATAAGCCCTGAAGGCTATCTGACAAGTTTTGTGGCGGCACTAGAAGCCCTTATAGGTTTAATGATTTTCGCCATCATGACGGGTTTGCTTTATGGTCGTTTTTCTAGACCAAACCCTAAAATACTTTATTCTGCTAAAGCCATTATATCGCCATACCTAGATATCAACGGACTCATGTTTCGTATTGCGAATGAAAAGAGTAATCAGTTAATGAATGTCAAAGTCAGCGTTATTCTTTCAAAAAATGAAATATCTAATGGCAAAATTATAAGAAAGTATCATACCCTAGAAACGGAGAGAAGCTCTGTACTTTTCTTGCCTACGGCTTGGACCGTGGTGCATCCTATCACACAAAAAAGTGTACTCTATGGACAGACCCTCGAGCAACTACAAAAATGTGATGCAGAAATAATCATAAACCTAGAAGGTACTAATGACACCATGACAGACCCCATTCATGCCCGAAAGTCTTACCTCTATAATGAAATTATCTCAGGTGCTAAATTTAAACCTATGTTAGAACCTATCGGCGTGAAGTACGTCCTAGATTTATCTAAGATAGACGCTATAGATAAGGCAGATCTTAACGAGTATTAAAACCATTACAGACCAAGCTCATGTATGGCGTTCCAAGCCATAAGACCCATGCCTATCTCTATGGCCTTTTCGTCAATATTAAAAGTAGGAGTATGTACTCCTGAAACAATTCCTTTGGCTTCATTTCTGGTTCCCAACCTATAAAAACAAGAATCTACCACTTGAGAATAAAAGGCGAAATCTTCCCCCGCCATCCATAGGTCCAAATCCACTACATTTTCTTTACCCATATAAGCTTCAGCGGCGGCCCTAGTTTTACGGGTAAGACCTGGATGGTTTTTTAAAAACGGATAACCCCTAACTATGTTCACCTCACAGGTGGCACCCATGGAAAGAGCCATAGTTTCTGCCATTTTAGTAATTAATCCCAAACCCTTTTCCCGCCATTCCTCGTCCATATTCCTAAAAGTGCCATCTATTTTCACCTCATCAGGAATAACATTGGTAGCCCCTAAACCCACTATCTTTCCAAATGTAAGTACAGACGGATTTGTAGGCTTCCTATTTCTAGATACTATCTGCTGAAGAGCCACAATGATGTGAGAAGCCACAACAATCGGATCAACTCCTTGGTCGGGGGCGGCTCCATGACCTCCCTTCCCTTTCACTGTTAAATATATTTCATCTGTACTCGCCATATACATCCCTTCTCTAAAACCAATTTTCCCAACCGGGATATTTGGTGCTACATGCTGGCCAAGCATACTGGCTGGTTTAGGATTCTCTAAAACACCTTCCTTTATCATTATTGACGCCCCTCCCGGTGCTTTCTCTTCGGCCGGTTGAAAAACCAACTTAACACTACCCTCAAATTCATCCCTTAGCTTCGTAAGAATTTTGGCGGTGCCCAATAAAGAAGTAGTATGAACATCATGCCCGCAAGCATGCATAACCCCTTCGTTTTTAGACCTATAGTCAATCTCATTAGCCTCAAAGATGGGCAAGGCATCCATATCTGCACGCAAGCCTACTACTTTCTTATTAGGATTCTTTCCTTCAATGAGAGCCACCACACCCGTTCCGGCAATACCGTGTTCAGGTTTCAGCCCCATTTCAGTTAGTTTCATAACCACAAAGGCTGAAGTTTCATGCTCTTGAAAAGACAATTCCGGGTGCATGTGCAAATGTCTTCTAATACCCACAGATTCCTCAAATTGTTCGGCCGCCAGCTCCTTTATCTTTTCTATTAATTTCATAAAATCATCTTTTTGCAGTACAAAACTACTGGTTTTCTATTCAGCCAAGAATCAATTCTTAGATTCTTAGTGAAAAATTGAACGATTTACTTTCTTTGCCCAAATTTAGATTAATATGGTACTTTTCATAATGGGTGTTTGCGGCAGTGGAAAATCCACCGTTGGAGAATTGTTAGCCACCAAACTCGGCCTACCATTTTTTGATGGCGACGATTTTCATCCAACTCCTAATATCGAGAAGATGAGCGAGGGTATTCCTCTAAACGATGAGGATAGAATCGATTGGCTCCAAGCCCTTAATCAAAAAGCACAGGAATCTGGTGGTGTGTTCGCTTGCTCTGCACTAAAAGAAAAATACCGTGAAATTCTTTTCAAGCATACGGGTAACAAGGCTCATCTTATTTATTTAGAAGGAAGCTACGAACTCATAGATGGCCGAATGAAGGCAAGAGAAAATCATTTCATGCCTTCGGGACTTCTTAACTCTCAATTTGCCGACCTGGAAGTGCCTCAATATGGTATTCGTGTTTCTATAGACCAAGAACCCCAAAACATTATTTCAGACATCGTGAATCAGATACCAGCGGCCTCTCAAGAATTCGGTTTAATAGGTTTAGGAGTTATGGGAAAAAGCCTTGCTCGTAATCTCGCAAATAATGGTTTCAAACTTGCTCTCTATAACAGATTTGAAAAAGGCATGGAAGAAAAAGTGGCCGAAAACTTCATCGCTGAGTTTACAGAATTAAAAGAGGCTAAAGGCTTTGAAGATATGAGGGCTTTCGTTCAGACGCTTCAAGCTCCTAGAAAGGTGTTTCTAATGGTGAATGCCGGAAAAGTAACAGATTTGGTCATAGACCAATTATCAGATTTGCTGGACGCCGGAGATGTTATTATTGATGGAGGAAACTCTCATTTTTCTAACACTGAAAAAAGAGGGGAAAGGTTAAAGGCTAAAGGAATTGAATTCATAGGCACAGGCGTATCTGGTGGAGAAGAAGGTGCACTTAAAGGGCCTTCCATTATGCCAAGCGGCGAAAAAAGTGCTTATGACAAAATAGCCCCCTACTTGAATGCCATAGCTGCTAAAGATAAAAATGGGGCACCATGCTGCACATACGTGGGGAAAGGAGGTTCGGGACATTATATCAAAATGGTGCATAATGGTATTGAATACGCCGAAATGCAGCTATTAGCAGAGATTTATGCCATTTTACGCTACAATAATGGTTTAGAACCAGAACAAATATCAGAGATATTAAAAGGTTGGAACGAGACCTGTTTAGGCAGTTATTTACTAGAAATAACGTATAAACTGCTTGCGAAAAAAGATGGGGAAACACCAATAGTTGACGTCATTCTAGACCAAGCCGGTAACAAAGGAACGGGAAGCTGGACCACGGTTTCTATGGCAGAATTAGGCATTCCAGCCACCTTGATTTCGTCTGCTCTGTTTGCACGATACATCTCGGCATTTAGAGAAAAAAGAACTTCGATAAGTCAGCATTTTGATTTAGAAGATCAGCAAGTCAAAGAGATTGAAATAGATGATCTCAAAAATGCTTATCAATTAGCGAGACTAGTGAATCATCAGCAAGGTTTTGAATTAATTTCAGAAGCCTCTAACAAATATGAATGGGGCCTAAACCTCTCTGAGATTGCCCGTATTTGGACAAATGGCTGCATCATTCGTTCCATTTTGATGGAAGATTTAATTGCCACGTTTAAAACCACTACTTCTATCCTTTCTAAGCAAGATAAGACGAATTTAGAAAGTAGTCTGAAAGCTTTGAGAGTCACCGCTTCAACCGCTATAAATGCTGGAATCTCTATTCCATGCCATTTATCGGCCATTGACAATTTGAATGCTCATTTGTATGCCCATCCTACGGCAAATATCATTCAAGCCCAGAGAGACTTTTTTGGTGCTCACACTTATAAACGAGTTGATGATAGCTCAGGAAAAGCTCATCATACCATTTGGGAATAAAAAAAGCCCTGAATAACGATTTATTCAGGGCTTAGTAATACCATTTAAGCTTATTAAACCGCCTTAAACTTTCCAGGAACAGGAATTGGATAGAAACCATCTGCATCTGGTAAAGACTTCGGCATCGTATCCCATGTAAAGGTATCTGGTGCCAAAGAAATCTCAGATTTGAGGGCTTCTTCCATGGTCACTTTTTTACCTGAATAGGTCGCCATCCTACCCAAAAGAGACGTCATGGTACTCATGGCTCCATTCTTAGCTTGATTGACTGAAATATTATTAACAATATTATGGAATAACACATCGTGCTCTACCTGATACGGGTTCTTGTCTTCACGCCCTCTATGACGCCAAAGTGTTTCTCCTTTCAAGTCCATTATTTTACCTTCTGTGGCTTTTCCTTTAGTACCCACCATGTGTTCTGAAACATTAGCTACCGTTCCAGGTTGATGGCGGCATTGACTATTTAGGATCATACCATCGTCGTATTCAAACTCGACCACGTGGTGATCGAATATTTCACCATACTCCTTTCCTTTTCTTACTTCACGACCGCCAATACCAATAGCCTCTATAGGGTAACCACCTTTAAACCAGTTAATCAAATCAATATTATGAATATGTTGCTCTGTTATATGGTCTCCGCATAACCAATTGAAATAGTACCAATTTCGCATTTGATATTCCATTTCGGTCATATTCTCTTCACGCTTCTTCACCCAAACGCCGTCATTATTCCAATAGCATCTGGCCGATACAATATCACCAATCATGCCTTCATCAATAACTCTTTTATAGGTCTCAAGATATGATTTTTGAAAATGACGTTGTAAGCCTACTACGACTTTTAAATCTTTCTTTTTTGCAGCTTCTGCAGCCTCTAAAACTCGGCGAATACCAGGAGCATCAGTAGCAACAGGCTTCTCCATAAAGATGTGCTTATTTTGACGCACCGCTTCCTCAAAATGTATGGGTCTAAAACCAGGAGGTGTAGTCAAAATCACTACATCCGCAAGTTCCATAGCTTTTTTATAAGCATCAAAACCTACAAATTTATTTTCTTCAGGAACCATTACTCTGGAAGCTACTGGTCCTTTTAAGGCTTTGCCTGAGGTTAAATTGCCGTAGGTTTCGTCCAATCTATCCTGAAAAGCATCTGCCATGGCCACAAGCCTTACGTTTTCTTTTACAGAAAGGGCTTGAAATGCTGCTCCTGCACCGCGATGTCCACAGCCTATTAGAGCTACTTTGATTTCGTCTGGACCTGCATAAAAAGCCGAGGACATTAAGGGATTAGCGATTATTGCTGAGCCTCCAGCGAACAAAGCGGAGTTTTTGATAAATGACCTACGGTTTAAATCTTTCATAATTCTTTATTTCAATATGGTTGATGTATAAAACTAAATAAATCAAAGGAATAAGTGAAGGCCTTGATGAAAAGAAAGACCCTTTTTATGACCAAAATGCTTTATTTGTCTTTTGGCGGTGGAGCGAAGTACCTTTCTATGTCAGCTTTTGAAGGAACGGCCTGCGGTCTTACTAATCTAAAACCAAGAAAAGGGGCATCTGTAAGCCACCAATCAGATTTCGGAATTTGTGGGTCTTGCTGCTTTAGTCTCTCTGTACTTCCCACTCTAGCAGCAGAACGTAATTGTTCTGCGTCATCATCCCAGTGCCCGCCCTTTATGACATGAGGATACAACAGTTGAGGTTCAATGTAAGGGTCTTTTGCCCCATCTTCTAACCTTTCGTGTGTATCCTCATAATAAGCATCGGATGTCCATTCAGCCACATTTCCATACATATCAAATAATCCCCATAAATTTGGAGCCTTTTGACCCACTAAGCTATACGATCCGTCAGAGTTGGTGTAAAGCCAGGCATGATTTTCTAATTCAGATTCATCATCTCCAAAAGACCAAGCTGTTTCTGTTCCTGCCTTAGCGGCATACTCCCACTCTGCCTCTGTTGGCAGTCTATAAAAAACACCTGTTTTAAGATATAACCATTTGCAAAATGACCTCGATGAATACTGCGTGACATTACAAACTGGAAAGCCACCATTTTTCCCTTGTCCGAAAGACATCTCTACATAAGGTCTCGTTGGCCTGGAAATTCCATCTAAAACCAAATCTTTATTTATTTCTAGTTCCCTGTTTTGATAAATTAGAAAGAGGTCCCAAGTGGTTTCATACTTCGCCATCCAAAACGGACTGATTAGAATCTTCTTTTGTGGTCCTTCATTATCTTCATGATATTCGTCAGCCCCTGGACTACCAAATAGAAATTGCCCTCCTGAAATAGCTATCATATCAAAACCCTGATTTGTATTTGGGATTTCTTGACGGTAGTTTTCAAAATTAGAAGTCCATGTGAACATGAAAAATAAGATAAAGGTTAAGATAATTTTCATTCTTCTTTAAGCAATTTAAAGGTCATTCGATGTAAATATGTGGTACCATGTGCTTTTATGGCAGCTCTGTGTTTGATGGTAGGATAACCGGCATTTGTATCCCTGCCGTATTGACGTAATTCTTTTACATGCGAACCTATTTTTTGTCCATAATAGTTTAAACAAATTCTGACACATTCGTCTGATAATTTATGAATAGCAAAAACTTAAAGTTAAACTATAAATTAATTAGTTGATAAGGTTACCAAACTTTTTCGAAACCCCGAAATTATCTACAAATACAGCAAACAAATAATTCTAAAAAAATCGTGTCTTCTAAACATAAAACCGGCATTTTCCTTAAAAAGCAGTAGAAAACAACTTTAAGATTAGAAATTTTCTGACAATCTGTAATAAGAATAAATAGAGTATTCTTAGCAGATAACAAATAGTAATGCTCCCAACCGTACTTCAATTACTAATGAATATTAATGTATCTTTAATTTTCTAATTACACTTTATACATGAAAACACCCTTTAAAGCCTTAAACGTCACGCTTTGTTTAAGCCTAAAAACACTATTTTTTATTTCTATTTTTTGCCTTTATGGTGTAGGCCTTTCAGCTCAGAGCGAAATAGTAGGTTCAATGTCCATTCGAGATTCATTAAAAATCGGAGGTTCGGTTAAAATTGATGGTTCATTGGATATCCAGGATTCATTGAAAATTGGAGGTTCAGCAATCATTGAAGGTATATTAACTATCCAAGATTCATTAAATATAGGAGGCTCCGCAGATGTTGGAGGTTCTATGTATATTCAAGATTCATTAGATATTGGAGGTGCTTTAAATATCAGCGGTTCAACAAATATCGACGGTTCATTAGATATCCAAGATTCATTACATATCGGAGGCTCCGTGGACATCATGGGTTCCTTAGATATCGGTGAAGATTTTAACATTGGAGGTTCCATGAATATTCAAGATTCATTAGATATTGGAGGTGCTTTAGATATTGGAGGTTCTGCAAAAATTGGAGGTGCATTAGAAATTCAGGATTCATTAAATGTGATTGGTTCTGTAGATATAAGTGGTCCAGCAAATATCCAAAATGATGTGGGAATTGGAGGAAATTTAGATGTTACCGGTACTTTAAATGTTCAAACAACATTAAATGAAGGGCCAATCGTTCTTGCTGGTCCTAATGGTGAACTCAGATTAACTCCTTATTATAATTCAGGAGGGGGAACTGTACTGATTGGTTACGTGGATGGGAAAGGCATAGGTGCTCCTCAATTAAGACTTACGGATGATGCTCACGATTTTATTGATTTCGGAATGAATGCATCTGGAGCGTTTGTAGTAGAAAGTGTTGATGTACCTGTGCTAATGATTGATGGTAACGGCAATACAAGAATTGGACTAAATGCTCCTCAGGCTTCAGGTTATACATTATCTGTAGGAGGAAAAATAGCAGCTGAAGAAATACTAGTAGACCTAAAAGCAGTTTGGCCAGATTATGTCTTTAAAAGTGACTACAAATTAAACTCTTTAAATGAAGTTAAAAATTATATTAGTTCGAATGGGCATCTGCCTGGATTACCTGCTGCTTCAGAAGTTCAAAACGTAGGAATTGAATTAGGTGAAATGAATAGAGTTCTTGTCGAAAAAATAGAAGAATTAACGCTTTATATCATTCAGCAAGAGGAAAGAATTAAGGCCTTAGAAACTAAATCTTCATTCATTAAATAATTATGTCAGTAAAAATTAGAATAAGATTATTAGGCCTAATCTTCGGCTTGCTTTATTTTCAAATTACAAGTGCACAGCAAATATTAGGTTTAGAATTAAAATCAGAATTAGAAGGAAAGAAGACACTATCGGAAACCATGAAAGTAGTAGATTTATTCTATTCAAAACGGACTATTGATATCCAAAACAATGGAGGCGATGGTTTAGTGAAATTAAAACATTGGAAAAGGTGGGAATGGGAAATGGGAAGAAGCTTAGGCGATAATGAGACTTATGTTAATAGATCTCAAATGATATGGGACGCATTTCTCAAAAACCCTCGACCTCCTAAAAGCAGCACTAAAAATAACATTAATGGGCTTTCTGGTTCTTGGGAGCAAATAGGCGTAGAAGAAAGCACCTTAAGTAACGATACTTTACAAACATATACCCCTCCCAAAGCTAGCATCGCCTACGCCAATGGCGTAGGAAGGGTAGATAGAATAGCCTTTCATCCAACAAATGTAAATATTTTTTACCTCGCTACGCCCTATGGCGGCCTTTGGGAAACAATAAATGGAGGGCTGAATTGGGAATGTCTGACAGACAAAATTCCATCTATAGGAATTTCTGGTATCGTAGTAGATAAAAACAATACTAATACTCTTTATATTCTCACGGGTACAGCGGATTATCAACTTAACTCGTTTACGACAATATTCGAATTGAATGCTCCTTCTCTTGGTGTTATGAAATCAATAGACGGAGGCTCCACTTGGAATATGACGGGTGGTTTTCCATTAACTGCAGGAACCACAAATTATATTTCTTATGACTTAGTTCAGGACCCAAATAACTCCGCAGTATTATTCGCAGCAACAAGTGATGGTATTTTCAAAACCTCAAATTCTGGTACCTCTTGGACAAAAGTAAAATCCGGCCAACATTTTGATTTGCATTTTCATGTTTTTGCCAGTTCAACGCGGCTTTATGCTACCAATGAGAAGCAAATATTTTATAGTTATGATACTGGTGCAAGCTGGATTACTAGCAAATTTGATTTTGCACCTACCAATACAAGTAAAAGGATAGCCTTAAGTAGTAATAAATATGGGTACTTATATGCTGTTGCAGGTGGGTCAATTGGAACTGGAAAATTCCAAGGGGTGTACAAATCATGGGATGGTGGTGATTCATTAAAACTTCAGTCAGAAACACCAAATATTTTGGGCTACGAAGTCAATGGCAATGACAATTTAGATCAAGCAGCCTACGACCTTTGTATCGCTGCAAATTGGTTGAATAACGACTATATCACCATCGGAGGAATAAATGTATGGGGTTCCACAAATGGCGGAACCACATTAACTAATAAAACTGTCTGGTATAAAAACCAGAATATTACTAAAGCATACATTCACCCTGACCAACACGCCCTTGAATATAACAAGTTGAATAATAAATTATACAGTTGTAATGATGGCGGGATATATGTTAGTAGTAACAATGGTATGAGTTGGACGAACCTAAGCAAAGGACTTTATATTAGCCAACTCTACCATTTGTCAAAATCGCCTCAAAGTTCTTATAAACTTGCCGGTGGCCTACAAGATAATGGCATAAAATATAGATCAAAAGGTACGAAAGATTTTACTCATATGACGGGAGCTGATGGATTTTCAACTTCTTTTAGCCCTCATAATCCTGATATTTTTTACATCACAAGAAATACTTCTGCATACAAGATGAAATACTCTGATGGAAGTCAAACAAATAATACCAACTGGGATTTCTATCCACATATTCTTGCACATCCTGTAGACTCAAATATTGTATTTATAGGAGGTGCATCAAATGGCAGTGGAGGAATTTGGAAATCGACAAATCAAGGTGCTAATTTCACGAATAAAGGCGGAAAGGGCTCTTGGGCTATGGCTATTGCACCTTCGAACCCCACAATAATGTATGCAGCCGGAGGTGAAAGTTTTGGGCCTGGTTCTGGTGGAGTATATTATTCTTCTAATTCGGGGGATTCGTGGACCCTCATTTCTAACAATACTGGTTTTCCGAGTTCGGCGAACTTTAACACTGTGACGGATATTGCAATAGATCCGAATAATCCTTCATTCGTATTTATAACGGTGGGGGGATTTCTTGCTAGTAAGAAGATTTATTTTTCCAGCGATGGTGGTTTAAATTGGAGTAATTTAAGCAATAACTTACCTAATGTTGTTGTACATTCCATAGCAGTGGTTGGTGGCAAAATTTACGTTGGAACCGATATTTCTTTGTTTGTGAGAGATTATTCAAATATTACTTGGATGGATGTTGGGGATAACTTACCCTATGTCCCAATAACTGAAATCCTTTCTGATTCTAAAACTGGGAGATTGACCATAGCCACCTTTGGAAGAGGCGTTTGGGAGCGTTCGTACTGCGTTGATAACATTAATTTAACGGAAAATCTAGAAGGAGAATTGACATATAAAAGCAATAATAACATTACATCCAGCTCATTTATTCCCGGTAATGATGTAGATAAAGTATCATTTAAGGCTGGGGGTAAAGTATTGCTTAAACCAGGATTTAAAGTAACTAAGGGAAGTCATTTTGTTGCTAAGAAAGAGGGCTGTGCCGATGGCCCCTTACCTTCTTCAGTGTTGATTGATGAAGTTAAAAAATAATTTTTATTCTTCTTTAAGCAATTTAAAAGTCATTCTATGCAAGTAAGTAGAGCCATGAGCCTTAATAGCTGCTCTGTGTTTTAAAGTAGGATATCCGGCGTTCGTTTCCCAGCCATATTGAGGAAACTCTATTGAATAACTTTCCATGAGCTCATCTCTATATGTTTTGGCCAAAATACTAGCTGCGGCAATGTTTTGATATTTACCGTCACCTTTAATAATGCACGTATGCGGAATTGATAAATAAGGAATAAAACGATTCCCATCTACTAATAAATGCTCTGGTTTTAAGGTCAATAAATCTACCGACTTGTGCATAGCTAAAATACTGGCTTGCAGTATATTGATTTCATCAATTTCCGTTTGGCTACAGATGCCAACTGCATACGCTAAAGCATTTTTTTTAATAATTTCTGCCAGTCTTGCCCTTTCTGCTTTTCCCAATTGTTTAGAATCATTGAGTTCTATATTATCATAATCCTTAGGCAAGATAACTGCTGCAGCCACAACTGGACCGGCAAGGCACCCCCTACCTGCTTCGTCTAAGCCAGCTTCTATTGCATCTATATTAAAATAGGGTTTAAGCATGAATGCAAGTTATATAATAATTGAATATTACAGATATGATTTGAGTTTGATTTCACTACATAAAGCACAAAAAAACAGCCCCATTATATGAGGCTGTTAAAGTAGAAATATAAATTTCAAATCTTAAATACCCAAATAAGAAGGAGAAATCATGGAAACATTTTTAGCTTCTAAAAAAGACTCGCCCATAAGGTATTGATCTACCGCCCTGGCGGCTTCACGTCCTTCAGAAATAGCCCAAACCACTAAAGACTGACCTCTACGCATATCACCCGCGGCAAAGATTTTCTCATTGCTCGTTTGGTATTTTGGAGCGTTGATGTTTCCTCTTTGGTCGTACT
>JBLHOT010000003.1:0-109869 GCA_047623945.1 Arcticibacterium sp. | reverse complement strand
CTCCTGTATAATAACGATTTAAACTAGGAGAGTAAAGAATATAGACAAAGTGAGTCATCAGAAAGCTTGGTTTACAACAACAAAAAAGGCCACCTCTTGCGAGATGGCCTTCTGTGGTGATGGACGGAATCGAACCGCCGACACAAGGATTTTCAGTCCTTTGCTCTACCGACTGAGCTACATCACCAACCTGCCCTTATTCCTAAGGGAATGCAAAAGTAAATAAAAACAGATTCTACACAAGTTTTTTCTGTCTTTCTACGTAAAATTTTCTTCTTTTTTATTTCACTCATTTTATAGACCTTTGTTTAGTATGCAAGCATACCATTTATAAGTCCGACAAGCCTGTTCCAAATATCCCTAAATAGACACTCATGGCCTACACTCAGCAAATCCTCTTTATTCTGGCTCTTAGCGTAGCCGCCTACCTTATTTCTAGAAGGGTTCTTCTCATTAAAAAGTCAATTCAGCTGGGTAAACCAATCGATAGGACGGACCAGCCATTCAGAAGACTTAAAAACATGCTTTTGACAGCCTTTGGCCAAAAGAAAATGTTTGACAAGCCCGTTGTTGGCCTATTACACTTTTTAGTTTATGCTGGTTTTCTATTAATTAATATTGAAGTCCTAGAAATAATCATTGATGGTGTTTTTGGTACTCATAGGATATTTGCTGAACCACTAGGCTCTTTCTACACCCTCGTTATTAATTTCTTTGAAATACTGGCTCTCGCTGTTACCCTTGCTTGTGTTGTCTTTTTGATACGTCGAAACGTTCTCAAGATTGGTAGGTTAAGCCCATCCAAATCAAAAGACATGAAAGGCTGGCCAGCCATGGATGCCAATATTATCTTAATATTTGAAATAGTTTTAATGATGGCTTTCTTAAAAATGAATGCCGCCGACACCATCCTCCAAGAAAGAGCTGTTGGTCATTACGCTGATGTCAATACTGGACCCTTTATCATCAGCCAATGGTTTATTCCTGTTTTAGATAATTTCTCTTCTACCCTCTTAGTGGCCACGGAAAGAATAAGTTGGTGGTTTCATATCCTAGGTATCATGTCTTTTGCTCTTTTTGTTACTTACTCCAAACACCTACACATTGCTCTGGCTTTTCCTAACACCTATTTCGCAAACCTAGGACCGAGAGGTGAAATAGCGAACATGCCCGCCGTCACAAAAGAGGTGAAAATCATGATGGAACTGGAGCAACCAGGTGAGGACGAGGAGGTTGGCCGTTTTGGTGCTAAAGATGTGGAAGATCTTACCTGGAAAAGCCTAATGGATGCTTACAGCTGCACAGAATGTGGAAGATGTACCTCAGAATGTCCAGCAAATCAAACTGGAAAGGAACTCTCTCCACGTAAAATAATGATGCGTACTAGAGATAGGCTGGAAGATATTCAGAAAGGCTGGTTGGCAAATGGCTATGACCATAAAGACGATAAATCTCTTAATGGTGATTATATTAGTGAGGAAGAACTTTTGGCCTGCACCACTTGCAATGCCTGTGTAGAGGCTTGCCCAATCCAGATAAGTCCCTTGGATATTATTTTGGAGCTTCGTCGATTCAACGTCATGGAAGAGTCTAAAGCTCCACAATCTTGGAACATGATGTTCCAAAATCTAGAAACAAGCATGTCGCCATGGAAGTTTTCGCCAGATGATCGCTTCAAATGGGTTGACGATATGAAAAGTTAGTCCGCACAACCCTTCTGTTTAGCATTAAATTATTTGCCAGAGACCCCAAAGAAGACAGCCTGTTGACTAATTTTACACAATGAACCCTCAAATAGAAAAGCTTTATCAAATAAGTAAAAAAGATTCCCGATTAATTGTGGGACTCATGTCCGGTACATCCATGGATGGCTTAGATATCGCTCTTTGTAGCTTTGAAAGTGCTGGCGAAAGCACCAAAGTAGATCTCGTGGCCTTTGAGACACTCCCCTTTGATGATGATACCAAAGATGAAATACGCAAGGTCTTTGCAAAAGATACTATCGACTTCCCTCATTTATGTAGACTTAACCCATGGATTGGAAACCTACATGGCATGCTTGTCAACAAATGTTTGGAGAAATGGGGCGTTGATGCATCAGATATCGATGCCATAGCCAGTCATGGCCAAACCGTCATGCACCAGCCAAATAGGTTACATGACATAGAAAAGTTTCCTAATAGTACATTACAAATAGGGGATGCAGATCACCTAGCCACAATAACGGGAATTCTAACCCTATCTGACTTTAGACAAAAGCACTGTGCTGCAGGTGGTGAAGGAGCTCCATTAGCCCTATATGGTGACTATATGCTTTTTTCTTCCGCCGAAGAGAGCCGTGTTTTGATAAATATTGGAGGGATAGCCAACTTCACTTTCCTCCCTTCAAATAGAGACTTTAATGCCGCTTTTGCGACAGATACAGGCCCCGGTAATACAATAATTGATGCTTACATGCAGAAGCATTTTGGCCTACCTTTCGATGAAAACGCTAAACTTGCTACATCAGGTAAGCTAATTCCTGAACTTCTTCGTGAGCTTAAAGGCCATGCCTATTTTGAGAACGCCTTTCCAAAAACTACAGGACCAGAACTGTTTAATTTGACATATCTCAATTCAGCATTAACAAAAACTAATGACAGCCCTACGCATGAAGATGTTTTAGCCACCCTATGCCATTTTTCTGCGGAGACTCTTTGCGATGAAATATCAAAGAGTACAACGTTAGATTCAAATACGAGCATCTATGTTAGTGGCGGAGGTATGCACAATCCATTACTTATCACTCTCATTAAAAAGGCCTTGTCTGGAATAGAAATAAAATCAATGGATGACCTTGGCATCTCTGGTGATGCTAAAGAAGCTGTATTGTTTGCTTCACTAGCCAATGAAACATTGGCGGGGAAAAATGGCTTTATTAAACCAGATGGAGGTTCGGAACGTTTTTTTATGGGTAAAATATCTCTTCCCAAATAGTTCTCGGGAGTCTATTCACTAACTTTAAGGTTTAAAGCGTTTGAATAAGCAATGGCTATAGTTACCAACAGGCGATCTTTCTTCGAAACCCTCTTAGGGCAGAGTAACACACGTGCTGTACAGAGCCTAGACGAGTTAGATAGGCCACTCACCAAAGTTGATGTTTATCATCTTCTTAAGCGTTGCTGCTTCTCGGTGGACCCCCTATATGCAAAATCACTCATTGGTAAAAATGCCAAAGTGGCCGTTACCGAGCTAATTAATAATGCTAAAAATAAGACTATTCCGCTACCGCCTTTTGATGTAAATCAAGGTTTTATTTCTCCTGAAAATCTAGCCGGAGATGCCAAGGCAAAACAGAGAGAAGCCAACCTAAACGCACATTTCGAACAGAACAAGCTGTTGGTTTCTTGGTGGTTAGATCTTATGAAAGGCGACAAAAACAGCCTTTCAGAGAAGCTCACATTCCTGTGGCACGGCCACTTTACTACACAATATGAAGGAAATGAGCCTATTCCTGCTCAATTAATTTATCGTCAAAACCTTCTATTTAGAAAGCAATATCTTTCAGACTTTAAGACCTTTTTGGAGAAGGTTACCATTGATGGAGCCATGCTTCTTTACCTTAACGGCAGTTCAAATAACCGTTTAGCAGCAAATGAAAATTATGCCAGAGAGCTTCTTGAGCTTTTCTCTGTAGGCATAGGCGAAGGCCATTACTCAGAAGAAGATATTAGAGAAGCGGCCAAAGTACTCACGGCTTGGCGGGTAAATTATTATACAGATGGGGGAGAGCTATATAAACAATTCTTAGATCCTGCTCTTTTCAGTACAGATCAAAAAACTGTTTTTGATGTTAGTTTTACCGTAGACTACACTGTAAATCAAGAGAACGTATATAAGAATTCTATCCAGAAACTTATGGCTGTGATCTTAGATAAAAAAGCCAGGGAAGTCTCTCTTTTTTTGGCTCAAAAATTTTACAACACCTTTGTTTACAGCAAACCACAGGATCAGCCAACAGAGACAGTGACTCAACTTGCTTATTTCTTTGTTTCATCAGGTTACAATATTCAGACGACCATTATCAAACTTCTAAGCAGCAAACATTTTTTTGATGAATCTAATTATGGTATTCAGATAAAATCTCCATTAGAAAACCTCCTTGGCTTTGCCGCACATTTTGACGTAGAAACTGAAAAATTATATAAATGGGTCGTAAATTTTGGGCAAGAGCCATTAAACCCACCAAATGTTAGTGGGTGGAAAGGTTATAGATCTTGGATTAATACCAAATCATTACCAACCTATATTTTTGTTTTTAATGAAATTTTAAAGGAACAGAACGACGAAAGCCTGGGGAATTGGGCTTTGAAAAACATGGATAATTACGATGACTCCTACATGCTCGTGGAAAATATAACATTGCTGTTTCTTGGTAAAATACCAGATGAATTAAGGTTAGAAAAGCTACATAAAGTATTGTTGGGAGGTGCCCCATACTATGAGTGGCCAGAGTTGGCTCAAAACAAAAGCAATGCTGGAATCAGAATAAAGGTCCTTTTAAAAGAAATGTTTAGAATGCCTGATTTTTACCTCGCTTAATATGAAAAGACGTTCTTTCATAAAAAACTCTTCTGTAGGCTTAGGTGCAGTTAGTCAAATTAAACTTGGCAAACTGGACGTATCTTCATTCGACTCTCTCTACAAGGTTGAAGAAGAAAATGAAAATATCCTGATTATCGTTCAGCTCTTTGGAGGCAACGATGGTATTAATACTATCATTCCAAAAGAGTGGCCAGATTACTATAATAGGTTTAGGCCAAAGCTTCATATTCCTCAAGATAAGTCTATTGCTTACGATGATCCTGCCAAAGGTATGGCCATGCACCCTTCTCTTAAAGACGGGGTTAAGGAGGGGATGTACGGACTATTTAAAGACGGCAAACTCTCTGTTATTCAGGGGGTTGGGTATCACAACCCTAACCTTTCTCATTTTAGATCTACAGATATTTGGTTCTCGGGAATAATACCTGCCAACGACGGACAAAGCCTTCCAACGGGCTGGCTAGGTCGCTATTTTGATCAATACCAAAACCAAGAACTCCCAGACAGTCCTTACTGCATTCATGTAGGCGACACCCCTCTCTTATTATTCCAAGGAGATGAAATAGAAAATGCCATTCTCCTAGAAAACCCAGACGACTTTTTTGAACAAGGGAAATCTGTAGAAAGCGAAAAAATAATTCTCGGTGAGCAAAGCTTGTTTTCTAAGGAATTTGACTACGTAAACGACGTTGGCCTAAAGGTAAACCACTTCTCCAAGTCGGTAAAAACGGCTTTTGACAAAGGGGCGAATAAGCAAAATTATGCTAAGGACAGCCTTTCAAATCAATTGAAATTGGTAGCAAGATTGATAGATGGAGGCCTAAAAACTAAAGTATATTCCGTGAGTCTAGGTGGCTTTGACACCCATGGAGATCAAGGTCTTTTAGACGGGCTTCATTCTAAATTATTGAGTCAGCTTAGCTCTGCGGTCTCTTCCTTTCAGGCGGATATAGAGTCTATGGGTCATGCTAAAAAAGTTATCGGAATAACTGTTTCAGAATTTGGAAGAAGGCCCTACGAAAACGCCAGCTTGGGAACAGACCATGGCACTGCCAATGTGATGTTTGCCTTTGGTGAAGAAGTAAAAGGAAAAGTGTTTGGTACCAGTATAGCCCAGCTACCTTTCTTTGATTCAGAAAATCTTGTTTATAGATATGACTTCCGAAGCATATATCAAGAGATTCTAAGATCTTGGTTTGGTGCTTCACCAAAAGTTACAGAAGATATCATTTCTGGGACATTTGCCTATATAGACGGGGAGGGCTTCATAAAGCAAACGGTAAAGGACACCACATTGCCTCCACAGTTAGTAATACCAGAAATAAATAATGATCCAAAGTCCCCAAACAACCCGTCTAGTCCTTACAATGTAGAAAAACAAGACATTTTTCAGGTTTTTCCCAACCCCACACCTGACGGCAAGTTTACTTTAAGGATGATTCTGTTCGTAGGGGCCGATGTCGAAATTACTCAATTCAATATTAAAGGTATTCCTATGGGAACTCTCCTCAAAAAGAAAACTTACCGAGTAGGCGGCTATATCCTAAACTTAGAGCTTAACGGCGGTCATGGACTTCATTTTCTTCATATTAAAGCCAACAACAGAAACCACTTTATAAAAGTAATGCGTGCTTAATCACTTAAGCTATATAGCAAAGACTTTTCGAATTTATGAACTTTAGGATTCACCGCCATGGCACGGCATGAATTCTGAAGTTTCTCCTTAAAATAGTTTTGTTGATAATATTCGGCATAAAACAATTGATCCCTCCAAGATAGACACTAGTGAATTTACACAAACTGTTTCTTTAGTTAGTTTTTTATCTGTGTTTTGTAGCCACTATTTATTCTATGTCAAAAAGGAAATTTGAGGCCAATATTTCCTTAACCCGTCGAGACATTGTCTATTCTATACAGGTTAGGTTCAAAGGAAATTTATGAAACATCCGTGTGGTCTGTTTCAGTCCGATGTAAGTGTCCTTATATATTGGTAATAAAGTTACCAACCAGATATATCGACACAGCCGTTTTTGCTTACTGAAAGTTTGTGGCAATTCCACACACACACCACAAAAGCACTCTAGCGACAATGAGGCCTATCTACGACCCTGATATTATCCCAGGTTTCCACAGCGATTTTGTAAATTGCTTCTTTGCCAAAACAAAGGTAATGCTCAATTTAGTTTGGTCTCTTTCATTATTTATAAGCATTGCTTTTAAACGACTATATCAACATGTCAAAAATTAAAGGAAAGGATTTCGAATTCGATGGAAAAGGAAAGTTTCAGATCAAAGATCTACCAACCAAAGTAAAAGACTACTATAACTCTAAAGAGGAATATGAGGTTTGGCTTTCTGATGTCCAGAATGAATTAGACTATTTTCAAAACATGATGTACGCTCATAATAAATATGGCATGCTCGTCGTATTCCAAGCCATGGACGCCGCAGGAAAGGACGGTACAATTAAGGCAGTTTTTCAAAACGTAAATCCACAGGGTTCCCGCTTCTACTCATTCAAAAAACCAAGCGAACAAGAATTAGATCATGATTTTCTGTGGCGTTGCTTTAAACAACTTCCAGAGCGTGGCACCATTCAAGTTTTCAATCGTTCTTACTACGAAGAGGTTTTGGTGGTAAAGGTACATCCTGAAATATTGACGAAATACCAGAAAATACCAGCTGAAATATCCTCTAAAAGGGACGTCTGGGAAAAACGATATGAAGACATTAAAAATTTCGAAAACTACCTGAACAACAATGGTATAGTCGTTGTTAAATTCTTTTTAAACATATCAAAAAAAGAACAAGGAGAGAGGTTAATTGCCAGAATACATGAGCAAGAAAAAAACTGGAAATTTGAAGAAGGAGATATAAAAGAGCGGGGGTTTTGGAATGATTATCAAAAGGCTTACGAAGACCTTATTAACGAAACGTCTACCAAAGAAAACCCTTGGCATATCATTCCGGCTGACGATAAAAAAAACATGAGACTTATAGTAGCTGACGTCCTCAAAGAAAAACTGAAATCTTTAGACATTTCATATCCTGCCTCAAGCGATGCTCGACAGAAGGAATTGATGAGCTTTATTGAGGTTATTAGAGGCCAAGACTCCGAGTAAGCCATTTTGTGTCTAAATTTGCACGAGTATAAAGACGCCCAAGAGTCGGAGCGTCTTTTTTGTATTTGACAATAGATAGATTTAAGTGATAGCTGAAGATTTCCTGAAGATTTTTAAAGAAGACCCTTTTGTGCAAAACCTGTACGAAAAAATGAAGGATGTCACGCGTTTCCAATTAGAAGGGCTTCATGGAAGTTTGGATGCCGTTTTGGCCGCCGCCACTTATAAAATTGAACCATACTCTGCCGTTTTTATATTAAACGATAGAGAAGATGCTGCCTATTTTTTTAACGACCTAAGAAACTTACTAGGAGAAGAGAACACCTTTTATTTTCCTGCTTCCTACAAGAGACTTTTTGAGTATCAAGAAGTAGAGAACGCCAATGTGCTACTCCGTGCCGAGCTTATTAATAAACTTAATCAAGGCCTAGAAAACCCTCTAATAGTCACGTTTTCTGAGGCTTTAGCAGAAAAGGTTATCAATAAAAAAAGCCTCGTAGCCAATACTTTAAAAATAAGGTCCGGAGAAAGTCTTGACCTAAACTTTATAACAGAACTCTTAGTCTCTTACGAGTTTGATAAGACGGATTTCGTTTATGAACCTGGTCAGTTCTCTATCCGTGGGGGTATTTTAGACATCTTTTCTTATGCCTCAGATAAGCCAGTAAGGATAGAATTATGGGGAGATGAAATAGACACTATGCGTTTCTTTGACCCAGAAACTCAGCTTTCTATTCAAACCCTTGAAGAAGTGACCATTATTCCCGACGTAGAGCATAAACTAAAACTAGAGGAAAGAGAACCGTTTTTTGAGTTTTTATCAGAGAATGCAAAAGTTTGGATAAAGGACATCAACTTTAGTTTAGAAAGGGCCGCGGAGAATTTCAAGAAAGTAGGGGAGTCGGTTAAGAATATGGTGGCCGCGAGTGGGGATATTCAAGTAGTTCTAAATCCAGAAGAAAGTTATCTTACTGATAGTCAGCTTAAAGAATGTATAGAGGCTCACAAAACGGTAGAGTTTGGTAAGCGTTTCTTCTATAATAATGCCGTTAGACTAAACTACCCTTCCAAATCTCAGCCCTCCTTTAATAAAGAATTTAAGCTCTTAATGGAAGACTTTAGTGAGAGGCAAGTTGGAGGCTTCAGTACCATGATTTGTTCCGACCAAAAGAAGCAACTCACCAGATTAAAACGAATTTTCGAAGAATTAGACCCTCAGAATACTTTTCTTCCGGGTAATTTTTCTTTGCGGGAAGGCTTTGTAGACCAACAAACTAAGGTGGTTTGTTATACAGATCATCAGATTTTTGAGCGTTATCACCGTTATAATGTCAAAGAGAAATACTCTAAATCCAAAGCTATAACTATAAAAGAGTTGCAGTCTCTTCGGCCAGGAGACTTTGTGACTCACATAGATTATGGAATTGGTCGCTTTGCGGGCATGGAGTTTATTGACGTAAAGGGTAGAAAACAAGAGGCCATAAGGCTAATATATAAAGACAATGATCTGCTTTTTGTTAACATTCACTCCCTACATAAAATAGCCAAATACTCTGGTAAAGAAGGTACTCCGCCCGCAATGAGCAAGCTAGGTACCGGAGATTGGGATACCAAAAAGAAAAAGGTCAAAAGGCAGGTAAAAGACATTGCAAAAGAGCTCATAGCTCTATACGCCAAGCGTCGTTCTGCTCCAGGTTTTGCCTTTAGTGCAGATACCTACATGCAAATAGAGTTGGAATCTTCCTTTCTTTATGATGATACTCCAGACCAGGCCACGGCTACTGCAGACGTTAAAGAAGACATGGAAAAGCCTAATCCAATGGATAGGTTGGTCTGTGGAGATGTAGGCTTTGGTAAAACAGAAATAGCCATTAGAGCAGCCTTTAAGGCCGTGGCAGACGGCAAGCAGGCAGCGGTTTTAGTTCCTACCACCGTTTTGGCCATGCAACACGCCAAGACATTTAAGGAAAGACTTGCCAAAATGCCTGTCACGGTAGACTATTTGAATAGGTTTAAGAGTGCCGCCGCATCTACCAAAACACTTAAGGAACTTAAGGCCGGTAAGGTTGATATCATTATAGGTACTCATCGACTTCTAAATAAGAAAATCGAGTTTAAAGATTTGGGGCTTCTCGTTATTGATGAAGAGCAAAAGTTTGGAGTCAAAGCCAAGGACCGTATCAAAGAAATTAAACTTAATGTGGATGTTTTGACCTTAACCGCCACTCCAATTCCACGTACGCTTCATTTCTCGTTAATGGGAGCCCGTGATTTGTCCATCATTGCCACGCCGCCACCTAACAGGCAACCTGTAACCACTGAGGTTAAAGTATTTCAAGAAGAAATAATACGAGACGCTTTGGCCCATGAACTCAATAGGGGAGGACAAGCCTTTTTTGTACATAACCGAATTAAAGACATTGATGCTATAGGAAATATTATTCTCCGTTTAGTACCTGATGCTAAAATAGGTGTGGCTCATGGCCAAATGGAAGGCGACAAGTTAGAAAAGGTTATGATGTCGTTCATTGATGGAGAAATAGATGTCCTTATTTCTACCAATATCATTGAGAGTGGCTTAGACATTCCAAATGCCAATACCATTATTATCAATCATGCTCATATGTTTGGAATGTCCGATTTACATCAAATGAGAGGTAGAGTGGGCCGTTCCAATAAAAAAGCCTACTGTTATTTATTAACTCCTCCGCTCTCTGGTCTCACCAGGGATTCTAGAAAAAGACTTCAGACATTAGAAGAGTTTTCAGACTTGGGCGATGGCTTTAAGGTAGCCATGAGAGACTTAGATATCCGTGGTGCTGGAAACCTTTTGGGTGCAGAACAAAGTGGTTTTGTAAATGATTTAGGATATGAACTTTACCATAAAATTTTAGATGACGCCGTTAACGAGCTTAAAGAAAATGAATTTAAAGAGCTGTTTGCCAAAGAGTTAGAAGCAAAGGAGTTTAAAGTGGAAGACTGTCAAATAGAAACAGATCAGCAGATTCTGATTCCAGACGATTACATAAGTAACATTTCTGAAAGGCTCTCTGTTTATAATAGTATTGATGCCCTTAAAACGGATGAGGCTTTAATTGCTTTTAAGAAATCTGTAGCTGATAGATTTGGAAAACTGCCTAAGGAGGTAGAAGACCTGTTTGAAATTGTTAACATTCGCTGGAAAGCAGAAAACCTTGGTTTTGAAAAACTAACATGGAAAAATAATATCCTTAAAGGCTATTTCGTTTCTTCAAAGCATACCGAATATTACCAGACACACAAGTTTGGCAGAATTCTTGATTATGTTAAGGTGCATCCTAGAAGGTGTACATTAAAACAAGTTAAGGAAAAGCTCATTTTGAGTGTTCAGCATGCTGATTCTATTCAAGTTATTGATGCTTTTTTTGAATCTGTCAATGAGCATATTGACAAAAAATAGTAACATTTGTGGAAACTTCCGCAAAAATTAAATAAATACTAACAAATGAAGAAGAGATTATTTTTAGGTGCTTCTCTTTTAGCTACGTCGCTTTTCCTATTTACTGGCTGTAAAGAACAAAAAAGATCTAGTTTAAGACCTGGTAAAACTAACGGTGCCACAGGTTTGTCTTATGGTGATAAAAAGACAGAAGGCTATAAAGCTGAAAGTTTTGAAGGTCAGCCAACCGGACCACACCTTGTTTTTATAGAAGGAGGAAGGTTTACAATGGGTACCGTGGCAGAGGATATCACTTTTACTAGAGACAATTTAGAAAGAACAGTCACTATCGCTTCATTTTATATGGACGAGACAGAAATTTCAAACATTGACTATTTACTATACCTCTATAAAGTTCAACAGGACTCTACAGCAGAATTTTATGAATCTGCTTTACCAGATACCACGGTGTGGTCAGCTTCTATGTCTTTCAATGACCAATATGTAGATCAATACCTAAGATATCCTGGTTTTAGAATGTACCCAGTAGTAGGTGTTTCTTGGATTCAAGCTTCGGACTATTCCGCTTGGAGAACAAAAGTGGTTAATAACGAAATGGCAACAGATGATTCTGGCGGAGGTCTAAAGCTAAAATTGCCTTTCGGAAAAAAGAAAAAAGCTGCGGAAGGATTGGCTGAGGCCGCACCTGTTTCAGACGGAGGTAGAGCTACTATTGAAACTGGAAAAGTACTTCCAGACTATCGCCTTCCTACTGAAGCTGAGTGGGAGTACGCTGCCAAAGCAATGATTGGAACACAATACAATGACGAAAACCAGTCTAACCAAAGAATTTATCCTTGGGATGGCTCTTCTTTAAGAAAAGATAAAGGTAAAAACAGAGGTATGATGATGGCCAACTTTAAGCGTGGCCGTGGAGATTACGCTGGTATAGCGGGTCGTTTGAACGACCAAAATATCATTACAGCAGAGGTTTACGAATTCGCTCCTAATGATTTTGGACTCTATAATATGGCTGGAAACGTAAACGAGTGGGTACAAGACTTGTATCGTCCTAACTCTTACGCAGACTTTAATGACTTAAACCCGATAAGAAGAAATGATTATCAGGATGAAGCATCGCTTTATGATAAAAATAACTTTAACTCCTTAATTGACAACTCTCAGAGGGTTTATAAGGGCGGTTCTTGGGCCGACGTCGCTTATTGGCTATCTCCTGGAACTAGAAGATATATTGATCAAGATTCTTCTACCGCAACTATCGGTTTTAGATGTGCTATGATTTCTGTTGGTGCACGAAGAAACTAGAAAATATAATATAACATTTAAAGCCCTTACAGCAATGTGAGGGCTTTTTTTATGGTCATAAACTAAAGTGCCGCCGCAATTGTCAAAATAGATAACTCCAGGCAGCCTGACTTTAAAAGTTCGTTCCCTGCAACCTCCAAGGTAGCTCCCGTAGTCAATACATCGTCTACTAAAGCAACCCTTTTCCCCTGTATTTTAGAATTATCCAATACCTCAAAAACATCTTGCATATTTGCAAAACGGCCGTATCTTGACTTATTAGTTTGTGTTTCTGTAAATTGGTTTCGTATAATAAGACCTTTCTCAAAAGACACCTTTAAACTTGCCGAAATTCCAAGGGCAATTTCATCTGCCTGATTATAACCCCTTCTTTTTTCTTTAATAGGGTGCAGCGGTACTGCCAATATCAAGTCTATTTCTTTATGAAAACCTTTAGTTAAAAGCTCGTTTCCGAACCATTTCCCCATGTATTCGGCCAAATCTGGCTTATTCTTATACTTTAAGTCATGAAGAATATTCTGAACAAGGCCGTTTTTGGTAAATTGCAGAAAAGAATTTGTGTTTTTAACGGGAATCTTCCCGAGGAACTTTTGTCTCAGTCTTGGTTCATGAAAGTCAATCTTCGGCAGGTTCAAATGACATCTTACACAAATGTGCTTTTCGTAAGGCTCTAAAGTACTAAGACATGAAGAACAAAGTCGAGGAAATAGTAAGTCTTTTGCAAGTTGGAATGGATTCATAAACTGAAATTATGACAAAAAATACTGATAGCCAATTACTTGATGCTCAATGGAAGCAAGTTCTTGACTTTTTTAAGCAGCGTATTGGCAAAAAGCCAAGTGATTTGAAAGGTGTTCTTTTCCTTATAGGGATTCAAGAGTTGGGCAAAGGTCCAGAAACCTTTTCTAAAGAACAAAAACAAGACCTTATTCACATTGCCACCTGTAAAGTTTTGAGTAAAGGAGGCTTTTATACACTCATAGGCACAGACGAAGAGGGCTGGCCGCATTGGGAGCTCGTTAAAAAACTGCCACCTTTTGATCTGTTTTCTCAGGAAAGCCTTCTAAAACACTACGTTATTACTTATTTCAAAGAAGAATTAGGACTCCATATTTAGAGAAGCAAATGAAAATAATATCCTTTAATGTAAACGGTATAAGAGCAGCAATTAAAAAAGGTCTTTTAGAATGGTTAGAAGAAGAAAAGCCAGATATTCTTTGCCTTCAAGAAATTAAGCTTTTCGAGACAGAACTTGTTGAAGATCTGTTTAAAATCCTCGGGTTCCATTGTTACTGGTATCCCGCTCAGAAAAAAGGTTATAGCGGAGTAGCCATTCTCTCTAAAATAGAACCTAAGCAGGTAAGTTATGGAATAGGGGTAGAGCAATTTGATTTTGAAGGCCGTGTTATAAAAGCAGATTTCGGAGACTTTAGTCTTATCTGTGCCTATTTTCCTTCTGGTACTACTGGAGGGATTAGACAGGATTTAAAAATCCGGTTTTTAGATCACATGATGTCCTATATGAAAGAGCTAAAGAAAATAAAATCCAATTTAGTTTTATGTGGCGATATAAATATTTGTCATACCGAAATCGATATCCATAATCCTAAGAGCAATAAAAATAGCTCGGGATTTCTACCAGAAGAAAGAGCTTGGGTAGGGGAGTTTCTAGACTCTGGATATTTAGATACATTCCGTCATTTTAATAAAGACCCTCACAATTACTCCTGGTGGTCTTACAGAGCCGGTGCCAGGAGTAAAAACTTAGGCTGGCGTATTGACTATCTATTTACTACTTCAGAAATGGAAAACCTCTTAGTACACGCTGATATCCTTCCAGAAGTAGTCATGTCTGACCATTGTCCGGTTATGTTAGAAATAAACGTATCATGCTAACACCAATTATTGGCGGTTCAGGAAGAACAACTCTTCACCCAATCAAAGAAGAACTAACCCAAGGTTATAAGTTGAACTATCTACTTCTAACAAAGTCTATAACGAGAACTAAGCACGATAAACAAAAAATATTTGAAGGGCCTCCTTTAGCAAAAACAGCATTAGAAGTAGCCATGAATGGGTCTGAGGCCATGGTAAACACACTAAAAATTCCCCGAACTTCGCATTCTTCATGGGCCAAATTAAAGTCACTTAGTGATTTCATCTCTCTTTTCATGACACACCTAATTTACCTATCTAAGAATCAATTGCTAAAACGTATTGTTATACCCTCTGCTTGGGATGTTTTAGCGACTAAAACGAAATTCCAAGATGATATAGTTCACTTATAGATAAAAGTGATTTTGGTGTAGCACATAGAGCTCGAGACAGACAAGAAAGCCCTTTGATGGCTTCTAATCTTAAGTGGAAGTTAAAACGGCCCTATGTGTTCGCCAAAGTTAAAAAGAATCAAAAGCAAAAGAGAACTATAATAATGTATCAAAAGCTAGGTTAACCATAAGTAGACGGTCTTTGGCAAAATATATGATTCCAGGCGTTAAAGATAAAGGGCTTTATGGTAAATATCTCACCGTCTCCGTTTAGACTATAAATAATATTATTATGAATACGTCCTTATATATCCTTCATAAAAAAATAGAAGAGTACAAAGCTAAATTCTATAAAAATCAGCTTATAAAAGGTGGTTTATTAGCCGTATCTCTTCTTATTTCCGCTTTCATATTTGTTAACTTCATAGAATACTTTGGACGCTTTGGTAGCCTTTTTAGAGGTGTTTTGCTCTTTGCTTTTGTGGGCTTAGCCCTTTATACTTTAGTATATTTAATTGGTCTGCCTTTAATCCACTTCATGAAAATGGGTAAAAGAGTAAGCAGTAATGAGGCCGCTGCTGATATTGGAAAGTTTTTTCCAGGAATAGGAGATAAGCTGCTAAATACGCTTCAGCTTTCACAAAACACTGTGTCAGACGATGCACTACTTTTAGCAAGCATTGAACAGAAAAGCAGTAGTCTAAAGTTTTATCATTTCTCAGATGCAATCAATTTCAAGGACAATAGAAAGTATCTAAAATACTGCCTACCACCTCTAGTAATTCTACTGTTCATTTCTGCGATCTCTCCTCATTTTTTTGAAAGTAGTGAGCGAATAATAAATTTTCGCCAAGCATATGTAGAGGATGCTCCATTTTCTTTTAATCTCCTTAATGAGGACCTAAAAGCCTATAGAAACGAAGATTTCAAACTAAACCTAAGCCTTGAGGGAGGTGCCCTTCCAGAGGAAGTGTTCCTAGTCTATAATGATAGGCGGTTTAGGATGAACATCGAAAACCGAAATACCTATTCTTATACGTTTACTAAGCTTCAACAAAACGTAGATTTTAACTTTCTCGCCTCCGGATTCGAATCTAAAGGTTATGAATTAAGCCTCATAAATAGGCCAGAAATGCTTTCTTTTGATATCATTGCGACTTACCCATCTTATCTCGGTAAAGAGGCAGAGAGCCTTGAAAATGTTGGAAATCTCATTGTTCCAGAAGGTACACGTATCCGCTGGTTATTTAATACTCAGTTTGCAGATTCCCTATTCATAAATCTCAGCTCGAATATAAAAGGAAAAAATAGTTCTCTGTTTAAAGCGAGTCAAAATAACGTAAACCAATATAGTTTTACTTATCAAGCTAGTGAATCATCTGATTACAACATAGTTATGTCTAATAATCAGGCCTTTAACAATGAAAGTATCGCCTATTATATCAATGTTATTCCAGACTTATTACCTCAAATTAGATTGGAGCAAATTAAAGATACCGCACTTTACAACTATATAGCTCTAGGTGGTGCCATCAGCGATGATTATGGCATTTCGAAATTCACTCTTAAGTATAAACAGAAAAATAATGTTGCAGACAATTTCAAGTCTGTAGATATCGACTTTAGTAAAAACCAGCTTTCACAAACTTTCTTTCACCAGTTTGATTTAGGTCAACTAGGTCTAGAAAGAGAAGACGAAATAGAGTATTATCTAGAACTCTGGGATAATGATGGGGTCAATGGAGCCAAATCTGTTAAAACTTCCATCATGACATTTGGCATGCCCTCTTCAAAAGAGTTCGATGAAGAAGTAGATAAACAAGTGGAAAGCACAGAAGACCAAATGGAAAAGCTTCTCCGTGAATCAAAAGAACTGAAGAAAGACCTAGCAGACCTAGATAAAGATTTAAAGAGCAAGAAGAAACTTGACTTTCAGGATAACAAACGCTTAGAAGAACTCTTAAAGAAACGTGATGAAATGCTTAAAGATCTCAAAGATCTTCAAAAGCAGTTCGACAGAATGCAAGAAAAGCAGAATCGCTTTGATAAACAGTCTCCAGAAACCTCACAGAAAATGGAGAAGCTTCAAGAACTATTAAATCAACTCATGCAAGAAGAAGAAAATAAACTTTTCGATGAGCTTGAGCAGATGATGGAGAACAAAGAAGAGCAGAAGATTCAAGACCAGATCGAGAAAATGAAACAGCAAGACAGAAACCTCGACAAAGATTTGGACCGGGCACTCAAGCTGTTCAAGCAAATGCAACTCAAACAGAAGGTAGAGCAGACGGCTAAAGAACTTGAGAAATTAGCAGATAAACAGGAGGAATTGGGTAAAAAAACTGAGGAAAATAAAGACATAGAAAAGAATAAAGAACTAAAAAAAGAGCAGGAAAAGCTTTCAAAAGAGTTCGACGAGAAGAAGGAAAAGATGAAGGATATTGAAAAACTCAGTAAAGAACTTCGTAAAGATATGGATGCACAAAAAGAGGAGCAGGAGAAAACTTCAGAAGAACAAAAGAAATCGGAAGATCAATTAGAGAAAAATGAAAACTCCGAGTCTGGAAAGTCACAGAAGAAAGCTGCAAAATCTATGCGTTCTATGGCAGCAAAAATGAGTACTCAAATGCAGTCTGCCGAAATGAAGCAAATGGACATTGACATGGAAGCATTAAGAGCTCTATTAGAAAACCTCATTAAACTTTCTTTTGACCAAGAAACAACAATGAAAAACCTCAAGGGCATATCTAGAACAGACCCAAGGTTTGTAGAGCTTTCTCAACAGCAACTTAAACTTACAGATGACGCACAGGTCATAGAAGATAGTCTGTACTCCTTAGCTCAAAGAGTCATGCAGATTGATGCATTTGTGACTAAAGAGGTCACTAAAATGAAGAACAGCATGGACCAATCTATACAGCACCTTAAGGAAAGAGAACTTCCTAGAGCCGCTGCCCAACAACAATTCTCTATGACTTCCATTAATAACTTAGCCCTTTTACTATCCGACACTTTTAAACAGATGCAAGAAATGATGGCCATGGCAATGCCAGGAAGTGGAAAGGGAAACAAGCAAGAAAGCATGCCTTCACCTGGCCTAGGAAAGCAACAACAAGAGCTTAATGAAAAAATAAAAGGGCTCGGACAAAGAGGACAAAAGCCCTCAGACTTTTCGAAGGAGTTAGCCAAGATGGCTAATGAACAGGCTAAAATTAGAAAGCAATTGCGAGATATGCAGGAGGCTCTTAATGGTACAGAAGAAGGAAAAATATTAGGTGAAAAATTAAAAAAGCTTCAAAATGAAATGGATAAATCGGAGAATGAAATTGTAAATAAACGCATAAACCCAGAGCTAATTAAGCGTCAAGTTCAAATAGAAACAAGGCTACTTGAAGTAGAAAAAGCGGTCAAAGAACAGGAGTTAGATAACAAGAGAAAGTCAAAAACAGCCATTGGATTTCAGCGTGAGTCACCTCCTTCTTTAGAAAGTTTTATGAAGGAAAAAGAAAAGCAACTAGAATTAATAAGGACCACGCCAGCCAGTTTTACTCCTTTTTATAAACAAGAAACCGACAATTATTTCAGAAGAATAAAGTAACTCTCACACAGTAATAATTCCGCGACGATCTGTATCAATCCAGAAAGTCGTCATTTTTTAAATCCTTTAAAAAGACGTTTCACGTGGAACATACAGCAAATTAGCGGTGACCGTTTCACGTGGAACAATAAGAAAAAATATGTTTCCAGTTTATGATGTTATAGTGGTAGGAGCAGGCCATGCAGGTTGCGAAGCCGCTCACGCGGCTGCTCAGATGGGTTCTAAGGTTTTACTTGTTACCATGAACCTTCAAACCATTGCTCAGATGTCTTGCAATCCAGCAATGGGTGGCGTAGCTAAGGGTCAAATAGTGAGAGAAATCGATGCTCTCGGAGGGCTGTCAGGAATTATATCTGATGAGACTATGATACAGTTCCGCATGCTGAATAGATCAAAAGGTCCCGCTATGTGGAGTCCACGATGTCAGAGCGACCGACAAAAATTTGCGGAATTATGGCGTCTAAAACTAGAGCAAAATATTAATGTTGATTTCTGGCAAGAAATGATTACTGGCATTATAACCGATGGTAAAACCGTTTCAGGAGTAAAGACTTCCCTTGGCTTAGAAATAAAATCGAAGACTGTAATACTAACAAACGGCACCTTTCTGAATGGACTAATACATATTGGAGAAAAACAATTTGGTGGTGGCAGAGCAGGGGAGAGTGCCTCCAAAGGAATTACCGCCGACCTCCTAAAGTTAGGGTTTCAAAGCGGAAGAATGAAAACAGGTACTCCACCTAGAGTAGATAAACGGTCCATTAATTTTTCACTAATGGAAGAACAATTAGGAGATGCCGAACCCGAAAAGTTCTCATACACCGACACTCCATATATCAAAGATCAGAAGAGCTGTTGGATTTCTTACACCAACCAGGCTGTTCATAACGAACTCAAAAAAGGCTTTGATAAATCCCCAATGTTCAATGGCAGAATTCAAGGTATTGGCCCAAGGTATTGTCCTTCTGTAGAAGATAAAATAAATCGCTTTGCAGACAAAGACAGCCATCAAATATTTTTAGAACCTGAGGGCCGCGACACGGTTGAAATGTATGTCAATGGTTTTTCCACCTCTCTTCCAGAGGATATACAATACGCCGCAATTCGTAAAATACCAGGCTTTGAAAACGTAAAAATGTTCCGTCCTGGCTATGCCATAGAATACGATTTTTTTCCGCCCACCCAACTCAAACAAACTTTAGAAACTCAGCTTGTAGAAAATCTATATTTTGCTGGACAGATTAATGGAACTACAGGCTACGAAGAAGCCGCATCCCAAGGGCTCATGGCAGGTGTAAATGCCCACCTAAAAGTAAAAGAACAAGAACCTTTTATCCTTAAAAGAAATGAAGCCTATATCGGGGTTTTAATAGACGATCTTATTAATAAAGGCACTGACGAACCTTACCGTATGTTTACCTCTCGTGCAGAATTTAGAACATTATTGAGACAAGACAACGCCGACATTAGGCTTACTCCGAAATCTAATAAAATAGGACTCGCATCAGACGAAAGACTAAAACGTGTACAAAATAAAATAAATGCGTCAAATGATTTATACACCCTACTAAATAAACTAAAGGTTTCACCTACTGATATAAATGACATACTGCACGATCTCAAATCTTCTTTGCTAAAAGAAAAAACGACACTGTTCAATCTGCTCAAAAGACCAGAACTTAATATATCTTCTTTGGTTGCATTCTCTCCTGAATTCGCTCTTATAATGTCTGATGTTAAAAAAGAAGTTAGTGAACAGACCGAAATAACTGTCAAGTACGAACGCTATATTGAAAAGGAAAAACTCATGGCCGAAAAAATGAATAAACTAGAAAATTTATCCATCAATCCGGATTTTGAATATGACAGCCTTACCTCCCTTTCTTATGAAGCGAGACATAAACTAAAAGATATTAAACCTTCTACACTCGGCCAAGCATCACGCATATCCGGTGTGTCACCAGCTGACATCTCAGTTTTAATGGTTTTCCTTGGAAGATAAATATTTATGAGAAACATATTAGCTGTATATATTCTACTCTTTTTTACCGGTTGTGCCCAATTCGTTCCACCCACCGGTGGTCCAAAAGATAAAGAGCCCCCTAGCGTCATCTCGCAATATCCCAAGAACGGTACGACCTCTTTCACGGAAAATACCTTACGTCTTACCTTTAACGAGCTCATAGATGCAAATTCTTTACGCCAAGAATTAATCATTACACCTCAACCAAAAAGTACGTATGACCTTAAGATTAAGCCTTATGGCATAGAACTTAAATACGACGAACCTTTTTTAGACAGTACCACTTATACCTTCAACTTTCGAAATGGAATAAAAGACTTGAATGAAAAGAACCCAGCAATCAATCTAAAAGTAGTCTTTAGTACTGGAACAGAAATTGACTCGTTGTCCGTCTCAGGTAAGGTCACCGATCTCTGGACTGGCATAAATTCAAAAGAAATACTAGTAGGACTCTACGATTTGAGAAAGGAAGATACCATACCAATACTTCAACAGAAGCCAACTTACTTTACCAAGACAGATACATCCGGTGAATATAACTTTGAAAACATTAAAGATTCTGAATACAGATTAATTGGATTCAAAGACAATAATCTTAATCTACTTTTCAATGATAACACAGAAGTTTTCGGATTTATCCAAGACACGATTAAACTTGATAGCAATATCTCCAACCTAGACTTCGACGTGTATCCATATAACACTAGCCCACCAAAAATTCAAAGAAGTTTATCCAGGCAACTAACATTCTCCATAAAAATTGATAAGGACATTAAAGACATCAAAGTTTCATTTCCAAACGACAACGATAGTCTTACCTATCAAATCCGCGATAAAGAACTCGTTTTTTTTAACCACCCTTTTACACCCGATACAATTCTAACTAATTTAATAGTTATTGACTCGGCTGGAAATAATGTAAAATCCGACAATAAAATCTTCTTCGCTACAAATTCACGTATCACACAAGAGCCCGAACTTCTAAGAATTATAACAACCAACATTCAGAATAATAAAACCATTAAAAAGCCCACATCTTATAAACTTCAGTTTGAATATCCTATCACAAGCATTGACACAAGCGGCATAACGATAACTTCCGACACCACCTTTAACGAACCTTTCACCTTGACCTGGACAGATTCGTCCCATACCTCATTAGACATAAACACTAATCCACAAGCCATCAGAGAAATTAAACTTAGTATAGCTGAAGCAACCATAACTAACTTTAAATCAGATAGTAACAGTACTTATCAACTTATCAACAAACTTTATCAACAGCAAAACTTTGGAGCAATAGACGGTAAGTATCCACTATTTCCCGGCCAAAAGATTATTCAGATTTTGGATGTAATTAGATATAAACTTATTGATTATCAAGTATTTACAGATAAATTTAACTTTCCTCAACTTTTACCAGGATCATATAAGTTGAGGATTATCGAAGATAAAAATAATAATGGCCAGTGGGACTCAGCCCACTTTGACCAAAACTTATTACCCGAAAGAATAACAATATCCAAAGGCTCCATAAAACTCAAGGCAAACTTTCAGCTTTCGGATATTCAAATAGAATAGTGTGGAAAATCATGTAGATAACATCATTTTGAGCGTTGATAAACGGTGATAAATATGATGATAACTCCGCACTTAGACTTTCAAACCTAAATACCCGTGGACTAATCCACATAACCATGACTTATAATCATTTTACTTAAAACATATCTACGCTAGATTTTACCTATAAAAGGAGCTCAATAAGAATCATTCAATTTAAAACAAGAACCCGTGGAAAACATGCTAATTATCTTTTAACCAAGTCCTTAATTGTGGAATAGAGTTTAATTTATTAACAGTCGATTTTGTTTTAGAAACATTCTAAAATAGCTACTGTTTCCTAACAAAAAGATAATCACATATCCACAGCCCTAGTAATTAATAATAATAAATAAATACTTATACTTACTTTATTATAAAACATGAAGAACCTATATATCATCATAATGATCCTGACTTCCGGCTCGTCGGTATTTTCTCAAGACAGAGAATTGGCGGCGGAGTATTTTAATCAGGGAGAGTATGAAAAGGCTGTTGAAATTTATGAGAAACTGAGTAAGCGTAAGGAAAACAGTTTGGCCATTCATGATAATTATTCAAGTGCTTTGATAAGATTGAAAGAATATGAAAAGGCAAGAAAATTTCTTATTCAAGAGGTTAAGAACTATCCGGACATTATTACGTATCGGGCAGACTTGGCCTATTTATTAGAGATATCTAATAAAATGGAAGATGCGGAAGAGGCTTATAGAGAATTAATTAAAGAAGCGGCAAGCAAGGATAATTACATCTATCAGTTGCAGAATTTCTTTTATAAGACAAATAAGATGGAAATGCTTATTGATATGCTTCTGCTTTCAAGAGAGAGGTCTAAGGACGTAAGTAGGCATAATACTCTTCTGGCCAGAGCTTATTTATTCGCTGGAAAAAAAAAGGAAATGTTGGAAGAGGTACTTTCCTATGGAGTAGACCACGCAAATACTGATTATGTGGAACGTACCGTTTTGGACAATATCAAAGAAGATAAAGAAATAGAGATGTTTGAAAGACTTATCTATACCAAGATTCAAGAAAATCCAGAAGTGAGGTATTACAACGAAATTTTGATTTGGCACTTCGTTCGTCAAAAAGAGTTTTCCAGAGCTTTTGCTCAAGCCCGTGCTTTGGACAGAAGATTAGCTCTAGGAGGAAGAAAGGTTTTTGAATTGGCAGGATTGGCGTATGAAAACAAAGCTTATCGTGAGGCAGCTCGAATGTACCAATTTGTGATGGATGAATATCCTAATGGAGATTTTTATACGTATTCTAGAAGGTGGAATATTCAATCTAGAGAGCAGATGGTAAAAAGTACGTTTCCGATTAATGAATTGGAAATAGCTGAACTCATCAATCAGTATCAAGAATTGATTGTGGATGTGGGTTTAACACCCAAAACAATCGACGCACTGCGTAATATGGCTTTACTGTACGCATTCTACCTCAACGACCAAGATAAGGCGGTAGGGGTGCTAGAAAGAGCTATAGCCGCAGGCGGTTCAGATAGTAAGTTCAAAGACCAGTGTAAACTCGATTTAGGTGATATCTATATTCTAAAAGAAGAACCGTGGGAAGCTACATTGCTGTACATGCAAGTAGAAAAAACGCAGAAGGAAGATTATCTGGGAGAAATAGCAAAATTAAAAAATGCGAAACTTCATTATTTCACGGGGGAATTTGACTTGGCTAAAGATATTCTAGATATTTTAAAAAAGGCGACAACAAGAGAAATTGCTAATGACGCCATGCAATTAAGTCTTTTGATTCAAGATAATCTTGGCTTAGATACTACAGATGCTGCCATCTCAGCTTACGCGGATGTGGAACTATTGCTTTTTCAGAATAAAATAGATTTCGCTCTAAAGAGACTAGACTCACTTTTTGTCACGTATAAATCCCACAGCTTGGCTGATGAAATTTTATGGCTAAGAGCTAATACTAACTTTAAGCTGAATAATGTTGAAGCCACAATTTTTGATTTAGAAAGTATACTTAAAAACTACAAGTACGATATTTTAGCAGACGACGCTCTGTTTATGTTGGCGACCATCTATGACCAAAAATTAAAGGATAAATCGAAAGCTATGAGTCTTTATCGCCAAATGTTACAAGATTTCCCTGGCAGTATTTTTGGGGCTGAGTCCCGAAAGAAGTTTAGAGACTTAAGAGGGGATTTCGTTTACTAAATACTGGTTTCGAACATGTTAATAGTTTTCAACATCTATGGATAAATTAAAAAAGATGTAGTAATGGCTAGTGAAACTGTAAACATCGCACAGAAATTATCCCAAATTTTAGATTATTGGAACCCTAGAATTATTGTAGAACTAAATGGCCAACATGTTAAACTTACTAAGTTTAAAGGGGAGTTTGTATGGCATAAAGATGAGAATGAAGACGAACTTTTTTATGTGATTTCTGGAAAACTTGACTTGCACTTTAAAGATAGGGTTGTTCACCTTAGCTAAAACGAAATGATAATAGTTCCACGTGGAATAGAGCATAAACCCGTGGCAGAAGAAGAAGTTTCAGTCATGTTATTTGAACCGGCATCTACGTTGAATATAGGAAATACCAAAGGAAAGCTAACTCATGAAACTCTGGATAAGCTTTAGAAGTTTAATGTTTGGAAATGTTTTTTTAACAAAAGGGCAAAATATTATTTTGCAAACTGTCGTTGGTCAATAACAATCACCGAGCGAGTCTTATATGCACCTTCCAAAGACGAAAGTTTTAATTACAGCCTTAAGTTTCTTTTTGATTTCGATTCAAAGTAACTCTCAAAAAGTGGAGACCACTTTTATGTGCAGTTATACTGCGGGAGCCATTAACGAAAAATCTATATGTGACTTATTGGGTTTTCAGACGCGTCAAATTGCTCAAAAAGCGGTGGAAAGAATAGTAAGTATGTCTGGTCTTAGACAAAATTTCTATGTTATGGAATGTCCAAATATAGATAACTGCTTTGCTGCTACTCGAAATGGCGAAAGACTGATAGTGTATGATGCCAGTTTTATGAGACGTGTAAATAGCATGACCAAAACAGACTGGGGAGCCATGAGCATTTTATCTCACGAAATAGGTCATCATTTACAAGGCCATACGATTAAACCTGGAGGTTCTGACCCTAACAGAGAACTAGAAGCAGATGAGTTTTCTGGTTTTGTAATGTATCAAATGGGCTCTAGCCTTAAAGATGCTCAGTCTGCAATCTGGAAGCTTACCACAGACTATGATACAGGTAGTCACCCACCTAGAAGAAGAAGAATGGCATCTATAAAGAAGGGTTACCAAAACGCCAAGGCCATGTACCCGAACATGCATTCTGGTATTTTGAAGGTAGAGTCTGCACCAGAAGAACTCATAGTACTAAAGCCTAAAGGTATTGTAAAAGAGAATATTACTAAGGACATAAAAACGGGCTGTATTGAAGGTAATTGTAATCAAGGCTTTGGTGTAGCAGTTAATAGGAGGTCATTAGAAAAGTATGCCGGTAACTGGAAAAATGGAACGAGGGCAGGTTATGGGATAGAGTATTATGCCACTGGCAAAAAGAAATTTGAAGGAGATTTTGATGAGAGCAAGTTTCATGGGTATGGGAGCTATTATTTTAAAAATGGAGACAAATATGTTGGGAAATTCAAAAGCGGCTTAATGCATGATGATAGGCCCACGTTCCAATATGCCAATGGAGATCGTCTATTTGTTCGCTATGTCAACGGGAATAAAGAAGGAAAAGGAAGAGTTTTAAGTAATCGGGGAGTCAAGAGTATTGTCTATTTCGAGAACGACAGACAGAAATAAATTGAAGGTTTCGACACACATCAATTTTATCTATAGCGTGTTTTTCTAAGAATCTGCAATCTAATTTCAAGTTCTTAGATTACCCTTCATATATTTGCCATTCAAATAACCACTTAGTGAATGTCTTGGTTTCAACGTTCAGGAAAAGGAATAAATACACCTACGGAGCTTAAAAGAGAAGCTCCAGATGGTTTGTGGTACCAGTGCCCAGAGTGCAAAAAGGCAACGCATACCAGAGAGCATAAAAACAATGCATTTACATGTATTCATTGTAACTATCATGATAAAATTGGCTCGGAGGCATATTTCCAGGTACTTTTTGATGATGGCGTTTATAAAGAATTAGATGCCACCGTTCGGTCAGCAGATCCGCTAGAATTTGTAGACACTAAAGCCTATCCAGATAGAATAGTTCAAACCAATAAGAAGACTGGTTTGGTGGATGCTTGTAGAACAGGCGAGGGAAAAATGAATGGCAAAGCCATTACCATTTGCTGTATGGACTTTGGCTTTATAGGAGGTTCCATGGGTTCTGTAGTAGGGGAGAAGATAGCTAGGGCAATTGATAATTCTCTAAAAAGGAAAATACCATTCCTCATGATTTCAAAGTCAGGGGGAGCTAGAATGATGGAGGCAGGCTATTCGCTCATGCAAATGGCCAAAACATCAGCTAAACTAGCCTTATTAGACAGAGCGGGTATTCCGTATATTTCACTTTTAACAGACCCGACAACAGGTGGTGTAACGGCATCTTTCGCCATGCTAGGTGATTTTAATATAGCGGAGCCAGGGTCACTTATTGGCTTTGCAGGACCAAGGATTATAAAAGAAACCATAGGAAAAGACTTACCAAAGGGGTTCCAAACTGCCGAGTTCGTTCTAGAACACGGTTTTTTAGATTTCATTGTAGATAGAAAAGATCTCAAAGATAAAATGGCCAGTCTTTTGGCCATGATTTATAAGTAGGAAAAAATCGTTCAAAGTCGGAAAATGAAAAACCCCAATCTCTCGATTAGGGCTTTCACATTTTATAGGTCGGGTTAGTACGTATAGTATTGTTGCAAACTTTAGAAGATTGGGGGGCTCATGATGGAGGGTAGAGATGGCCACAGAGCTTGTCATGGTGCCCTCTGAGCCAACATCCAGCGTCTCTCTCAGGTCGAAAATCAAACAATCTGAGCAGCTAGCCAGTCACCAACCTCTGAGGTGCCATATGCTTTATCTTTTCCTGCGATGTCTTCAGTCACAATTCCTTCTGCCAATGACTTATTCACTACATCTTTAATTTCCTGAGCTTCATCCATTAGTTTGAAAGCGTATTCAAACATCATAGCGGCCGACAAAACAGTTCCAATTGGGTTTGCTATATTCCGACCTGTTGCTTGAGGATAGGACCCGTGTATGGGCTCAAAAACAGACGTATGAAGGCCAATAGATGCAGAAGGCATAAGACCCATAGAACCTGAGATTACAGAAGCTTCATCGGTCAAAATATCACCAAACATGTTTTCAGTCACCATCACGTCAAAACCTTCTGGCCATTGAATAATACGCATGGCTGCTGCATCCACTAAAAGGTATTCTGTTGTCACTTCTGGGTATTCTTTCTCTAAAGATTGGCCCACTTCTCTCCAAAGTCTAGAAGTTTCCAAAACGTTAGCTTTATCCACAATGGTCAACTTCTTTTTCCTTGCCAGGGCATAGCTATATGCCAAACGGATAATTCTTTCTACCTCAGGTTTTGTGTATTCACAAACATCCCATGCTCTATCTCTGGCTTCGTTTCTTCCTTTATCACCAAAATAGATACCGCCCGTAAGCTCACGAATACAGACGAAATCTGCGTTCTCTATTAATTCTGGTCTCAAAGGAGACTTATGAAGTAATGACGGAAAAACAAGTGTTGGGCGAATATTAGCGTATAAGCCTAATTTTTTACGCATGGCCAATAAACCTTGCTCAGGACGAACAGGATTAGATGGGTCATTATCAAATCTAGGAAGACCAATGGCTCCAAATAATACAGCATCAGAATCCATACAAATCTGATGCGTGGAGTCTGGGTAAGGTTCTCCAACGGCATCTATGGCTGCGGCACCAGTTATGGCGGGTGTCCAATTGATAGTATGACCATACTTTTTAGCTATGGCGTCAGATACTTTCTGTGCTTGTGCCACTACTTCAGGGCCTATGCCGTCACCGGCTAATACTGCTATATTTAAATTCATATTTTATTTACTTTGGGCTTTAAGCTATATGCTTTAAGCGAATCGTTTTGTTTTTGTTAAAAGCGTAAGGCTATAAGCCTAGAGCACAAGACTTATACTAAATCAAATTCAACATCTTAATCGTTGCTTCAATCGCCGATACCGTCTGGTCAGAATCTAGACCACGCGTTTTCATTTCTTTTTTGTCAGTTTTCCAAGTAATAATGGTTTCACAAAGGGCATTGCTATGTCCTCCAGGAGGAATTCTCACGGAATAATCTGCTAGCTCAGGAAGGATAATCTTTTTATGCTTAAAGATTTTCTTTAAAGCATTCATAAAAGCGTCATACTGGCCATCTCCTTGTGCGTTTTCTTCAAATGTTTCTCCGTCAATCTTAATTTGAAGCGTAGAGGAGGGCTTTAAGTTTTTGGAATGTGTCAATACGTAATTGACTAACTCTACTCGCTTTTTCTCTGGAGTTCGGTCTAAAACTTCGGCGATAATAAAAGGTAGATCTTCCCGAGTTACAGCTTCTTTTTTATCACCAAGTTCTATGATTCTACTCGTAACTTTCTTTAGCTGTTCTTCCGATAAAGAAATACCCAACATCTGAAGGTTTTTCTCAATATTAGCTTTTCCAGAAGATTTCCCAAGAGCATAAAGTGTCCTTCTTCCAAATCTAGCGGGCTCTAGATCACTCACATAAAGGTTGTGTTTCTTGTCACCGTCGGCATGAATACCCGCGGTTTGCGTAAATACACTATCGCCCACTATCGGTTTATTCGCTGGAATTCTCACGCCAGAAAAGCCTTCCACTAAGCCACTGATTTTATAAAGAGCCTTATCATCAACATTGATTTGAATGTCTGGAAAAAAATCTCTTAAAACCGCTACAGTACTAGCTAATGGAGCATTTCCTGCCCGTTCACCTAAACCGTTAACCGTCAAGTGAAGACCATGTGCTCCAGCCCTAAGGCTGCCCATTACATTGGCTACACTTAAGTCATAATCATTATGTGCATGAAAGTCAATATGACGATCTGGGTATCGATCTACTATATCTTTAACAAAAGAATAAGATTCCATGGGAGTCAATATTCCTAAAGTGTCAGGGAGTAGAATTCTCTTTATAGGAAGCGTAATAAGGTTATCTAAATGCTGATAAACGTATTCCTTAGAGTGACGCATGCCGTTGCTCCAATCTTCCAAATAAACATTGACAGTAAAACCTTTGGCAGCAGCCTTGTGTACCAGAACAGAGATTTCGTTGAAATGCTGTTCTGGAGTCTTCTTTAGTTGATAGGTGAGATGATTTAAAGAGCCCTTGGTCAATAAATTCATAACCTTAGCACCCGACTCTTCTAACCAGTTTAGAGACGCCTCACCATCCACAAAAGTTAAAACCTCAATTTTGTCTAAATAACCCTTTTCTGCTGCCCATGCCGTGATTTTCTGCACAGCAAGTAGCTCACCATCAGAAACTCTGGCAGAGGCTACTTCTAGACGGTCTACCTTAACTTCTTCGAGTAAAAGCTGAGCTACTGTTAGTTTTTCAGAGGCCGAAAAAGATACTCCGCTAGTTTGTTCACCATCGCGTAGGGTGGTGTCCATTATTTCAATGTGGCGTTTCATATCAAAGCCGATTTGTGTTCAGCGTATAAATAGTGGTTATTAATAAATCGACAGCCAATTTAGTGTTCTGATTTAATTATTATCCTAATCGACCTAAAAAAAACAGTTTTAAATTTGGCAACAATCCTAAAATGGTCTGGTGCCTTCAAAAGCTGTAATTTGTGTTTTCATCGCTTGGAGATAATCAATATCATCAAAACCATTGACCATATTGTTTTTCTTATAACCATTGATTTCAAAACCTTCACTTTCTCCTGATCCGTCTATGGTTACTTTTTGAGCAGGTAAATCAACCGTGATCTTAGCTTGAGGATCTTTCTCAATCGCCTTGAATATTTTATCTAAAAACGCTGGGCTAACTGTTACTGGAAGCAAACCAATATTTAGCGAGTTCCCTTTAAAAATATCAGCGAAAAAACTTGAGACTACACACCTAAAACCATAATCGTATAAGGCCCAAGCAGCGTGCTCTCTACTAGATCCAGAACCGAAATTTCTGCCAGCAATTAATATTTCGCCATTGTATAGGTCATTATTAAAAACGAAATCAGCCTTCGGCGAATCATCGTTGTTATATCTCCAATCTCTGAATAGATTGTCTCCAAAAGCCTCTCTCTTTGTTGCCTTCAAGAAACGAGCAGGAATAATTTGATCTGTGTCTACATTCTCTAATGGAAGAGGAACACAAGTGCTGCTTAGTACTGTAAATTTATCGTATGCCATAATTTTTACTTTGGGCTTTAAGCCATATGCTTTAAGCTTTAATTTTTTGTTCGAGACTATACATTTTACGTTTAATGGTATTTATCTCGGTGTTTAATTTTTCGAATACTTCTAAGTTTATATATTTTAAGTCAAATGATAATTCAAGCAAAAGCTCTGATTCATGTCCTGAGCCTTGTGCTATATGAATAAAGCGAAAGAACTGAACATCAGAACTCCTTCCACAACCTTCACTAAAGTTAGTAGGAACAGATACGGACGCTCTTCTTAATTGGCTAGTAATACCGTAACGTTCTTCTTTAGAAAAAGAACGGGTCACCTCATATATGTTCAAAACGAACTGATGAACCAACTGCGAAACATCATATTTCTTAAAATTTCTCATTCACTTACTGCTTATTACCTAAAGCTTATAGCACACTAGTCCATCAAGCCCCGAGGGTCACTAACGACGCCAGTAACAGCCGCAGCGGCGGCAACCAATGGAGATGCTAAAAGAGTTCTTGAGTTTGGTCCTTGACGCCCTTCGAAGTTTCTATTAGAAGTAGAAACCGCTAGTTTTCCTGCAGGAACTTTGTCATCATTCATAGCCAAACATGCCGAGCAGCCAGGCTGACGTAGTTCAAAACCAGCGGCAGTAAAAATGTCTAAAAGACCTTCTTCCTTGATTTGAGATTCTACAATATGAGACCCAGGTACCAGCCAAGCGGTAACGTTGTCTGCCTTCTTTCTTCCTTTAACAATAGACGCAAAAGCCCTGAAGTCTTCAATTCTTCCGTTGGTGCAGCTACCGATAAATACATAATCCACAGGTTTGCCAATCATGCTTTCACCTTCGGCAAAGCCCATGTAAGAAAGTGACTTTTTATAGCTTTCTGCTCCGTCTATTACTTCAGCTGCTTTAGGGATTATACTAGAGATACTAGTTCCTAGACCAGGGTTTGTTCCATAAGTGATTTGTGGCTCAATGTCTTCCGCATTAAAATGAAGTTCTTTATCAAAAACGGCATCGTCATCCGTTTTAAGTGTAGCCCAATATTTAAGGAGCTTTTCCCAATCGTCTCCTTTAGGAGTTTGCTCACGACCTTTTAAGTATGCAAAAGTTGTTTCGTCTGGAGCAATCATACCACCACGTGCACCCATTTCTATGGTCATGTTACAGACGGTCATACGACCTTCCATGCTCATTTTCTCAAAGACATCACCGGCGTATTCTACAAAATAACCAGTAGCTCCGGCAGCAGAAATTTGAGCAATAATATAAAGGACAACGTCTTTTGAAAGAACGGCTTTTCCTAATGGGCCATTTACCGTAATTCTCATTTTCTTTGGTTTTGGCTGCATGATGCACTGCGAAGAAAGAACCATTTCTACTTCCGAAGTTCCAATTCCAAAAGCAATGGCTCCAAAAGCACCATGAGTAGAGGTATGAGAGTCACCACAAACGATGGTCATACCTGGAAGGGTAATACCATTTTCTGGCCCTACTACGTGTACAATACCGTTCTTTTCGTGACCAAGGCCCCAATGAGAAATGCCGTATTTGGCAGAGCTTCCTTCTAGAGCCCTTAATTGGTTGGCTGAGAGTGGATCTTCTACAGGAAGGTGCTGATTAATGGTAGGAGTATTGTGGTCAGCTGTGGCAAAAGTCCTTTCAGGAAATTGCACACCAACACCTCTACTTTCTAACCCTAAGAAAGCTACTGGACTGGTCACTTCATGAATGAAATGACGGTCTATAAAAAAAACATCTGGACCATCTTCTATGCTTTTTACCACATGAGCATCCCAGACTTTATCAAATAATGATTTAGACATCTTATATTATTATGGTTTTGTCAAACATCGTTCAAGGGGCAAATTTGCTCCTTTTTTAACAAGACAAAGGTGTATATTCTATTTGGCTATTTTTAGTGTATGACGTTCAATGTGTGACGAATTTGGCTCAATGTGCCCTTATGAGCCTTTTGGAATTATCTTCTTAAAATAAGGGACTCCGCCAGTATTCTTAGGGAGAAGAATTCCTTAGGCACAGAAGATTATTTGGTACTTTTGCGGCTATAAACGGAGAAAGAGGAAATGGGAAACATTAAAGCAGCTCTTAAATTTAAGTGCCCTAGGTGTGAAAGAGGCGACTTGTTTGAAGCTAAAAACCCATATAAAATGGGAAGTATGTTTGTAATGGACGCAAATTGCGGCAGTTGTGGCCTTAAGTATGAGAAAGAGGGGGGGTTCTTTTATGGTGCCATGTATGTTAGCTACATGTTAAACATTGGTCTTTTTGTGACGGCGACAGTACTTTGGTATATTCTATTTGAAGGCAAAATCGATTGGAGGCTCTATATAGGTTTGTATGTTTTAATAACTGTTTTTTTGGTTCCCATTCTTTATAGACTGTCGCGTTCTATTTGGTTAACGATCATGATCAAATATGAACCAGAGAAGACAGGAGCTCGTTAGTATCTTGAAAACATTAAAGAAAGAAGAAGATGACAGGAACATTCGAAGAATTAATAGATAGTGATAAGCCAGTGGTTGTAGATTTTTTTGCTACGTGGTGTGGGCCTTGTAAGGCTATGTCTCCCGCTCTTCAACAGCTTGCTGACGAAATGGGGGACAAGATAAAGGTTGTGAAAATAGACATCGACAAAAACAAGGTCCTGCAGCGTAAATTCAGTGTGAATAGTGTGCCTACCGTTATGGTATTTAAAAACAGCAAGCAGCTATTTCGCCAAAGTGGAACGATGATGCTCCCACAACTAAAAAGTGCAGTGAAACCTCATTTATAAGTCATAGTATTTATCTTATACCAAAGGAATTTATCCTCAGTTTGAATCAAACAAACTGAGGATTTTTTATTTTTGACGAAACCTATAATGAAATGAAAACACTTACATGCCTTATTTTACTACCAATCTGCTGTCTTGGACAGGCACTTCCCATACAATTAAAAAACATCCCTGATCAGAAAAAGGTGGAGGTATTGGTAAACGGCGAACCCTTTACGAGCTACTTCTACCCATCAGAAGACGTTCTTAAAAAACCAGTACTGTATCCTATTCTATCTCCTCAGGGTAATTTTGTGACTCGCGGCTGGCCTTTTGACCCTAGAGAAGGCGAAAGACAAGATCATCCACATCATGTAGGTCTTTGGCTGAATAATGGGGATGTAAACGGAAATGATTTTTGGAATAACTCTAATGACGTAGACCAATCCAAAAAAGACTATGGCACAATAGTACACACAGGAGTTAAGAGTGTTAAGTCAGGGAAAAATTCCGGCGAACTTCTGGTAACCGCCGATTGGAAGGGATCAGATAACCAATTACTTTTAAAAGAAGAAACAAGATATAGTTTCTCTGGTACACCTACGGTTAGGATTATAGATAGAATAACAACCCTGCGTGCTCAGGTTCCAGTACTTTTTGCAGATAACAAAGAAGGCATGTTTGCGATACGCCTTGCCAAAGAATTGGAGCATCCAGATACTAAAATGACCTATGTTGCTACAGGAAACTACTTCAACGATACTGGAATCTCTGGCTCTGAGGTCTGGAGTAAACGCTCTGGATGGATGAACTTAACGGGTACCATAGTGAAGGAAAAGGTATCTTTAGCTATGTTTGACCACCCTGAAAACCATAATTATCCTGCAAATTGGCACGCCAGGGGATATGGACTGTATGCCGTAAATAATATAGGATCGAATGTTTTTTCTAAGGGAAGGGAGACCTCTGACCTAGAACTTTATGAAGGTCAAAAAGTCACCTTAAAATACAGATTTTTAATAGCGTCAAAGCATTTATCGGAAGATGAAATGATTCTGTTTGCTGAGCAGTTTGCAAAAAGATAAATAGATCTTGAAAGAAGGCATCATGTAAATGCCTGTGATATAAAATACTTTAGAGACAAATTAATTTAATATGGAAGAACTTCTAACCACAGCCGCTCTCACCAGCATATTTACGCTTACCCTTTTAGAAATGATACTGGGTGTAGATAACATCATCTTTATTTCTATTATTTCAGGAAAACTCCCTGAGAAAGAGCAAAAGAGGGCTCGAAATATAGGGTTGGTTTCCGCCATGTTTATCAGAGTGGGTTTGTTGTTCTTTTTGGGTTGGATACTCGGCCTAGAAAAAGACCTTTTCAACCTGCAAGACCTAGGCTTACCTTATGATTTAGGAATGAGTGGTAAAGGATTGATACTTCTTGGTGGAGGTCTATTTCTCTTATATAAGTCCACTACTGAAATTCATCATAAGTTGGAAGGTAAAAATGATGATATGAATACAAGCAAAGGGGCCTCTTCGCTTACTAGGGCTGTATTAGATATTACGGTTGTTAATATAATTTTCTCTGTAGATTCTATTATTACTGCAGTGGGTATGACAGATGTTATTTCTGTTATGGCTGTTGCCATCGTTCTTTCTACTATTGGAATGCTCGTTTTTGCTAAGCCCGTGGGTGATTTCGTAGAAAAGCATCCAACAGTTAAAGTATTGGCACTCTCCTTTTTAGTAATGATTGGTACCTTGCTTATAGCAGAAGCTTTTCACTTTGCGGTGCCTAAGGGTTATGTCTACTTTGCAATGGCATTCTCGTTTTTAGTAGAAATGCTGAACATAAAAATGAGAAAGAGTTCCAAGCCTGTCGAGTTACATAAGCATATTACTAAGGATTAACCATATTCTTAATTTATGAGAAAAGGATTAAATATTCTTTATACTGTTTGGTGTGGTTTGGTGTTTTTGATACCCTTTCTTGTCATTTACCCATTTATCTTTATCTGCATACAAAACAAAAAGTGGCACAGGTTCGGTCATAGAATAATCAGGTTTTGGTCCTATATTTTCTTTTTCTTCACGGGCATGTGGATGCAAAAGAACTGGAAGTTTAGGCCAAGCAAAGATAAAGCCTATGTTTTTGTCTCTAATCATTTTAGCTATTTAGACGTCCCTGCAGGAGTTAACATCGTGTATAATCACTTTGCTTTTGTTGGGAAAAGTTCAGTAACGAAAATCCCATGGTTTGGCTATATGTTCGATCAGCTTCATATTGCTGTAAATAGGAGCGACAAAAATAGTAGAGTAACAACCATGAAAAGAGGCATACGAGCTTTAAAAGAAGGACGCAGCGTTTTTATAATGCCGGAAGGCGGTATTGCGTCGGAGCAAATACCTAAAATGCATCAACCGTTCAAGGACGGTCCATTTGTGATGGCGATAGAAAACCAAGTGCCTATTGTGCCTATTTCACTTGTGAATTTATATAAAATTAATCCAGTCAGCCTGTTCCGGTGGAGTATTCCAAAGGTGATTATCAACAAGGCCATTGACACCAGAAATTTGACTTTAAAAGATAAAGAGAACTTAAAGAAGCAAGTCTATGATGTTATTCAAGGAGACTTAGACGAGTTTTATGGCCTAGAAAAATCGGAGTATAACATGGAGACCCAGATCAATTAGAGATTTTTTCGTCGTTCTTTTTCTTAAAAAACCGAATCATCTGTCCGTAATCCATTTCATTAGCAAGGCCGTATAAGCATTGGCCTAAGCGTTTAGTTTTGGTTTCAATAGCCTTTGCGGATTCTATCCATTTTGAAAAATAACGTTGATGGCCTGGCGACAGTGTCCCAAAAAAGTCATTGGCTTTAGGTTCGTCTTCCAAACAAGCCAAGAAATCTTCTGAAAATTGAAACTCACTGAAATCCTCTTCCAACTTTAGCATAACGTTATTTCCATCCTCTTTACCTATTTTACGACGAATGTTAGCATTTACAGGAAGAATAAAATCTCCCTCACCAATCGGTATTAGTGCCAATTGCTTAATTGGTAATTGATCTATAAACCCTTTAACTCTAAATGATTTTTTAGTATTAGGTTTCAATTCGTTGGCAATTCTGGCTTTAATTATTGCAAAAGTCCAGCTAGTTTTCTCTCCCTTTTCGCCATATTTATCCAATACTTGTTCTAGTTCAACCATTCGTTATATCTACAACTTTAAGTCTTTTAAATATAAGGTATTAAGTTAAATTTGGTAAAACAATACATTTGAATTAATACCCTATTACATTAATATGAACAAATTTACAATTACCCTTATAACTATATTACTGAGCCATATGACGCAAGCTCAATATAACCACAGCATAAAATCGCCTAATCAAAAAATTGAGATAAAGGTAAGTACTGGAGAAAAAACAACCTGGGCGATTACGCATGAAAGCACCATTGTATTGAAACCGTCTGAAATCAGCTTAGAATTAAACAATGGGGTGATTATTGGAACAAACACAGGAAAAACCAAAGAACGAATTTCTTCTTCGAACAGTAGTTTCAAAACACCATTTTATAAAAAATCGGAAGTAATAGATTCATATAATGAATTGGTCATTGAAACTGATAAGAATTATGCTGTCATATTTAGAGCATATAATGATGGGGTCGCGTATAGATTCGTTACCGATATTGACCAATCGCTTATAATTAAAAACGAAAAATCAGATTTTAATTTCGATGGAGATTATAAGGCATTTATGCCTTATGTAAGAGATTTTAGAAGTGATGAAATATGGATGCAATCTTTTGAAGCTACCTATGATGAGCATAATCTATCCGCCACAAAAAAAGACACCATGGCTTTTTTACCTATCATGGTGGAACTGGCCGATGGCAAAAAAGCTGTTATTACAGAGGCAGATTTGCAGGATTACCCAGGAATGTATTTGAAGAAAAATGAATCAAATGCTCATGGATTGAAAGCAATTTTTGCTCCAGTTATTTTGGAATCTTATCAAGGTGGAATAGGGAAAATGAACACATTGGCAAAGAAAAGAGCGGATTATATTGCCGAAGTAGAAGGAAAACGGAGCTTTCCTTGGCGTACCATTATTATTTCTTCAGAAGACAAAGAATTGTTAAACAATGACATGGTTCAAAAACTAGCGGAGCCATCAAGAATTGCTGATGAATCTTGGATAAAACCGGGTAAAATTTCATGGGATTGGTGGAATGATTGGCAGTTAGCTGGGGTAAATTTTGAGGCTGGAATTAATCTTGAAACCTATAAGTATTACATAGATTTTGCTAATGCCAATGGACTAGAATATATCATCATTGATGATGGCTGGTCTTCTAGGTTGGACCTCTTTGAACAAAATCCAGATTTAGACTTAGAGTCCACTTTGGCCTATGCTAAATCAAAAAATGTGGGCGTAATATTATGGTCTTCTTGGTACGCCTTTACTCGTGATATGGAAGGAATTTGCAAGAAATACTCCGACATGGGAGTGGTAGGTTTTAAAGTAGATTTCTTTGATAGAGACGACCAAGAGGTGCTTCGCTCCGTTTATGAAATGTCTAAAATCGCTGCTAAATACAAGTTAATGATGGATTACCATGGTTTCTTTAAACCACAAGGTCTCCAAAGAACTTACCCGAACGTAGTAAACTTTGAAGGCGTCAAAGGGCTAGAAAACGTCAAATGGACACCGAATGATGATATACCAAGGTATGATACTTCGTTGCCATTTATTAGGCAAGTGGCTGGGCCAATGGATTACACGCCAGGAGCCATGCGAAATCGCAATAAGTCAAATTTCCGAGCAAGCCATTCTATGCCCATGAGTCAAGGGACACGAGCCCACCAAGTGGCTATGTATGTTCTATTTGAAGCTCCTGTTCAAATGCTAGCTGATAGTCCGACTGCCTATATGAAGGAACAAGAAACAACGGACTTTATAGCTCAAATCCCAACAGTTTTTATTGAAACTGTCCCGCTTTTGGGAACCGTCGCGGAAGAGGTTGCAGTGGCGAGAAAAAAAGATGGGATATGGTATGTGGGAGCTATGGGAAATTGGACACCTAGAGAAATTGAGATTGATTTTTCATTTTTAGGTGACGGCATCTTTACTGCTGAAATCTTTAAAGATGGTGTCAATTCAAGTAGAAATGCGGAGGATTATAAAATCGAAAACATGGAAGTGGACGCGATGAGCAAACTCAGCATAAAACTAGCTTCTGGCGGTGGGTGGGCAGCCATTATAAAAAAGAAATAACGTTTATTTAGCAAGCACTAATTATTCAACCCGAAAATAACAATGAAACAAATTATAAAAATCGCAGCATTTGTACTGATTTCATCCATTGGCTATGCCCAATTGATGGACAAAAATGCCACTAGAGAAACTGTGAATCTCTTTAAGGCAATGAAGAAAATTCAAAAAAAGGGCACCATTTTCGCCCATCAGCACGCCACAGAATATGGGCGAGGGTGGCGAGGTGAAGAGGATCATTCTGACGTAAAATCGGTAGTAGGTACGCATCCAGGCATGATTGGGGTGGATCTTAGTGGATTTACAGGAAGAAACCCTGAAGAATATAAAGCTCGTCTTAAAAAAGTAGTGGAAGACGAGTATAACCGCGGAGGCACCATTACCATAGCGTGGCATTTTTATAATCCTATGGGTAGGGGAGGTTTTTACTGGGCAGGTTCTGATTCTATTAAAGTAGTGCCAAGGATAATTCCAGGTGGCGATGGTCACGAGAAGTACAAAGAAATTCTTGACGGCGTAGCAGAATGGGCAAACTCATGTCGGGGAGCAAATGGAGAATTAGTGCCGATGATTTTCAGACCTTATCACGAATTTGATGGAGGTTGGTTTTGGTGGGGTGCCCCACACTGTACTGTTGAGGAGTTTAAAACCCTGTGGAAATTCACAGCGAGTTACTTAAGAGATGAGAAAAATGTTCATAATTTCATATGGGCCTTCTCTCCTGACAATAAGTTTAATACAGAAGCAGAATACCTGGAAAGATACCCTGGAGATGAATGGGTAGACATGGTAGGGATGGATAACTATGCCGATATGGGAAGAAACCGTTACGACTTAGTGGCGGCTACTAAAAAGCTAAAAATAGTCTCAGATTATGCTCGAAAGCATAAGAAACTAGCTGCATTTACAGAAACGGGACTAGAGTCCATACCCAATAAAACATGGTGGACAGAGACACTTTTAAAGGTGATGAAATATGAGAACTTGAGACTGTCCTATGTCTTGGTGTGGAGAAATGATTCAAGAAGCGAAACCCATTATTATGCCCCAGTTCCCGGCCACGTAAGTGAAGCAGACTTTCACAAGTTCTATCAGGACAAGTTCACTTGGTTTGAAAGCGATTTGGCTAAGAAGAATATTTATAAGAAGAGATAGACTTTGCGTCTGAAGTAGCTGAATGCGGATAGACTATCTCTTTTGAGTCTATTTATATCGAGAACTTGGTTGATAGTACTTAACTTAAACATATTTTGTAGTAACTTCCTATTCCAATTGTTATTGAAATAATGAAAAGAAGAGACTTATTAAAAAACTTAGCCCTAGGTTCTGGGGCATTGTTAACATTACCTTCTTGGACAAAGGCTTGGAATGCAAGTTCTTGGCAAACAGAGGATGTTTTCTCCTTGGCTCAATCTGCAACCTTGTCAAGTATTGCTGGCACCTTTATTCCTGAAGGGAAATCAGAGCCAGGTGCCATGGGAGTAGGGGTTGATAAATACTTAGAAAGATTAATAGCAGACTGTTATGATGCTGAGCAACAGGCCAAAATTGAAAAAGGCCTTGAATTACTAACAGAGACATCTAAGAATACTTACAACATGGGTTTCTCAGAATGCACGCAAGACCAAAGGGAAAGTCTTCTTTTAGGGTTTTCGGCTCCTAGCACTTCAGAGAAGGAATGGTTTTACAATACTCTACGAGGAGAAACTATTAGAGGATATACTACTTCAGAGTACGTGATGGTAAATCATTATGACTATGTCATGGCACCCGGTTACTATCATGGTTGTGTGGATGTTGTAGAATCTTAAAAAGAACAGTTTAATCCTATAAAACCTAAGAAGGCATTCTATATGGCGAATCTAAACCTAAACGTAAAGAAAAAGCATTCGTATGACGCTATAGTCATAGGTTCTGGTGCTAGTGGAGGTTGGGCGGCCAAAGAGCTTTGTGACAGAGGTCTTAAAACCTTGGTGTTGGAAAGGGGGCGTGGAGTAAAGCATATTGAAGATTATCCTACTGCTTCAAAAGCCCCTTGGGAGTTTGAATACAGAGGAACTGTTCCACAAAAAGACCGTGAAAACTATCGAGACGCACGTTTTTTAAGAGCTCAGACACTCCATTGGACTTTACCTGATGATGAGCAGCCTGTTGTGCAAGAAAAACCCTTCAGGTGGTTTAGAGGCTACCACGAAGGAGGCAAATCTCTGCTTTGGGCTCGTCAAACACAACGATGGTCAGATTATGATTTCGAGGGTCCAGACAGAGACGGTTTCGCCGTAGACTGGCCTATTAGATATAAAGATATCGCTCCGTGGTATGAACACGTAGAAAAATTTGCCGGAATTGCTGGTTTTAATGATAACCTAGAATCGTTGCCTAACAGCCACGTGCAGCCTGGCTGGGAGCTAAACTGTATAGAGCAACACTTTAAGGAAACCATTGAGACTGTTTACAAAAACCGTTTCCTTGTTTTTGGAAGATGTGCCCACCTAACAGATCCACAACAAATTCATTATGATCAAGGCCGAGGTCGCTGTGTGAGTCAGCGTCAATGTAATCGTGGATGTAATTATGGAGCCTATTTTAGTAGTAATGCCAGCACATTGCCCTGGGCAGCAAAAACAGGGAATATGACCCTCAGGCCACACTCCGTAGTTCATTCTATTATTTATAATGACAAGAAAGATAAAGCCACTGGAGTAAGAGTTATAGATGCTACAAGCAAAGAAATGGTAGAGTTTTACGCGAAAGTGATTTTTGTTAATGGCTCCGCTATAAACTCCAATGCCATCTTATTAAACTCTACATCAAACCGCTTTGAGAATGGTTTAGGAAACGATTATGGTGTGTTGGGAAAGTATATTGCTTGGCATAATTACCGAGGTCGCATTTCAGCAACCCATAATGGTTTCAAAGACAATAAAACGAGTGGGGCACACCCGAGTCACTCCTATATACCACGGTTTAGAAACCTCATTAAACACGAGGAAAGCTTTTTAAGAGGATATGCCACAGGAATTGGTGGGGGGAGAGGTTCTTTCTCTCCAAATGATGGGATGGGAGACGAACTTCGCACAAACCTGTTAAGCAGAAAGCTAGGCAGCTGGAATATCTCGGGCTGGATGATGGGCGAAACGATACCCGTAGCCGAAAATCACATCAGACTTCATGAAACTTTGAAAGATAAATATGACATTCCACAGATAGTATTCTCATGTGACTGGCAGGAGAATGACACAAAAATGGTGAAAGACTTCATGAATACCATGGAAGAGATGTTTATGAAATCGGGCTTTGAAGACATTCAGTCCAGAGACTCTCATGCTCCTCCAGGTTCAGATATTCATGAAATGGGCGGTGTAAGAATGGGACATGATGTTAAAACCTCAATGCTCAATAAACATAACCAGATACATGCCTGCAAAAATGTGTTTGTTACTGACGGGGCATGTATGACATCTACAAGTACGCAAAACCCGACACTGACCTATATGGCCTACGCAGCCCGTGCGGCTAACTTTGCAGCAGATGAATTAAAGAAAAAGAATTTATAATTTAGGGCATATCCCCTATGGCGTCGGGCTATACGCTATATCTTTTTATTGCATAAAAAGAATAACGCTGCTATCCCTTATGCTCCGTAAACTAGACGAGGGGTCGGATAGGAAAAAGACAGAAACCCAAATATTTATTAAAACTATAACCAATCGATTATTATGAAAAAACAGTTTTACACATTATTAATTTTAGGATTGACGAGCCTCATGTTTGCTTGCCAGTCCAATACTTCTACAGAAACAGCAGAAGATGAAGGCACACCCCTTTTCAAAGCCGAATTTGGTGTACAGGCCTACACTTTTAGAAATCATTTCAAGGACACCACAAAGACGCTGGAAGAGAATCTAGACATGATTGCAGCTCTAGGTTTTACAGAATTGGAAGGCGGTGGAGCTAAAGGTGTTGAGTTGGAAGATTATCGTAAAATGTGTGAGGAGCGTGGCATCACGATTCCATCTTCCGGAAGTAGTTTTGATGGGCTTAGAGATGACCCACAAGCTATTGCCGATAGGGCCAAGGCTTTAGGAGCTAAGTATGTGATGTGTGCTTGGATACCTCACGAGGGCAACAGTTTCACATTTGAAGACGCCAAGGGGGCTGTGGAGGTTTTCAATTCTGCGGGTAAAGTGCTTGCGGAAAATGGACTGACTTTCTGCTATCACGACCATGGTTATGAGTTTAAGCCTAACCCAGAAGGCGAGGGAACTATGATGGATTACATCATTCAGAATACGAATCCTGAACATGTTTCTTTTGAAATGGACGTACTCTGGACTATACACGGTGGAGGCTCAGATGCTCCGCAGGAATTACTCGAAAAATACGGTAATCGCTGGAAGTTAATGCACGTGAAAGACCTTAAAAAAGGAGTGGTAGGAGATGGTTCTGGTGGTACTCCGGCAGAAAACGACGTGGTTTTAGGAACTGGTCAAGCAGATTGGCCTAAAATCATCAAACTAGCGAACGAGGTAGGCATTAAACACTTTTTTATAGAAGATGAAAGCGACCAAGAGCTGGAGAATATTCCACTTAGCTTAGCTTATCTTAAGAGTTTGAAAGAGTAAGGCATTCCTATATTTAAAAAGAGGCTTTCTTATACATATAAGGGAGCCTCTTTTTTTATAAATTAGGCCCTAAATTAATTTTAATTTGAGAATAGACTCAAGAACTATGATTACTCGTTATCAGCCATTTGTCATCTATAATCGAGAAATGGCCTTGACGAATTTTCTGGTATGGGCTATAGCCTAGGTTAAAACGGCCAACTACGCAAGAGCAGTTTTTGTTGAGTTTCTCTAATATATTTGTCAAAGAAGAGACGACCCCTGTTTTCTGGAGTAAAGTTCTCATTATAATTAGCCAGAATATTGACTACAACAGAAATGACACCTTTACAACTTTCAGGTGTTGTTTTTGCAGAAACATGGTATGCTTTACATAATCTCCTATAATATGGGCAGACCGGCTTCTTTTCTGTTTAGCGAAATTGGCCATAATGCCAGCTTGATTGACCAGGCCTTTTTTTTGTCCCAGAGCTTGAAAAAAACGACAAAAAGAGGAAGACAATCAGTGCGTTTTTCATAGAAGAGTATGTTGTAAGACTCAAACTAATCCCTTTCTATAAAAATTAACCTAGGACTTTTCCTTAGATCTGTTCACCGCTTTTCCTATAATATAAATAAGCCCGAAAGCTGAAATCAAAATCAAGGCAATGACCATTATTTGTTGATTGTTATTGGCGTTAGGGTCATCCAATAATTTTTTTATTTCTTTAGCCTGTGTACCTGCCCAAACAGACATCACCGTTCTCGGAATCATTCCTAAAAATCCTCCAAGAAGGATATTTTTTAGTTTAGCCCCAGAAAGGGTAAAAATGAAGTTAGTAAATGTGAAGGGTAGAATGGGAGACAGCTTTGCCAAACCAATAATTTTGAGCTCGTCTTTTTTTATACTATCGAGAAGAACAGCAGCTCTTTTATTTTTTGATAAAAATGTTATTAAACCAGCCGAGTCAAGCCTGAGCACCACTCTATTGATGATAAAAATAGAACCCATATTAACCAAAAAAAGTACAGGAAGAGTCTTCCATCCCCAGAAGTAGCCTAAAACGAGGGCCACAAAAGTTGGGGGAGTCAGAGCAAAGGCCTGCGTCAAAACACTAATTAGGGAAAACCCGATCCATTCTGAGGTATCAAAAGTTGTAAAGTAGGATTCGTTCGTGACAAAATAGATACTCAAGAAAGAGGTCGCTACCAAAGGAACGATTATCAGGAGAAGAGAGCTTAAGATAGGAATGCTTAAATATTTTTTCAAAGCTTACATTTTTCTAACAGCATTATTGTTGAAATTCTCATAGACCATTTTAATTCCTTCTTTGAGGTCTATGCTGTGTTTCCAGCCGAGACTGTGAAGTTTAGACACGTCCATTAATTTTCTTGGGGTGCCATCTGGTTTGTCTGTATTCCAGCGAATATTGCCCTGAAATCCTATTATTTCTTGGATGGTTTCGGCCAGTTCTTTAATTGTAACATCCACTCCCGTACCAATATTGACTAGCGTTTCGCCATCATAATTTTGCATCAAATAGAAACAAGCGTCGGCTAAGTCATCGGCATGAAGAAACTCACGCATGGGTTTTCCTGTACCCCAAAGTTGGACCGTTGTGTCTCCGGCTTCTTTAGCCTCATGAAACTTACGAATCATGGCAGGGAAGACATGTGAGTTTTGAAGGTCGTAATTATCATTTGGGCCATACAAATTGGTAGGCATCACAGAAATAAAGTTACAACTATACTGGGCTCTGTAAGCCTCGCACATTTTGATACCCGCTATTTTTGCAATAGCATAGGGCTCATTGGTTGGCTCTAAATGTCCAGTGAGCAGGTATTCTTCTTTCAATGGCTGTGGAGCCATTTTTGGATATATACAAGAAGAACCGAGAAACATAAGCTTCTTTACCCCTATGAGATAAGAGCCATGGATAACATTATTCTGTATTTGCAGGTTTTCGTACAAAAAATCTGCCCCGTAAGTACTATTTGCAATTATTCCGCCGACTTTGGCCGCAGCCAAAAAAACGTATGTGGGGTTTTCATCTGTTAAAAACGCTTCAGTAGCTAATTGGTCCCTTAAATCGAGCTCCTTAGATGTACGGGTAACAATGTTATTGAAACCTTCGCTTTCTAGTTTTCTTTTAATTGCCGAGCCTACCATTCCGCGGTGACCAGCTACATAGATTTTGGCTACTTTTTCCAATTTTTAACTACTTTTGACGTTTTTAGAACACTAATTAACATTAGTAAAACACGAAAGTACGACGCTTCATTCACTATTGAAATGAGCACCTCTATTTATGCAGTTAATTTTAAGAACCACTTGCTTTGCATTTCTACTACTCGGTTTGAACATTTCTCAAGCCCAAACCATCATTCCTAAAGCTAAAACGAAAGCAGAAAGAAAAGCCGAAAGGAAGAGTATGACCCTTGAGGAGAGAATAGAGGATGCATTACCCGTAGATATAGGCTTACCGTCCGCTTCGGCTAATCTTCCTGGCGGAAAGAAAATCACTTCTGTAGAAGAGGCAAAAAAGTATGTTAATGAAACCGTGGCCGGGGCTTCAAGTAAGTCAAAGAAGATAAAGGCAGAGATAAAAAAGAAGAAGAAGGCCTTTGATGAAGCAAAGGCTAAAGTATTCGATGGCAAAAAGTATGAAGGCATTGAGGTAGAAAAACAGATATATAAAAGAGGTACAGGCAGCAGAATGAAGTATATGGAATTCTACACACTAAAAGATTTCCGAGCACCGGACATATATGCAAAGTCTGTGTTTTGGTACGATCTCCGAAGAAGAAGAATCGTGGAAGCTATTTCACGAGATCCTAGAAACAACAAACTTATGCACGGCCCGTACAAAGAGTATCTAGGGGAAACTCTCGTAAAGGAAGGTTTTTACTACCTTGGTACCTTAGATGGAAGATGGGAAACGTATGATAAAGAATTTATTCTTTTAGAAAAAGAGTATTATAACAGAGGGTTTTACAAAGACTCAGAAATTAGCTATTTCGACGAAGGACAAGAAAAAATCAAAGAAGTAGTGCCTATGATTTACGGTAAGAAAACCGGTGAATATTTTCGTTTTTATAAAAATGGAATCTTAGCCGAAGAAGGTCAATACGACGTCGGAGCTAAAGTGGGTCGCTGGATAGAGTACTACGATTCCGGCAATAGGCGAAGAAAAGAGATTCAATATCCAAACGATGTTTACGACAAGTCCGAGCCTATCCTTCTAAGGGAATTTGCAAGTGATGGCAAAATGATTTTTGAACATGAAAGTGTGAAACGGTTATAAAGACTAGCTCTTTCTCCTATTTCCCTTCTTACCTCTCTTTGGAGGAATAACTTTGCTGCCCTTATGCCCTCCTCTCCCGTTTTTATGAGAAGATGGTCTTGAGCTTCGCCCACGATTGCCAGAACTCACAAAGGATTTACCACCAGCCTCTACCAAGTCTAGATCCATACTACGCTTTTCTAGATCTGTAGCCTGAATACGGACTTTAACCGTATCTCCAAAACCAATAATTTGCCCTTTTCGCTGACCTACTACCCTATAATTATCCGCGTCGAAATCATAATAGTCGTCATTCAAATCTGCTAAGCGAACCATGCCCTCACAGCCTGTTTGTTCTACTTCCACAAATATTCCGAAGTCTGTTACGCCAGTGACAACACCTTCATAGACTAGGTTTTTGTCTTGCAAGCTCATGTATTCCACTTGCTTGTACTTGATTGAGGCTCGTTCTGCCTCAGCCGCTAACTTTTCTTGACTCGAAGAATGTTTGCACTTTTCTTCAAAATCTTCTTTGTCTAAACTCTTTCCTTTATCAAGATAATGCTGCAGCATTCTATGAGCCATTACGTCTGGATACCTTCTAATAGGCGACGTAAAATGACTATAATGCTGAAAGGCTAAACCGAAGTGCCCTTGTGGCGAAGTAGAATAAACAGCTTTAGACATTGTTCTTATTGCCAGAGATTCCAAGACATTTTGCATGGGGGTCCCTTCAATCTGTTCCATGAGAGCATTTAGAGAATTTGATAAAGCTCCTTGGTTTGCATTTATCTTAAAGCCTAGTTTCCGGGCAAAAGCCGAAAACGTGGTGACTTTATCTGGATTTGGTGGCTCGTGCACGCGATACACCATCGTCGGCGTTTTGTCCTCATTGGCTTTAACCGTTTTTTTAACGTGTTCGTCAAATTTACCCCAGTAGACAAACTCTGCTACACGCTTATTAGCCAAAAGCATAAACTCTTCAATCAACTTATGGGCATCCTTCCTTACTTTTTGATAAACACCGAGAGGCTTGCCTTTTTGATCTAGTTGAAACTTCACCTCATTTGTCTCAAAATTGAAGGCACCATTTTGAAGGCGTTCTTTTCGGAGTGTTTTGGCTGTGCCATTCAATAAAAGCAAACAAGCTTTGAGTTCTGGCGTAGCTTCTTCAGGATAGCTACCCTCATCTGATTCTAGGATAGTTTGTGCTTGTTCGTAGGAAAGTCGTTTATCTGAATGAATGATGCACCTCCCAAACCACTCCTTATGAATTTTTCCTGTTTTGTCTAGCTCAAAAACGGCAGAGAAAACTAGCTTGTCTTCATTAGGTCTTAAAGAGCAAAGGTTGTTCGATAGCTTTTCAGGTAGCATCGGAATAGTTCTATCTACCAAATACACAGAAGTTGCTCTCTTAAAGGCCTCTTCTTCTAATACGGTGCCGGGCCTCACGTAATGAGAAACATCGGCTATGTGAATTCCAACTTCGAAACGCTCTGCGTTTATTTGTTTAAAACTTAGGGCGTCGTCAAAATCTTTGGCATCGGCAGGGTCTATGGTGAAAGTAAGGGTGTCTCGCATATTCCTTCTTCTTTTAATCTCGGTGGCCTCGATTTCCACAGGAATGGCAGCAGCCAAGGTTTCGACATCTTTGGGGAAAGCTATCGGAAGCCCAAACTCGGCCATTATAGCATGCATTTCGGCATCATTATCTCCCGATTTTCCTAATACCTCTATCACTTGGCCCGTGGCTTGCTGGAAGCTCGTGGGGTATTCTAATATTTTAATAATAACTAGATCATGTGTTTCTGCATGAAAAACATTGCCTTTGGCAATGAATACATCCTCATGAAAGTTCTTGTTGTCAGGCTTAACAATAGCATAGCTAGCGTAGACCTTAATTTTGCCAACCAACTCGTTTCTTCCACGTTTTATAATGGCAGTAACGTTTCCCTCTGGGTTTCCACCTCTCCGAGTTCCTTTTCCTGTAATTATTACAGAAACAGTATCGCCATGAACAGCACCATTCAGGTGATCGGCATCAATGAAGATATCTTTTTCACCTTCATCATATCTTATAAATGCGAATTTGGGGTTCACATGATCTACAACTCCTGAAATGCCCTTGTCTTCTCCTTTCTCCATTAACGAGTATTTTCCTCTGCCTACTTCGCTCACTTTTCCTTCATCTTCTAATTCTTTAACAAACAATTTGAGGAACATTTGATCTTCCTCTGTGTAGGCACCAAAGTGCTCGTATAGTTCTGTTAAAGTTGCTGTTTTGTGGTCAAACTGCCTCATGAAACCCATGATGGCGTCTTTCTGTTTGATGATTTCTGATTTCTTCTTTCTTGCCATTGTGGCTTAATTCTTTTGTTAAAATGTAAGTTAAATGAATTGTTTCATTCTCTTACTGAGTTAATAGAATCTTAATTTTGGGAACAAGGTTCAAATCCTTTCTTATTTGGAAGCTCCAAGCAGGTTAAAGTTCTGTTAAATGAGAATGATTGTGTGAATTGGGAATGGGTTGTTATAACTTGACAGCCCGAGCGTAGACTAGGGTGGGTTAAAATTAAAAGAACCGCATTAAGAATCAGTCCTGCGTTCAGGGCGAGGCCTTGTTAATCTAACTAGGATTGGGCTCTAACCTTTTTAGTAAAGAGTATATTACTTGATAAAACCGCCGAGTCCGCTCTGGCGAGACTCGGCTTGAAGGAAAAATTGCCTAATAAAGGTCTGAAGACCTTTTAACAATAATACGAGGTCAAAAAGACCTCGCACAGCGGTATTAGCAAAGCCAAATAATGTTATTTATAATTCATTAAAACTTGATTTAGATTTTATAGATGCTCAAATAAGTGCAGCTATATCTAATTATATAAGCGGTGGCCATAGATGCAACTAAATAAGATATGAAAATATAAACTTTCCTAATTAGCACATTGCTTACGGTTACTTGCATATCTTTTTCGAAAGCTCAAGAATGCAAAAACATACAGGAGTTGTCAAGTCAAATAAAAACCGAAGTCGTAAAAGAGTTTTCTAAACTAGATAGTTTATACTTGACTTTCTATGTTCAATACAAGATAGATTCTCGCGGTAAGATAAATTCAGTGGATTAATAGCTTTGATGTTATAAATACAGATTTCGACAAGTATATAATTTCCGCAAAAGGAGAGCCTTTAAAACGTCTATATAGATTTTATAAAAATGAAAATGAGATAAGAAAAATGATTTATAAGATTTATACCACCCTTCTTTGGAAACTTGTGATAAAAAGCATAAAAAAGGATACTACTTGCAACCAATTCTTGTAAACCTTAAAAGTTCAAATCAATTTTCTAATTATGAAAATCAACAAAAAGCCTTATCCGAATTAGCTAGTCTTAAAACTACAAAGCACAAAATTTTGCCGCTACTTTTGATTAAAAGAAAGTGTAAAAATTGCCTGTAGAATATATATATCCGGCTGTGCGAGGTCAAAAAGACCTCGCACCTGTATTTGTAGGTCTTTAGACCGGTCTGACCGAGGCCATTTTATGTTCATATGAAAATTTGTTGATTTTGTTTCCCGCAGTCGAGTCTCCGTCAGGGACCTGCTGTACGAGGTCTTTTTGACCTCGTACCTGTATTTGTAGGTCTTCAGACCGGTTTAAACAAAGGTGTTTTATTCCAAAGTGAGAACGCAATAACTTTCAGGGAAACCTACTGAGCATACCTGTTTTCGTTTAATATTCTTTAATGTAGATAATGGGGCAACAACAGACCTAGGGCGGTTATTTAATACGAGAGCAAGGTGCTATTCATTTTCTAACATTAACCGTGGTTGATTTCCCCAAAACCGAGTCTCACCTTGTTGCATTCCTCCACTCCGGCGAGACTTGGCTGTCAGGAAAAAGAGTATATTAGTTGAAAATACCATCGAGTCGGCTCTGGCCAGACTCGGCTAGAGGGGAATTGTCCTTGTTGCTGTCATCAAGCATTAGCAGTTGAAATCTGCTATTATTAGCGGTGTTTCATTAAATTGTGCTTCTATAGTTAGCTCTTGCTTCAACCTTGCGAGTGTCGGACTATTTATTTAACCCTATGGAATAATGACTGAAAAGGATAACACATATGATGCAATTGTCATAGGTTCTGGGATTTCGGGTGGGTGGGCTGCCAAGGAATTATGCGAGAAAGGACTTAAAACGCTGGTATTAGAACGAGGTAGAAATGTGGAACATTTGAAAGATTACCCCACCGCCACCAAAGCCCCATGGGACTTTAAATATAGAGGCGGCATGAGTAAAGCCTTTGTAGATGACAATCCTTTAATCACAAAAGCCGCTGGTTTTGGGGCTGATACGGCTCATTTTTTCATTAAGGATGCAGACCATCCTTATGTGCAAGAAAAACCCTTTGATTGGATTAGAGGATATCAGGTAGGAGGGAAGTCTTTAACCTGGGGGCGAGCTTGCCAGCGATGGAGCGATAACGAGTTTAAAGCACCACATAAATTTGGGTATGGTATAAAATGGCCGATTGGCTATGATGATATAGCTCCGTGGTATTCGCATGTAGAAAAATTTGTGGGCGTTTGTGGGCATAAAGACGGCATAGAAGCTATGCCAGACGGGGAGTTTTTGCCACCTTTTGATTTTAATTGTGTAGAGCAGCATGTAAGCGATAAATTAAAGGAACATTATCCAGATAGGCATTTAGTGCAAGGCCGCTGGGCACAGCTTACCGAACCACAAGAAATACATTTAGAGCAAGGCCGCGGGAAGTGCCAAGCTAGTAATTTATGTATGCGAGGATGTCCCTATGGCGGGTACTTTAGTTCAGTTTCTTCCACATTGCCTTGGGCAGATAAAACAGGAAACTTGACGATTCGCCCCTTTTCTGTTGTGCATTCAATCATCTATGACGAAGCCACAGGAAAAGCATCTGGTGTAAAGGTGATAGATGCAGAAACCAAAGAGGAAATGATTTTCAATGCCCGCATCATTTTTGTGAATGCCTCAGCCTTGAATACTAATTTGATATTATTGAATTCCACCTCAAAACGTTTCCCAAACGGTCTCGGGAACGATAATGGCTTATTGGGCAAATTCATTTGCTTTCATATATATAGAGGGCATTCGGGCGGGAAAATGGAAGGTTTTGAGGATAAATATTACTTTGGAAGAAACCCTTCAGAACCCATTTTGGCCAATTTTAGAAACCTTAAAGAGAAGAACATGGATTTTGTGGGAGGCTATACCACGTTTTCAGGGGCCTATCGACTAATAAAAAACAAATTGGGCGATAGCGAAGTGCAGTTTGGTGCCGCCTATAAAGAGGCTTTATCTGAACCAGGCGATTGGCGGGTTTACATGTATATGCAGGGAGAAACTATCCCGAAAGAAACGAATAGGGTTTATCTGAGCAAAAACCAAAAAGACCAATGGGGTATTCCGCTGTTAGTCACCGATGTAGACTATGACGAAAACGACGATAAAATGGTGGCCGATTTTCTGGTACAAAGCAAAGAAATGCTAGAAAAGGTGGGCTGTACAGAAGTGCATGTGGAAGACAATAAACAGCCTCCCGGACTTGATATCCATGAAATGGGCGGTGTTAGAATGGGTAAAAGTGAAAAGTCCTCGCTACTAAATGAATGGAATCAATTGCATTTATGCAAAAACGTTTTCGTGACGGATGGTGCATGCATGACCAGCACAGGAAACCAAAGTCCATCCATCCTTTATATGGCTCTGACGGCCAGGGCAGCAGCTTTTGCGGCAGCAGAATTTAAAAAAGGAAATTTATAAGGAACAGAAAAAACAGTATTGGAATTATAGGTTTTCCGTTCATTTCCACCTTTCATGTGGAATCTCCCGCTGTACGTGGTCTTTTTGACCTCGTACTTGTATTTGTAGGTCTTCAGACCGGCTTAAACAAAGGTGTTTTATTCCAAAGTGAGAACGCAATAACTTTCAGGGAAACCTACTGAGCATACCTGTTTTCGTTTAATATTCTTTACTTAAGATAATGGGGCAACAACAGACCAAGAGCGGTTATTTAATACGTGAGCAGCGTGCTATTCACTTTCTAGCTTTTACCATGGTTGATTTCCCACTAGCTGAGTCTCACTTTGTGGACTCTGCGGTATTCCTCCGCTCTTGTGAGACTCGGCTAGTGGGAGTTTTTTCAACGACGTCATAATTTTCAATCAAGCTAAAGTTAGAAAAGCGGCTACCCTAAAATAATGTATAGGGTCAAGGGTTATTCTCTGCTTGTCTTTTTAAAAGAAAACCAAACAGAACCAAAAATGTAAAGCATTAAAACGGGTAAAAGCATCATGCCCCAGACAAAGGCTTTGCCGGTGTGGGCGTATGAGCCGCCACTAAACTTAAAAATGACTTGTCCTAATACAAAAAGCGAAAGTGCGGTAAAAGTCATCAAAGCAATTTTGGCCCATGTTTTATCCAGGTTAATTTCTAAGAAATAGGCAATTCCAATACAAAGGCCAAGTGTAAGTAAAACGGTGATTAGAGCATTTGGGAAATTCTTAATCATACCATATTTAAAAACGAAAACTCCTAATTTTCCAATCAGGTTAGGGTGGCTGATTAAATAAGCATCTGTTATTCCCAAGATTAGTAAAGCAGGCAAAAATTTAAGTTTTGACATTTTCTAAATGATTAAATCTATCCGGCTCGAATAGATTTAGGAGAACGTGTTTTTCAAATAATTATTATGAACATCAGTGTTCCTTTAAATCTTAAAAAATGAGGAACATGCTGTAATAGCTCCTCTCTCCTGCGTCTGTGGCCGAGGTTTGACGTTTGGCGGTCTCTAAGGCCACATGGAGCCTCCATTTTCTGCTCTACGAGGCCTGAGATTCGTTGTGGATGTGCTGGTTAGAGCTCAACCTCTCAAGAGTACTCAAAAGAAAAGTACCTCAATTAGCCCTATTCTTCTAATTTCTTGCTTCGAACCCAGGTTACTAAAGTTAAAACTACGTTAAAAGGTGGGCCACATAGTTAGCAAAAAAACACTTCTTGACAGGCCGTTTTTATTAAAGGGTATAACCTAAGGTACGAGAATTTTAATCTTCGCTATTTTTCAGGCTTCGTGCTGCCTCCCATTTGGGCAATGAAATTGTAGTTTGATAGTTTGAGTAATTATAAAGTGGATTTCGAATTGGCTTATAAAGACTTTCCTCTGATGAATTATTCTCTTGGGTATAAATCCATATCGTATTCGGATCCCAAACTACAATTTCATCTCTGCCGTCTCCGGTAATGTCCATTACGGCATTGCACATATCGGGATGGCCGTCATCTGGAAAATCCAAGACCTTCCTGCCCCAACCATCGAATACGCCTCCCTCGTCAACATTTGGGTTTACTACAAAGAACTCCTCGGATTTACCTGTCCAGTTCACAGGCAGTAGCATACTGCCGTATTGATTGGGTTCAAAATCATGATAAATATCTCCATTCGCATCATAAAAATGTATAATACCTTGATTTGCCCAAAAATTCATGGATATGGTCTCCAATCCTGGCAGGTCATCCCTAAAATTGGCTACCGCAGGGTTTTGCCCGTGACCTATGTAGTGATGCTTAGTAATCTCCCCTTTAAGGTTAGCAAAGAATAGCCCTTCATCGCTGGCAGCACACATGATAATTGGCTCAGAATCTTCCGTGTATTTTACCACCGCAACTCCATCGGCATGGTCATCTAATTTATCTTCAAGTGTCCACATGGTACTACCATCATCGTCTAGCAGGGAGTATCCTATTAGAAGCTCATCTTTGCCATCCTCATCTACGTCATAAGCAAATGGATAGTGACCTGTGTTAAGTTTACTGTACCAAAGGATATTTAATTGAGCATCCATGGCCCAAACCCGCTCATACCTATCTTTGATAATTATGTCACCATCATAACCCTTATCACTTAAATCACAGAAATAAAGGCAGTCACCTAAGATATTCCCGTACATATTGTGCGTCTCAGGACTAATAACTTCCTGATCGGTAACCTTGGGTGTCGTTCTTTTGTATTTAATCTTTCCAGTGGCTCCGTCTGCTACAATCAATTCTCTGTTCATGGTATATATAACCTCCGACTTTCCGTCATTATCTAGGTCATGTATTTGAAAGGCGACATCACTTGTAAGATTCACTTTCCATGGGTCTGGAGTTCCTGTTTGCCATAGTATTTCCCCATCAAAAGTCATGGCTGTCATGCAGCTTAATTCAGAGTTTTTATCCTGAGGTCCATGATTAACTACTTGACCAACCAAAACATCAAGTGTCCCATTATTATTAAGATCTCCGAATCTTAGATTTCGACCGACACCAAATCCCGTTGTATTGATTTTTTTCCAGACTTTCATTTCAGGTACGGATTCTCTTATGCCTTCAAGTTCAAGTGCATAATCATCTCTGGAAGTTTTCAGTCTCTTTATTTCATTACTTGATGTTTTGACCTCTATCTGATGAAATTTAGTAGGAACGTCAGCTAAGAGAGCAACTTTCCCTTTACTATAGCCTTCATCCACAGCGTCAATAGTTACATTTTTAATACTACATGATATATTACTTCCCTCTACTTTTACATTTAGCGTCAACAATTCCTCTGCATTCCATTCCAGTAAAGCGGAGGCTAAAACCTCTTCATAAGGTTGATGAAAGCCAGTGGCATCATCAACCATCTTAAGGATTAACGAATCACCTTTTACACCTGCGAAATAATAATTTCGATCATTACGATAACGGAAAGTCAATCCGGACTGGAATTCTTTCGATTGAGGTGTGAATTGTAAATTGACAACATAGTCTTCCCAGTCCTGCTCACCTGCAACCACCATTGGGTGTGTATGTCTTTTTACGTCGTTTGTCATTACCTGAATCATTTGACGATCATCTCCCTCTTGACGAATATGCCACGCACGTTTAAAATCAGAATCCCAGGTAAAAGTAGAGACAGCCCATTGAGATCTGGGAGCCGCTTCATGCAAATAATGATATTCTGTATGGGCACCTACATCCACGGAATAGGGTCCACGCCGAATTGAACTAAAATCATCAGCTAAAAGTATTTCATTGTACCTTGGCCCCTGTTGACATCCCGCCAAAACAAGAATTAATAGCACGAACTGAATTCCATTTTTCATATAATAATTGGTATAAGGGTCTATGTTATATTTCGTTTTTATCGGTTGAGTTTATAAGTTACCTTTCCAGTTCCATACCACATCTTTGTTAGTTTTTATGCCTTCTTTTGGAAATGGATGCTTTTCATCAAAAGGGTAAAGGGCTTCAATTTTTTCAATGGTGATCCCATCTTCGTTCAAGCTTCCATCGTTATTAAAAACCGCTGAAAGATCAAGGTCTAGATGCTTCGCCAAAAAAGGATAGACAGCGGCTCTTTTACTTGCCTCGTATCCATGATCCTCTTCCGGAAAATGTGCATTTTCAGCCATTTCAGATTTACCGAATAAGCTATATATATACTGCTCGAACGGAAATTCAACATTAGGTGTAAATTCGGTGGCATCCGTTCCAACAGAAACTAGAAGCAAAGGATTAGGTGCTACGCATGCAGCAATCTCTGCATTGTTATATTTAAATTTTCCACTTTTCTGTATGTCCATACCTAGTTCGCAGACACAGCCCCCAAAGTGACGATATGAAACCATTACGACTGGAACGGAAACTGAAATTCTTGGATCTACCGCAGATAAATGAAATGTCTGGGTTCCTCCACCTGAAGCACCAGTGCTAGCAATCCGCTTGGGATCTACACCTAAACTAAGTAGGAAATCAACAGACCTGATACTATTCCAAATTTGTAATTTCATGGTTTCTGGAGCTTCATGAACCCAGCCTAATTCTGCAAGCTGTCCATACCCCACCATGTCATAAGAAAAAACAAGAGCTCCCATACGTGCCATCGAGGCACATCGGTTTTGTACATCTGTTCTGTACCGACCATAATCCTCTCTGTTTGGCCAATGTCCATGTGGACTAAGTATACCAGCTGGTTTTTCCGTCGCCGTTAAAGGGCTATACAATGAACCCGTAACGTAAACACCGGAAAGACTTTCAAATGCCACATTTTGAACCTGATAGCCATCAAATTTTCTTATATCTCCAAATATGGGATTAAGTGGACATTTTTCAGGAAGAGGGTCTAAACCTGTTGTCTTCAATAGATATGATCGAATTTCTTTAGCCCTTTTTTGCCAGTCTTCCTGACTTGAGAGTGATTGTCTAAGCTCGTGAAGATATTTCTTACCCTCAGCTTCTGTGAGGTGATAAATTTGACCGGCTTTCGACTTTTCTGTTAAAGTCTCATTTTTTGATTCTTCTACTTCATTACTGCCTTGACAAGAAATCATAAGGCTGATCATAGAAAGAATAAATGTTTTTAAAGGAAATAATTTAACCATATATCAGTGTTTGGTAAATAACATTTTACAAATTAGTTTAAACTTTTTTGGCTATTACAATGAATGTGGTGCTCCCAATTTTTAGGACAATAAATCAATAATCTTAAGTTACTACTTCCGTTGTAACGTTTTCATTTTGCTTCTTTTTCTATTAGTGCCAATATTGTGGATATGGCTTCTAGTCTCTAAGCTTTTGCTCTGTTAAAGTGTAATACTCCGTTCTCCTAGGTTTGTGACCTAGGTGTGGTGTTTGGCGGTCTTTTGACGTCAAATGAAGGATTCACTTCTCATTAGCCAAGTCTCATTTGTGGGTTCTGTGGTTTGACTTAAGCCACGAAAGAAAAACCAGGCTTTTAATTTAATCTTACATTGTAGAAACAAGCAGACTTGTCTAAGGCATTAATGTTAACAAAAGTCTTTTGTAAGACAAAGGCGACATCAAATTTCCATTAGCCAAAAGAAAACCACTTTCATTCACCCTCTCCAATGGTGAAACCGTCTTTGCGTAGTATTTTTGTGGAAATTATTCATTGATGAACAGATACTAAATGAAGACCTATTTTTTACAAGTCAAAGACATTGTTAAAGAAACAAGTGACGCCATCACCATTGAATTTTGGCATCCGCTTGCAGAGCAAATCAAATATAAAGCAGGTCAGTTTCTGACCTTAATTGTTCCAGCAGATGAAGGAAAAAAAGTCAGGAGGAGCTATTCCATGTCTTCGTCTCCACATGCAGATACGGCCGTGGCGGTTACCATTAAGAGGGTAGAAGGCGGCTTGGTTTCTAACTATCTCTGTGATAATATAAAAACAGGGGATTTTATAGAGGCCGTAGAACCTATGGGTCATTTTGTGGTAGAGCCTAAAGCCGAGAACGAAAGACATTTAGTACTCATAGGAGCGGGCAGTGGTATTACACCGCTGATGTCTATGCTAAAGACTACGCTAAAAATGGAGCCTAAATCTAAGGTGACCTTAGTTTATGGAAACAGAACGGTAGATAAGATCATATTCAGGAAGGCATTAATGATGCTTGAGGCACAGTATGCCGACAGATTACAAGTAGCCAAATTACTAACTCAGCCAGACGATAACTGGGCCGGAGAAAGAGGCAGAATCACAAAGGCAAACGTGGTGATGATCTTGAAAGAACGTAATGTTCATTTTAAGAGTGAGGAGTTTTATTTATGTGGGCCTTCAGAGATGATGGATGATGTGGTTTCTGCTTTAGGTATGTTTGATGTTCCTAAGGAAAGAATACATAGGGAGAGCTTTAATGCTCCTATGATGGGAGAAAGTGAGCCCGAAACAGAAGACGAAGGCTTAAAGAAGCAAGAAGTCACTGTTAATTATGATGGAGATAGTTACACGTTTAGTGTGGAGCCACATCAATCAATACTTGAAGCGGCTTTGGAGCAGGATATTGATTTACCGTATTCTTGTCAGGCAGGAATGTGTACGGCATGCTTAGGAAAGTGCATCACTGGCAAAGTTATAATGGACGAAGACGATGGCTTAACAGAAGCAGAAATAAAGGATGGTTTTGTACTAACCTGCGTAGGTCATCCTACCACAGAAGGCGTAACCATAGAAATAGAATAAAAAATGACTTTGGATACGGTTCCAAAGTCTTTTTTGCTCCAGGCATAAGGAGTATATGGCTTAAAGCTTACAACCTGAGACCCAAACTAAAGACATTAGCATTAATCGGGTTATTATCGTTAAACATAGGAAGGCCATCATATTTGGCGAATAGCCTTACGTCTCCTCTGCCCAATTCGGCCATTAAACCATAGTTGAACTTGCGAAGATTATAGTCACTCTTTTCTTTAAATTTCGCGTCGTTGGCCTCCTGAACCTTTTGATAACTGTTGATTCGAACACCAGCATAGGCACCGATGCCTAGCCTGAAGTTGCTTTCTTTAAAACCAAATTGAAGCATGACAGGTAGGTTTAAGGAGTTCACCACCAGTTTTGATTTTTGTACAGGAGAATCCAGTAAATCAAAGTCTGTTATACCATCAAACTCGAAGTATTGTTCATCATGCTGCATCATGAAGTTGTTCCAGGCCAACTCTAAACCGGTGCCCAAGGCCACATCTATCTGTCTTCCTGTGAGTAGTCTGTGATTTTTTCTCCACTGAAGAGCCACATACCTAGATTGCCAAGTATTGAGATCGGGCATATCCACGGCTTTGTCAAAACTATTGATGGCCAGCACAAGGCCAAAATCTTTTTTGCTAAACATACTGGAAGACTTCCTGTTCTTGGATCCATGATCATAGTTTCTCTGGCGTTCACTATCGTAGAGTTCATAGTCGTCGTCTTTGTAGTCTTGTGCAATAGCGGTTGTTAGGCCTAGGGATAAAAATGTAATTGTTAAGTTTTTAAATAGCTTTTTCATAATCTGTATTGGTAATAGTGTTCGCAGCCTAGATGTGAGGATTGAGAGAGTGGTTGCATTGAGGAAATTTAGTTTTTTACGAGGGGCTTATATTCAATAGAAAATTTGTTGAACTAAACAGCCGCCACACATCTTGTGTTAAACAAAATTATAACGTCTTTGGAAGCTAGAATAAGCCTTATACAGAGAACTTAACCAGTTTTGCTTTTGCTGCTGATTTCCCTAAAGGTGTAAGTTTCCTTTCTGGAAATGAATACAAAGGACCAGATAAAAAAACGCATTTAGCAAGCACAAAAATTAAAACGTAGGGTAAACACTATTTATTGAATTGGTAGAAAGCCAAAAGAGTCCAACATTATGGAGGGTTTCTTTTATGTGAACCCAGGACATCTAATAGCTTCCTCATGGCCTGTCTTGCCACAGCAATTTTGAACCAGTTAAGGGTAAGCCTATGGCTGATTCTCGAAGTCAATAATGACAAATGAGGAGGCCTATATTATACTCCCTTAAGCCTTTCTTAAATAAGCTTATAGCAGATATGCTTAAAAATCATCTGCCAGGGGGTGTATCAAACAATATTAGCACAAGTACAGATCCGGCAGGAGACTTTAGTGATTATGCGACAGAAAAAGAGAACGCCACTGACGGTGTACCAGATAGCGAAGAAATGGGTAATATCGCCTGTAATATGATAAATTACACGGGACCTACTTTATCAATAGCCGAAAAAGCGGCCTTTGATGAGGCAGTGGATGAGTTCTTCGAGAATAATGAAGAGATAATACAGCAAGAAGTCATTGGACTTTACGATGCCCCGAAAGATCAATATGCTGATTGTGTTCCAGGCCCGGGAAGCCCTTGCTCTACTGGAGCAGATGGCCCAGATATTTTGGAAGATATAAAAACAGCAGGCTTAACCGCCACAGACGAGTTATTATCTCATAACCAAGAAACCTACATGGCAGAAAGTACCATGCAAACCCTATGGAATAGCTGGGGTAGAGGTACGGCACCAAGGATGGTGAATGGAAAAACGGTTAGTTTTACACGTAGTAGTGGAGATGGAGAAGCGTTTCTTAGGATTGGGGATGGGGAGTGTAACAATGACATACTGTCCAATACGGCTAAAATAAAAGATGAGTTAACTAATCAGTGCTTGAAAGTCGTCTATAATGAAATAAATGCGAATAATATTGAGAATAAAATAAGAAAGATGTTCAACGATATCTTTGAAGATCCGATTAACTTCAACGTAACATTTAAAGATGACCTTCCTGCTTCAGGAAACCTTGGAGAAACTCAAATAATTGACATAAAAAAAGTAGGGGAAAACCTAACGTCATTAGATGTCGAAATAAATTTGAACGCTTATACGTTAAGTGGATATTCTAAGGAATACATTGCTTTTATTCATGAAATGTTACATGCTTATTATTCAGCAAAACCTGAATTATTTCCGCCTAGTACTGATGAAGTTGAGGAATTGCAGCATATTTATATGCTATCAAACTATTTGAATGAAACAGCAAAGTATTTGCATGAAGTATATGGTGCCAATGAACGTCAAATGATTGTTTTAGGCTTAAAGGCATTAGAGGAGCAAGTTTTAGATGCAAATCCAAATGATACTGTTTATAACTATTTGTTAGGAAAATTTAAAATTACTCAAGCCGAATTAAATTCTGTACTGTCAACTTATATAAATAATGGAACGAGATGTAACGAGTAGATTTTACAATGAAGTTTAAAATGTCAAACAAGGTTTTATTTATTTTTGTGATTATGTCCTTCAATGGTTATGCACAAGAGTGCATAACTATCAATGAATTAGGCAACTATCTCTCAAAGAATCTAAAAGGAAGGAGTATTAAGTATGACAGTGTAAAATTGACCACATTCGTAAAGTTTAAAGTCAATGCCTCGGGAACTTTAGATTCTATATGGGTCAACGACTGGCAGGTAAAAAAAGTAGATTATGACAAGTATCTTCCAGCAGAAAGTGCCGAAGGTTTAAGAATGATATTTGACCTATACCAAAAGGCAGATAGTATTAGGACTGAAATATTTGAAATTCTACAGTCGGATAATTTCTGTATATCTTTGGATGAACGGTTTGATGGATTTTACCTCATGCCAGTAGTTTGCGACTTTAGAAGTAACAGGAATAATTATTCTTATGATAATTCTTTTAAAGCGTTAGAGAATTTGTTTGAAGAAGGCCGTAAAGAGTACTTCTTTCTTAGTCCAATTAGGGTCAAAAAGACTTGCAAAGGTTGTCTCTAGCGTTTCCACTGTATCCATATTTGAAAAGCTCTAAGAACGCTATTATGAAAACATGGTCTCATTTTTTAAATTTACACATGTCCGTAAAAGTAAAAAGACATGAAAGGGAAGCATTGTTTTTTGTAACCTTTTTCCCCTTTCGGAGTCTCCGTTAGGGACTCCTAAAGTCCACCGTATCCATATTTGAAAAGCTCTAAGAATGCTATTATGAAAATGCGGTCTCATTTTTTAAATTTACACATGTCCGTAAAAGTAAAAAGACATGAAAAGGAAGCATTGTTTTTTGTAACCTTTACATGCTATAAATGGTTGCCATTATTTGAGAAAACTTCTTTGTATGATAATATTTACAAGTGGTTTACCTATATGGAGTTACAAGGAATAAAAACAGCAGGATACGTACTATTACCAAATCATATCCACTGTATGATTTATCTACCGACAGATTCCAAAGACCTAGATATAGTGATCGGAAACTGCAAAAGGTTTCTTACCTATGAAATAATAAAACGTTTAAAAGAGCAAAAAGACGTTGAAACGTTAGAACTACTGGAAAAATATGTCACTTACAGAGAAAATAAAAATGGAAAGATCCATAATGTCTTTCAGCCTTCTTTTGATGCACAATTATGTCTATCTGAAAAGTTTACATTGATAAAGCTTAAATACATGCATCTAAATCCATTAAGTGGCAAATGGAAGTTGGCCGAAGGTTTTCTTGAGTATGAACATTCATCTGCAAGATATTAGGAGTTAAATGAAGCAGATAAAAGAATTAAGACTTGACATTATAAAACGTTTATAGGGTGAAATTGAAATACCGCAGAGTCCCTAAAGGAGACTCGGCTGAGGAAAATCTAACTATTCCCAATAAGCACACACCTCATTTTTAACGGCTTGCCATTGGTTGCCCTTAAGTTGGGTCATGGTTCTTTTTAACGGCCTGTTTTCTTCTCCAAATTCGGTGTCTATCTTCAGCAATTGGTTACGGAAATTTGATTTCATGGCTACCAAGTTGTTTTTGCTTAGAAAGGCCGCGTCAAATCTAAAGAGAGGGAATTCTGTTTCTAAAAATAGGTTGAGATAGTTATCAGTGCCATCGTATTGATAGGTGTATTCTTCATATTGGCCTATGTCTAAATTATCTTTGAGAGCAATCAAATTCCCTTTTTCCCACTGAAAGTCTCCCTTTCCTAGCGTTATGTAGTTGCCATTAAAGTCCTTTTGTATTTCTACTTTCTCTATGTTTCCATCGTAAGAATAGGCGTATTTATAAATAAGAACTTCGTATTCTGGTAAAGTAGTTTCTATGACTTCTACTAATTTGCCAGCTTCATAGAGGTATTCTCTTGCTTTTATTTCGGTTTCGCCCTTGCTAAATAAAAAAGTACTGTCTTTGTCTAGGTTTTTTTCATCATTCCAATAAAACACACACTGGCTAGTAGTATCTCCTGAAGCATCGGTCGTAAAAATTTGTTTGACATCACCACTGAAAGTATAGTCAAATAGAGTTGTTGTCGAGTTTTCTGGGTTCAGCAAATCTTTTTTGGCTATAGACTTAAGTTTGCCTTTCACATTTGTTTCAAAATCCGCTGGTATAATGCCCAAGTTCGGCACGCTTTTACAGTGCAAAAAACTAATAGAAAGCAAAATGGTAAGGGGAATAAGAAGTTTGGATTTGGCAAAAAGTGCCTGATATCCGTTAGCTTTTGTTGAGTATAGATGATTAAAAATCACCTTTTAGAGGAGAATATTCAACTATTTATTCCTGTGAGGAATAATGACAGCAAGGCTAAGAATCATTGCCTAGGAATACGAGGCTTATTGGATCTGGGTACTGAATAAGTAAGATAAAAAGAGGGAATTCCGAATTGACAAAAGATTGTTTAAAGCACGGTTAAAATTCATTCTTCATAACATTCTTACAAGAATTTTTACAGTGCAAGTTTATTTTGGTGATGGTATTGTCTAAACAAAAATGAAGGGCCGTCTGCTAGGACAAGAAGAAACTAATTAAAGTAAAATACTCAATTCTTTTTCAGTAAGCTCTTTCCTAATGCAAATTATAAAAAAGGCAGTTGGTCAATAACTGGAGTGAGATTTATGAGTGTCATGAAAAACGCTCCAGAGGGCATAATATCAATAACTATGGAACCCAAGCGTTATCCCTTTTGTGGTATTTGCCATATCACTTAAGTTAATCTATAGCCTAAAAACAAAGACTGGCAGCCCCTAAAAGACCAGCGTCATTAGCTAGAGTAGCTCTTTTTACCTGCAAACCATCTTTGTAATAATCCGTTAGCCAGAAATCCAATTGACGATTTACAGCTGGTAATATGTAATCAAAAGAGGCAGAAAGTCCACCACCAATAAGTGTGGTTTTTATATCTAAAATACGAATCATAGATACCATACCATCCCCCAGTAGCGTTCCTACTTCGTCAAAAACGGCCAAGGCTAGTTTGTCTCCTTCGCTTGCTCCGGCGACCAAGCCCGTTGTAGAAATACTTCCATCAGCAGGAAGTAAGGTTTCTCCTATCCACGCAGTTCTCATGTCTGTAGCTAAGTTTAGAAGCTCTACTTTTCCAATATTACGCTCTAAAACTCTATTATGCTTTGACGGCATGTGGCCGGGCTCCATAGCATTACCATAACCACCTTTAAATACTTGTTTGTCTATAATAGCCGCTCCGCCTACTCCTGTCCCTAAGGTCACGAAAATATAGTCTTCTGGAAGGTTCTCTTCACCGAAGTAGTATTCTCCCAATGCAGCAGCGTTGGCATCATTTTCTAAGAAAAAGTCTTTACCTGGAAACCTCTCCTTTAGCTGAGGTATTACCGGGAGTCCATTAATTTCAGGAATGGCAGTAATTTCTATAAGGTTCTGGCGGTCACGCGTGATAAGACCGGGTACGCCAATGCCGCACTTTTTTACTTCAGGGTTTTCTTTTAATTGAACGGATATAGCATCGCCGAGTCGTTCCACAAAGTGACCCGAACTTCTCCAACGCCCTGTGTCGTGGCTATTAAAATTGGTAATATTACCCGTTTCGGATTCTACGATACCCATTTTTACATTTGTTCCACCGATATCAATACCAAGATATTCTGCCATTTAATCTTAAAATTTTATAAATAAATGAGGACAAATATAAATCAAACTATAGTTTAGACAAATAGTATTGACAAGACTTCTTGAAAAGAATTAAAATCAACAAAGCACTAAGTAAAAAAATTAATTAATTGGACTCGCTAATTTCATCTATCAGTTGGAGCAACTCTAGTCTGCCAAGGCCTCTTTCTGAAGAAGTGATATAATGTTCGGGAAGTATTTCCCACGTTTCAGACAAAGCCATTTTGAAATCATTGACGTTTTTTTGTCCTTTTAGCGGTTTTACTTTGTCCCATTTAGTAAAGACCAGCTTAAAAGGAATGCCTTTCGTTCCTAGTCTATAAACAAATTCTAAGTCAATTTTTTGTGGTGGGATTCTACAATCAATCAGAACAAATACGTAGAGGAGGTTTTCTCTTTCCTCCATGTAATCCCAAGTCATTTTTTCCCACTTTGCTTTTTCCTTAATAGGAACTTTAGCGAAACCGTAGCCAGGTAAATCCACCAAATACCAATGATCTTCAATTAGGAAATGGTTAATAAGTTGTGTTTTGCCAGGTGTAGAGGAGGTTTTGGCCAGCCTTTTTACACCCGTAAGCATATTGATAAGCGATGACTTACCTACATTAGAACGACCAATGAAGGCTAATTCTGGCTTATTGGCAGGAGGACATTGGCTCACCACGGAAGCACTTTTTACAAATTCAGCTTTTAATGGACGCATATTATTGGCAGTTTGGGCAGCGGCCCTCTATGAGTAAATTTATTTCTTCTCTTTGATAACCGGCAGGAAGGCTTATTACAGGAATATGAACGCTATTAATGCAGGTGGTGTCTCCACAAATATTGCATTTAAAATGCACATGGTCATGGCTATGGGTTTCAGAAGAGCATTCGTTTTGGCACAGGGCATATCTCGAGCCTCCGTCAGCGTCCAAAATACGATGAATAATACCTTTTTCTACAAAGGCTTTGAGTGTTCTGTATATCGTTACACGGTCATATTTATCATCAATTTTAGCCTCTAGGTCACTATGAGAAAGGGCCGTGGTACTGGTGGTGAAGGCTTGTAGCACCTCTTGTCGGCAGTCTGTGTGCCGAAGATTAAAGGACTTAAGTGAAATAGTTATGCTCATAATGCAGTACTATTGAAGTTGTTTTGTTCCATTTGAAGGCTCACCAAATTTGAATAAATTCCTTCAGGATTCAAAATAAGAGATTCGTGCTTACCCTGTTCTACTACCTTACCCTCTAATATAACGTAAATGCAATCCACGTTTTTAATAGTGCCCAGCCGATGAGCAATAATAATTGTGGTTCTGTCTTTCATAAGTTCATTTAAAGCATCCTGCACTAAATTTTCTGATTCTGAGTCCAAGGCACTTGTGGCTTCGTCTAGAAGTAAAATGGCGGGGTCTTTTAGAATTGCTCTTGCTATCGCAATTCGCTGTCGCTGGCCTCCGGATAGTTTAATTCCCCTTTCGCCAACAACGGTTTTCAGTCCTTCTGGGAATTTATCAATAAATTCCATGGCATTAGCTCTTTGGGCTGCTAGCAATACTTCTTCAGTCGTTGCCTCTAAATTTCCATAAATGATGTTTTCTTCAATAGTGCCACCAAAGAGAATAACTTCCTGAGGTACAATGGCCATGTTTTGACGTAAATCAGTGACATCTTCCTCTTTAATGTTTACACCGTCAATGGTTATTTCGCCGCTATCTACTTCGTAGAATCGCATAAGCAATTGCACAACAGTAGATTTTCCTGCTCCGCTTTGACCAACTAGGGCAATCTTTTCGCCAGGTTTTATCCTTAGGGAAAAGTCTTTGAAGATAGGCAAGTCCTCTCGGGAAGGATACGAAAAGGAAACATTGTTATATACTATATCCCCTTTTATGCGTTTATTTTTTCGTGTTCTGTATATTTCTACTTCAGATTTCTCACCTAATATTTCTAGAATACGTTCTGAGGCTCCTACGCTTCCCTGAATCTGTGAATAGATATCGCCTAAACCATTAACAGAGGCTCCAATAAAAGCGGTATAAAAAAGAAAAGACATTAAGTCGGCAAGCTCAATAGCCCCTTGCTCTACCAGGCCGCCACCGTACCAAACAACCAACATAATTCCTCCAAATAAACCAACGATGGTGAAACTGATAAATCCACCTCGGAAAATAGCAGCTCTGATGGTGAGCACAACGAGATCGGCCATCGTTTTGCCGTATTTATCGGCCTCTATTTTTTCATTGGTAAAACCTTTTACCACCGAAATAGATTGTAGGGTTTCAGAAACCAGGGCATTGGACTCTGCCAGTTTCTCCTGAGTTTTTTTTGCTAAAACCCTGATGTATTTGCCAAAAACAAACGCGGCGATAACAACAACAGGAAACGTAAGTAGCATGAAAACCGTCAATTTCCACGAAATATATAGAATGATGGCCGTTCCAACGATTAGGGTAACTATTTGTCTGAATAACTCAGCGAGCGTCAAGGAAAGAATTGCCTGAAAAGCAGCAACGTCGGCAGTTATTCTACTGATTAAATCACCCACTCTGTTTTTCTCATAAAAAGGAATGGGCAGGCTTATGAGCTTATTGAATACTTTTTTTCGAATATCCGCGGCTACATTTTGACTGACATACGAAAACACATACACACGTAAAAAAGAAAAGATTCCTTGAAGAATAAGGATTGCCCCGAAGAAAAGTACGATTTGATTGAGCGTGTAGTCAGAATTTCCTTCAATAACTCTGGTTACCTCTCCTATAAGACTAGGGAAAGTAAGGGTCGTACTGGTGGAGACTACAAGAAAGATAAGGCCCAGAAGAAAAGTCCATTTATAGGGTAAAACAAACTTTCCGAGTTCTAAGGCTTTTTTGAAGCCTTCTTTATTAAACTTTTTGCTTTTTGCTTTGTCTTTAAAACTACTGTCCTCCATTTACTCTTCTTCTACAATGCCGCGGTATTTAGAAAGCCTCAAGATTTTTTGGGCATCTTCCATCTGCATGAATTCTTTAAACGAGACGTCTGGGTTTTCCGTTCGGAACTTGTCTACGATTCGCCAGCCCAGCCATTGAGCAATCCTTCCAGGGCAACTAGGGCCAATCTCGGACGTTGTAGGCCTTTCCCCCAGATACTTCTCTTTGACACGAGGATTCTGCTCATAGAGAAGTTTTTTGTCAACGAAGTGAGCCCAAATCAAATCTTGTGCATACCAGTTACTTTGTAAGGAGCTATCGGGCATTGCAATGATTAATGAATCTGCTACGCCAGGTAACATTGTCTTTGTAAACTCAAAAGACTTCCCTAAGTAGATCATGTTAGTGAGCATGTCGCTGGCATTTGTAGACGAAATATAGCTTTGCCCAAGGAGCCGTATGATAGATGGGACTATATATTCCCTTTGATAACGACTTAAAATATAGGCCGGCTGGTCTGGGCGGTAGGTGCCACTTGGCCCCATGAAAGCTTCGAGAGCAATGATAATCAGAGAGTCGGAAACGAAAATGTCATTTTCTAAGCCAGTAAATGTGGCATAGACCTTAGGCGGAACAAACGAGGGATATGTTTTCTGGATTTCTGAGAAAGCGTTAGTCAATTCTTTTCTAAGCTCTGGCAATTCTCCAAATGTGCTATCTACTTCCTGATAAAAGGCTTTTGTGCCAGGATGGGAAATGATGTAATAAAGGTGATTTACAAAAGCGGTATCGTCTGGAAAAGCTCGATACAGGTTTCGGCTATACCATGAGTTTTTCTCCAAAAAGGTTTCTAATTCAGCTTTTGACTCCATGGCCATAAGGGTTCTGTCAAGCCTTTCAATTGGCACAAGATCTGACGTAGTGGTCTCTGACTTTTCTGGGCCACAGTTGCAAAGAATAAGAGCTAGAAAGCAAAAAAGAAAGTACTTCATATTAAAGTGTTTTTATCTTAATTATGGGGACAAAGCTAGGAAAAATATCACTTGTCGGAAGTTCTCGAATTGGTAGTAAAAGGTTTTGTGATTTGGAAAAATGAACGCCGTTCATTTTATTTGCAGCGTTAATTATAAATACGTCGTATTAAATGGGTGTTGCTGATAGAAAAGAAAGGGAGAGGGCAGAACTGAGAAGTAAAATCTTAGAGGCGGCCAAAAAGCTGTTTTTGGAGGAGGGTTTTGAAAAAACCAGCATCAGGAATATAGCGGAGCTTATAGAATATAGCCCAGGCACCATATATCTATACTTTAAAGACAAGAATGAACTACTCTTTGAACTTCATGTAGAAGCTTTTCAGGCCTTAATACTCGCGTTAAGTAATATTCTATTGGCAGAGAATGCTGTAGATAGACTAGAGCACATGGGAAATAACTACATCAAATTTGCCTTCGAAAACCCAGAGCTCTATAACCTCATGTTTATCATGGAGGCTCCCATGGAGACCCTTGAATGTAATAATGAGATTTGGGATGATGGCATGAAAGCCTTCGAACTTCTAAGATATCTTGTAACAGATTGTCAAAAGGAGGGCTATTTAAGTAGTTATGACTTGGATGACGCCTCTCTTATGATCTGGAGCTTCGTTCATGGATTAGTGACCTTGAAGTCTAGGAAAAGACTAGAAATGTTTTCTGAAAAGGACGATGTTTCTCTGGCCAGAATGATGAGAGCGTACAAAATTTTTGTAGAAAACTTGAAATGCTCTTATGAAGAGCCTAAAACGACATGAAAAAGCTATTAACACTTGAAGAGTTGGCACAGTTTGGCCTTGGCATCTTTCTTTTTAGTCAAACCTCCTGTGCATGGTGGTGGTTCTTGGTTCTGATTCTCCTTCCAGATTTAAGTATGATTGGGTATTTAATTGGTCCTAAAGCGGGAGCATGGCTTTATAACTTTTTTCATCATAAGGCTTTAGGTATTGCTGTTTTTGTGGCTGGTGTTTACCTGAGTCATGAAGTACTCGAAATTACAGGAATCATACTTTTTGCTCACTCCGCCATGGATAGAATTTTTGGCTACGGGTTAAAGCACGAAACAGCATTTAAAGATACCCACATGGGAAGAATAGGATGAAAATACTGATACTACAGGGGCATCCGGCTAAAGACAGCTATTGTTTTGCTCTTGGACAAGCCTATAAAAAAGGAGCCTTAGAAAGTGGGGCAGAAGTGGAGGTCGTTAATATAGCAGAACTTGACTTTAACCCGAACCTTAAATATGGCTATAATAACAGAACAGACTTAGAGCCTGATTTACTGGCCGCATGGGATAAAATAAAGTGGGCAAACCATGTGGTTCTTGTTCATCCGCTCTGGTGGGGAGGCTTACCAGCGGTTACAAAAGGCTTTTTTGACAGGCTTTTTCTGCCAGGAATGGCTTTTCAAAAAAGAGAAAATTCTCTTTTTTGGGATAAACTATTAAAAGAACGTTCTGCTAGAATAATCACGACCATGGATCAGCCACCTTGGTATTTTTGGCTTAACTATTTTGCACCAAGCCATAGGGCAGTAAAAAACATGACTTTCAGGTTTACAGGATTTAGCCCAGTAAAAATCACTTCGGTAGGCCCTATCCGACTGTCAAAACAGGCATTTCGAGACAAATGGATTATGAAAACCGAAAAATTAGGAAGACAACTAAGATGAACAACATAGTAGAAGATTTAAAAAAAAGGATTGGGCAGAAGTCTAAAAACTCAAGCCCGTCTACATTCGGAGGCTGGCTTAATGGGAAACTCTTAGCCGTAGAGGCTGGCAAGGTTTCCATTGCGTTTGAGGTAAGAAAGGAGTTCACAAACCCTTATGGGAATATGCACGGAGGGGCTACAGCCGGCATTATGGATGAAATTATGGGAATGACGCTATTTACACTGGGTAACCAAGGTTTTTTCGTAGCCACTAATCTCACCGTAGACTTTTTAAGGCCAAGCAAACTGGGAGACACCATTACTGCAAATTCCAAAGTGATTAGAGCTGGAAAGGTGCTTTCGCATGTGGTTTGTGAGATAGTAGACAAGGACGGGAAGCTACTCTCAAAGGCGAGTTCCAACTTAATAAAGACGAGTATGTAGGCAACTCTACTATGAAAAAATTACTATTCTTAATTCTGATCAGCTCACAAGTTACGTTTGGGCAGTCAGCCATTTTGGAGGTTTATGTTCAAACAGGTCTGGAAGGAAATTTAGCACTCCAGCAGCAGAGGTTGGAGATAGAAAAGGCAATAAGTGCAATTGACGAAGCTCGATCAAACTTATTCCCCAAAATAGCCTTTAGCCCAACCTATACTCTGGCTGCAGGAGGTAGAAAAATTGCTTTTCCTATAGGAGATTTGCTCAATCCGGTTTATAACACACTAAACCAGCTTACCGCGAGCAATGATTTTCCAAAAGTAGAAAATGAAGAAATTCAGTTTTTGCCAAACAACTTTCAGGAAACCAAGGTAGATTTTGAGCTGCCTCTTTTTAATTCTAATATCAAGTATAACATTAAGCTTAAAACGGACTTGTCAAACTCCGAAAGGTCCAAGAAGCGTCTTTTGGCCTACGAATTAAAATATCAGATTGAAGCAGCCTACTACCAATACATCCAGAGCTTAGAAGCCATAAAGGTTTATGACAACTCCCTTGCCTTCTTATACGATTATCTAGTTTTCAACGAAAAGTTAGTTGCGAACGACGTTGCCCTTAAGGATGTCATTTATGCTTCTGAATATGAAATAAGTAAACTAGAATCTGACAAAACGACGGCTTTGAAAAACAGTAAAGTGGCGGCTGCCTATTTTAATTTTCTCATAAACCGTCAAGCAAAGGATCTCATAGAAGTAGATTCCTCTTTATTCTTATTCAGTCCCGTTTTATTATCTTTAGAGGGCTATCAAAATGCTGCATTATTGAATAGGCCGGAGTTTGAACAATTGAAAATGGGCAAGACTGCCACAAGTACACTGCTAGAAATGCAGGAACAAAACGCAAAACGGCCTAGCTTCTTTATTGGTGGAAATGCTGGAATGCAAGGTTACGGGTATCAGTTCAAAGGTCAAGGCTATGCCCTGGTGCAGCTTGGGATGAATTGGGATATTTTTCATGGCGGAGAGAAAAAGCATAAAATAGAACAAACTAAGATTCAAGAAAGAATCCTAAGTTTGAAAGAGCAAGAGACCGTTTCTCAGGTTAAACTACAAGTGGCTCAAGCCCTCTTTGAGCTTGAGGCGGCTATTTCTAAAGGTAAACTCACTGCTAAGGGAGTTTTTTCAACTCAGAAACTACTGGCAATGACAATTAAGAAGTATGAAAATAACGACACATTATATATAGAGGTACTTAAGGTTCAAAATGACCATCTAATTTCAGAGCTAAGCAGCCGTTTGGCTCAGTTTGATGTTTGGCTCAAAAAATCGGTTTTAGATAAGGTGAGTGGGCTCTAAAAACTAAAGGAAAATGAAAAAACTATATTATACATTAAGCTTAGGGTTGGCACTGCTCTCTTGTACTGCGGATGAAGAAAAAGCCAAAGCCAAAGAAGAACTTCAGTCTGTTTCTGTGGCTAAACCAGAAATGATAACTATCGGGAATAATATCACCGGAAGTGGTATGTTAAGTTCTAAGTCGGAATTAAAGCTAGCTTTTAAATCTGGCGGATTAATTAAAAGAATGTATGTCAAAGAGGGCCAGTATGTTAAAAAAGGCCAGCTTTTAGCAGAATTGGATATGTCTGAAATTGATGCGGGCGTAAATCAAGTAAAACTTGGCTTGGCAAAAGCAGAAAGAGATTTAGTAAAGGCTAAGAAACTTGTAGAGGATGAAATAGCCACAAGGTCTACCTTAGAAGACGCTCAAACAGGCTATAACTTGTCTAAGGAAAGGTTAGATGCTGCGGTTTATAATCAAAGACTTTCTAGGATTTATGCTCCAAAATCTGGCAAAATCCTAATGAAGATAGCTGAAGAGGGCGAACTTATTACCCCATTTGCTCCAGCCCTTGTACTGGCCGGAGGGGCTTCCGCTTTTAACGTCAATATAGGATTGGCAGATAAAGATATTGTGAAAGTAAAGTTAGGGGAGAAAGCAAAGGTTTACTTGGACGCCTATCCAGAAGAGGTATTTATGGGTAAAGTCAGTCAAATAGCCCAAAGTGTAAATCCAGCCACAGGTACTTATGAAGTAGAATTAACACTTAATGGAAAAGGGAAAAGGTTGTTATCTGGCTTTATGGCTAGGGCAAATATCCTCTCTAGTTCCGAGAAAGCTTTACTCATGGTTCCTATTGAGGCATTGGTAGAGGCAGACGAAAAAGATGCTTTTGTGTTTTTACTGGAAGGAGGCATAGCAAAGAAGACTGCTGTTAAGATTGGTCAAATATGGCAGAATAAAGTGGAGGTAATGTCTGGGCTTAACCTAGAAAACGCCCTCATAGTATTTGGAGCGAACTTTCTGAGTGATGGTCAAAAAGTGAACGTAAGCAAAGAATAACATGAAAATAGCCGAATTTTCTGTCAAAAATTATCAGTTTACCATCATCATTTTTGTAATGATCATGGTTCTAGGAATCAGTTCTTTGCTTACGATGCCCAAAGCAGAAGATCCTGTGTTGAAGGCCACCTATAATTCTGTTGTGGTTATTTTTCCTGGCACAAGTCCAGAGGACATTGAGAAACTTATTTCAGAACCTATTGAGGAACGTTTAAATACCCTAGATGATGTTAAAAACGTATTTTCTACTTCTTCAGATGGCCTAGCAAATATCACGGTGGAGTTTAATCATTCTGTGGATGATGATGAAAAGTATGGAGAAACGCTAAGAGAGATTAATGCCATAAAAAACAAGCTACCCAAAGACATTTACAGCATAGATGTTTTTAGGTACACCCCAGAAACGGTAAACATTATTCAGTGTGCCATCATGTCTGAAACCGCTCCTTATGCTGACATGAAAGAGCAGGCAGAACGCCTAAAGGACGATCTTGCCAAAGTGAAAAACCTTAAAGCGGTGGAGACCCATGCTTATCCTAATCAGAGGGTAAGCATTGAATTGAATACCGACAGGATGGCCCAGTATAAGATACCTCTAAACAAGGTTATCGGGTTAATTCAGGCCGAAAATACAGATATTCCAGGGGGGGCAATAGAAATAGGTTCACGTAAGTTGAATGTTAAGACCTCTGGTTCTTTTAGTTCTTTAGAAGAAATAAGAAACACGATAGTGGGCACATCGGGGACTCAAGTGACTTACTTAAGAGACATAGCAGAGGTGAAAATGGGCTATGAAGAAATCACCTACAAGGCAAGGCTCAATGGTAAAAGGGCCGTTTTCGTAACGGCGGCTCAAAAAAAGAATACCAACATTTTTGAAGTCACAGAAGAGATTAGGCCCATCATTGAAAACTTCCAGGAAACCCTTCCTAAGCAGTTTGCCTTTGAAAAGAGCTTTGATCAGGCCAAAAGTGTCTCTAAAAGGTTGTTGGGTCTAGCTAAAGATTTTGGAATTGCTATTCTTTTGGTTTTAATAACCTTAATTCCTCTAGGCTTTAGGGCAGCCTTAATTGTTATGATATCCATTCCGCTTTCTTTAGCGATTGGCCTGACGGGCCTAGACCTTTTAGGCTTTGGAATTAATCAAATGTCTGTCGTAGGTTTAGTAATAGCTCTTGGTCTGTTAGTGGATGACTCTATAGTGGTGGTTGAAAACATTTCCAGGTTTTTAAGAGAAGGGCATAGCCGAAAGGACGCAGCGGTATTGGCTACAAAGCAAATTGGCTTGGCCGTGGTGGGCTGTACTGCAACATTAGTTTTTGCTTTTTTGCCACTGTTGTTTCTTCCAGAATCGGCTGGAGAGTTTATTCGAAGTTTACCCATGGCTGTAATTACTACGGTGATTGCCTCGCTTTTTGTTTCCATAACGATTGTACCCTTCTTGGCCAGTTTACTGATGTCTAGAAACACGACGGAGGAAGGAAACATTGTACTGCAATACATGAAAAAGGGTATTGAGGCTTCTTACAGAAAAGTTTTGCATTGGTCGCTAAATAATCCAGTAATTACCCTGATGATGGCTGTTGTATTATTCGTGGGCAGTTTGTTTTTAATTCAAGTCATAGGAATTAGCGTTTTTCCCAAGTCCGAAAAACCGCAGGTCCTAGTAAACATTGTTACGCCTATTGGCACTAATCTGGAAAAAACAGATGAGGTAGTAAGGTTTGTAGAAAACGTTCTGGCAAAGAAGGGGATAGTTCGAAACTATGCGTCCAATATAGGGAAAGACAATCCTAGAATCTATTATAACCTTCTGCCGAGGGGAGGGGCAAGTCCCAATTTCGCTCAACTGTTTGTTCAACTGAATGAAGACACAAAAGTGCCAGAAATGACGGCTTTGGTCAATGAACTTAGGAATGAATTTGGGGCCTACCCTGGTGCCCAGATTACGGTAAAGGAATTTGAGCAGGGTCCTCCGATAGCTGCACCACTGGCTGTGAGAATCATGGGAGAAGAGACAGATAAACTAAGGGATCTGTCTATGAAAATAGAAAAGGCGTACTTGGAAACGGAAGGAACTATCTATGTTAGGAACCCCTCGACCCAGATAAATTCTGACTTAAGGGTTAAAATCAATAAGGATAAGGCGGGTATGCTAGGTATTCCTATTTCAGAAATTGACAAGAACATCAGAATGGCTATTTCTGGCCTAGGAATAGGCTCTTATAGAGATGAAAAAGGAGATCAATATGATATTGTTATTGGCGTGCCCAACGAAGAGAGGCCGGACATCTCTGTTTTTGACAAAATTTTCTTTACAGCAGGGAATGGTGCCCAAATACCCTTAAAACAGTTGGCAGATGTAGTATTTGAGAGTTCTTCTAATGCCATTTACCACCGAGACCTAGAGCGATTTGTGAGCGTTACGGCTTTTGTAAAAGACGGCTATCTGACTCCGGCAGTCAATGAGGCATTTATGGAAAAGCTAGAGAAAATCGAATTTCCGCAGGGCTATAGTTATAAGATTTCTGGTGAACTTGAAAGACAGCAGGAGACTTTCGGTGGCCTTGCTAATATTATAGTAATTACTATTTTTGGAATTTTGGCAATTCTTGTTTTAGAATTTAAAACTTTTAAAAGTTCTTTAATTGTCCTTTCTGTAATCCCCCTAGGAATAATTGGTGCTGTGCTTATTCTTTATTTAACGGGGAACTCATTATCCTTTACGGCGACAGTTGGTATAATTGCCCTAGCGGGTATAGAGGTCAAAAACTCCATTTTGCTGGTAGACTATACCAATTATCTCAGATCTGAAGAAGATCTTGGTATAAACGAAGCTATTGAGAAGGCTGGAGAAACAAGATTTATTCCGATTGTTTTAACAACTTTAACGGCTATAGGTGGGCTGACTCCTCTAGTGTTAGAACATTCGCCATTATTTTCGCCATTGGCACTGGTAATAATTGGGGGTTTGATTTCCTCATTGATTTTAACAAGGATTGTAACTCCCGTCATGTACAAGCTTCTTCCGCCTAAAATAGATAGTAGCTTTTAATTAAAAGGCTTATAGTTTAGTTTAGTAGAAAATTGAGACTAATGGGCTTAAGAAAAGAAGTAAACAAGGTACTAGAGATAAAGTTCAAGGATAAGAGAGGTCTTGGGTTTGCGATTAATGTATCCCTAACTATACTTATTTTCTTGAATACCGTGGCTATTATTCTCCATACGGTTCCTTCCATTGGTGTTAGGTACAATACATTCTTTTTAGACTTTGAAGTTTTCTCTGTAGTCGTATTTACTATTGAATATCTCTTGCGAGTTTGGTCTTGTGTCGAAGACCCGCAATTCAAACATCCTTTTTATGGTCGGCTAAAGTTTGTTTTTTCAGTTTGGGGGCTTATTGATTTACTTGCAATCTTTCCTTTTTACTATTCTTACTTTACGGCAGATCTGGGGTTTGTTAGAATACTTAGAATTTTAAGAATGTTCCGTCTCTTTAGAGTGAGCCGCTATTTTCATGCACTTATTGTTATACAAAATGTGCTGAAAGCCAAAAAGGAAGAATTGCTTTTGAGCATGTCCTTTATAATATTCTTGCTTCTAATTTCCTCAAGTTTAGTATTCTACATAGAGCACCCTGCCCAACCAGATATATTTGCCAGTATTCCAGATTCTCTTTGGTGGGGCGTAAACGCCATGACTACGGTAGGTTATGGAGACATGCATCCTATTACACCTTTTGGCAAGGTTTTGGGGGGCTTAATGGCCGTTTTGGGAGTGGCTATTTTTGCATTGCCCACGGGTATTTTGGTTCTAGGCTTTACAGAACAGACAAGAACAAAGCGTAAGAACAGCGATAAAACAGCATGTCCGCACTGTGGAGAGTATTATTACCTCACTCAAGAGCACAGGATTCATTAACTCCTTGAACCAAAAATATTTTAATGATTCATTTTAATAACCTTAGTGTTAAAAAGGGGGAAAATCTCATTCTCAAAAACATTGATTTAAGAATTGGGACAGACGAGAATGTGGCTATCGTAGGACCTAATGGCTCTGGAAAGAGTACCTTATTAGATATAATTGCAGGAAAGGTATTTCCCTTTCAGGGAAAAGTCACTAAACCACACTTTAACGAAATAGAGCTTATTCCTAGAGATTATGGCTTTAGCAGAATCGTGGGGGCCGCGTATCAATATTACCAGCAGAGGTATCATGCTTACGATTCCGAGATTGGCCCTACGGTTTATGAGGTAATTCAAAACCAGATTTTACCGATAGGCACGGTAAACCTCAATTCTGTAGAGCTAACGGCCGCCATCTACGAACGGCCCAAAGTAGAAGAAATGGGCGTTAAGATGAATATTCTACACCTTTTAGAGAGAAAGGTGACGAGTCTCTCAAACGGAGAAACAAGACGGACATTAATTGCCATCGCTTTATTAAAGAAGCCCAAAGTTCTTTTACTGGACTGTCCTTTCGTAGGGTTGGATGTAGAAAGTAAGGCCTCTTTAATGAAATTGTTGGACAGTCTGGACCTCCAGATCGTATTGGTGGCCGCATTAAATGAATTGCCAAATCGTATTAATAAATTAATTTGCCTAGAGAAAGGAGCGTTGGTGAGCATTTATCAAAAACCTTTTCCAAAGCTGGATTTTGAAATAAAGGAGCTTCTAATAAGGGAAAATTTATGGTCAGATTTTAAGTCGACTCCGACAACCGAATATACCAGTGCAATTAAAATGGTGAAAGCCAAGGTAGAATATGGTGATAAAGTGGTCTTGGACGGAATAGATTGGGAAGTAAAAAAGGGTGAAAAGTGGGCACTTTTGGGCCCAAACGGTTCTGGGAAAAGCACTTTGCTAAGCCTAGTTACTGCCGATAATCCACAAGCCTATAGAAATGAACTCTATCTCTTTGATAAGAAGCGAGGTTCGGGAGAAACCATTTGGGATATAAAAAGGAGAATAGGATATTTATCTCCAGAAATGCACATTTACTTTCCTAAGAATATGACCGTTTGGAAAGTTATAGCTTCTGGTCTTTATGATACTATAGGTTTGAATAAGAAGCCTACAGAACAAGACAAATTAATGGTTTCTAAAATTAGTGACCTATTAAATATACGAACGCTAAAGGAGAGAAAGCTTAACGAAATTTCTGTAGGAGAGCAGCGGATGGTTTTATTGGCAAGGGCACTTATAAAAAACCCAGAAGTGCTACTTTTAGATGAGCCTTGTCAAAACCTAGACTACAGCCATATGATTTATTTCAGAGATTTAATTAATTCCATAGCCATAAAACTCCATAAAACCTTGATTTTTGTAAGCCATAACCTAGAGGAAATTCCAGCTTGCGTCACAAAGACGCTGGTACTCAAAGAGGGGAAAGTTTCAATCAACAACACATAATTATGTCAGAAGTAAAGCACGTTCCTTTAAATGATTTACACAGAGCCCTTGGCGGCAAAATGGTGCCCTTTGCAGGCTTTGATATGCCCGTAAGGTATTCTTCTGATAATGAAGAGCACCTCGCCGTCCGTGAAGCGGTAGGTGTTTTTGATGTTAGTCATATGGGCGAGTTTTATGTCAAAGGGCCTGGAGCCTTGGCATTGATTCAGAAAGTATCTGCTAATGATGCTTCGCTTTTATATAATGGCAAAGCCCAATACAGCTATTTACCTAACGAAACGGGAGGAGTAGTAGACGACTTGTTGGTTTATAGAATTGACGAGGACGAGTATATGTTGGTGGTAAATGCCTCTAACATTGAAAAGGACTGGAATCATATTCAGAAATATAAAGGGGAAGACGTTGAGATGGTAAACTGGTCTGACGACCTTTGTCTTTTTGCGGTGCAGGGACCTAATGCCATTGCGACCCTACAAAAACTGACACATATTCCTCTTGATACTATTGAATATTACAGCTTCACTAAAGGCACTTTTGGAGGTGTAAAAGATGTTATTCTATCTGCCACGGGATATACAGGTGCAGGAGGTTTTGAACTGTATGTGCCGAAAGCGGAAGCCATAGTTTTGTGGGAGAAAATTTTTGAAGCAGGAGCAGAGTTTGATATCAAGCCAATCGGGCTTGGAGCAAGAGACACCCTTAGGCTGGAAATGGGCTATTGCCTTTATGGCAATGACGTAACAGACGAAACCTCTCCTTTAGAGGCAGGACTGGGATGGGTAACCAAATTCACAAAAGATTTTGTAAGTTCCGATATTATCAAAAAGCAAAAGGAAGACGGCCTTGAAAGGAAGTTGGTGGCCCTAGAATTACTCGAAAGAGGCATACCAAGGGCTCATTATGAAATCTGCAATAAATTCGACGAAGTTATTGGTGAGATAACCTCAGGAACCATGTCCCCAAGTCTAAAAAAAGGGATAGCCTTAGGTTATGTTAAAAAAGCCTTTGCAAAGTCCGGGACAGAGATCTACGTAAAAGTGAGAAACAAGTCCTTAAAAGCTCAAATAGTAAAACCACCTTTTGTAGCCAAAGGAGTTTAAATGATTTAATAGAAACCCTAAACACGTGATTAATATCACTTAAACATCAACAAAAAATGAGATTAAAAGACAGAGTAGCTATAGTGACGGGCGGTGCCAGAGGAATCGGCAAAGCCACGGCAGACTTATTCGTTAAAGAAGGAGCCAAAGTACTTATTTGGGATGTCCTTGAAGAAGGAGTTGCGGTAGCTCAAAGCATTCGTGATGCTGGCTATGAGTGCCAATTTGAAAAAGTGGATGTTACCGATGTGGCTTCTATTACCGCAGCGGTTGAGAAGACCATAGGGCATTATGGTCAAATTGATATTTTGGTAAATAATGCAGGTATTTTAAGAGATAAGAGTTTCTTGAAAATGGAGCTGGAAGATTGGCAAAAAGTTATTGATATCAATTTAACCGGTGTTTTTAATTGTACTAAAGCTGTAGTGCCACACATGATAGAGAAGAAATATGGTAGAGTTATCTGTACCTCTTCTGTGGTTGGAATTACAGGAGGCTTTGGTCAAACAAATTATGTGGCGGCCAAGGCGGCCATTATTGGTATGGTGAAAACTTGGGCTAAGGAATTTGGAAAGCATAATATCACCGCTAATGCCGTAGCACCGGGTTTCGTAAAAACTGACATGACGGATAGCATTCCAGATGAGATTAGAAAAGGGTTTATTGCAGGCATACCCGTGAGAAGGTTGGGAGAGCCGATAGATATAGCCAATGCTTATTTATACCTAGCATCAGAAGAAGCTGGTTATGTAAGTGGTCATACACTTTCTGTGAATGGTGGCGTGGCGTAATATATAACCATAAAGACTTAAAAACCTCAGCGGATGTACATTGAGGTTTTTTATTGCTCGCCTAATAATGGTATGCTTGCATACCGTTATTACTTCTTGTAGCTTTGGTAATAATAATCAACAAAGAAAAATGCAAGGAATAAGCTTTAATCTATCAGAAGAGCAGTTGGCCGTTCGAGATGCAGCGAGAGATTTTGCTGAAAAAGAACTGCTTCACGACGCTATTGAGCGTGACACAAACTCCAAATTCCCAACTAAACAAGTAAAAATGTTGGGGGAATTGGGCTTTATGGGCATGATGGTTTCTCCCGATTTCGGAGGCGGAGGAATGGATACTATTTCTTATGTTCTTGCATTGGAGGAAATTTCAAAAATTGATGCTTCGGCAGGTGTAATCGTCTCTGTTAATAACTCTTTGGTTTGTTGGGGGCTAGAAAAGCACGGGACTCAGGAGCAAAAAGAAAAATATTTAATTCCACTAGCCGCTGGTGAAAAGTTGGGATGCTTTTGTCTTTCAGAACCTGAGGCGGGTTCAGATGCCACTTCTCAAAAAACGACGGCCGAAGATAAAGGAGATTACTACCTCGTAAACGGAACAAAGAACTGGATAAGTAATGGAGGTTCTTCAGACATTGCACTTGTTTTGGCACAAACGGATGCAGAAAAAGGACACAGGGGAATAAATGCTCTTATCATTGAAAAAAGAACAGAAGGTTTTGTGGTAGGGAAAAAAGAAGATAAAATGGGTATTCGCTCTTCAGACACCACCTCTCTAATGTTTACAGATGCCAAGGTGGCGAAAGATAATAGGTTAGGAGATGACGGCCATGGCTTTAAAATAGCCATGGGAACCTTAGATGGTGGAAGAATAGGAATTGCTGCTCAGGCATTAGGTATAGCGTCTGGAGCTTATGAAAGAGCCCTTCAATACTCTAAAGAAAGAAAAGCGTTCGGAAAAGAAATCTCCCGACATCAAGCTATTCAGTTTAAATTGGCGGATATGAGAACACGCATTGAAGCGGCGAGATACCTTATATATAAAGCTGCTTGTGACAAAGACGAGGGAAAGAATTACTCAGAATCTGCGGCCATCGCAAAGTTATTTGCATCTGAGGTGGCGATGTGGGTAACTACTCAGGCTGTCCAGGTACATGGTGGTTATGGTTATGTTAAAGAATATCATGTAGAAAGAATGATGCGTGATGCCAAGATTACTGAAATTTATGAGGGGACCTCAGAAATTCAAAGATTGGTTATAGCCCGTAGCATTTTGAGTTAATTTAAGAAGAAAATTTAAGTGAGTGAATGCCCTCGAAAGAGGGCATTTTTTATGCCCTAGTGCCATATATCTAGGTTTCTTACCATTTTACTTATTTACTAACACATCTGTTTTTTGAAAAAAACTTAGATTTTTCATAGAAAAATGTCCTTTTTTTAACGCTTTCGTATAACTAATTAAACATTTGCTGGGGTGTTTGGATTTGATGCTTTGGAATATATTATTAGTTTTGTACAAGAGAAGAATGAACTTTCTCTACCGTTCAACCATTACAATTAGATAAGAAAGAAGTTTTATGGAAGATTATAATAAAATTATCGAGTCGCTTGGGGTGAAGTTTGCCAAGGCTAGGCATATTAATATTCTTCAACCCATTACCATCAAGAATTTCTATGATGTAGAAAACACTTTGCTTATTCTTTATGACGGCAAGGTCGTTTTAGAGGGTGTTGAGGAGAAGATTGAGGCAGGAGACATGCTCTTTATTCCTGGTGGAAAATCTTCAAACATTACCTATGGTGTAGGTGAGGCCAAACAAATTTCTTACGAGGAATTTATGACTAGAAGGGAGCATTATTTTGATGCTATGTCTATTCCCCATGAAATTGGAAAGGTTCGAAACTCTTTTGGACTCGTGGCTTTCGAGGCAAAAGTATTTGATTCTGTGAATTTCTTTACTTCGTTAGATATTCCGCCATTCTTTATCAGAAACGACAGCAAGCTTTCTGGTCTCATCAAAGATATTTTGATAGAAGACTTTACAGATGAGGCGGGTCGAGGTAGAGTTATAATGAACAAGACGGAGGAAATCGTTATTGAGATTATTCGCTATATTTTAAGGAATAAGATGTTTGTAGAGCAATTAGCTACAAACAGTACCTACTTTAAAGACCCGCGTTTAATAGATATTTTTGCTTATATCAAAGAGCATTTAGAGGGTGATTTGTCCAATAAGCAACTGGCCAATGTTGCCAATGTATCTGAAGATTATGTGGGTCAATATTTCAAAATGTTGACCGGAATTAATCCTCAAGATTACATAGAGTATCAGCGTATGGAAGCAGCGGTGACCTTACTAAGAACTTCTAAAAAGAGCATTAGAGCCATCGGAGCGGAGGTAGGTTACAAAGACACAGCCTATTTTTGTAGAAGATTCAAAATGATGTTTGGTATTCCGGCTGGAAAAATGAGACGTAGAGAGTCTCTTTTGATAGGGCAATAATTCTCAGAAAAATAGATAAGAAAAGCTTCGTCAGAGGCTTCCTTTTTTGCTTTAAGTGGGTTCCTATTTAGTCAATAAAGGCTTGATAAACCATAGACTTAAATCGGGAACGGAGGGAGCCCTGCGTTAATGACATCTTGAATCATAAATAGGCTATTCATATTTTCTTCTGGGTCTATCCAAAATCCTGTGTCAGCCCATCCGCTCCAAGCATGCTCTCTTTTAGAGCCTACTTCAGGAGAAAGGCCACTGCGTGTTCTCACCTCAAAGCCTAGCCCAAAGCCGTAACCACCTCTCGGAAGATAAAGGTCTCCTTTGTCTACTTGGTTAGAAATATGATTGGCCGTCATATAGCCCACTTTTTTGCAGCCTAAAACCCTCGTATTATTTAGTTGGCCTTTGTTAAGTATCATTTGTGCAATCTTCCCATAGTCTTCTAGTGAAGAAAGCAATCCTCCATCTCCAGAGTCTATAGTTGGTTCTTTTCCGGCGTCTAGTAAATAGGCTGGATGCTTTTGGTGAAAGAGTCGTAGTATCGGGCCACTCTATCTATCTTTGCTTTGTGCATGAAGAATCCAGTGTTTCCCATTCCTAATGGGTCGAAAATGTTCTCTTTCAAGAATTCGCCAAGCCTCTGGCCAGAAATAACTTCCACTATTCTATCTAAAACATCCGTGGAATAGCTGTATTCCCAGACTTTTCCAGGTTCGCCCTTGAGCGGGAGTTTGGCTAGATTATCAACAAATTCCTCGCTGCTAACTCCAGAAGTACTTATTTGTGCGGTGGAGTAGGTTTTTCTAAAAGCGGGTTGCTTACTAAAAAGGCCATAGCTCAGCCATGAAGTATACCTAAGAAGGTTTTGAATGGTAATGGTTTTTTGAGCCTTAACTGTTTCAATGATTTCTGTTTGGGCTTCATTTTCTTTGGCCACCGTCATGTTTTTAAAAGCTGGAATATACTTATGAAAGGGGTCGCTTAACTTCAGTAGCCCTTGCACCTATAGCATCATTATGACAACGGAAGTGATAGGTTTGGTCATGGAGTAAAGCCTAAAAATATCTTCGGTTTTCATGAGACTTTCTGTCATCAAGTCTCGGTAGCCATTGGTATTTTGATAAATTAGTTTTCCATCTTTTAAGATTGCCACGGTAGCACCTAGTGTTTTGCTTTTCTTGGACATTTGGCCAATGCCAATATTCAATATTTCAAGGCGATTGCTAGAAATGCCATATTCTTCGGGATTGGCAATGATAGTTTCATGTTGTGCAGAAACATTGGAAGACGATCATAAAAGTAGATCATGACAGAAGCTTTTTCATTGGCTTAAGTTTATATCGAAATCGTTTATTGAGGACTGTAAATACGTACTGCATCTTTAATAACGGTGGCCTTGTCAAGGGTCATTTTCTTTGTTTTCTGCCGAACAAATAGCTCCATTTGGTCGGCGTAATGAGGGCTTTCAATATGATTTGATGATCCATAATTTATGACCGTTTCTATTTTTGGCAACACACCTTTTTTGTAGCGGACAAGCTGAATATAAGACTCCCCAGCAATCCCTTTGCGTTTACCATCTTTGTGAGGGCTGGTATACATGGCAGCCAATACGTCTGGTAGGCCAGGAAGTCTTATTTCTTTTTCTCCACGGACCAGTTTTTGTACCTCTCCTAAAGGCACGTTTGATTTGCCAAAATGTTCAATCAAATGGACTTTCGTTTCTGTGATGAGTTTTGCAGCCACAGGCCCTGTCACTACTCCTTTGCCATGATAATGCTCATTTATTTTGTAAATTAATACGGAGAAAAACCCAGCACCTACATTTTCTATGTTCGACTTTCTGTCCCAGTTTTGAAGTAGTTCAATTTCAGCCTCAATTTCTGGAAACTGTTTGGAGTCCATCTCCCAAATAGTATTTATATCTATTGGGAAATGAAACCTAGCGGGATACTGGCCATCATACTTTATAGATTTAAAATCTTCATAACTTACTTTGTCATAGGCAGAAATTCGTTCTACAAATCGCATGCTTCTATTATTGTCTTTTAAAGGGTAGCCCATTGTGGCATCGAAATCCTTCGGATTTAAATTATTAGAAGGAGAGCTGGCATGAAAAACGGTATTGTTAGAATTGTATAAATACCCAGAACTTGGATTCAAGTATTGTGGTAAATCACTAAACGGATGGTAGCTATCCCATAGTGTTAGAGATGTGTTTCCGGGTAAAACGCCTTTCCAGTCAAACCCAGGATCTCTAAAGGGTATGTTTCCATTAGAAACAAAGAAAATATTATCCTGATTATCAGCGTAAATGGTGTTAAAGCCTGGAATGGCAATTAGCTCCATAGCCTCATAAAACTCTTTAAAGGTTTTTGCCTTGTTCATGCGATACCATTCTTCTACTCCTCTAACCTCTTGATTGGCCCCCATTCTGATAGAATAAGTGCCTTGGTGGTTACGTATGGTAGCCCCATAAACACTCCAAAAGGCTTTTTTAGAAATAGGTAAAGTAAATGCTCCCATTTTGACTTTAAGCTTTACTTTTTTCTTTTCTAGCTTTAACCATTCACCGTCGAATAAATATTTTCGGGAGTTTTTACGCTTCATATCTAGCTTAAAGACATCTATCTTGTCTTGATGGTTAACCGTGTGAGCCCATCCTAAGTTTTCATTGGTGCCATGAAAAATAACACATCCGGTAGGAAATAGGCCCCCGAGCATATTCCAGCCCTCTTCACTATGTAGATGGGCCTCATACCAAGCCACAGGCCCTTCCAATGGCTGATGTGAGTTTATGTTTAAGAAGGTTTCACCAGTAGTGGTTTTAGAGGAGGAGAAAGCAAAAGCATTAGAACCTTTTATTTCCTCTTTTATAGCTGGATTTTCAATGGTGCCATTAAAAATGTCTTTCAACACTCCATCTGCACCGGATATAACGGAGAGCGAGAGTAACATGGCCGACAAATAATCATTTATGCTGATCGGAAAGCTTCTTTTGACGAGGATTTCATTAGGATGAAGGGACGCGTATTTGTTTATCCCATCTAGGTATCCATTGGCCACGGCCAGAAAATCAGGTGATATTTCTCCGATTTTCTCTTGGGCCGTTTGTTTAGTCCTTAGCAAACCTGCTACATAATCAATAGCTGCTCCATCTTTACCCTGCAGCTTGGCTAGTTGGCCCTTACCCGCCAATAAAGTTAATTGGATAGTTTTGAAATCATCTTCGGCATGAGCCCAAGCGAGTCCGTAGGCTACCTCGGCATCTGTTTTAGCAAAAATATGTGGAACACCCCACGTATCGCGGGCTATTTGAATGTTGTTTACTTGTATTTGGGCTGTGCCCTGAAGAGCACAGATCAGTAGTAAGAGTGTTTTTTTCATTGAGTAAGTTTGTCAGAAGTTGCTAAAGATAAATGAATTCTGATGAAAAATTGATTCAAATAAGCTCAAACAATACCTAATTCATTGGAATTTGAACGATTTTTATTTGTCAGAGAACGGGAAACATTGATAGTCCTATATCTTCTAATAATAAGGTCTGTCATAACACTTTGATTTCCCCTAAGTAGTGATTGCTATCGAAGTAATAAATCTGGCAATTCAAAACATATTGGAATATCGAGAATTAGAGCAATACCCCCCTTTTATACGTAAAAATTTACGTATAAAAGGGGGGGTAAGACAAAATAGATTTAAAATAACCTTGAAATAAAACCCAAAATTAATAGTTTGCACAATGAGCTCATTTTAACTATTTAACATGAAAACATTGTTTCTGCTAGAGTCTAATGCCCGAGGATCGTGTTTACTAAACCTTAAAAATCTATTATTATGAAAAAACTCTATTTAAATTTCGCAATTTGTCTCGGCGTGTTCGGGTTGCTAATTGTCAATACGGCTCTGGCTGTTCCATTACTCATAAATGTGAGTGGACAAGTAACAGATGGAACGGACGGTTCAGCACTCGTAGGTTGCTCTATCGTTGAGAAAGGTACTACGAATGGTGTCTTAAGTGATGCAGAAGGAAAGTTTAGCATCAGTGTAAAGGACCAAAACGCGATATTGATTTTGGACTTTATAGGCTATGGTAGAACAGAAGTTGTAGTTGGAAATCAAACCAATATAAGTGTTCAGCTTAGTCCAGAAGCAAATCAGCTTGACGATATAGTCGTTTTGGGCTATGGTACACAAAAGAAGACGGATATCACGGGAGCCGTAGGAACCCTTAAAAGTGAGGATTTCAATAAAGGAATTGTAGCAAACCCGGGACAGTTGCTTCAGGGGAAAATAGCCGGTGTAAACGTAACGTCTGTAAGTGGGGAGCCAGGGGCAGCTCAAGACGTGGTGATTCGTGGCGTTGGAAGTTTAAGATCTGGTACCACACCACTTTATGTAATCGATGGCTTTGTGTTAGATAATGCTTCTAAATGGTATAGCGAGCAATCCGCTTAACTTTATTAACCACCAGGACATCGAGTCTATAAATGTCTTGAAAGACGCGTCGGCCTCAGCTATTTATGGTGCGAGGGCAGCAAATGGCGTGATTGTAATCACCACCAAAAAGGGTAAAGAAGGTAAGTCAACAGTAAATTTATCAGTTACAACAGCCACTTCATCGTTGGCAAATGATATTGATGTTTTCAGTGCTGCGGATTTCAAAAAGTAAGTTGTAAGTGCTGGAGGAACCCTATATGATGCAGGGGGAAACACCAACTGGCAAGACGAACTAACAAGAACGGCTCAGTCTACCACCACCAACCTATCTATGAGTGGAGCAGCAACTGAAAAGTTTAATTATTTCGCTTCTTTAGGTCTTGATAATCAAGAAGGAATTTTAAACAATAGTAGTTTGAAGCGTTATTCTGGAAGATTGAATTTAACTCAAAATGCTTTTGATGGTAAAGTTAAAATAGCCTACAATTTTATAGGAGCTCAGACTCAGAACGATCGGCCAGATCAAGGTTCAATGGTGGTAGATATGTTACGATTAAACCCTACCATTCCAACCCTCACTAATGGTCAGCCGGCACTGTTTGACGACATCCTTAGTCCAATCGCAAGACAGCAGTTGTATACAGACGAAGCAACCAATAACAGGATTATTGTTAATATCTCACCAAGTATTGAGTTTTATAAGGGCCTTACCTATAAGATGAACCTTGGAGTTGATTTCTCTTCCACAGATAGAGTTGTTCAAAGCTTACCTTATGCACTTTTGGAAGGCCTAGATTTAGGCTCCTTGAACTCAATTTATTCCAAAAACAGCAATCGCTTAATTGAGAACACCTTAAATTATGTGTTTGCTAAAGAGAGTCATAACCTAAACTTTTTAGCTGGTCATTCCTTTCAAGAGTTTTTCGAAAACCGAAGTTCTTTCGGATTAACTGGTTTTGCTAACAATGATATTGAGCCAAGATACCAAGATCAAACAAGCACGCAGGAGCAACCAACTACCCTTAATACTTATGCTATCAAGAATGAGTTACAATCGTTTTTTGGAAGAGTGAATTATTGTTTTGCCAGTAAGTACTTATTAACGGCTACTTTCCGTGCGGATGGCTCGTCCAAGTTTGGAGCAAATAACAAGTATGGTTACTTCCCCTCTTTTGCAGCAGGTTGGAATATAACGAATGAAGACTTCATGGTCGGTTCCGCGTTTACGAATTTAAAACTAAGAGCCAGTTGGGGGCAGACAGGAAATCAAGAAATTCCTTCAAAAATCACGCAGGCGAGCTTTAATGATAGTAGAGCAGATAATGACACCTATCCTTTAAACCCGAACGCCACTACCTTAGATGATTATCCATATGGTACTATTTATACGAGATTGGCTAATCCAAACGTACAGTGGGAGGTTTCAACACAATCTAATATTGGGTTAGATTTTGGATTGTTTAGCAATAAATTAACGGGTACCATTGATTACTTCAATAAGATTTCTAGCAATATACTTTTAGAGGCCGTTCCTGCCGATCCAATTCAACCTACCGCGACCTTTTGGACGAATGTTCCAAATATGGAAATCAGAAACTCTGGTCTTGAAATGGCTTTAGATTTCCAGAATGGAAGCCAAAGTGGATTTTATTACAACATTGGGGGTAATATGAACTTAATAAAAAATAGAGTTGTGGACTCACCTTATGCCGTATTAACAACAGGTGCTGCTTCAGGAGCTGGCCAAACCGGTGCCACTATCAATGGGTACATCAATGACGAAGCCATTGGCTCTTTTTTCATGAAAGAATTCATTGGCATTGGAGATGATGGACTTAATAAGTTTAAAGACCAAAACGGCGATGGGCAAGTTATTGAAAATGACAGGATAGTAGTTGGTACAGCTTTGCCTAGCGTGTTATACGCTTTTTATACCAACTTTGGCTATAAAAACTTTGAACTAAGTTTAAATTTTAATGGAGTTTCTGGCAATAAAATTTACAATCATACGGCCATGTCTATTTTCAATAAGGGAAACTTGGCATCGTCATTTAATACGACGGACTTTGCTGTTCAATATTCTAGTGAGGCTATGACTAATTCAAACGAGGTTTCTACGCGATACCTAGAAAACGAAAGCTTTTTGAGAATGAATAACGCAACCTTGTCGTACAAATTAAGCCCTCAAAAGGTTGGGCTAGACAAATGGATGACTAATATTCGTTTTTCAGTGACAGGGCAAAACTTATTTGTAATCACTGACTACACCGGTTTTGATCCAGAAATAAATACGGGAAGCTCTATTGGTGGAGTTCAAACTTTTGGCATTGATCGCTTTACTTATCCTAAGCCTCGTAGTTTAATGCTCGGTTTAAATGTTTCATTTTAAATAAATCTAAAGCTCTACTTGGTAGTTTTTTGTGAAACATTATCGAGAAAGAGGTCATACTAATAAAAATATACTCGCATGAAAAGAAAAATCTTACTTGTATTATCAATCTTAGTTCTAGCCATGGTGGACTGGAGCTGTACAGATTTGAAAGAAGAAGTGCTTGACGAGTCCTTATTCGGTCAAGGGCAAGCAGAAGTTGTTAGCGGAGCCATTGCTCCTGCTTATGGCCAAGTCTCATGGACTTGGAGGCACACTAATTATTTTGGCTTGCAACTTATACCCTCCGATGAGGCCATCTTACCATATCGAGGGGGAACCGAGTGGTTCGACGGCGGGAAGTTCCTTGATGCTCATAGGCATAGTATTACATCAGGAAACAGCCTAGTAGGAAGCTCTTGGAATGAGCTTACTAGAAATATTTCTAGGTGTCTGTCGGCAATTGAAGTGCTCAGGCCACTATCTACTGCTGGTAATAATGAAGCCTCCGGTGCTTTATATGAAATGATTGCATTAAGAGCATATCTAAATATGCTCATGCTTGATAGCTGGGGCGTGGTATTTAAAAAGGAAAATTCAAGTGAAATATCTGAATTGATTAGAGGACAGGTAGCCTTGGATTATATTCAAAGTGAATTAGAGTCGGTTGTGAACCTGGTAAATACCGATCGTGGCCCTGGAAGAATTACCCAAGGAGCTGTTTGGGGCTTATTAGCCAGACTTCACTTGAATGCTGCAGTTTATCGCGACCCTTATGGCAGTCCTAACTTTGCACAAGCAGATATGGATAAGGTGATAGATTACACGAATAAGATTATTAGTAACGGAAAGTATACTTTATCAGCAGAGTATTTCGAGCTTTTTATTGATGCTAATAATTCTAACCAAGAGTTAATTTTTGCATTGGATCAAAGGGGTGTTTTGAGAAGGGAGCATAGTAGGTGGGCATATTGGTCTATGGCTGGTTCTCAATGGGGAAGGCTTGAGTATCCAAGTTCTGATGGAACAGATGGGCCGGCTATTACGCCTGATTTTTATCAAACATGGGTTGATGCTTATGGGAATGATGATCCTTCAGTTGATGCTAGGTTCTATCAGCACAATGTGGTGGTATCTGCGGAGCTGGCAAACCTAGAAGGCAAGTCTCCCTTAAACGACGAGGCTAATTACATCTGTGTGGCACCGGAAGACTTCGAAATGAATCGTGGAATTATTCGTGGTACGCCATGGGGACCCAGAAAGAACTCAGAAGGACAGTTTATAACCTGCGATGGTGGATATAGAATTTACCCTGTAAAGCAAATCAAAGGCAACGGACCAGATAAAAATGTGGCTTATGTAGATCACACGCTCCAAGTTGACTTTACCAATGAAGGGAGACTGCATAAAACGGGTTATAGAGTTGGAAAATATCAGTATAGTCGTACTTCACCTAATGGCAATAATTTTAGTAGTGTGGACTTGGTGATGATGCGTCTTGGAGAAATCTACCTAATGCGTGCCGAAGCTAAGTTGAGAAATGGTGACAATGCCGGTGCTCTTGCCGATATAAACACCTTAAGGGCATCTAGAACAGCTAGACCAGCTCAAACTCCTCCAGCATTAAGCGAAGTTAATTTAGAAATAATGCTTAGAGAAAGGGGTTTTGAATTGTATTGGGAAGGGTTTAGACGTGGAGATCAAATCCGTTTCGGAAAGTATGAAGGCTCTTGGACAGAAAAGACGAATAACGATCCTAAAATGAGGCTTTTCCCAATTCCACAAAGTGCCATTGATGGTGCTTCAAACATTGAAGGCTACATTGTTCAAAACGATGGCTATTAATTTAAAACTATTTATGGAAACAAGGGGTGGCAATTTTGCTGCCCCTTTTTTTGGTCTTTAGTGAGCCTGTAAAACAATCAATGGCTGGGCCCCCTTTGTCTTGAGGTTGGCCATTAGGCCCTTATATCCTAATAAGTTCACTGTTTTAAATCATCTTCTGCATGAGCTAAAGCGGTCCTTTATGTAACTTTAGCAACTGTTTTAACAGAAAAACGTGTCGCATCATTCTGTATTTGCCTTTTCTGCTTTAGAGGTATTCAAAAGGGTAAATGAATTTGCAATACTTCTAAGATTGTTCATAACTTCGTGTTATGTTATACATAACACAAAAGCTTTCAAAGAACATCTACCGCACTTGAAAGTATTAAATATATAAAGCGAAGAGTTCTTAATGATATTACCAATTAACATGCTAGGAAGAAGTACAACCTCCTGGATACAAATAAGATGCTAAATTGATATGCTGTTATAGATAGAAAACATTAAATACTTTCATAGGTTATAAAAAGAGGCGTTAGGGTGTAAATGCTCTGACTCTCCCTCTTTTGTTTAATTCAAATCTCCTCATTTGTTATGCTTAAAAACTTGATCGCTGCGTCTTATACTCCAATGAACCAAGATGGTTCTCTTAATACTTCCATTATTCCTACTTACGCCGAATTTTTAAGAAACAACAAGGTTTCTGGTGTGTTTATGAATGGTTCTACTGGCGATTTCGCTTCTCTTCAAATTAATGAAAGAAAGGAGATAGTCAATGCTTGGAACAAGTGTAAGAAACCAGACTTGTTTTTAATAGACCATGTGGGTGATACCTGCCTGGAAAACGCTAAGGAGCTTGCTTCACACTCTGCAGATAAGGTAGATGCAATAGCGGCCCTTGCACCCTATTATTTCAGACTTAACAGCATTGATACGCTAGTAACCTATTGTAAGGAAATTGCAGCTTGTGCTCCAAATTTGCCTTTCTACTATTATCATATTCCAGTTTTGTCAGGAGCTAATTTAGACATGGTGAAGTTTTTGGAAAAGGCATCTAAGGTCATTCCTAACTTAGCGGGTATAAAGTTTACTAGCAACGATTTAATTGGATTTAGGCAGGCAAGTGACTTTCAAAATGGTGAGTTTAATATCTTATTCGGTTTTGATGAAATATTCTTAGCAGGGCTTGGTTTTGGTGCTCAAGGCTGGGTTGGTAGCACTTACAATCACTTGGCTCCCTTGTATTATGAAATCAGACGTCTTTTTGAACATGGAGAGAATGAGGCGGCGGCGGTTTTACAAGAAAAGGCTATTCGATTCGTACAAACGTTAGATGCAGTAGGTGGTTTCAATGGATCTGGTAAAGGTTTCATGAAATACTTTGGCGTAGATTGTGGCCCTAGTAGGTTTCCACACAATACAGTTGAGGATAAGGTATATCAGCTTGCAATAGGAGAATTAAAGGCCTTAGGCTTGAGCAAGTGGTTTAGCATAAAACCCGCCTAGCGGTCTAATTGGAAATATAAGACTCGGGACTTTTTTTATTATATCTATTTGACAATGTTAGAATTAGGCTTCTAAAACTGTCGGGCTTTGAATTACTTTAAGTACTCGGTCAAAGTGCGGTTCTAAATGTTTTCGCATAGCTATTCTGAAAGTCTCGGGTGTGCCTGAGATCAGTTCATTTAAAAGGTCGCCATGTGTAATGAATTTTCCAGAAGAATATTCGAAACTTCGCCCTTCTGGAAGTACAGTATCGTGAACATACTTGAAAACCGGTAGAAGCAGGTTTTGAAACTTTTTTAGTGTTTCATTTCCAGAGATTTCATAAAGTTTACCATGGAAAGCGACCTCTAGGGCTAGGCTAAAAAAAGCACCGTTTTCGCCAAATTTCTTTTCTTGCTTCACAATCTTTTCTAGGGCATGAAGATCTTCTTCTGTTTTTCTGGCAAATAAGAGGTCGGCCATTCCCATTTCCAAAATGAGCCTCAGTTCAAAGAAATCAGTGAGGGTCTGATTTCCAAGTAGGTTTGATTCAATCACCTTTTCGATATTTTGAATAATATCAGGGTGAGTCAAAATCATACCCTTGTGCTTTTTGGATTCAACTATGCCCAGTGTTCGCAGTCTCAGTAAAGCTTCTCGTACTACAGTTCTGCTCACTCCAAGGGCTTCAGCAAACTCCAATTCTTTAGGAATTGGGTCACCAATTTTAAGCTGGTTATCCTTTATAAACTTCATTACCCTCAGCTCTACTTTGTCTACCAAAGAGAGGTTTTCTAATGGAGTAATCTTCAAGCCTTTTTTCATTAATTGTAATTGTTGGGGTCGTAAAAATAGGTAACTATGTCTTATTACTAGAATTTAATCTTTAACCTTGTGTTATGTTATACATATAAATCAATGAAACTTTCCAATCTGTATCGCGAGACACTACTTAATGACATTATTCCTTTTTGGGAAAACGCTTCACAGGATAATTCTAACGGGGGCTACTTCACCTGCTTAAACACCAAGGGAAAAGTATTTGAAACGGATAAGTTTATTTGGCTACAAGGAAGACAAGCTTGGATGTTTTCTATGCTTTATAACAAAGTAGAGCAAAAAGAGCAATGGCTCAAAATAGCTAAATCAGGCATTGACTTTTTGATTGAACATGGTTCGGATGAAAACGGAAACTTTTACTTCTCTACTACGTCAGAAGGCAAACCTCTTGTGAAACCTTATAATATTTTTTCTGATTGCTTTGCGGCAATGGCCTTCAGCCAATACGCTAAGGCAAGTGGTGATAAAGAGATTAAAGAACTGGCTAGGAAAACGTACTTTAATATTCTTAAACGAAAAGATAGCTCAAAAGGAAGCCTTGAAAAAAACACGGAAACAAGACCATTAAAGAGCTTCGCCCTTCCCATGATCTTATCGAATCTCGTTTTGGAGCTAGAAGATGTTTTAGATAGCCAGGAGGTTGAAAAAACAATAGATTACAGTATAAATGAGGTTATGGAAGTATTTTTGGACAAACCCTCAGGGCTTATTTATGAAAATGTGCGTCCTGATGGTTCGCTAGAAGATAGCTTCAATGGCAGGTTGTTAAACCCTGGTCATGGAATAGAGGCCATGTGGTTTATGATGGATATAGGTCAAAGAAGAAATGACGAAGACTTAATCAACAAGGCGGCAGAAACTGTTTTAACGATTCTCAACCATAGCTGGGATTCCAAGTATGGCGGAATTTTCTATTTTATGGATGCCAAAGGTTGCCCGCTTCAGCAATTAGAATGGGATCAAAAACTATGGTGGGTACATCTTGAAAGTTTGGTTGCTCTGGCGAAAGCGTATCAGTTAACTAAAAAGCCAGAGTTTCTTGAATGGTATGATAAAGTTCATGACTACGCTTGGTCTCATTTTTCAGATCCTGAAAATGGTGAATGGTATGGGTATCTTAATAGACAAGGAGAAGTCTTATTAGATCTAAAGGGGGGTAAGTGGAAGGGCTGCTTCCATGTACCACGTGCCATGTATCAATGCTGGCAAACATTTGAAAAATTATCCTTATAAACATATATACAGATGCAAAAGGTTGTTGCTTTTACATTATTACTTCTTGGTAGCTGCCAGGTCCAAGTACCTAAAAAACAGTACCCAGAAAAGCCACTTGTTTTTCAGAACGTATTCAATGCTGAAGAAAACAAAGATGTTGCGTGTTACAGAATTCCAGCCATTATAACGGCCCCTAATGGTGATCTTATCGCTTCTATTGATGAACGAGTGCCAGGATGTGGCGATCTCAAGTACAGTAAAGACATCAATATTGTGCAACGACGAAGTTCAGATAGTGGCAAAACTTGGTCGGCTATTGAAACCGTTGTGAATTTACCCAATGGTCAGTCTGCATCTGATCCTTCCATGATTGTGGATAGCAAGACCAATGAGATATTCATGTTCTACAACGTCATGGATTTAGACAAAGCAAAAGACGTTTACTACCTATATGTAACCAAGAGTTCAAACAACGGAAAAACTTGGAGCGAATCCGTAGACATCACGGCCCAAATAACCAACCCAGCTTGGGACAAGGAGTTTAAGTTCATCACGTCGGGCAGAGGAATTCAAACACGAGACGGAAGGCTTTTACACTGTATGGTAAACTTGCAGCGTGGTATGCATCTATTCGGCAGTGATGATCACGGAAAGTCATGGTACCTTATGGATACTGCAATAAATCCAGCAGATGAATCAAAGGTAGTTGAGCTCAATGATGGTACTTGGATGGTAAATGCAAGGGTAAATAAGGCAGGAATGAGATATATTCACACTTCCAAAGATCAAGGCAAAACATGGAATACGTCTCCTTCCCCCGATTTGATTGATCCAGGCTGTAATGCAAGCATTATCCGATACACTTCAATACAGGATGGTTTTGACAAAGACAGGTTACTTTTTTCAAATGCCAAAATGGAAAAAGGAAGACAAAATATGACCGTAAGAATTAGCTACGATGAAGGTAAAACTTGGACTGAAGGTAAAACGATCTATGCCGGAAGCTCAGCCTACTCTTCTATGACGGTTTTGGAAAATGGCGACATCGGCTTGTTCTTCGAAAAAGACGAACACAGCGAAAATGTATTCACGAGTTTTTCTTTGGAGTGGCTTACAAATGGCCGGGATTCTTACCGTAAACCATAATAAACGTTCAAGTGATGAAAAGGCATTTTGTTGCTTTTTGTGAAGTTATTTTTGTCGTATTGATTCTGCCCATCGACGCTAGTGCTCAGCAAAGTTTAGTTGACAAATATCCCTTAATTCCTCAGCCGCGAGAAGTCATATTTGGCCAATATGAATTGAAATATAACGCTTTAGATATTGTTGAAAATGATTTTCCACAACTTATCGAGCAGCTCAGCGAGTTCCTAAAAAGCAATGAGACACCTAAAACCACGAATGGTTTAAAAGTTCACTTGATAAAAGACTCCAGCATTGATTTCAATCATAAAGAAGGCTACCACTTAGAAATAAGTAAAGATGTACGCATAAAAGCCAATGACGACAAAGGGACTTTCTACGGGCTACAAACCCTTAAACAACTGATAGTTTTAGGAGGTAGCAACACTTTGCCACAGCTTAGGATTATAGACTTTCCGGCCTTCAATATTCGTGGATTTTTACACGACACAGGTAGAAACTTCCAATCTGTGAAACAACTCAAAGAGCAAATTGAAATACTTGCTCTGTACAAATACAATACTTTTCATTGGCACTTGACCGATAACCCAGCATGGCGACTAGAAAGTACGCTATATCCACAATTACAATCTATTGAAGCTACCAGCAGAGGTAAGGGGGGCTTTTACACTCAAGAGGACTTTAAAGAGATTATTCAATTCTGTCAGAAACGATTTATAACCGTTATCCCTGAGTTTGACATCCCTGGTCATACCGAAGCTTTCCGTAAAGCGTCTGGATATAATTCAATGAATGACCTAAGGGTTAAGCCTATTTTACTGAACCTCTTTAAAGAGCTTTGTAGCTTGGCTGACGCCGAAACTATGCCCTTATGTCCATAATGGCACAGATGAAGTAAGAAACAGCAGAGAATTGATGGATACGCAGATTTTACACGATATCATCGACGTTCTCAAGAATAATGACCGAGAAGTAATTGTTTGGGATAAGGGTCTTGCCATACCTCAAGACTCCAACTCCATAAGTCAGCTATGGGCAATGCATGAGGTACGAGAGGGACACCGCTTCATAGATTCACGTGCAAATTATATCAATCATCTCGACCCTTTTGCTGGGATGGTTCGCTTGTTTTTTCAGCAACCTTGTAGACAGCCAATTGGAGATGATCTAGCTTTGGGAGGTATTTTGTGTGCTTGGCCAGATAATCGCGTACACCATGAACGGGATATTTTAAAGCAAAATCCTATTTACCCAGCTATTGTGTTTTATGCAGAGTCAATTTGGCATGGTAAATCAAAGAATCATTTTGAATACAGGGCTAAGCTACCCGCACCACAAACGCCTGAATTTAGGGCTTTCTTAAGCTTTGAGAAAAAAGTAGTTAAACACAGAGACTCCTTTTTTCAAAACAAGGAGTTTCCTTACACCCTGCAGTCAAAATTAGTTTGGCGACTCTTAGGGCCTTTAGATCATATGGGAAACTTTAACACTACCTTTCCTGTAGAGAAATCACTTCAAGGGTCTTATGAAATAGGAGATTCAACCTATAGCTGGTCGGAGATAGTGGCCGGAGGAACAATTCATCTCAAACATTTTTTTGGTTTTCCTTCATACACTTCTACCCCTAAAGGAACGTACTACGCTTTAACAAGAATATATGTACCAACAGAAAGAATTCAGGAGTTTTGGATTGGTTTTCAGGGCTGGTGCAGATCTGGAGGATGAAGGGGTGGCCCCACACCCATACTGGGTGAGTGGCACTACACACAAAGAGGTATTTGGGTAAATGATGAAATTATAGAACCACCACAATGGCAACAAGCATGCTATCCAGAAAAAAGCGATGAAATTCCCTTTATGGACGAGGATTATTTTTATCGAAACCCCACAATGGTAAAGCTAAAAGAAGGGTGGAATAAGGTTCTTTTAAAAATACCTCATGGAGGAAACTCTTGGAAATGGATGTTTACTTGCGTTCCAGTTGATTTGGGAGGGGATAACGTTCGAGAGGCTAGTGACCTGCTTTTTTGGCCTTCTATCCATGAATTGGAAGAAAAACAGACGCCAGTATATTAAATGATTCTTACAAAATGAATGAATGCAACAATCGTCAAAATGAATTCGTCCGCTTTTTTGTACTGTTAACGCTAGTTCTTAGTAGTTTTATCACCTATGCTCAGGACAATGCTGCTATTTTTGATTGGTCCGAATTGCAACCCATGCCCAATTCAGTTGGCTTAAATGGTGCTTTTGTTGGAACCCATAATGATGCTCTAATATTTGCGGGTGGGGCCAATTTTCCCAACGAACCCGTATGGGAAGGCGGACAAAAGAAATGGCATAACAGTATCTATCTTCTTACAAAAGACAAAGACAAGTCTCAGTGGCACAAATCAGCCACCGTATTACCGCAGGCCCTAGCCAATGGTGTCTCCATTACCACGGAGCAAGGCTTGTTGTGCATTGGCGGAGATAATGAAACGGGCGTTTATAAGGATGTTTTCATATTAAAATGGGAGAACCAGGATATTGTTCTCGAAAAACTTCCATCGTTACCTTTCCCACTCAGTAGCATGTCAGCAACGCTAGCTGGGAATACCGTTTATATACTTGGTGGGCAAAAGGAAAAGGGTGGCCTCACTACTTCTGCTTTCCTAACCTTCAATCTTAAGGCTTCACTCAATCGTAAGCAATTCACTTGGATGCAAGAACCTGACTTTCCAGCAAAACATCGCATGCAAGCAGTAATGGTAGGGCAGAGCAATGGCCATGAAGATTGTATTTACCTTTTTAGCGGCTTGTCTTTTGACAGTGCACAATCGCCTAGGTATCGGATGCTAGATGATGTGTATGAATATAACATTTTAGCAAAAAACTGGTCAAAAAAACATGCCTCCCCGAGCAACAATACACCAGGTGTAGAAGGTGCCTATCTGGCTGCTGCCCCTGCGACTAAAGAAGGGGATTCGCACATTTTAGTCTTCGGTGGAGCGGGTGGTTCTGGTCAATACCTACACGAAAGAATAGGCTTGATGGGTGATCATGCTGGTTCAGAAAGCGAAAAGAAACAATTAGAACTTTTGAAGACTACTAGCTTTAGCCCTACAATCTGGGCCTATCATACTATTACAGACACTTGGGTAAAAAAAGGAGAATTACCTTCAGCAACACCAGTGGTGACGTCAGCAGTACACTGGGGTGGCAACATAATAATCCCAGGTGGAGAGATAAGCCCAGGAGTAAGAACCAACAAGGTGCTTCGTGCTAATTTTAAAAAGGAAGAGCCTGACTTTGGCTGGGTAAATTATGTGACGCTTTTTGTTTACCTGTTTCTGATGCTTTTCATGGGCTGGTATTTTTCCAGAGGCAACAAAACTACCAACGATTACTTTTTAGGTGGAGGTAGAATTCCCTGGTGGGCTACAGGACTCAGTATTTACGCAACAATGCTTAGTGCTATCACCTACCTTTCTCAGCCTGCCTTGGCTTATGCCTTCGATTGGCAGATCTATTTAAGCTATTTTACGATTTTGCTTATCGTGCCCATTGTGATAACCTATTATCTTCCTTTTTACAAAAAGTTAAATGTAACAACGGCTTATGAGTATTTAGAAAGGCGTTTCAATGTAGCTGTTCGCATGTTTGGTAGCAGCTCTTTTGTTCTTTTCCAATTGGTAAGAATGGGGATTGTAGTTTACCTACCCGCTCTGGCTTTATCTACCGTGATTGGGATGGATATTTATACAGCCATTGTGATAATGGGCGTTTTGGCAGTGCTTTATACCTATTTAGGTGGAATTGAAGCCGTAATTTGGACTGATGTGATTCAGGTAATGGTGTTGATTATGGGCTTGATCGTCAGTTTGGTTTATATCGCCATTGATATTGGTGACTTGGGTCTTATTTATGACACTGCTTTGGCAGATAGTAAATTACAACTGGTTGATTTCCGCTTTAGCTTTACCGAGGTTGTAACCTGGTCTTTATTTCTTGGCTCTTTTGCACTTAATTTGGCTCCTTATACGACGGATCAGGCCATTGTTCAACGCTATATGACCACCACAAGCGAAGCAGATGCACGTAAGAGTATCTGGCTCAATGGCATTATTTCTATCCCTGCTGGTATCTTGATTTTTATGACAGGGACCTTTCTGTACGTTTATTTTAAAGTTCACCCTGAGTTTTTGAGCATTGGAATGCAAAATGACAGCGTATTTCCACGCTTTATTGCCAATCAATTGCCTCCGGGTGTTGCCGGTTTAGTGATAGCAGGTATTTACTCAGCATCTATGTCAAGCCTAGATAGCAGCATGCACAGTGTTTCTACAGTGATAACGGTAGATTTCTATAAGCGTTTTTCCAAAACTTATACCGAAGTAAAAGGTCTGTCCATGGCCAAATGGGCCACAGTAGGCGTTGGTATATTGGGAACGGCGGTTGCCTGTCTCATGGCTGCATTTCCAGTAAAGTCCTTGTTCTTCTTTTTCCAAGAAGTTCTTGGCCTCTTCGGCAGTGCTTTGGCGAGTATTTTTATACTTGGGATTTTTATTAAAAAGGCCAATTGGAAAGGCACACTGATAGGAGCGGTCTTAAGTATTTTCGTTTTAGCTTTTGTAAAATATGGCACCGACCTTAACTTCTTTATTTATCCACTTATCGCTATGCCTACTTGTATAATTGGCGGGTATTTATTTAGTCTACTATTTCCCGTTGATCAAGGCGATGTTGAAGATTTAGTTTATTCTAAAAAGTGATTTTAAATAAATTATATTCATTGGTTCCCTTTCTTAATAATTAACAAATGAAAATATATATACTAGCTCTAGTGTTTCTTAGCACGATAAAGTTCTCTTATGCTCAACAACCTTTACGTGTTATGGTGATATTCGCCCATCCCGATGAAGGAGAGATTTATGCGGGTGGCGTAGCAGCCAAGTACACTAAGCTAGGGCATGAAGTAAAATTCATGTCACTTACGAATGGTGATGCTGGACATTATTCAATGAAGCCTAAAGACCTTGCTAAACGCAGGTATAAGGAGGCAGCGAGGTCAAAGGAAATTCTAGGTTTATCAGCCTATGAAATACTTGATTACCATGATGGTGTATTGAAGAATACCAAAGAAATAAGGGAAAAGGTAACTAAGTCAATTGAGGAGTGGAACGCTGATATTGTGTTTACTTTTTATCCTGCCAAGGGTGGTCATAACGACAATATGACTGCAGGTTGGATTGTACGAGAGGCTTCTGAACAGCTAGAACAGAAGAAAATGCCTGTATTTATGTACATGCGGGACTTTCACACTGTTAATTTTTCATACATCCCTGATATTGCTATTGACATAGATGAAGTTTGGGAAACAAAGCTTTCTTCATGTGGAGCCCATGAATCTCAAGTGATAGAAGCCAATCCTAAGGCAGAAGGTGTTTTGGATGAGGTCTTGGCAAGTAAGGAAAAGCAAGCTGAATTTCTATTTCACAATACGATTCCATTTAGTATTGTCAGACCAGACAATCTAATAGCACTCCAAAAGTGGTATGGAAAGGAAATAGCACAAAATGTAACTTTTGTGGAGGAGTTTGAAATTGCCGAATTCGGACGTCAGGTTAGTGATAAAGAAGTGTTCGAATTATTTCCTATGATTGGTAAGACTTTTACCATTTCTGGTAAAGCGAAATGGTTTGATACAGGTATTGATTTAAAAGAGGGACAAACAATTGAAATGAGCTCTACCGGAAAAATTCTTTGGAATCTTAAGGAGAAAAAATACTGTGACCCTGATGGAGCTTCTCCATATACAGGGTCGGGAAGTAGGCCTTTACTTGATATAAGTACAGGAGCTTTGATAGGGAAAATAAATAATGAATCGTCAGAATATTTTTTTATTGGTAAAAAGCAGGAAATTAAGGCTTACAAAGTTGGACGGCTGTTCCTGGGCATTAATGATACCAATTCAAATGATAATGAAGGGGTTTACAGAGTGAGAATTATCTTGAAAGACTGATTTGTTGGAGATAAACTTTGTACTTCTGTGCTAGTTCGCAAGAGATTCTTGCTATTTCAAAGCTTTTAAGACTCTTTGAATTTAAACGTTGATGTATTACAATAACTATCCAGATTCGTCACGTCATAACTCAGTGATTTAAGAAGAAAAACTATCTTAACTCACTGACCAGTTTTTGGTGAGAGGATCAGCTTCAGTCTCCCACGTTTGTTCTTAGGCCCTTAATTTTAGTTAGACTTAGCTGGCATCTGTCCGAGTTGCAATGAGGCTAGTAATGCTCTTGAATGACAAAAGCACCTACAAATTAATGTAAGTGCTTTTCTTTTTCGCGTTAAGCTTTGTGGGAGTTGAGGGATTCGAACCCCCGACCCTCTGCTTGTAAGGCAGATGCTCTGAACCAACTGAGCTAAACTCCCTTTCTTTTGGGACTGCAAAGATGCACGGCTAGTTTAAATCTTCCAAACATTTAAGCTAAAATATTTGAAAAAAAGAAGACATAAAATTCGACTGCATTAACTCCCTGTCCTTTTAAACCACATGCTAAATTTCGTCAAATATGTATTGGAAAACAGTCGAATAATATAAAGCCATCTTCTGTTCCTATGCTAGCTTTGTTTTCCCATTTATTCAACTATATGCATTTAGGAAGGTGCTGGATATGAAGAGATCTAAAATCACTCATAGCCAGTACTTTCTTTTTTAGAGGCGGCTTGAATAGGAGAGCTTCCTAAGCAAAGACATTCAAAGCAGAAACCACCTCTTTAACCCCGGCCATCATCATATTAGAAAGATGAACGGCAACGGCTTCCTCAAAACCCTTGAGCTCCGTTAAATCTGTATCCCAAAAGTCTTTATTAGAAAGAGCTTTTTGAACAACCTCTTTTGGGTCGTTATTTTTCCAGGCCTCAAAATACCAGCCGGCCTGATCATCGTTAATGACGTACTCTGTGCCGTTATTATCTCCGTAATAAGTGCCATTTACATGTCTTACTGCTTTCGTGAATAACAGATATGCAGCAATGCCACGGGCGAAATAATGTGGAACACAGTTGAAAATAGCATAGTAACGATGCAAAAGCGGCATGGCACGCATATTCAGTTTCATAGTAGACTGGAAAGTAATACTAAGCCATTTATGGTCTAAATAGGGATTCCTAAAGCGGTCTAAAATGGTTTGGCCGTAACGCTGTACTAGTTTTGAGTCAATGTTTTTTGGTAGGGCAGGGGCTAATTCCGTCAGCATGAGATTGGAAATATATTTTTCAATCATGCGGTTGTTTAAGGCATCTTTAACAGTTTCAAAACCAGCCAAATAGCAAAGGCCACACATCAGAGTATGAGGGGCATTAAGCATTCTTAATTTAAGCTCTCGGTATTGAGTGATGTTTTTTTCAATAACCACTCCAGGATGAGATTTCTCAAAAGAAAGCGTTTCTTTTATGTAACTGTCGCCTTCAATGGCCCATAATGCATAGGATTCTGACTTAACGAGTAAGGTGTCTTCGTATCCCAATTCTTTGTTTAGACTTTCATGCTCTTCTTTAGAGGGCCTACCAGGGACTATTCTGTCTACAAGGGAACTACAAAAGTGGTTTTTCTCATTAACCCAATTTTTAAATTCTTTGGATAAGCCCTGACCGTCTATCTGCTGATTAATAAGTTCTTTAAGGACTTTACCATTGTCTACCACCAATTCCGTAGGAATGATAATAACGCCTTTGTGGCCAGCATTAAATCGCTGCTCTAGCCAAGCTGTTAATTTTCCAGGAAAAGAAACAGGCACGGCAGTGCCAGATTCTTTGATGTATTTAAGGCCAACTTCCGTGGTATTACTGATGACTAGGTCCATTTCTGGGTTTTCGGCTGTCTTTAGTACTTCTGCCCAATGATCAGAGGCAGAAATTACTCTACTTATGGCTTCGCAAACGACGTTCTCAGAAACAATGTTTCCACTCTCTAATCCCCTAACACAAACGGTGTAAAGTTGGTCTTGTTCCTCAAAATCTTTGGCAGATCCGGGCATTGATTTAACAACTACAATGCTTCCATTATAATTTCCTTCTTTATTTCCTTTATCTATCAAAAAATCGCATAAGCCCCTTAAAAGAACCCCAGTTCCGAATTGTAGGATTTTCTCAGGGTTGGCAGGCTGCTTTGTGTGTGTTTTTTCTGAAAGTCTCATGATATAAAGAGGGTTGGGTATAGAAATCAAAAGTAAGAAAATAGATACATAAGGTTACTTTAGGGCTAGTTTTTTTACTTTAATCGGTTAATAGTCGTTAGGTTAAAAAGTGTTAAAAGTCGTTTATTACATATGTCATGTTCTAATTTCGTTGTTTATGGTATGGCAGAGTTAATATCTTAAAGAAGGAATGAAGAATTTTAGAAGTATTATTGGTCTTATGCTGATTGCATTAATTGCTCTAGTGTCTTTTCAATGGTATTGGATAGAAAATGCAATTGCGGTTAAGAGAGAACAATTCGATAGGAAAGTAATTAAATCTATGAATCAGACAATTACCAAAGTTGAAAAACAAGAGGTGATGTTTCTGGCTCAGCAAAAAATAAAAGAGCAGGAAGAGTTAACTCTAGCTGCGTTGACGTCTGAAGAAAAGCCTACAAAAAAGCTTCGAAGGGTTTTGAGAAAGAAAGAAAAGGACTCTCCCTCTAACACGTCATTTGCAAAAAGAGGAGGTGTTGCTAATATTGAAACCAAGGAGACTCGTGGCAATCATCTAGCAAAGATGGAAACTAAGCAGCCTGGCGGCAATCATTCTATACCAAGAACTCCAGATTCTATCATTTATGTTTTTCAGCCTAACGAACCAATGCCAAGCTTGGAAGAGTTTAGTTTTAACATTCAGGTGTCGGACGTCCAGTTTGATGAAAGAAATTTGCTGCCAGAAAATAGGCTTGCTTTTGTAAAAAAAGTAATGAGACAACAGAATCAGGTTTGGCAGGAATTTGAGAAGAAGTCAAGTGAGTTTAGAAATAGAAACCAGGATATAGACCAAATACTAAATATCATTGATCAAGAGTTTGCGGCTTTTGTAAATGCTACGGGTCTACCACAGGCGAGAAATAGAAATAGGCCCGTGTATGAAAATACTGGAGTTTCCATTAACCCTGTTAAAAGGGAGAATGAGCAGAATAGGCTTTTAGGGGAAGCCAGACCAGAGCAAAACACGGACGTTCCCCCTAAGCCTGCAGTAAAAGATTCTTTAAATAAGAAAGGAGCCACGATTCATATGCCAGTTGTAGCCCTTGGTGCACCAGAGATTCAAGAAGAATATGAGTGGATAGAGGTGGAGGAAGAAAAGGAATTAAGTGGGTTAGAAAAATCTAGGAATAAAGCGAATTTGGTAAAGGATGTACTTTCTGACTTCATGCAAGGAGATAGAGATATATATGAACGTGTGAACCAACAAATGTTGGATACGCTGCTAAAACAAGAGCTGGCTAACCTAGGAATAAACTTGCCTTACGAGTCAGGCGTGAAAAATAATGGAGAGATGATCTTTGCTTCTTTTGGCTTAGATAATCAACCAGAATTAAGCGACTTGGCCTACAAAGTAAAACTTTTCCCAAACGATGCGGTTCAGCAGCAACAGTTTCTGTATGTCTACTTTCCGAATAAAGAAAACTTTATAATGGGGAATATGTGGAGTGTTTTTGGAAGCTCCATCCTGTTGATTTTGATGATTGGAGGCATTTTTTATTCCTCTATTAATACGATGATGAAGCAGAAAAACTTGTCGCTTATAAAGAATGACTTTATTAATAACATGACGCACGAGTTTAAAACACCGATTTCTAACATTTCTTTAGCGGTGGAAGTGATGAAGGATCGTCAGATAAATCAGAAAAACCCAACAAAATACCTTAACATCATCAGGGATGAGAATGCAAGACTAGGAAGCCAAGTAGAAAAAGTGCTTCAAATGGCTCTTTTGGACAAAGGAGAGGTAAAGCTGAGGCAGACGGAAGTTAATATTCATGAAATAATAGAGCAGGTATCTCAGAACCTTGGGGTTCAGATAGAACAAAAGGAGGGCACGTTAGACCTACATTTAAACGCGGATAATCCTGAATTTGCAGCAGACGAAGTACATATGACCAATATTATCTACAACCTTTTAGACAATGCCAATAAGTACTCCAATGGAAAGCCAGAAATCAATGTGGCTACAGCAAATAGTGAAAATAGAATACAAATTTTAATTAGTGACAAGGGAATAGGAATGAGCAAAGAACAGGTGACAAAAATCTTTGATAAATTTTATAGGGTGTCTACAGGTAATGTACATGATGTTAAAGGTTTTGGGCTGGGATTGAGTTATGTGAAAAAAATGGTGGATCTGCACCATGGGAAAATTATGGTAACAAGTATGCTTGGAGAGGGCACCACTTTTGAACTTGAGTTTTTGAGAGCATAGACTAATAAGATAAAGAATTATGAAAAACAAATTAAAGATTTTATTGGCCGAAGACGATCCCAATCTGGGTATGCTTCTTCAGGAGTACCTTATTGCTAAAAATTATGAGGTGGAACTTGCTAAAGACGGGAATGAAGGCTTGGATATGTTTTTGAGTGGTGAAAACTTTGATATGTGTTTGTTAGATGTCATGATGCCAAAAAAGGATGGTTTTTCTTTAGCAAAAGAAATAAGGTTAAAGGATCCAGAGATCCCTGTTATTTTCCTAACGGCCAAGGCTATGAAAGAAGACACCATTCAAGGCTTTAAGAGTGGGGCAGATGATTATATAACGAAGCCCTTCAGTATGGAGGAGCTTTTAATGAGAATTGCGGCTATTTTTAGAAGAGTGAATAAGCAAGAGCCAGAAAGTGCTCCAGAAAGCTATAAAATTGGAACATATATATTTGACACAGTAGGTTTAAAGCTGTCCCTAAACGAGTTGTCCACAAAGCTAACTACCAAAGAATCTGAACTTCTAAAATTGTTTTGTCAAAATCAGAATAAACCGGTTAGTAGAAGCTTTGCTTTGAAGCTAATATGGGGAGACGACTCCTATTTTAATGCCCGCTCTATGGATGTTTACATTACCAAATTAAGGAAGCATCTCAAGGGAGATGAAAATATCAAGATATTGAATTTGCACGGAGAGGGATTTAAGTTAATAACAGGCTGATATACTGTGTTTTAAGATTAAACGGCCAGAAATAAACTAGATTACCTAGGATTATAATAAAAATGCCATTCCAAAGAATACTTTGCGAATAAAAATTGTAAATTTGCGGCTTATAATATCATTACTCCCACTACTCCAGACTTTCCATGGCAGGATTTTTTAGCTTTTTGACAAGCGACATTGCAATTGACCTAGGTACGGCTAACACATTAATAATACACAAGGATAAAATCGTTGTGGATGAACCCTCTATTATCGCTTTAGATAAAGTAAGTGGAAAGGTGCTAGCCATTGGCCACAAAGCCATGCAAATGCATGAAAAAACCAACGAAAACATTAAAACGATTAGACCCTTGAAAGACGGTGTAATTGCTGACTTTACTGCCGCAGAATTGATGATTCGGGGAATGATCAAAATGATTGATTCTGGCAGATCTTGGTTCTTCTCTCCATCACATAGAATGGTTGTTTGTATTCCTTCTGGTATTACGGAGGTAGAAAAGCGTGCGGTAAAAGACTCTTGTGAGCATGCAGGGGCCAAAGAGGTTTACATGGTTCATGAACCAATAGCCGCAGCAGTGGGTATTGGGATTGATATAGAGCAACCTAACGGTTCTATGATTGTGGATATTGGAGGAGGTACTACAGAGATAGCGGTTATAGCCTTATCAGGTATTGTTTGTGAGTCGTCTGTGAGAATTGCAGGAGATTTGTTTACAAGGGATATTGTAGACTATATGCGTAGAGAGCATAATTTGTTAATCGGTGAGCGTTCTGCAGAGTCTATTAAGATTCATGTAGGAGCGGCTTTGCCAGATTTAGATGACGCTCCCGCGGACATAGAAATTAGAGGTAGAGATTTGATGACGGGTATTCCTAAGGAAATAAAGGTGACTTACAGCGAAATTGCATACGCTTTAGATAAATCAATTTCCAAAATAGAAGAAGCCATCATGAGAGCTTTGGAGATGTCTCCACCAGAGCTTTCTGCAGATATATTCGAAAATGGAATATTCTTGACTGGCGGAGGTGCTTTACTGCACGGGTTGGATAAAAGGCTGGAGCTTAAAACTAAACTTCCTATTCATGTGGCAGAAGATCCTCTCAAGGCTGTGGTGAGAGGCACTGGTGAAATATTGAAAAATATTGAAAAGTTCCGTCCTGTCTTAGTTTACTAGTTTTGACCTTGAGCATTCTTAATATATGTCTCAGTTAATTGGACTCTTAAACAGAGCAAAGTACTTCTTTCTTTTTATTTTATTGGAGTTGCTTTCATTTGCACTTATTCGAAAGAATAACTTAAAATGGGACGTAACCATGTTTAACTCTACCAATGCCATGACGGGGAAAGCCATGGCAGCTACTCAAGGGGCTAAAGAGTATCTTAATTTAAAGGTCGAGAATGCAAATCTTGTAAATGAAAACAAAGCCATATTGGCTCGTTTATCAGTTTTGGAGGCGGAAAAGGCGAGGCCTGATGCTTTTTTTAAAACAGACTCTCTTTTTTCTAATCGTTTTGACTTTAAGGTGGCTAAGGTTATCAATAGCACCACCGCTTTGGCAAACAATTACATTACTATAGATAAGGGTTCTGAAGATGGCATTAGTTCTGGGATGGCCGTTATTGGCCCACACGGAGTTGTGGGACAGGTGATGTCTTGCAGTTCACATTTTTCTAGGGTTTTTTCCGTACTGCATAAGGAGTTTCGTATTTCGTCTGAAGTGGTGAATGCAGATTTACGTAAGGGAAATCAATATGCCCTTGGACTAAGCTTGTGGGATGGCATTTCTTCCAGAAGAGTTAACTTAGGAACCATCGATAAATTTAAGCCCGTAGCGGTGTCAGACAGTGTAATTACCTCTGCTCAAAACCTTGTGTTTCCTCCTGGTGTCTTAATTGGAAAGATTTCCAAGGTGGAAACACCCCCAAATACTGCTTTTCATCAAATAGAGGTAGAGTTGGCTACGGATTTTCGAGGACTGACTTATGTGTATGTTGTTGATAATAAAATGAAAGAAGAGCAGCTTAAACTAGAGACAGACAATGAATAGCCAAAGTTTTATAAGATCGGCTTTAGTGGTTTTGTTGTATGTGTCTTTACAAATTCTTTTTGTAAGAAACTTGGTACTCTATGATGTGGCCTTTTGCTTTATTTATCTCATTGCTATTTTGTGGCTGCCTGGCGAAATGGATACTCTTTGGGTTATTCTGGTAAGTTTTTTAATTGGACTTATAGTAGATTCTTTCTATAATACAGCGGGAGTTCATGCCGCAGCCTGCACCCTTATAGGTTATCTAAGAAGAAGTATGCTCTTATATTTTTTCCCTGGCAAAGGTATTGAAAACGACTTAGTCGTGACATTGCCAGAATTGGGGCATCAGCGGTATTTGGTTTATATAGGGGTCATGGTCTTTATTCATCACTTTTTTCTGTTCTTAGTAGAGGCTGGTGATATGCATGTCATACTTCATAGCTTGGCCAAGGTCTTTTTTAGCACCCTGTTTACTGTCGCTGTTATTTATCTAACTAGCGTTTTTACGTCTAATTTATCCTTTCAAAAATAATGGTTGCCAGACTTTTCTTAGGCCTGATTGTCTATTCGGCCTTTTTCTCTTGTGACTATACCATAGATGATGTTAGTCTGGAACAGACCCGTGTTGCAGATAGTCTTCGTGTGGT
>JBLHOT010000002.1:0-110602 GCA_047623945.1 Arcticibacterium sp. | reverse complement strand
TATTTAATATCTATCCTCCGAAATCATCAAAAGCCACATTCTCTTCAGGAATTCCCCAATCGTCAGCCATTTTAATAACCGACTGATTCATCATTGGAGGTCCACAGAAATAAAGCTCAATATCCTCGGGAGCTTCATGTTTGCTTAAAAACTCACCAATAACCACATTATGAACAAATCCTTTGAAGCCATCACCTTCTGGGTCGTTTATATCTTTTTTTAGCGTCCAATTATCTTCTGGCTGTGGATTATCTAGGGCTATACAGAATTTGAAATTAGGGAATTGCTTTTCAATTTCTCTAAACTCCTCTACATAGAACAACTCTCGTCTAGTACGACCACCATAAAAGAAAGTGACTTTACGCTTAGTTTTCAAGGTGTGAAACAGATGATAAAGATGCGAACGCATAGGTGCCATCCCTGCTCCTCCGCCAACATAAAGCATTTCTGCCTCTGTTTCTTTAATAAAAAATTCTCCATACGGTCCTGAGATAGTTACCTTATCTCCTGGTTTTCTACCAAATATATAAGAAGAGCACAAGCCTGGGTTTACATCCATCCAAGTATTCTTGGTTCTATCCCATGGCGGTGTAGCAATTCTAATCGTAAGACTTACCATATTCCCTTCCGCGGGATGGTTAGCCATTGAATAGGCTCTAAAAACCTCCTCATCGTTTACCATCTTCAATGGCCAAAGATTAAACTTATCCCACTCTTCTTTAAACTTGTCTGGAGTCTCGTGATATTTAGGATGAGCGGTTATATCTATGTCCTTAAATTCTACAGTAGTCTTTGGAACATCTATTTGAATATATCCTCCAGCCTCAAAGTCTAGCGTTTCTCCTTCTGGAAGCTTTACTTGAAATTCTTTGATAAAAGAGGCCACGTTATAGTTTGAAGTAACTTCGCACTCCCACTTTTTCACACCGAATACCTCATCAGGTATTCTAATCTCCATATCTTCTTTTACCTTCACCTGACAGGCTAATCGCAGCTTCTCTCCTACCTGACGACGGTTAAGGTGATTTGTTTCTGTAGGTAAAACTTCTCCACCGCCACTGTAAACATTACAAGTACACATGGCACAAGTTCCTCCTCCTCCACAGGCAGATGCCAAAAAGAGATTATTAGCACCCAACACACTCAATAGAGTATCACCAGATTTAGTAATTATTGGACTGTCGGCGTTGCCGTTGATAATGATTTTCACATCATTCTGTGGTAGAAGTTTTGCTTTAGCCGTCAATATCAAAAAGACAAACAGCAAAATCACTAAAACGAAAACAACAATACTACTGAGAAGAATAGGTAGCATAAATAATAGATTTATAATTTAATACCTGAAAAACTTAAAAACGCCATTGCCATAAGACCAGTGACAATCATCGCAATACCCAAGCCCTGCAAGGCAGGAGGTACTTTAGAATATTGCAGCCTCTCCCGAATAGCGGCCAATAGTACAATTGCTAAAAAGAATCCAATCCCAGTTCCAATAGAGAAAACAAAAGTTTCTGAGAAGTTATACTCTCTCTCCTGCATGAATAATGAAGCACCTAAAATAGAGCAGTTTACAGTAATCAAAGGCAAGAAAATACCCAAAGCACTATATAGTGCTGGTGCAAACTTCTCAATCACCATTTCTACCAATTGGACGGCTCCTGCAATAGTGGAGATGAACAATATAAAAGAAAGGAAGGTCAGGTCTACCGTAGCCAACGAAGGATGAATCCATGATAAAGCTCCCTCACCTAGCATATAAGTTAAGATAACATAGTTTAATGGTGTAGTTAACACCATGACAAAGATCACTGCTAAACCGAGTCCAAAGGCCGTTTTTATTTTTTTAGAAACAGCTAAGAAAGAGCACATTCCTAAGAAAAATGCGAAAACTGCATTTTCTACAAAAATTGCTTTAACAAAAAGACTTAAAAGATTTTCCATATTCTAATTATCGAAATTAATTATGATACATTAATTAATTTGGGATTACGTCCACGCTGAATCCATATATAGATTCCTATTAAAAACAAGGCAGCAGGTGGCAAAACCATCAATCCATTATTTACATAGCCCATCTCGTAGAAGGCATCTGGGATAACTTGGAAACCCAATATTTTCCCTGCCCCAAATACCTCTCTAAAAAAAGCGACAGCTATTAAAATCATTCCATATCCAATCCCATTTCCTACACCATCTAAAAAGGCTGGCCATGGCTTTTGCCCTAGAGCAAAAGCTTCTAAACGTCCCATGATGATACAGTTAGTTATAATAAGACCTACGAAAACGGAAAGCTTTTTACTGATATCAAACATATAGGCCTTCAATACCTGGTCCACAATGGTCACCAAAGTAGCCACGACAATTAGCTGAACAATAATCCTTACTCTGGTAGGAATAGATTTACGAAGCATACTAACGATAAGGCTAGAAAATCCACTTACGAAAATAACACCTAAAGTCATTATGATGGCCGGCTTTATCTGGACTGTCACTGCCAAAGCAGAGCAAATACCCAAAACTTGAACAGTCACCGGATTATTATCATCTAAGGGGTCCTTGAGAACTTGCAACGTTTTCTTTGAAAACAATGGCTCTCTCTTTTCTTTAATTTCTGCTACTTCTGCCATTTCAATTTGATTTTAGCTTGTTAAAATAACTTAGATAAGGCTCTATACAATTCTTCAACATGTCATCTGCACCGTCTGAAGTAATGGTTCCTCCAGAGATGCCGTCTACGCGGTTATCACTGCTCAATTCCGACTTCCTAGTTGCTTTCATGACATTTATTGAGACAAATGTACCTTCTCCATCTAGTACTTTCTTTCCTTGAAATTGATCCTGGAAAAACGGCTCTGTAATCTCTGCACCCAAACCTGGTGTTTCACCTTTGTGATCAAAAGTGGCACCGTGAATGGTATTAAAATCATTCCGGAGAGACACATATCCCCAAATAGGACCCCAGAGACCAACACCTCTAAGTGGTATTATATAAGATTTCTCTCCTCCTTCTGCCGTGAAAACATAAAGAGGTAACCGACGCTCCTCTGGAGACTTAGCCACTTCTCTTTTCATGTCTACATCATCCACCTTTACGTCTTCTATAACTTCTCCGGCACTATTGACAACCATCTCTTCCACAGCCACCTCGTATGCTTTATTCACAGCATCCGCTTCTTCTTCATTGACCAGAACAGATTTTAAAATGTTCTTTCTGGCGTCCAATGCCACATTAGCCTCCTGTAGAGGTTTTAACTGCTGAGCAATTAAAACCAAAATAACCGCAGTAACTACGGATATACCTATGGCGTATAAAAATGTATATCTATTACTATGCATGCTTCAATCTCTTTTTAATGTGTGACTCCACTACCATATGATCTATCAACGGTGCGAAGACATTGAATAACAATATACTTAACATCATTCCTTCCGGATATGCAGGATTAAACACTCTTAAAATAACCGTAAACCCACCTATCAAAAGACCATAAATAACTTTTCCTCTCTGTGTATGAGATGCCGTTACCGGGTCAGTTGCCATGAAAATCGCTCCAAAAGCGAAGCTACCAATTAAGAGATGGTTAACCGCTGGCATGTGCATGGCATGAGTTAACACATCTGCCGGAGCTAAAACATTCATTAAAAGACCCATCAAAAAGCCTCCTGCAAAAACAGAAACGATAATTCGCCAGCTGCCTACTCCTGTAATAATCAAATACGCTGCTCCAAGCAAGCAAGCCAATACTGATGTTTCTCCAATAGAACCCTGTTCAAATCCAAAAAACATATCCTTGGCCGATTGTATTTGCGTATAATCAGCATCAAAAGCTACTAAATTAGTAGCTCCAGAAAATGCATCTAAAACAGTTTGACCAGCCTCCGGCGATAAGTCTGTCCAGATTTCTCCCGACATAAAAGCAGGAAAGGCAAAGAACATAAAGGCTCTAGCTAAAAGGGCTGGGTTCATAAAGTTATAACCCGTTCCACCAAAAATTTCCTTCCCCAAAAGCGTACAGAAAACCGCTCCCATTGCTACCATCCAAAGTGGTACTGTCACAGGTAGAGTTAAAGGAATTAAGAGACCAGTAACCAAGTAACCTTCACTTATGGCATGTCCTTGCCAAACCGAGAAAATAAACTCCACTCCTAAACCTACGGCATAAGAAACAACAACAATTGGAAGCACCTTAAGTGCTCCAAATAAGAACTTATCCCCTAAAGAAGCTTCCATTCCAAAAGCTAAATAGTGCTGATGGCCCACATTCCACATACCAAATAACAAGCACGGAATTAAAGCAATGATAACAGTCATCATCGTACGCTTCATATCCATGGCATCCTTAATGTGCACGCCATTTTTGGTGGTTTCGTCTGGAACAAAAAGAAGTGTCTCAAAAGCCTCAAAGGCTGGATGCCACTTCTCCATCTTGCCGCCTTTCTCAAAATTTGGCTTTACCGAATCTAGTAGATTTCGTAAAAATTTCACTTAGTATTCTTTTTTTGATTCTTCAATTAAATAATCAACCTTCTGTCAGCATTAAGTCAAGACCTTCTCTCAGAACTTTTTGAACCTCAATTTTGGAAGTACAAACAAACTCGCATAAGGCCATATCCTCTTCCACAACCTCATAAATGCCTAAGGCCTCCATTCTTTCAACATCATTAGCCATGATAGATTTCATGAGTTGTACAGGCATAATATTCATTGGAAGTACTCTCTCGTATTGACCACTTACCACATAAGGTCGTCTTTCTCCGTGCGTATTGGTATCTAAATCATACTTCTTGTTAGGCATAAGCCATGAAAAGAAGGTTCTAGAAAGGCTCAATTTATTTAAACCAGGGAGCGTCCATCCCAAAAACTCGGAGTAATTCCCCTCTGGTATAACCGTAATCTGAGAAGTATGAAAAGAAAGAGTGTCTTCTTTGTGAGAAACTTTTCCAGTAAGCACATTCCCTTGAATGTAACGTACATTATCTCCAGTAACCTTTTCAGCTAAGACAGCGGTCAATGATTGACCTACTTTTGCTTTTATGTAAACTGGACCAATTACTTTTGAACCCGTTAAGGCGACCATTCTTTCTGCGTGGTATTCACCTGTATTAAACAGATTGCCTAAAACAATCACATCCTGAACCCCCATGGTCCATACTTTCTCTCCACTCTTGATTGGACTCACATGATGAATCTGAATACCAACATTTCCCGCAGGATGTGGCCCAGAAAATTCATTCGTATTTCCACTGGTAACAGAAACAGGATTGGAAGATGCTACTCCAACTTCTAGATTACCTCCAGACAAAATATCTAGTACAGCTAGTCCTTTATCGAAAGCATCCTTATTCAAGGAAATAACAAAAGACAAATCTGGAGCTAGAGGAGCACTATCAAACGTACTCACAAAAATAGCTTTGGGAGTATCAACAGAGTTTGGGATTATGCCATAAGGACGCTGCTTGAATAAGCTCCAAAGGTTAGCTCTTAGTACCGTTTCTTTGATATTTCCAGGATCCAAGGTCGCTGGAACTTTTACTTCTGCATATTTGACAGTTTTATCAGCCAAAATCCTTATTTCTAAGACCTTTCTTTTGGCTCCACGTACTATCTCCACTACCTCTCCGCTAACTGGAGAAGGAAAATTAATCTCTGGTCTTTGCTTATCAAAAAACAAGGAATCTCCTGCCAAAACCTCGGCACCCTCTTTCACCACCAATTTGGGTGTAAGAGATAAATAGTCTGTAGGTTTTACAGCAAAGATTTCGGCAGCAGGAATCTCTAATACTTCTTTAGAGGCTTCTCCGATTAATTTAATGTCGTAGCCTTTTTTAAGGCGTATAGATTTTCCCATGAAATCTTATGTATTTTCTTTGGGTTTAGTTCAATTTTACTGAATTCGATGCAAAGTTAAATCATTTGAGCAATTAGCAAAATGATGCTTCAAAAGTTCTGACGAATGACTTGATATTCGATGAATTATTCAGACAAATCACTAAATACCCAAAACATTTCGGTTGCAATCTGTTTGCAGCGTTCATCATAAGTATTCTCTTCACTGGGCGTGTCATCAGAAATTTTAGGGTCAATATATAGAATAGGAAGCCTCAAATCTGCACCCGAAATCAAAGGACATTGCTCATTGGCACTATCACATGTCATAATAGCCACAAAGTTTTCTTGTGGGTTTTCTATATCATCAAAAACTTTTGAAAACGCCCTTAAAACGGAGCTTTCGTCGGCATAAGAAATAGAGTATAAGGGATTAAGACTCTCTTCATCTGACACTATCACGCATCCTGCTCTTTCTAAGGCATTGATTGTTCGAGGGTTGCAGGCCGTGGCCTCGGTTCCTCCAGAAAAAGTTTGAACATACTTCACTCCAAAATGTTTAGCCGCTATTTGTGCCCAAACCTGCCCAAAATGACTCCTTCTAGAATTATGTGTACATATAAAGGTAAGATTGACAGATAAACCTCTTGAGGATTTCTCTTTTAAATAGTTCTTTAGGGGTGTCAAAATCAACGTTCTTTCTTCTGAAATAGCGTTGATGTCAATTCCGATTATGTAGTCTTTTAGCTTGCTATGCATGAAATTTCTAGTTCTATTAGTGATTCAGCCCAAAAATAAATCATGATCCTCAAGAAGACACAATTATATTTGGAATGATTTTTTCATTACCTGTTTAAAGCAGTACAGGCAACTTTCCGTTTTATTTTTACGTATTAGAGTTACAATAACAAAGATTCAGGATCTATGAAAAATAACCACGTCAAATTTCTTTTCACTCTTTTGCCTTTCTTATTCTTAGTCTCTTCATGTAAAGAACCAGAGGTAGATCCAGTGCAGGACAGCGATGAGAGCGATGGCGGAAGTGTTATTTCCAACCCCATCTTCACAGAGGCTGAAGTGAATTTATGGATTCATAGCAAAATGAAGGAGTATTATTTGTGGGAGGATGGCATGAAGACCGTTGAAAATACTGACCTAAGCCTGAACCCAGATACCTATTTCGAATCCCTCTTAGTGGAGCCCGGCGAGATAGATAGATTTTCATGGATTCAGGAAAGCTCAACAGAATTAAGAAATTCACTCAATGGCCTAAATACAACTTTTGGCTTTAAATATAAGTCTTATTACGCCAATTCGGACAAAACCAGAATAGCTTATGCCATTACTTACTCCTTAAAAAATAGTGCTGCAGATAAGGCAGGAATTCAACGTGGCGACTTTATAACCAAGGTTAACGGAGTAGAATTAACCCCTAATAATTATAGAACAGCACTAAGTACGGAAACTGCGACTTTCACCAAAGGAACTTACTCTGATGGAACTATACATTCAATTGAGGAAAGCGTCGAAGTGACTAAGGAACAAACACAATCTCAGGCTCTTCATTATTATACGGTTTTGGAAATGGGAGATAAAAAGATAGGTTATTTTGTTTATAATCAATTCCTTACTTCAAGTAATCGTGAAATAAACGACATCTTTGCTGTATTTAAGGCCTTATCAATAGATGAATTAGTAGTAGACTTTAGATTTAATCCCGGAGGTTATATTTCTTCTGCAGAGATGATTAGTTCGCTTATTGTTAAAGATTTAGACCCAAATCAATTAATGACAAGGCAGATTTGGAACAATCAACAAATGTCGTTGAGAAACTCCGGTAGTTTAGATACCTTCTTCTCCACAAGTTGGTCTGGGATTGGTAACCTAAATAACCCTGAAACATTAAATAGGGTCTATTTCTTAGTATCCAATGGATCTGCTTCTGCCAGTGAATTGGTTATTAATAATTTGAAGCCTCATATGGATGTCATCCTTGTAGGTGAGCATACTTATGGTAAAAATGTGGGTTCTATCACGATTGACGATTCTAACTCTCCTCAAAGGTGGGCATGGGGTATGCAGCCCATTGTTTTAACGTCCGTAAACTCTTTAGGAACGTCTGATTATGGCAGCAAAAAAGGTTTCTTGCCAGATATAGAGATAAAAGACAATATTTTGCCATTTAGGCCTTTTGGTGACCCACAAGAACGTATTCTTGAAGCAGCTTTGGAGCATATGCTTGGTTCAGATGTTTTAGCCAAAGCTAAAAAAGGATCTAAAGTACTACCAACAGCAGAATTTGAGCCCGCGTCTAATTTCGCCATATACGGAGACCCACTAATGGATCGTGCTGAGATGTGGATTACAGAATTCCCCTGGATTGAATAGTCTTTAATTCCTATTCATGATATTATTCGCTAGAACAGAGCTGTCTAGTAGGCAAGCTCTTTCTTTTTTATCTGGGCCGACCAATACCGTTAAAAAATCTTTTAGTTGTCAAGACAACTATTTTTCAACTTTCTCTTGACCAAACCATTTTAATTGCCAAATATTGTAGGACCAAACGTCGTATTACTTTGGTTAGATGTTTGAATATGTATTCTTATTAACAATAATTACAATGGTAGAACAAGCCACAGCATTCAAGATTCAGAAAGTTAAGCAAAGTCGTGTTAATCAGTTAGACCCAAAGAATATAGTCTTTGGAACACTTTTTACTGACCACATGTTTGTGGCAGACTGCGTCAATGGCGTCTGGCAGACTCCTGAAATTCTACCATATGGCGATATTGCTTATAATCCCGCATTGGCTTCTCTACATTACGGTCAATCCATTTTTGAGGGAATGAAAGCCTTTAGAAATGTGAATGATGAGGTAGTCATGTTTAGGCCAGAAGAAAACTTTAAGCGTTTTAATATTTCGGCAGAAAGGATGTGCATGGCACAAGTTCCTAAGGATATATTCTTAGGTGGTTTAAACGAAGTTCTTAAAATGGACGCAGCTTGGGTTCCTAAAGGAGAAGATAATTCTCTTTACCTCCGTCCGTTCATGTTCGCTTCTGATGTTTATCTAGGTGTACGCCCTTCTTATAATTATAGATTCATGATTATCATGAGCCCAGCCGGTAAATACTACTCAGAGCCACCTAAAGTGAAGATAGAGACGGAATTCATAAGGGCTGCAACGGGTGGCGTGGGCTACGCAAAATGTGCTGGAAATTATGCAGCATCTCTCTATCCCGCTAAACTAGCTCAAGAGCAGGGGTATACCCAGCTTTTATGGACAGACGCTCAAACACATACAAAATTTGAGGAGTCTGGTACAATGAATGTCTTTTTTGTAAAAAACGGGAAACTATTAACACCAATAACGAGTAGCACTATTCTAAAAGGGATCACTAGAGATTCTCTTATTACCATTGCTAAAGATTTAGGTTATGAAGTATCTGAGCAAGATGTTTATGTAAAAGATATTGTAGACGGCATCAGAGACGGCTCTGTAACAGAAGTTTTTGGGGCAGGTACGGCCGTAGTAGTTTCACCGTTTTCAGGTATCGGTTTTGAGGGAGAGGATATCGCACTTCCCACTATCACGTCATCTTCTATTTCAAGCGTTTTGAAAGCAAAACTAGATGGAATTAGAAAAGGTGAATTTGCCGATACTCATTGCTGGGTGTATAAAGTTTAAATCTCTATCAAACCTTAGTAAGCCTCCAAACTTCAATTTGGAGGTTTTTTTTATGGAGTTAACTCAAAACGCCTCCCCGATGGTCAGATAAAAATTCCCAGTGTCGTATGGAGAAAAGCCATAGTCAAATCTGAAATTTACGCCTCCTTGTGTCATTTTTCTTAGGCCAAAACCATAAGTAAATTTTGGTAGAGCTAAACGAAGGATGTCCTCAGAATTACCTAAAACTCCTACAGCACCAAATACCGTTAAAAAGAAACTCTTCCAAACGTTATACCTAAGCTCTGTTTGTAGAAGGGCGGCATTTTTATCTCTGAAAAAACCTGTGTACAAACCTCTCATTTTTTTTGACCCACCAAATAGAGCTAGTTGCTGGAAGGGAACATCCTTACCTGCTGTGTGAACGAGATACAAATTATTGGCCATGACTAATTTCGGAAATAGCATAGTATATTTGGATACGTCTACTTTCGTTTGAACAAAGTTTCTATCCGCTCCAAAAATCTTATTTGACGGAAAAACAGAAATCTCACCAAAAAAACCGTCCCTAGGGTAAAAAACATTATCCCGAGTATCTAGTAATAAGGCTGGCCCAACACCTGATGTTCTACTAATCCTACTACCGCTAATTTCATCTTTGATAAGCTCGCCAGCCTCTTGCCTTCCAGTGACATCATAGTTCTCATATTTCATCCTGACACCGAGATATAAATTTGGCCTAATTAACTTAGCAGCCAATAACTCCAAATGAGGAAAAGTGACATCAAAACGTTCTGCTTCCACCCTGCTTTCTCCTACTCCGTGGTAGAAGTAATTGTATTTATACCATCCTAAATCTGCGTTGAGATAAAATTCATTATTATCAATAAAGACTTGAAAAGGCAAAAAAACGAGAATTTGTTTATTCTGGGTATAGGTTATTCCGAAAGATGCCTGTGATGGGTTAGCCTCAATCTTGTCCTTTCCCCATGACCACGAGGCAGTGGCAATAACTCCAGCAGCCCAGCCTGTTTCGGGCAGTCTAAACACTACAGGTAAAACTAAAGCATTTTTGTCTCTAATCAGTTTACTCGAAATCTGTGTACTGTCCACTTGAGCCATCAAGGTTTGTGAAAAGAGTGCAAAAAATAAAGTCAGGAATTTAGTGCGTTTTGGCATTCAAATCTTTAGTGAATTAACGCAATATAGATAAATAAGGATCGAGGGATAAGATAAAAGTGGATGTCTCCACGACACCCACCTTTTTTTAGACAAACTTAACAAATGACCCAAAGCTTCATGACTGAAGGGTAATTGGTTAACGCAAGGCCTAAAACCCTGCCAATTGCCTTTGCTTATGTTAAGTTTAGTTCAAACTCTATGCCATATTTGGTTAATTTTGGCATATGACTCAAAAAAGATGGGAGATTCTACCAACAGGCGAAAACGAACAAGAAACTCAAGAAATAAATCACCTCTCTAACGAACTTAATATTTCTAGACCTTTAGCTACTCTTTTATGGCAACGAGGAGTTCAAACGTTTGCAGAGGCCAAATATTTTTTCCGCCCTTCTTTAGCAAACCTTCACGACCCATACCTCATGAAGGATATGAATTTAGCAGTAGAAAGGCTTCAACTCGCCATTGACCAGAAAGAAAAAATAGTTATTTATGGAGATTACGATGTAGATGGCACCACTGCTGTGGCTTTAGTTTATGGCTTTTTAAGTGAGTTTTATGATAATTTAGAACATTATAACCCTGATAGGTACAAAGAAGGCTATGGCATTTCTAACATTGGTATAGATTGGGCTGAGACTCACGGAGCTACCTTAATTATAGCATTGGACTGTGGCATAAAATCAAATGACAAAGTAGAATATGCTACAACGAAGGGCATAGACTTTATTATCTGCGACCATCACGAGCCAGGAGAAGAAATACCAATGGCAGTTGCAGTTTTAGACCCTAAACGAAAAGATTGCCCCTATCCTTTCAAAGAATTGACAGGAAACGGGGTTGGCTTTAAACTTTTGACAGCCTTTTGCCTTAAAAATAAAATTCCTCTGGATAGACTTTTTGCCTATCTCGATTTAGCTATGGTGAGTATTGCCTCCGATATAGTCCCTATTATTGGAGAAAATAGAATATTGGCCTTTTATGGCCTTGAGAAAATCAATGATAATCCTAGAGTAGGCCTCAGAGCACTTAAAGAAGTAGCTGGTTTCCAAGGTGAAATGAGTATTGAAAACGTAGTGTTTACCATTGGCCCTAGAATAAATGCTGCTGGGCGTATTAAACATGCAAAGGCGGCTGTTGAACTTTTGCTCTCTGATGATTATGAAGAAGCCGTTGATTTTGCACACAAAATCCAAGAGCATAATTTAGAAAGGCGAGGCCATGATTCTAGAATCACTGACGAAGCATTAGCGATGATAGAAAACGACGATTGGCTTCTCAACGAGGCCAAAAGTACAGTTTTGTTTCAAGAAGATTGGCATAAAGGAGTAATTGGCATAGTGGCTTCTAGGTGTATAGAGCATCATTATAGACCAACTGTAATCTTTACGAAAACCAATGAGGGTATGGCTGCGGGCTCTGCTCGCTCTGTCTCAGGTTTTAATTTATATGATGCTGTTGAATCTTGCTCCCATTTGTTAGAACAATTTGGCGGGCATATGCACGCCGCAGGTATGACTATTCCTATTAAGAATATCGAAAAGTTTAGAAAAGCTTTTAACGAATCGGTCGATAAGACTATTACTTCCGAACAGCTTATAGCCCATATTAATGTGGATCTAGAAATTCCATTGGAAGAGCTCAGCCCTAAGTTTTTCAGAATCATGAAACAGATGGGGCCCTTTGGGCCAAAAAACATGCACCCTGTGTTCTTGTCAAAAAAAGTAAAACTGGCCTCCAAACCACGGATATTGAAAGAAAAACATTTAAAGCTTGAGTTAGTGGAAACAGACTCTGGGACTATGATGACTGCTCTTGGATTTGGAATGCATGAGCCCTTTTATGAAAAATTAATACAAGCTGAAACCTTTTGCATCGTTTATACACTTGAAGAAAATACTTTTAGAGGCAAAAGTAGCCTTCAGCTATATTTGAAGGATATTAAGTTTGAAGCATAGATTCGCAGTGATGTTTCGTCTTATATTTGCCCAGAATGGATATATAGGAAATTAATTTATGATACTCCGAACAGAAAATCTAATTAAAAAATACGGCCACCGACTAGTCAACAACGAGGTTAGTTACCAAGTAGAGCAAGGGGAAATTGTGGGTTTGCTGGGGCCAAATGGTGCAGGTAAAACCACCTCGTTTTACATGGCTGTGGGTCTTGTTAAGCCTAACTCTGGTAAGGTATACTTAGACGAATTAGATATTACGCATTTACCCATGTATAAAAGAGCGAAATTAGGACTTGGTTACTTGGCTCAAGAACCTTCTATTTTTAGGGACTTAACCGTTTATGACAATATATATGGTGTATTGGAACTGGCTAAACCAGGCCTAACGAAAACCGAGCGAAAGGAAAGAACAGAACAGCTTTTAGAGGAGTTTTCCTTAGAACATGTCAGAAAAAACAAAGGCATAGTGCTTTCAGGGGGCGAACGAAGGCGAACAGAAATTGCCAGAGCTTTAGCAGTGGACCCTAAATTTATTCTTTTAGATGAGCCTTTTGCAGGTGTGGATCCCATAGCAGTGGAAGAGATTCAAACCATTGTTTCAAAACTGAAACATAGGAATATCGGAATCCTAATAACCGACCATAATGTAAACGAAACCCTCTCAATTACCGATAGAGCTTATTTACTTTTTGAAGGGAAAATTCTCAAACATGGTACGGCGGACGAGCTAGCCGCAGACGAGATGGTGCGTAGAGTCTATTTAGGCATGAATTTCGAGTTAAAACGGAAGTTTTAAACCGCTGTCGCAAATTAGGAGATCGTTCTTCATTAAGTTTACATAAGAAATAAAAGTCTTTTAATATTGAAGTCAATTTAGATAATTTACTATGCCAGAAAATCAACACAAGTTTGGTACAGCACCTGTATTCTTTACTGCCATTTCAACAATCTTAGGTGCCATCCTTTTCTTGAGATTTGGTTATTCTGTAGGTGTAGTTGGCCTAGGAGGCACTTTAATTATTGTACTGATTGGTCATGCAGTTACAATTCCTACTGCCATGGCTCTGTCAGAAATAGCTACTAACATAAAGGTGGAAGGTGGAGGAGCCTATTACATTATTTCTCGTTCATTTGGTTTAGTTATTGGTTCTACCATCGGCCTTGCCCTATACTTATCCCAAGCAATAAGTGTGGCTTTTTATGTCATTGCCTTTACTGAAGCTTTTAAGCCCTTTTTTGATTGGCTATTCAGCAATTATATTTTTGTTCCTTGGATTGACTGGGTTTTACATCAAAGCCAAACTTTGGCCGTTCCTGCCCTTTTAATTTTGACAGCCATTGTCCTTACAAAAGGTGCCAAGCTGGGCATTCAAACTCTTTACTGGGTGGTAGCCATTCTCACAGTGGCTCTTATAGCCTTTTTCTTGGGAGAACCTGTGGAACTTGACCCTCTAAGAACCCCACCTCCACCAATCCCAGAAGTTTCGATATTCACAGTTTTCGCTATTATTTTTCCTGCCTTTACAGGAATTATAGCAGGCGTAGGGCTCTCTGGAGATTTGAAAGAACCTGGAAGATCTATTCCATTAGGTACCCTTACTGCTACCATATTTGGTATGATTATTTACATTCTAATTGCTTTTAAGTTTAGTGCCTCCGCCCCTTACAGTCTACTTGCAGACACTAGTCAAATGGCGATGGCAGATATTGCTATTCAGGGTTGGTGGCTTATACCTCTTGGACTAGCTGCCGCTACCATTTCTTCTGCAATTGGATCTATTTTGGTGGCTCCTAGAACTCTGCAGGCAATGGCTAAGGATGATGTTTTTCCTATTCCAGGTATGAGTGGCTGGTTAGCCCAAGGCAAGGGCCGTGCCGATGAGCCCTATAATGCTTACGTGGTAACTGTAGGTATAGCCTTAGTTTTTATTATGTTAGGTAAACTAGATGCCGTGGCTGAAGTTATCTCTATGTTTTTCATGGTAACCTATGGATCTCTTTGTCTCATTTCTTTTATGCAGCATTTCGCTGCCGATCCATCCTATAGGCCCCGTTTTAAGTCGAAGTGGTATATCAGTCTTTTTGGTGCGGTAGCTTGTTTTGGTTTAATGTTCTTTATGAATTCGGCCTACGCTTTCGCTTCAATTTTCCTTATGCTGGCTCTTTATTTCACCCTAAACTACTTTAATAAAGACAAGAAAAACATTGCGGTTATTTTTCAAGGAGTGATGTTTCAGATAAGTAGAAAAATCCAGGTTTTTCTACAAAAATCGGACAAAGAGGCGAGCAAAAGCTGGAGGCCTTCAGCTGTTTTTCTGAGCCCACACACTTTCCAAAAGCTTGATGCCTTTAATTTAACACGTTGGATTTCTTACAAATATGGATTTGGCACCTACATCCATCATATAGATGGCTACCTCTCTAAACAAGCCAATCAAGACGCACGAGTTATTAAAAATAGAATGATTAAGATGGCTCAGGCCACTAATAGTGAAGTTTATATTGATACTCTTATTAATAAAAGCCTGCAAGAGTCCATTTCGCAGGTGGTACAATTACCTAGTATTTCGGGCACCGAAAACAATTTACTTTTATTTGATCACTCAAGAAATAACCCTTCTGAGATTAAAACCATTGTAGAAAACTTTAAGCTAATACAAGCTGCTAATTTTGATATAGGTATACTTTCTACCTCAGATAGGCAGTTTGGGCTTATGAAAGAGATACACGTCTATATCACCAATGCGGATTACGAAAATGCCAATTTGATGATTTTAATGGCTTATGTTATTTCTGCCCATCCCGATTGGAAGAATGGAGTCATCAAGGTCTTTTATGTCTTCCCAAAGGCCTCCATTGAACAGGAAAAGGCTAAAATGAGAGAGCTGATTTCTACTGGAGAACTACCTATTTCAGCAAAGAATATTGAGTTCATTGATAGAGACGAAGAGGAAGATATCAAAAGCATTATCAAACAATACTCTCAGGACGCAGACTTCTTAATTTTGGGTTTCTTGAGTGAAGCTCTTAAAAGGTTTGGGACAGAAGTTTTCGAAGGTTTTGACGGCCTATGTAATGTGCTTTTCGTGACAACAGAAGAAAGAAAGCAGATAAAATAGATTAAAGCTTAAGTCCTACTGTTAGAAAGAAAGACCTTCCATCTGATGGAATAATGCCTGGGCCAGGGTAAGATTCGGCTCTGCGAGTGAAGTATCTCTGGTCTAATAAGTTATTTATTGAGCTTTCCAGAGTTAATATCTTCCAAGAATACGACGTAGAAAAATCCATTACTTGATAGGCTGGAATAATTCCTTCTACTGCTGTAGCTGTCCTTACTGCATTGGTAGCGTCTGTAAAATGTTCGCCGATATGAGAAAATTGAAGCGAAGCATTAAAGGATTGATGTTTAAATGAAATACCAGTTCTTAGCATAATTGGCGGCACCATTTCTACTTTTTTTCCCTTAATTGACGTTTCTTCCGTGTTAATATATTTGGCATTTATAAGTGCTCCGTTGATGTATACTGATAAACTCGAAGCGGTAGAGGATCGTAAGGCCTTAAAAATATCAAATTCTACAAAAGACTCTAAACCAAAGTTTCTCGCATCTGCCACATTGGTTCTAAGTCTATAATCTAAAAAAAGTGGTGGATGATCGGCTTTAAGAATCTGTCCTATTCTTCCCTTATATGCGACATAGAACACTGTTAAATCGTAGGTTAAATAGGCCCCTTTGGTTCCCCTCAAACCAATATCTGCCGTAAATCCCTTCTCATCCTTCAAATCTTCGTCTACTGCAAAGTTTGGATTGACAATCCTCAAGTCTGTGAAATTTATGGCCCGGTAATTTTGGGAGATATTGGCGTAGACCTCCGTATTATCATTTTTCCTGAAGGAGACACCTAAACCAGCAATGAGGAAAGAACGCTTTCTGGAAAGCTTGTCCTCAATCTTATTATCAACGATTAAGTTTCCAGCAAAATCAAATAACCTTTGACGGAAATACCCTTCTGATTCTGTATTTATATATTCAAAACGGAGACCAGGAGTTAGGCTCAACTTAGGCGATAGATTGAAAATGTTTTCCGTAAAAAAAGCCACATTGGTATTGGGATATCTGAAATTAGAATTCTCTGGATTTTCAGGATTATTAAAACGAAAATCTGCACCAAAACCCTCTGACCCTTCTCCTTGAACAGAAGTAGTAATCCCTTTATAATATCTACTTCCTATTAAAAAGGCTCCGTATTCATTTCCTAATTTGTATCTGGTAAGTAACCTCGTTTCATTGCCTACATTATCAAATTTCCCTTGAATCAGGGTTCTGTTTCCGCCCACATCTGCCACGTTGATTCTTTCCAGGTTACCTAAAGAAGACCTACCTGCGTCCAAAACAAAAGTTCTGGAGTTTAGACGAGTTTTGTCAGATAATCTCCAATCAAAAGTTAGCGATGACAAGTTCCAATTTACGTCAAACCAATTGCGGTCTCGTAAAGACTGTCTCGGTTTTTGCTTAAAAAGAGCATCCGTAAGTCCTCCTGCCTGCTGTGCTGTGTAATCACTATAGGTGTGGTTAAAAACTATATTAAAACGCTCAGAAAACTTATAGGTAAGGTCTAAGTATACATTATCCTGATTAAAACCCGAATTTGGTCTCCATCCGTTTCCCTGCTTATGCTGATAAAAAGCATAATAATTTAGCTTACCTACCGTTCCCCCAATACTGTTGAATGTCCCGAAGAAATCCCAGCTGCCGAAAGTCTGCCTGCTTGTTAATTCTATTTTTTTTTCGCTTGGTCCCTTTCTAAAGACAAAATTTAACATGCCACCAAACTGTGTACCATACTGAAGCGAAGAAGCACCTCTAATTACCTCAATTTTCTTCAAGGCCTCTGTAGGCGGAGTGTAGTAACTCTCTGGATAGCCTAAAGCGTCTGCCGAAATATCGTATCCGTTTTGACGTGTGTTAAAGTTGGCGGTCCTATTTGGGCTTAAGCCTCTGCCTCCTATTCCTAATTGAAGCCCTGCCCCATCAGATTCCCAAATGTTTAAGCCTGTTATTTTAGCGTATACTTGGCGAGCATTGTTGGTGGCCAAATTAGCCGATATAGCATCTAAGAGAACAACCTCTGTCTTTTTACTTTCGTAAATGGAAGTACCTTGAATAGCCTTTAAATGCGTTCTCCCAAAATCATTATTAGCCTTGGCTATAACTTTTACCGTTTCTAAATCTAGTGATTTATTATCCAAAGACACCTCAAGGTTTCGCGTGGTATCGGAATGGCTTACCCTAAGTTTTTTTGCCGTTTTCCCAAGCAGTTGAAAATATAAGTCATAGGTACCAAAACGTAAATTCTTGAAAATAAAGTCACCAGAGGAGCTGGTGAAAACAGTAGATGAAAGCCCTTCAATGCTCACAATAACATCTTCTATTGGCTTACCCAATTCTTTGTCAAGTACAATTCCTTTGAGGTCACTTTTTTGAGAGAAAGCGGCTATTGAAATTAAAAACAAAAAGAAGGATAGAACTCTCATAGGATTTCAGGTTACAAAGATACTTCATTAAGGCCTTTTCAAAATAATAAAAACATAATTTATAGTCCTCTCACTTTGGAGACTGTATAGGAATAATCCAAGACTTATTTGCCCACGAATCTCGAATTCTCATCAGATCTATATGAGGGTCAATAATTAACTGACTGGGTCTAGCATTCAATGTCACCCAAGCCTCCGCTCTAACCTCTGGTAGGTTTTTTCCGGATTCCTGATAGTGGTTTCCCAAAAAATGAGCGAACTGAAGAATCATGTCAGGTTGGAAAGACATTTGCTTTTCTTGATGAGCATTTAAAAACTCACTATTGTTTACAATACCCTCTCTTCCCGTTCGTGGATCTTTGATATAAAACGTGGCAGTCCCTGCCTTTTCCATGAGCATAACACGCCAGCTAAATCTGTAGCCTTGTTCCGTCCAAAACATATTTCCAGGATAGCGTGCGTACCTAAATGGAAAAAGAAGCTGAATGGCTACGTAAAGACTTATCAAAACTGGCGTCCAAGTATTTAAGTAAAGCGTACCAACTGTCGAATTTTCAGATACTAGATTATTGTAATTTGAACCCTTTCCTTTTTTTAAAAAACTACTAACAAGGGACAACTTACTTTTATGCCATTCGGGTGAAAAGAAAATCAAAGTCACCCCAATCATCACTATTGGAAAAACCCCTATTTGAAATAAAACCCCTACCGTAAGGTGAAAGGCTATAACTGCCAAATAAGCTAAAGGTCTCGTTCTGCTATTCAATAAAAAGTAAACAATGAAAGTGTCGTAAAACATGCCCAACCAACTAAAGGTATGAGGAGCCCATGGATGACTAAAAAGTGAACCTAAAATAGGCACTGTGTCATGGGCAGGGAGCCAAATTTTCATTGGAAGAGCATTCAAAAGCCAGTCTTGATTGATTTTGGCAATCCCAGCAAAGAAATAAACCACAAAAATTTGAAACTTCAGCAGGTCAATATGCCATAACAATGTTTTCTCTGATCTAATTCTTGGCCAAATCTTACTATCAAAGCTAAAGAAGCGATTAGCCGGAATAAAAATAAGTAAAAGACAAACTAGGCTTACGAAGTAGTAGTGATTTAAATAGTAAGTTAAATCAATGAGCTCGGTATACGTAAAACTTAGGAAGAGTAGAATGGCAGAAAGGCGATATAAAAATCCAAGCATTACTCCTACTGCCGCCAAGAGCATTATGACATGCAGCAAATACATCCAAAATGGTGATAGCAAAGTCACCCATTCAAAACCGTAATATGTAAACTGGAATTGGGTTTGAATGAAATGGTCCCGAATCCATCCCAAATACATGAATCTCCCTGTAGAGAAAATCATCAAAAGTCCAAATATTATTCTGAAAGTTACCAAAGGGTAAATCGGCCCTTCTTTACATAAATATTTAGACCATGAGGTACTCATATTATAGACTTTCTAAAAATTTAATGAGCATATCCCTATCAATGGAGCTTAGTTTTATAAACCTCTCTTTAGAACTTTCTGCCTCACCTCCATGCCACAAAATAGCTTCTTCAATATTCCTTGCCCTCCCGTCATGAAGTAAAAAGGTGTGTTTATTGACCGTCCGAATCATTCCAAGTCCCCAAAGTGGTGGCGTTCTCCACTCATTTCCCGTGGCTTCAAAGTCTGGTCTATTATCGGCCAGTGCTGGCCCCATATCATGAAGTAATAAGTCTGAGTAGGGTCTAATTGTTTGATTGTTTAAAATTGACACCTCATGTTTCTTTCCCGTTTTAAACTCTGGGATATGGCATGAAGAACAATTTAATTCTGTAAATAACAGCTTACCACTTAACACGTCTTCATTCTTAGTATCTCTACGTCCTGGCACTTGGAGTGTCTGTAAATAGAAAACAACATCCTCGAGGTTTTTATCGCTAATTTCTGGCTCTCCTCCGTTTGGCGTTTCTTTTAAAACTACTTGTGCATCAGTGACATGGTCCTTCATGAAAACAGAACTTGTAATGCCAATGTCACCATTGAAAGCTCCCGCGGTCTGTTGTAATAAACTTGGTTGATTCGACTTCCATCCAAAACGCCCTAGCTGTACCGAATTGCTTAATTCATCAAAAACAAAGTTAGCCTTACCGCTTATGCCATCTCCATTAGAATCGTTTATATCAACATTAGATAATATATCCTCCTCTCTAATAGCCTCCAATAACCCTATTCCGGCCAACTGGTTCCCTATTCTTGGAGAAAACAAAAACCCACTTTCTATTTCTCCGTATCCCCATTCCGAGAAAATGTATTCAGGATCTCTTAAAGAAAAGATACCACCATCAGCATATTCACCCACTACCTCCGTGTATCTCACCCCTACTTTTGCTTCAGGCAATGCTCCCAAAATAGCTTTATCTTGGAGCTGACCACCATAAATATCATGAGCGAAACCATTAATCCCACTCAATCTAACTAAAAGCCCATTTAGTGGATCACCGAAAATACTCGGTGGAGCAGACCTCCCATCTTTTGGGTGACATCCTCCACAAGAACGAGAATTAAAAATTGGACCTAAACCATCTCTCACAGAAGCCGAAGCAGGTGCAATGGTCCAGTTGGATCTAAAAAATGAATTTCCAACTACAAAAGAATTCTCTTCTTCAAAACTCAGATTTGATGCGGAATGCCCAAAGGCATTTTCTCCAAAATCAAAAGTGGTTAAATCGCCACCAGCGAATTCCTCATTTGCCTCATACTGTCCACGTGGATTCATTTCCCCTGTTGGGTCACAAGACCCAAAGCTGACAGTCAGAAATATAAGTAATATGATTCTTTTCATCATGAATTTAAAAGAGCGAGGGCTTGAGATCCTACTCTTTTAAAGTTTGTGTGTCTAATCTAATTCCGCATTTACCTGTATGCCTAAGGCTAAACCGGCATCCACAATAGCGTCACTCAAGTTACGGAGCGTAATAATTGAGTTTTCAATGCTCTTATTTGGATCTCCAGCCCTTAGTGCCACATCAAAAGGTGCAGGTATACCGGCTATGTTTGTCGAGCATTGACTCAACAATTCTAAAACTGTTGTGTTTTTTGAAGGGTTTACTGCAGAAACTAAATTTGCGATAGAAGAACCAGATGTCACTATACCAGTAGAGCTGATATAAATTCCATTATAAACATTCTCTATTCCCTTGAAATTCATGCCTATATCTGCTTTGGTATTGTCACTGAAACAGGAATGTTCATCTTCTTGATCTCCGTTTTGAAGAGCCACCGTCATTCTCTCACCAGCTAACTCGCCTTTGCTTAATGCAGCAATTCCTCTAAGGGCATTCGCAATAGAATTCTGCCCCCCATCCACAAAAGAAATCCTAAACGATGCATTCAGACCCCAAGCATCCCTTACTTCTATGAGGTTTTCAATTAAAAGATTGGTGACCACTTGTAAATACAGCGATCTTCTATCAGCATTCGTTCCACTTGTATAGTCTGTAAATGGTCTATTTCCAGGGCCGTCGTCATTAAAGTCTTGCCCCCAAAGCAAAAATTCAATAGCATGGTAGCCCGTGCTCAAATTTGTTTCGCCCCCATTCTCATTTGCCCCGATGAGTGTTTGCTTGTCAATGGTCGGGAAACCAGTGGCGTCGTTTATCATCCCGGCATTAGGGTTTCCTGCTACATAATCTATATAACTTTCATCCAAAGGCCAACCGTTTATCAGGCCTTCTGGACCTTCCTCATTATCAATAGGGCCACCGTAGAATCTAAAAGCTTCTGCCTGTCCATAAGGATTCCGGGAGGCCACCCAGGCATCTTTCGCGGTTTGAAGGCTTGTTTGACTTGGGCTAGTAATAAAGTTATTAATTGCCTGCTTGAGAGCTTCCGCAGTAACGACTGCGTCATCATAATTTGCATACACTAGCTTACCATATTGAGCTAAAACTTCCTTTTGTGTGACTATTGAAGGGATAGGTTCGTCTTGATCTTTACAAGACCAAATAGCTGCTACAAGTGTTAATAATAATATCGTTCTTTTCATTTTTGTTCTACACTGATTGCTTAAAGTTTTGCTCTAATCTCCGTCTCCGCTACTAAAGGTTATCGCGATTCCCAGTAATGAAGACATTTCACTTTTAAAAAACCTTGTCAGTTTTTGTAATTCGGTATGCAGGTTAATTAAGTCTACATTACCATCTAGTTCTCCCGCCTCAAAATCAGATTCTGACACCTTTTCAAACGCCACTTCCACTTCTTTCACCTGAAGTTCTGTGGAATTTACTAAAGCGGGTCCCCCTTCCACAGTCATTAAATAATCCCTAAATCCTTTCCCAGAGGTCCCTATCCAAAAAGATTTTAAGGTTTGAAAATGTTGATTTAGGAAAAGAAGGTTTTGTTTTGAAAAAGGGGCTTCCACATTCATTGGAAGAGCCTCCGTTTGGCCGGGCCTTAAGCCTAATGGCAGACCTAGTTTGAAGTTTTTAAGTGCTTCAAAGCTCTTTAAGAATTCGTTATACATCACCGAAGTAGAACTTCCAGCCGCCGTGCCGTCGTTAGAAATGAATGTACTTTGAAAGTTTTCCCAGGCATTTGAAGAATTAGCGATTCTTTGAGCAACATCATTACTAGCTTCTTTTAGATAAGAGAGCCAATTAGGACTGGATTGAACGGCCTCGTCAAACAAAAGATACTCTAAGGCTAAAAAACCTCTGGTATCCCGCTTAAAATCAGTAAACCCAAAATCCCCCGAAATTAGCTTCACACTTATGGCTGTTTTGTTGACTGGAAATGTGGCTACTTCTTCTACCAATGATTTAGTTAAGACCTCTTCTGCGGCAGGTCCAAAATTATATAGACTGACCTTTAAATAAGCCAAATAAGCTTCTCTCCAAAGTGACTGGGCCTTTGAAAGGTCTGATGCATTATCTAAAAGATTAATCTCACCCATTAAGGCAGCAGTTTTAACTGTAGCGTTCTTAAAATCTGGAATGACAAATTTATCAGCATATGACGTTAAAAAAACTTGCCTACTAAATTCATTTTGTACTTCTGGATCATCTTTGCCACCGCAACTAAGCAATACTAAAACACTTACAAAAAGGAAATATTTCTTCATTTATCTCTGTTGTTCGTTTACCCAATTCTTTTTAAAATCTTCCATTTCAGTATCTGTAAACTTATAGATCGACTTTAGTTTAGAAACCACTTCCAAAAGTTTGGGAACTTCCTGAACGGGTTGGTTAATAATGTTTAAGGTGGTAGGCGTTTGTTCCACAGGTGTGTTTAGCAAAGTCAGAATTTCATCAATCTGTTCGTCCGTAATGATTTTTTCGTCAACGGTTCTAAAACCTTGTAAAAACCCTAGAATTTCAGAGAAAGAGTGCATGGCGGAACTAATAGACGCTTCGTCTAAAGAGGTGACCGATAAATCACCTAAAACCTCGTAGAAGTAATTAATGGCAGTGGCGGCACTTCCCTTCTCCCAATTCTCAAAAATGACTTGAACAGCTTCTTCTTGCTCCAGTTGATAATCATTTCCTGCATTAACTGCTGCCTGAAGCTTTATTAAGCCATTCTTAATATTGGTATAATAACCATCCCCATTATTCTTGTCTCTTCGGGCCACATAATTAGCTATAAACCTATCCGGATTATCATGAAGGCTACTACTGTTGCTATTGGCAAAATCCGGATGTGCACCAAAAAGGGCAACGATTTTATCTGATGAAGTCCCCTTTAGCTGACCTCTGGTAAGTTTCCTAGCTTCTTGGTAAAAAGCTGCTGCGTAAAGTCCTTTTTCAATACGTTGCTCATTCTCAATACCATACTTGTTAAATAAATAGGCTCCATAAACACCCCCATTAGTGCCTGGATTAAAAACTATACCCCGGCTTTCTGAAATGAGCTCTGGAAGAAGGTCAGTTTCTATAAAGTTATAGTAGTAAGAGGATGTCAAGGGTTTAAAAGCTATTAATGCTTCTAAAAGTTTTTGTCCATCTACTTGATTGCCCGCTCTACCTTTTTTCATTTCGGTGGACAATTCCGCCAATAAATCTAGTAACCTTAACTCCTCTGTGGTATTGGTGATATATTGAGAAGCATCATAGCTAGCAGGTATGGTTAATTCCCTTTTGACACTTTTCTCTTCGCAGCTCGTGAAAGCCATAAGGCCTATTATTAAAACTAAATATCTCATCTCTTCTTTCTTTATTTAGAACGATTATAAATAATGGACAAAAGTAAGAGATGGTGAGTTAAATACAACCCTTATTTAGAATAATTTCAAATAAGATATTTTAGTAAGCTTTACGGACAAGATTTTACGCGTAAACTCTTAAACCTTAGGACACTTTTTACAATGTTTGCCCTTCTTTTTATAGGCTTTACAGCACTTTTTTAAAACACAGCATTCATTATCGAATGGCATTTCACCAATCCTGATTGACTTGGTACTGCTAGCTTCTTCCTCTAATATTGACTGTTGATAAGACATTTACATTCTTTATTGAGGCAAAACTAACCTTTATTTATAATAAGTCTAAATAAAAAGAGCTGATTTTAGTCATAAAAAAAGAGAACGCTTATGACGCTCTCTCTAATTTATTAATATTAATGCTTTATACCGCTGCGGCTATCAACACCCTCTTTAATAATTCATCATTTAATAAGTAAAGTGCTGAGCTATTATCTCCTATCATTTCCAATTTCTTCAAAAGAGCTTTCACATTAGATTCTTCCTCTACTTGCTCTGTTACAAACCACTGAAGAAATGTATGTGTAGCATAATCTCCCTCTTCTAGAGCTTGTTTTACTAGGCCATAGATACTCTTTGTAACGTATTTCTCATGAACTAGAGTCTGCTCGAAACAGTCTATGATTGACTCAAACTCGGAGGCCGGTGCCTCGTAAGCTCCCACAGTTATCTTTCCGTCTACCTCGTGAACATAATCAAACTGCTTTTCTGCGTGCTGCAATTCCTCTTTTGCTTGAATCCTAAAATAATTCGCGAAACCATCTAAGTCTCTGTCTAAAAAATATGAACACATAGACAAGTACAGATTGGCAGAGTAGACCTCCCTATTATATTGCTCATTGAGCATTTGCTCCATTTTTTTACTAATCATATTGCTTTTTTCCGGTTGATGAAATTATAACCACAAACAAAAGAACGATGTTCATCCTGGGAGGAATTTATAAAGAGTCCAAATAAGCAAGGACTCGACCGGTGTACATCACAAACTTATCTGCCGTTTGGGAGGCTGCTTGAGCGACGCAATCAAACATGACCTTACAACGTTAAAGAGTATCCAATTGTTTCACGCCTGAAAATTTGTTTGATTATTTTTCATTTTATTTGCTACTTAATTCAGTCGACCCGAAAACAGTCTTCCAGAGCTATGAGAACCTCTAAAATCGTACATATAGAAGTTAATTTTCAATATGAATTAATCGCCATGAAGGGTAGCACTTTTGCCCATTCTTACTATTCTAATCTTAGCTTGGCCTGCAAATCCGTTGAAAACGCCCTCTTAATAAATAATTGGGGGAAAGAAGATTTTAATTACACGGCAGTGTATCGCTCTTTAAGAGAACGAGATAGCTATGTAAAGGTATTCAAAGAAAAGGGAATCCCTTTTTTTAAAATTACCCTGACTTATAAAACCTTAAATCCGAAATTAGACAGCCTAGAGCTCGTAAAAAAGCAAGATTAGAGCAATGGCCTCAGGATATTGGCATTCCATCTGACACCAAAATTGAATAAAGAGTTTCTAGTCGCCTCAAAGGCTTCACCCTCTTCATTCCTACTCTGAAAAGATGCATCTATAAATAGATTATGACCAAGCATATAAGATGCTTCCGCCCGAATATTCATAATAGTTCTGGCGTCCCCTTGAGCAATAAAATTACCAAGTTCCTTTGGCCTGTTGTTCCTGTAACTTCTAAGAATGTCTCCTCCCCAGTTTAGGCCTTCACTGTCGTATCCTTTAAGAGCACGCATAAATGTAGCCTTAATAAAAAGTCTATTGATGGGCTGATAGCGAGCTACAAGTAAAAACTCTTTGAAGTTAGCCCCCAATGGGTGTGTTATAGGAACATTATAATTCACAAGGCTCGAATAGTCACTAAAATGACTATACGTATAGGGTCTGGCATAATTAAACTCTCCCTGTATATCAAAGTTTTTAAGCCCTGCGAAGTCAATATATTTTAACCCCAACTGCCCTGCATTCTTTTCACCGTGCCAGCCTTCGTTTTTGCTCTCTTTACTGTTATACTCGTCTAAAACAAATTGGCCATACACAAAGAAAGATTTCCCCAGCAAAAGTTTAAAGTCAGCTCCGACAACAGAATTATCACTACTACCAATCAAGCCTTCCACAAATCTGTAGAAGATAATAGGGTTAAGGTAATTTAAGTCAAAGGCCCTATCACCAAACATTACCGTTTCAAAAAGGCCAATATTCAACCTCTTGCTAACATTCATATTCAAATGGTGAAATGCCATGTACTTTGGTGGGATAGCCAATAAATCATTCACTCCAATATCAACTTGAGTATTACTCATCCTTGCTAGCATGTTTTGATACTCCAGCCTGCCTAATTTTACATTTACTAATAAGTTTAAATATGGGGCACTAAAGTCGCTCAAAATCATAGAGCGTACGCCCGAACCAACAAAATTCTTAGAATGTCCAAATCTCAGGTTGATATGCTTAGAAGGCTTAAATACAATATAGCCATTGGCCTGCACATAATCTCTAGTGAGTCTAGTCACATTATCTCCTACAATCTTGGTAAAACCCGTATAAGGAAAACCTTGGGTTTGTTCATGAAACTGTTTCACATAAAAAGGAGAAGACTCCTGATTCTCAGTAAAGTCTGTGTAAAAACCAAGTTTACTGTTAATACTTCCCCTAATACTTACCCCACGAGTATTGATGAATTGTCCTTGATTTCCAGAATCTCCACTATTAGTACCCCCTCCAAAATGAAAAATTGGACTAGCATGAATTTCAAAATCATCATTTTTGACAAAATAAAAGTCAGATCGCCTTTTAAAGAAGTGTTTCAAAAAGGGCTTGCCTGAACCTACGGCAGTATCCGCCGCAAATGACCAGCTATCCGTTTTGAGGTAATTTAAGTTCCACTCATCAATCTTCGTGTATACGGAGTCTGTCAAATTTAATGACTCTACATATTCAACTATCTGCTGCCGCTCAAAAGGCTTCAAATTAGAATGAAAATTGTTCGCCAACTTACCAGACTTTGCTTCCAACCTCTCTATCAAGTGGCTATACTCCTGATCTATAGACAGATAGGGGGACTGAGCCCTTGCGATTCCGCAAAATATTAGAAAAATAAATACGAGTTTAAACTTTAACACTTCTTATTAGAGTATCTGAGCCCGCAAACTTAGTGAGAAAATCATGAAACTCTCCAGAGCTTAAGCCCTACCTTTGAGCAGCGGCCTTCCTCATAGGAAAGCCTCGTTAAACTCCAAGAGATTATTGCTACATGAAGAAGTTTAATATTCCCGATATTTATAAGAGTAACATCATAGGACGTCTAAAAGAAATCAGACGGGTAAATGATAAATTAAAAAAGGACTTTAGCCCGTCAGTCCTTGATTTTGGACCCGTGAGTTTTAGTATTGCAAGGCACTTTGGCTTTTGTTACGGGGTAGAGAATGCCGTTGAAATAGCTTACCGAACCTTAAGCGAAAATCTTGGAAAAAACATCTTTCTCCTAAGTGAGATGATACATAATCCTGGAGTTAATGAAGATTTACTGTCCAGAGGAGTCAAGTTTTTAATGGATACACAAGGAAATCAACTGATAGATTGGAATTCATTGACAAAGGAAGACATCGTTATTGTACCAGCCTTTGGTACGACACTTGAGATACAAGAAAAGTTGAATAATTTGGGGATAGACCCCTATGCATTTGACACTACCTGCCCTTTTGTGGAGAAGGTATGGACGAGAGCTGGGCAAATTGGTGAGAGAGGATATTCTGTCATTGTACATGGCAAACCAAATCACGAAGAAACCAGAGCTACTTTTTCTCACAGCCTTTCTAAGACTCCTACTCTGATAGTGAAAGATATGGCTGAGGCTCAAAACTTAGCAGCCTACATTAAAAAAGAAAAAGACTTTGAAGATTTCAAAAAAGACTTTGAAGGACAATTCTCAGATGGCTTTAACCCTGATACTGACTTAAATAAAATAGGCGTAGTAAACCAAACCACTATGCTAGCCTCTGAAACACAGGAAATATCTGAATATTTAAAAGGTGTGGTTCAAGAGCATCATAAGCTGGATGAACAATCTGTTGCGGAACATTTCGCAAATACCAGAGACACACTATGCTATGCCACAAACGACAATCAAGACGCCACACATAGCCTTATCAATGGGGTAGCAGATTTCGCCATAGTAGTTGGTGGATACAATAGCTCAAATACAAACCACCTAGCAGAGCTCTGCGAGACTAAGCATAAAACCTATTATATAGAATCTGATAAAAGTCTAATATCGGCAGATGAGATTCATCATTATGACTTGCACCTTCATAAAACCATAGAAAGCCATGACTTTCTACCTAAAAAAGAAAAAGTCAATATATTATTGACCTGCGGAGCCTCATGCCCAGACTCTGTCATGGAGCTGATTCTTATACGTTTAGTCTCCTTTTTTGACAATACAGAAGATATAGAATCCGTTATTAAAAGGATAGGTAAGTAGAAATGTGACGTCTATCATCTTGATAGGCATCCTATTTTTTACTATATTTATTGAACAGTTTTTTAAAAGAAAATTGAGTAATAACCTAAAACCCTTACCCCTATGTCAATGTTAGAATACATTAAAGTAATACTGGAGAAGGTAAGTTTTGACAGATCTTTGTTTGAAAAAGAATTATTGAAAGGAATCAAACAACTCTTGCCAAAGGAAATAGAACTTCTACAGACATGGTGTTACGAAACTTATGGAACACTTTACAAAACGCTTCTAAATAAAATATTTAGAAGACCTCAGTTTACTCTATAAGTTTCTCCTCAATTGTTTAAAAGCTCAAGCAGTCTTCTGTTTGAGCTTTTATTTTTAGCGGTCAAAACGTAATCTCCTACCTTTTACACTTTCATTAAACGTACCGTATTCAAAAACCAAATGCCCAGAAACTATGGTCTGTGTTACAGTAGAATTAAATGTATGGCCCTCAAAAGGTGACCAGCCACATTTGGCATACAGATTTGATTTATTAACCGTATAGTCCTTCCCCAAATCTACAATGGTTATATCTGCCCAATAACCTTCCCTTAGAAAACCTCTTTGCTCTATCTCAAAACAAACAGCAGGTGCATGAGCCATCTTCTCCACCACCCTTTCCAAAGTAATTTTTCCTTGACGATGAAAGTCCAACATGGTCTGAAGGCTATGCTGTACCAGAGGCAAGCCTGAGGGAGCCTCCCAATAAGATTTTTCCTTATCCGCCAATTCGTGAGGAGCATGGTCCGTAGCAATTATGTCAAAGCGGTTATCTAGAAGGGCCTGAAAAAGGTTATCCCTATGATTATGCTTTATGGCAGGATTACACTTTATATTATTTCCCAACTGCTTATAGTCTTCGGCATCAAACCATAGGTGATGCACACAAACCTCCGCAGTGATCCTTTTCTCTGCTAAAGGAATAGAATTGTCAAATAGCGAAATCTCCTCTGTGGAGGATATGTGAAGTATGTGCAAGCGTGTATTATGCTTCTTAGCCAAGCCTGCTGCCATGGAAGAAGACAAGTAACAGCCCTCCTCATTTCTTACTAAAGCGTGGATGTCGTATGGCACTTCTTTATTTGCGTACATGGCCTTATACTTCTCAAAATTAGCTCTTACCGTACTTTCATCTTCACAGTGTGTGGCTATTAAAGACGGATAGTTTGCAAAGACTTTAGAAAGGGTAGCAGCATTATCAACCAACATGTTTCCAGTGGAGCTGCCCATGAAAATTTTAAGTCCACATACATCCTTGATATTGGTTTTCATGACCTCCTCAAAATTGTCATTTGACGCACCCATAAAAAAGGAATAGTTGGCGAGCGAAGACTTGGCGGCAATGTCATATTTGTCCTGAAGAAGCTCTTGGGTAAGAGCATTGGGGACCGTGTTCGGCATCTCCATAAAGCTGGTAGTACCTCCGGCTACTGCGGCCCTTGCTTCTGTATATATATCCCCTTTTGAAGTCAAACCTGGCTCTCTAAAATGCACCTGATCATCAATAACACCTGGTAAAACGTATTTACCCGCCGCATCAATAATTCTATCTGCTAATTCTCCAGTTATGGATTGGTCTATCTTTTCAATCTTCCCATCTTTTAAAAGAAGGTCTGCTTCAAAAATCTTTCCCTCATTAACCAGTTTCCCGTTCTTAATTAAAATTCTTTCCATCTTACAATGTTTCCAAAGCCTTTTTGGCACTGTTTATAACTCTATTATACTCTGCAATATCTAGGGACTCTTTGAAATAAGTTCTAGCCATACTCAAATTATTTCTTCTAAGACTTATCTGTCCTAAACTTAGGTACGCCATACTTTTAAAATCATCCACATATCTACCTTCTCCTTTTAACCCTATTGCCTTTTTATACTTAATTTCGGCTAGGTTCAAGTCGTTTTTATTAAACTCAATATCTCCATCAAAAACTAAACTTGCAAGAATATAGTCTACTCCTTTATAATTTTTCAATTCTTGGTTTTTTACCTCAGCCATTAGAAATTGGCCATTGATTATTAAAGACTCTGTATACCTCAATAAGAAATCAGGATTCTTTGGAAACTTTAAGTTAAGCCCTTTAGTAAGTTTAAGGGCCTCTTGTTTGTTGTTTTCGTATTTAAGACAAATACCGGCCAAAAAGAAAATAGCTTCTGTTTTAGTAAAAAGCGAAGTCTTAGTTGCCTCTCGTAAATCTCTTAAACCTTGGATTTTATCACCGTTAGAAAAAAAATAAATAATCGGCTTTATCTGAGGATGAGTTTCTGGATATTGAACTCGGTAATAGCGGTAAAGTCCGTTAGTCAATAAAAAATCTGGATTTAATGGATACAGCTCAAAGCCTGCTTTTAAGAATCCATAAGCCTTTTTGGCTTCCAGCCCAGCTTTAATGTAATCCTTCTTTTCACTGTAAGCTCTGCTGATATAACCATGAGCAGAGAGTAAATAGAAGTTAGCCTCTTCCTCTATATTACCCGACTTATGCATGACATAGGCAGTTTCTTTACAACGCTCTAGTTGTTCTAAGTATTCTTGAAAGGCTCTTTCATTATTTTCAACCGGCATAAATTTCCACTGTAGAAAGGTGGCCTTAAGCAGATAGCTCAAAGGGTGTCCAGCATATTTTTGATAGACTGGCTGCCAAATTTTCTCAGCCTTGTCGAATTCCATATTGTACAGCTTATCTAGGCCTGAAGTTACAATTTTTTGACTAAGAGTATCCTTCAAAAACTGCCCCTTAGAAGGTAGTCCTACAAAAAACAGCAGTAGAATAAAATGTATTTTTTTCAAATTGGGCAAAAAAATGGCCTTTCCAGTTAGACTGAAAAGGCCAGATTAAGATTTCTTATTTAATTATTGAGCTACCGGTAGTTGTACCGAGTTACCCATATAATTAATTACAGCGTCATAGTCTTCTAGAGCTACACCAGCAGCTTTCATACCTGCAACAATGGACTCCTGAATAACCACGAACTGAAAGTTCATATCACCAGCCGGAGCGTAAGTTGTAGTTCCTCCGAAAAGAGCTGTTTGGTTTTTGTAATAAACATTTACCTTACCAGTCTTGTAAGAGTACTGAAGGGATTCTACCGATTGGTCAATCTCTTTAGATAAAGAAATTGGCAAGCTGTACTTATTATCTCCTGACACTACATATGCCAAAACAGCCATATCTGCAGTAATTACCTCACTTGCTATAGCCACTCCACCCCATGTACTTGTTGAAGCAGAACCAATACCTGGAACTTCAACATTTGCCCAATCCGCTACGGCTACCGTATTACTGAATCTTTGGACATTAGCATTTCCATTTGTTCCGTTTGTACCATCTGCCCCGTCAGCACCATTGGTTCCGTTGGTTCCGTTTTGACCAGTAGGACCTGCAGGTCCTACGTTCCCTGGATCTCCTTTATCTCCTTTACACGAAACGAAAGCAACTGTGGAAGCTAAGGCCAGCACGCTAAATAGCCTAACTATTTTGTTCATAATTTTAAGTTTTAAGATTTATTTGTCTTCAAGTTTTCTTAGCAATATTACTTGAATTTAGAGAACTTTGCAAGCTAGTAGACTTGTTAATTTATTTTACGGTAGACCTATCTCTCCATTTTTAATATTTACTAAAACAATGCAATCACCCGATTCCCTTTCTCAAGTGGCTGAGTTTCACCAGACTTTCCAACATCCAATCCTTAAAAAACCTCAAATACCTGCCCTGAAAAGATGTGAGTTAAGAGTTGAATTAATTTCGGAAGAGCTTAAGGAATTACAAGAGGCCATTGAGAACAATGATTTGGTAGAAGTAGCGGATGCCCTCTGTGATATCCAATATGTTCTTTCTGGTGCTATTCTAGAGTTCGGTTTGGGGGATAAATTCAAAGAGCTTTTTGATGAAGTACAGCGTTCAAATATGAGCAAAGCCTGTGCAACAGAAGAAGAGGCCCTGGCTACTATGGAGCACTATAAAGATAAAGGAACAGAGAGTTATTTCAAAAAAGACGACAACAGGTATTTGGTTTTCAGAAAAGGCGATAACAAAACGCTTAAAAGTGTCAACTATTCCCCTGCCAATCTCAAAGACATTTTAGGCTCTTTATAGATGGGTGAAGTTTTTGAAAATATCCAGAAAATTGAATCTCAATTAAAAGAGCCTTGTAAGCTGGTGGCTGTATCCAAAAGGCAGCCAAATTCTAAAATCTTAGAGGCCCACTCTAAAGGCTTCAAGAGATTCGGAGAAAACTATGTACAAGAGCTCGTCTCAAAGAGCCAAGAACTGCCAAAAGACATAGAATGGCACATGATAGGCCATTTGCAGCGTAACAAAGTGAAATTCATAGCTCCTTTTGTTCAGCTTATTCACTCTGTAGATTCTATAAAACTTCTTAAAGAAATTAATAAAGAGGCTCTTAAAAATGATAGAGTTATTGACTGCTTGCTTCAAGTGCATATTGCCAAAGAAGAAAGCAAAAGCGGTTTTGATAAATCAGGACTATTGGAGGCCCTAGATGCGGACCTTAGCCACTTTAAAAATGTAAGAATCATTGGCCTGATGGGCATGAGCACTTTCACAGACAATAAGGGAGTAGTAAAAGGGGAGTTTGAGCGTTTGAAACTTATTTTTGAAGATGTTCAGCAAACATATCCTAATCTTCCCATAAAGGAGCTTTCAATGGGAATGAGCGGTGATTGGAAAATAGCCATGAAGAACGGCAGTACTTTAATTAGAGTAGGTAGTTCTATTTTCGGTGAAAGGTTATGAATAAAAAGTATTTAATTTCAGGTGCAGTTCTTGGCTTTTTAGCTGTTGGCCTTGGGGCATTCGGAGCCCATGCTTTAAAGGAGTCCCTTTTGGCTGCAGGAAACTTAGAAACCTATAACACCGCTGTAGAGTATCTGTTTTATCATGCTTTGGCTCTTCTTTTTACAGGCATACTGACTAAAGAGTTTGATAATAAATGGAATAACTATGCAGGGTTTGCTTTCCTGATTGGTAGCATTATTTTTTCAGGCTCATTGTTTTTAATATGCCTTACGGGTGTCAAAACTTTTGGTGCCGTTGCTCCTATAGGTGGTACATTTTTGATTTTAGGATGGCTTTCCTGCCTTCGCTCATTTCTGGTTAACTAGTCAGGAGATTTAGGTTGGTTTCTAAGACATCCCCCATGTTTCCACATTTAGAAAACTCCTTTGTTTTGTGATGGTCATTTAATTCCGAGATAATTTGCTTCAGATTATGTTCCAAGTAAATGTTATCGGTTTTCATGACCTTCATAAGGTTGTTTAAGCGAGTCTTCTCGGTTTTAATTCTATTTGCGATCAGAGAGCGTTCTTCTGTTTGATATTGTTTAACAGATTCAGGTGTCATATACTTTATCCCTAACTCTATTATAGGATTATTTTGCCTGAAATATTGAGGCATATAAACAGATTTACTGCCTTCATAAGACTGCTGGTCAAAATCTATAGCTCTTATTCTATAATGAAAATCTTCAAAATCTGGGGTAACTATAATTACAAAATTAGACGAATGCATATCCCCCAAAAGCCGGGCAAAACACCGCTCATTAAACTTGATAAACTCTTTGGCCAGTCGGATAGGGTTAAGTCTAAAATCGTTAAGATGAAACTCCATAAAAATATCCCCTGGTATACCAGCGATATGTTCCTCAACCAGGGTCTCTGAATGAGTTATATAACTAAGAACATTAGGCGACAAAAGGTGCTCTAACTCCAGACCATAAATTCTGGAGGCATCGGCATTTTTTATATAGAAATAATCATAATTATCGTTCACCTTGTTTATTATCCGTACTCTGAAAGGAGAAGTGTTTGCATACGTACAGGTATCTACCCTATCTACCACTAAATGCTCTATTACAGAAGCATCTCCATCCGTTTTCAAATCGGCATAAATGATTTTAAGATTCTCATAAATTTCTACTAATTCAGACTGAGGATAAAAAACAGTTTCCCAGAGAGTATCATTATTGTTTTTATCCAATAAGGCAATCCTATTGTCAAACCTTAGCAGGTCCTTATATTTTAAAGGAAGCTCTCTTTCTCTGCCGTATTTTTCTAAGTAAGACCGCAATGAGGGCTTTACTTTAAACGGTATCTTTTTCTTACTTATCAGAGCCATAATTTAAAGTTGATGATAAATTCTTAAAAAAAACTTAAAATGTTACATTTGATATAATATTATATCTAATGTACAGTTAAAGAGTAATAATTGCCACTTGGAGACTTTAATAAAATCATCAAATGGCCTTTACTTAAAACGTTAACAGGAATAAAGTGTACCTTTGTAGTCCCTTTTTCTTAAACAATAATTTTAAACAATGGAACAATCAGAATCAAATAACAGCTCAGTCGTGAAAGCCGGCTTAATCGTTGCCTTGGCTCTAGCCGCTGTCCTTGGATATTTATATTTCAAGGAGCGTCAAAAAGTGGAAGACAAAGTGGTGGAAGTAAGTGAAGTTAACCGTGACTTGATGCTTGCCAATAGCAAATTAGATTCTATCGGTACTCAATTGGACAGTCGAATTGCTGAGATTACAGCTCTAGGCGGTCAAGTAGAAGAACTTCAGGCCTTAAAAGCCCAATTAGAAAAAGATAAGAGAAACCTTATTTACTCTAAAAATGTGAGTCTTAAAGATTATCAGGACAAAATCTCTGGATACGAGCTAGCTTTAACTCAAAAAGACGCTGAAATAGCCAAACTTAGAGAGGCTAATGTCGTTTTATCAAACGAGAATGAAACCTTAATTACTCAAAAAACCGAGTTAATTGAGACAAATACAGCTTTAGAAAATACAAAAGCTGCACTTTCTGATTCGGTTTACGCTGTAAGTGTCAAAAATGCTGAATTAAGCGAAAAAGTATCGTTGGCTTCTGCACTTAAGCCTATGACCTATGCTATTTCTGCTATTAATTCTAGAGGAAAAGAAAGGGATGGTTCTGAGTTTAAAGCAAAGAGAGTAGAGAAAATAAAAATCTCTTTTAAACTAGCTGAAAACCCATTAACGAGAAAAGAGACTAAGACGATCTTTATGCGTTTGTTGGATAGTTCAGGTTCTGTAATTTCTGATATGGCCACAGGTTCAGGAACTTTCAATTTTGGAGGAAAGCAGACTGTATACACAGCGAAGCAAAGTGTTATGTTTACCAATGATGGTCAAACAGTAGATTTCGTTTACGCTAAAGGAAACGCCTACGAAGCAGGAAGCTACACCGCTGAGCTGTTCTCTGAAGGGTACAGAATAGGACAGACTTCTTTCGACATTAAGTAATCAGAAAGTCATACTTCTAGAAAAAGGGCAAGTCCACACGGGCTTGCCCTTTTCTATGCTCTAAGGTGTTAATTACTCTATAACTCCATTCTCATTATAAAGAGTTTGTAGCAAAGTTTCTCCTACCGCTTGTAAGGTATTCTTATCAATGCCTTCCAAGTCATCAGAGTGCCTGTGCCAATGCTCATTAAACACTTGGTCAGAACCGACTTTTTGATCAATGATGTCAATCATAGGTATTTCTCTGTGTTGAATTACTGGAATATGATCATCTAAAATATCACCTCCTTGAGCAGGCAGAAATAGGCTTCCATAACCTTTACTTGCAGCCGTGTTCCAGATTTCATTAACTACAGACGGAGCGACTCTCATAGAGATCTTATCCTTATAAAAAGTAGCATTATAACCTCCTACCATATCCAATAACACTCCATAAAAAGCTGAATAATTCTCCTTATGAGGATTTTTGGCCCAATATTCCGAACCCATTAAATAGCCACCATAATCATTCATAGGATTACCCTGAAAGCTCTCTGGCTTTCCGCCATCCTCGGCGTCAAAGAAAATATAGTCAATGCCAATATTGGGCTTACTTTCAGATTGAGAAATCTCTTCCGCTATTTGAAGTAAAATAGCTACCCCACTGGCACCATCATTAGCTCCGGGAATAGGTTCTGACTTTCGTTCTGTATCTTGGTCCGCTACTGCACGAGTATCCCAATGAGCTGCCAAAAGAATCCTTTTAGTCGCTTTAGGATTATATGAACCAATAATATTTCTGGTTTTTAGAGCCTTTCCTTCAAAAGAATACGCTTCAAACTCTTGTTCCTGAACTTCTAAATTTAAACTCGTCAAAGTATTAACTATCCAATCACCACAATTAACATGTCCCTTTGTATTAGGAACCCTGACACCAAAGTCAAGTTGGTCTTTTAATTTTAAGAAAGCAGACTCCGAATCAAAATCGGGAGCTACTATAATCGTTTCGGCCCCTTTCTTTTCAGTTTTCGTTTCCTCTGTAGAAGAGGATTGACAACTATAAAGCAATGAAAATGCTAATACAAGGGTTAATATTTTGATACTTGGCCTCATCTATTTAATTTTGGTATTAATAATACAGTCTTTAATAAAGACTTGCTTTTCTAATAAAACGTGTAAAATGAAAAAGTCATTGGCCTTCATGGCCCTATCTATTGGCCTTTTTTGCCTATCTTCTTTTGATGACAAACCTAAGGAAAACTCCGTCATAAGGTATGTCAACTATTCGATTTTTGGTAAAGAATACTCAAAAACTCCCATCATTGATAACACAATGGCAGGGGATGTCTATTATATAGTTAGTGGGCATGGGGGGCCAGATCCGGGAGCTATGTTCAAAAAGGGGGACAACTGGCTGTGTGAAGACGAATACGCCTATGATGTTAGTCTCAGGTTAGCCAGAAATTTAATAGGTCATGGAGCCAGAGTTTATATGATAACCCGTGATGAAAATGACGGCATTAGGGACGATAAACTACTTAAACCAGATAAGGATGAAACAGTTTGGGGAGGTGATTCAATGCCTTTGGGACAAAAAGCAAGGCTACAGCAAAGAACCTCGATTATTAATAAGCTTTATGCAGAAAATAAGGCCAAAGGCTTTAAAAACCAAAAGGTAATCATCACTCATGTAGACTCTAGATATCATGATAAAAAAGTAGACGTCTTCTTTTACTACAACAAAAACAGCAGTGCCGGAGAAGCATTGGCAAGCTCTATTTACTCTACCGTAAAGTCAAACTATGACGAACACCAAAAAGGAAGAGGCTATGAAGGCGTAGTTAAAGACAGAGACCTATACATGTTGAGAGAAACCAGGCCCACGGCGGTGTACATTGAGTTAGGAAATATCTCAAATACTTTTGACCAGAAAAGACTGCTAATTCCTAATAATAGACAAGCAATAGCCAATTGGATTGCCGAAGGTATAGGAAAGGTTTAAATCATAGATTCTTTACCCTATATTTTATATGCCTTCATGACTCCTACTCAGGTAGCCAATATTTCATTACCTTTGCAAACCCAAAGAATACGCCGAAAAAGTTTTTAATGACCCTAGCCTTTACCATTTGTTCCAATAATTACATTTCTCAAGCTAAAGCACTTGCAGATTCTGTAAAAAGGCATAACCCAAACGTCATTTTCTACATTTGCTTGGCCGACAAGTTTGAACAAATACCGGACAAATACAGAAAGGCTTATGAGCCCTATAACATACTAGAAGTCAAAAATTTAGGCATTCCTAATTTTGATTGGATGAATTCCAATTATGATATTATAGAATTTAACACCTCCATAAAGCCATACTGCTTTCAATATTTCTTCAACAAACACCAGGACGTCACCAAACTTATTTTCTTAGATCCCGACATCGTGGTTTATGATAGCTTGATCTCTATTGAAAAGAATCTTGCTACGCATAACATCATACTAACGCCTCACCTCACTCAACCAATAGAAGATAGCCGCCTTAACTTTACGATTCATGAGCATGATATACTCAACCATGGTATTTTCAACCTGGGTTTTGTAGCGATAAACAATTCTTCAGAATCTAAAAGGTTTATTAATTGGTGGGCTGATAGACTGGCTGAACAATGTAAGCATGATCTTTGCAACGGTCTTTTTGTGGACCAACTCTGGTGTAATTTGGTGCCTTGTTACTTTGAGAAGGTTTTGATTGACAAGAATTTAGGAATGAATATGGCCTATTGGAACTTGCAAGAAAGGGTAATAACCAAAGTTGATGGTCAATATCTGGTCAATGGGACTGATAGCTTACTATTTTTTCATTTCAGTACTTTTAATCCAGAAATAGAAGATAATATAGCAGCTAAACAGAATAGGTATAAACTTTCTCAGAGAAACGATTTACAGGAGCTTTATAGAAATTATGAAGAAACTGTTAAATTGAATCATTTCTATGAATTAAAAGGGCTTCAATGCCAATACGGAAGAAGGCCAAAACCCGTAAAAAGGTATAAAAGAGTAAGAGCTTTAATCACAAAACCTATGAGAGGTCTAGTCCAATTTATTGAAGAAACTATTTAGAATGGAGCAGAGGCTTAAAATATTAATAGTCACTCATAATAATTTATTCCCCGTGGACTCTGGCGGAGCTATGGCCACCATGTCTTACGTGGATGAGCTTCGTAAATATCATGAAGTCAGCGTATTAATTACAAATCCTTTTGTACCAAGCACTGAAAACCTGGTTACCCTTAAAGAAAAATGGCCCAACGTAAAACTCTATTGCGGTAATCCATCTGACCAAAAAAGATTTGCTTTCAGAGCTTTGGCTAAGAATATTTTAACTCGTTTAGGTATTCTCAAACCACTTGTTTTTACCAATGAAGAAAACGCTCAGTTTAAATATGAACCACTCCCACAGGGAGATATAGAACTGGTAAATAAGGCCTTATCAGAAAACGATTTTGACATTATCGAGGTTAACTTCGTAGAGAAGTTTCCATTAATTTTTAATTTACCAAAGGAAAGCCTCAAAGTAGCCGTTAACCATGAACCGAGGTTTAGGAGAACAATGGTTCAGACACAGAATAACCTTCTGGATGAGAAATATGGGGCATACTTAAAAAAGTATCAGTTCAAGTTTGAAAATGACCTGATGAATCTTTTTGATGCAGTGGTCTGTCTTAATCCTACAGATCAAACACTCATTTCAGAATCTATAGAGAAGCCTGTTTTTCTAGCTCCTGTTTCTGCGGCTTGGGAAGATTTTGATGAAATCAAAGAAGAAAACACTGCCATTGAAAATATTCTTTTTTTAGGTGGCGGCCTTCATGACCCCAATAGAGATGCTCTGGACTGGTTTTTAAATAATGTGGCCAAACAACTTTACAAAAGGCTAGGCAAAAAAATACAAGTAGTAGGAGAATGGCCATTAGCAAGCCAGAAAACTTTAAAAAGCCCTTATGCACAGTTTTTAGGTTTTGTAGAAGACTTAGATGTCTTTGCTAAAAACAGCGTTATGGTTGTTCCAATCAGGATTGGAGGTGGAATAAGAACCAAAATTCAGTGGGCCATGTCTAAGGGAATCCCGGTAGTCTCTACCACTTTTGGTTGTGAAGGTATCCCATGTAAAAACGGTGAACATTTCCTTTTAGCGAATACCGCAGAAGACTTCATTAAGAGCATCCAAATCCTTTTAGAAAATACGGAGCTTAGAACAAAGCTTAGAAAATCTGCAAATAAACTTGCCAGAGAACATTACAGCCCTAAAAAAGTAGTTGAGGTTCGCACCAAGATATATCATCAACTAGTCTCTGAAAAACTGGTCTTAGAGTGAACGTAGAAATACTTATACCTATCTATAAAACTTCAATAGCTGGCAGTGAATTAAAATCTCTTAATCAATGCCGGCGAATATTGGGAACTCACACTAAGGTTTTTGTTCATCCCGCAGGTTTAGACCTTACTTTTTATAAAAACACTTTCCCAGAAATACGATTTAAGGCCTTCGAATCATCATTTTTTAATGATATAGCGGGCTATAATAGACTTTTACTTTCTACTATTTTTTATGAAAGCTTTGACACCGATTACATCCTAATATACCAATTAGACGCCTGGGTTTTCCGGGATGATTTATTAGACTGGTGCACCAAAGGATATGACTACATAGGAGCTCCCAACGCCATAAAAGGGAGTGGAAACGACACTTGGAAAGACAATCTTTTAGGAAGCCATGTACTCAATGGAGGCCTTTCACTTAGAAACTCTAAAGCTTGTTTGAGAGCAGTGAAGGTTCATAAGTTAATTTTCAAGAAGGGTTTTACTGGCAATGAAGACACCTACTTTTCTGCCTGTTATGCTAGATTCTTTTTTGTTAGATTTTTACTAAGGCTTCCGAGCTACGAAATTGCTCTTAAATTTGCCATGGAAAAGACGCCCAGAGCGGCCTTTGCACTAAGCAAAAGCTCTTTACCGTTTGGCTGCCATGCCTATGAAAAATATGACTACGAGTTCTGGAAAGAACATGGTCTCTGACAAATGAAAGACGTTTCTATCATACTTGTAAACTATAAAAGTGCCGATCTATGCCTCCAATGCATAGACTCCATTTATAAATTCACTCACGGACTTTCCTTTGAAATCATACTCGTGGACAACCACTCAGGAGACCAATCTCTGGAAAGAGTAAAAGCCACATTTCTGGATGTGATGTGTATACAATCGGGTTATAATGCAGGCTTTTCAAGAGCCAATAACCTAGGAGCTAAAGAAGCTACAGGAAAATATCTGCTCATCCTTAACACAGATACTATTTTGGTGGACAATGTTATACTTCATTCCTTTGAACGCCTAGAAAAAGACCTAAGTATTTCCGCTTGTAGCGTTTTAATGTTAGATAAAACGAAAGCTCCAAACTACGTGGATCCAAATTATAATGTAGCAGGAAACCTCCAATACAGCTTTATTTTTCCAAACATAGAAGTCATAAAATCGCTCACAAAAGGTGCCACAGAAAGCTTAAGAAACAGGCTAGGCAACCAAAAAATAGACTTTCTACTAGGTGCATATATTTTCTGTAGAAAAAAAGATTATGACCTAATTGGCGGTTTTAATGAGGAACAATTCCTTTATGGTGAAGATATGGACCTGAGCTGTAAACTAGCCCAGCTAGGTAGACTAAAATATTACTCGGATTTAAAAATAATCCATTTAGAAGGGGGAAGCACACCCTCAGATGAAAAACCCTTGACCTTTTTCTCTCGTTCTCCTCAGATGCAGCTAGCTAATTTGGTTTGGGTAAGAAGGTGGTATGGCCCTCTCCTATTTCTTTTGATCATGTCTAACTATTACCTATTTGTCCCTATCTACTTTGGAATAAGACTTTTAAAAGGGATAATCAATGGAAACGTATTGAATGAGTTAAAGGCACCAATCCAATTTAGTAGGCAAGTACTTAGGTGGTCTTCTTATTTTTTTCAAATTTTGTTCAAAATTTCTGCCTTTTACAAGTACTAAATTTGAAAAAACTGCCCCTTTTTTCTGTAATTATTCCAGCATATAATTACGGACATTATATTTCGGAAAGTATTCAATCCGTTCTTAATCAAAGTTTTCAAGACTGGGAATGCATTGTTATAGATGATGGATCTAAAGATAACACCGCAGAAGTGGTAAAAGCCTTTACCCAAAAGGACTCCCGAATAAAATATCACTTTCAAAAGAATGCAGGACTTTCAAAAGCCAGAAACAGGGGTATTTCACTAGCTAAAGGATCCTATTTCCAATTCTTAGACGCGGACGATCTTCTAGAATCGGAGAAACTTCGGCTTTTTAATGACACTATCTTAAACCATCCTGAGGCAGATGTTCTCTATTCCGAGGGTAGACTCTTTAAGGAGTCTAATCTCGAGGATCTCCTTTATAATTACCTAGATTTAGAACAAAAAGAATGGACTTTAGATATTTCAGGAAGAGGAAATAAGATTATTGCAGATTTCCTGAAGTCCAATAGATTTTTGGTCAACATGCCTGTAGTTAGAGCAAGTATTGCAAAAGAAATCCTTTTTGACATACAGCATTTAAGTGCCGCCAAATGGCGTTTTGCCCACGAAAACTCGCATAGGTTTATTCAGGGTAATGACGACTGGGATTTTTGGACAAGAGCGGCTATTTCTGGAGCAGTATTCCTCAAAATACCTTACATAACGGGTTCTTACTCTCTCTTAAGGCTGCACGGCGGAAGCATGAGTACCAAACAACTTCAAATGATAAGTTCACAGATAGTGATGAGGAGTAAATGGCATGCCCTCATAAAAGACCCTACTATAAAAAAAGAAAATGCTAAACTCTTGCAGCTTAGCATTCTACTCTATGGCATTCATTCTAAAATAGATGGAAAGATCTCAGTGGGAAATAGATTTATTCAACTCGCCATAAAAAGCAGTCACGATTTCAAATACACGCTATTTAGCCTTATTTCTTACCTTTTGCCTGGTAAAACGGCCATGAACTTACTAAAGAAAGTCACCGGACAATCCGCCTAGTTATTCTATCCACGCCCAATCTATGGTGTGCTTCAGGTCCTTTATCACCATATCGTTATCTTTAAAATAAGCCCTAATTTGGTCTACTTTATCAAACTGACGATTTGCCTTATACTCCTTATATAAATCTAACATCCCCTCTAAAATAGCGGTGTCCGATCCCTTAGACTCTTCTTTCAGACCTAAAATATCCTCAAAGAAGACGGCATAATTCTCTTTTAAAGCTTTAAAGGTATCCTCACCTAGTGCAGCCGAAGGCAACTGATTTGTGAAAATCGTATTCACATATTTCAACAAAGTAAAAAGATGGGCAATTCCAACGGCAGTGTTCAAATCATCTCCCATAGCCTCATAAAAGCCCTCCATGGCCTTTTCTATAGTTTCCTTCTTTTTTACATCTATATCTACTTCTGTGTTTTTCTCATACTCCAGCTTTTTGAGCATTCGTGAACCATTAACCAGCCTTCTAAAAGCTTTTTGAGAACCTTTCAGAGCTTCATTGGAAAAGTCTAATGTACTTCTATATGCAGACTGAAGCATAAAAAAACGGACAGTCATGGCACTATAAGCCTGGTCTAGCAACTCATGATCCCCACTAAATAATTGACCAGGTAAAAAGCTATTGCCCAAAGACTTTGACATTTTCTGACCATTGACGGTAAGCATATTAGTATGCATCCAATACCTTACCGGATCTTCGCCAGTAAGACTTTTCCCTTGTGCTATCTCACATTCATGGTGAGGAAACTTGAGATCCATACCACCACCGTGTATATCAAATTGACTCCCTAAATACTTGGCACTCATACAAGTACACTCCAAATGCCATCCCGGAAATCCCATTCCCCATGGGCTGGGCCATTGCATGATATGCTCTCGAGACGCATTTTTCCAAATAGCGAAGTCTAAAGGATTTCTTTTCTCAGACTGACCATCTAGGCTTCTAGTCTCATTTAATAAATCCTCTAATATCCTACCTGAAAGCTTCCCGTAATTTCCTCCATTTTCGTTAAAAGTGTTTATATCAAAATAAACTGAGCCATTGGATTCATAAGCCACTCCTTTCTCTATCAAGCTTTTTACAGCTTCTATCTGCTCTATTAAATGGCCTGTGGCGGTAGGTTCTATACTTGGAGGCAGAAAGTTAAATTGTTCTAAAATCTGATGGAAATCATTAGTATATATTTGGACCACCTCCATAGGCTCAATCTGAGCGAGTTTGGCCATTTTGCCAATCTTATCTTCTCCTTCGTCCCCATCACCTACTAGATGCCCAACATCCGTAATATTCCTAACATATCGCACCTTATAACCAATGCTTTTTAAAAATCTAAAGAGTACATCAAATGTCAAAAAGGTCCGGACATTACCTAAGTGAGCATTGCTATAAACAGTAGGCCCGCAGACATACATCCCAACATATCCCTCATTTAATGGTTTGAAAGCTTCTTTTTTTCTTGTGAGTGTGTTGTAAATCCTTATTGGTCTCATTCGGTGCACTTATTTAGCTACAAATCTATTTATTTGGCCCCAAAGTATACCCGAAAACACTAAGCAATTATTTAAAACAGACACTAATCGTGTATCTCCTATTCTTTAAAATGTCTCGGAAGGGAGCTATGTTCCGATATCTGAAATCAGTCCAATTCCCATCTAAAGCTTTCTCCTTTCGGTCTAAATACTCGTTCTAGGCAATTGGCATTCCAAGACATTTAACCCTATATCAATTACAATGAAGTTACCTCAAAAGAGTCAAAATTACCTTAAACTTCTAGTTGGCATAAAGATTAGGATACTGCCTATTATAAAAACTTACGATCTGTTTTATATTCACTGCAATTCTTCCAAGTCCAAATTCGTACTTTTATGCATACAATTTAAGCCCCTGATTCCTAGAATGTCTTTCTTCCAAAAATGGTTGGGTATGCCCATGGCAAAAAAAAGAAGCCTACCCACAAAATCAAAGAACCTTTTAACTTCAAACACTTTTAATGAAGTTATTGCCCCTAAAATACCTCCGGGGGCCTTATCCTATTGTACGGCTCTTTGGAAAGAATACCCTTTTTCTTTTGGTATAAGTAAAACACGTAGCACTTGCCTCGGAAATTATAAGTACCAAAACGGACATCATACCATTACCGTAAATCATGATTTAAATCCTTATAACTTCCTTATCACGTACATTCATGAGGTAGCTCATCAAAAAGTTTTCATTGCACATAAAGGCAAGAAAAAACCTCCTCACGGGCTGGAATGGAAACAAAACTTTCAAAAGCTCATGATTCCGATGCTCAGTGAGGACGTTTTCCCAAAAGACATTTTAGTGGTCCTAGCCAATCACATGAGAAATCCGGCAGCGTCGTCCACGAGAGATCAAAACCTTATGAAGGCTCTTAAAATGTATGACCATGGTAAAGAGATCGGTCTGGTTTTACTGGAAGAAGTAGCAATAGGCCATTCTTTCTTCTTTAAAAAACGCAAATTTAAAAAGCTAGAGAAAAGAAGAACTCGGGCACTATGTTTGGAATTAGACACAAAAAAAAAATATACCGTTCCTCTCATTGCTGAAGTCAAATTAATCTAAGTTGTACTTCGTTATCTACCATAGACTTTAATTTTTGAGAAAATTTCTAACATATCTATTCCTGTTATGTACACTGCAAGGTGCCTTTGCTCAGCAAAGTATTTTGTCATCGGGTCATTGGTATAAACTAGAAATAGCCGAAGACGGGGTTTATAAAATTGACAACACCTTTTTACTTAAAAATGGCATCGATACTAAAAACCTAAACCCCGATCATGTCAGGTTATTTGTTTCTCCTGAAAAATTATTACCACAGGAAAATAGCTTTCTTCCAAACAGCGAACTCCAAGAAATCCCCATCTTAAAAAAGGGAAACAACACGGTTTTTGGGGATAACGATGCACTAGTCTTCTACGCCGAAAATGCTCACCAAGTACTTCTGGATAAAGATGATAACCTTTATGGACTTCAGCATCCCTATGCTGATGCCAACTATGTTTTTATGAATATCGGAACTCAAGTTTCAAAAATAATAGCAATTGAGAACTCTACCAATTCCGACAGAAAAAAACTAGAGGCTTTCACTTATTTTGAATCTTATCAGCCCGAGTTTGTAAATCTCTTACAAAGCGGAAGAGAATGGCTTGGAGAATATTTAATATCAGAACTCACTAAGACTTTTGAGACAGAAGGTAGAATTACCTCTGAAAAAGTTAAACTTCATACCAAATGGGTGAGTCAAACTTTTGAAAACACAACACTCTCCATATTTTCAGACAATATCAATCTGGGCTCTTTGCCTATGTCACTCATCGATTATAGATGGAATGATTCATTTAGGAGATATAGACGTGCTGGTGAAATAAGCGAAGACAGATTCCAGTTTACCGCTCTAAATAAAGAGATAAGCCTGACTTTTCAACTACCTGTTGATATTGATATTTCTTCAGGGGCCTACCTCGATTTCATTGAATTGGAGTTTCCAAGAAAAATAGCCAATTACAGCAGTCAACATCAGGGATATTTAATTGGCCAGGATAGATTTTGGTTTGAAGGAACTACTGACAATGTATGGAATGTAAGTGATTGGCACTCCCCTACTTTAGTCACTAAGCAGCAAGGTCGATTCATGTCTGATGCAAAAAAAGAACTGAACAAATATGCATTTTTTAATGAAAACAACGTGTTATCGCCTAACAGTCTAAAAAAGTTAAACCGCCAGAATGTCAACTTTAGTGAAGTCCCTAATTTGCTCATTATCTATCCTGACATCTTTAAGACCGAAGCAGAAGATTTAGCCGTGTTTAGAAGAACGCATGATGGCCTAGAAGTGGCTACGGCCAATATCAAAGAGATTTATAATGAATTTTCAGGAGGTAAAGTAGATCCTACCGCCATTAGAAACTTGGCTAAGAAACTTTGGTTACGCAGCCCAGAGAAATTCAAATATCTACTGCTCTTTGGCGACACCAATTATGATGTAAAAAACAATAACCAGCTAAGCTATGTAAATCCAGAAAGGCTCATCCCTACCTATGAAAGCAAAGAGTCATTAGAACCCATTTATAGTTATTCTTCAGATGACTATTTTGGATTCTTAGAAGATCATGAAGGCGAATGGCCTGAAGGCAACTCTGTAAATGGCAGATGGCAACAAACCTCTTCCAATGATCACCTTTTGGACATCTCTGTGGGCCGATTACCAGTAAAGCAGCGTATTGAGGCCAAGCTACTTGTGGATAAAATAAAGTATTACAGTACCTCTAAAAACACTTTGGGGAATTGGAAAAGAAACATAACCTTTGTGGCTGATGATGCAGACCTTAACATTCATCAAAGAGACGCAGAAAAATTTTCAGAAATAAGTATCGGCAACAGTTCAGCCATTAGGGCTAACAAAGTATACTTAGATGCCTATCCACAGATAGAGACCGAATTTGGTGAAAGATCTCCTCAGGCCAATGTGGCTTTTGAAAGAGCCATAAACGAAGGATCTTTTATAGTCAATTTTAACGGGCATGGATCTGAAGATGGCTGGACAGACGAAAAACTTTTGACTTTAGGGCAAATACTCAAGTGGCGAAATAAAGATAATATGCCCATCTTTTTTACAGCTACTTGCGAATTTGGAAGATACGATAACCCCGGAGTAGTCTCAGGGGCAGAGGCTGCTCTCTTAAATCCAGATGGTGGAGCTATTGCCCTATTAACCACCACTAGGCCGGTTTTCTCTAGTACCAATTTCAAAATAAACCGAGCTTTCTATAATGAAATATTTAAAGATACTTCTAAACCGATACGGCTCGGGGATATTTTCAGGAGGACTAAAAATGAATCTATAGATGGTGTGATAAATAGAAACTTTTCTTTATTGGGAGACCCGTCTATGGCAATTGCCTACCCCAATTTAGAGGCGAGGCTAAAGAGTATAAACAACTCCGACCCAGAAAATTACTTAATACAGGGGCAGTCAAAAGTAAAACTTATTGGAGAGGTGAACGACCCTAGTTTCAACGGAAAGGTAAACATCACACTCTACGACAAGGCCTTAGATAAACAAACATTTGGTGGAAGTTATTACCCCAAAATGTCATTTAAGAGTTTAGATAGTAAATTATTTACCGGATTGGCAGAAGTAAAAAACGGGCAGTTTACTGCCACCTTTATTGTGCCCAAAAGTGTTTATGAATTTTCAGAAAGTGGCCAAATATTCTTGTACGCAGTAAATACGGACAGCACAAAAGAGGCCATTGGAGGAAATAATTCTTTTTTAATTGGTGGACTGTCTAATGAAGAAGGAAATGATACCACGCCTCCAGAATTTTCACTATCAGTAGCCTCGGCAACGCAATTACTAACGGTGCTTACGTCAGATGAAAGTGGTATTGATATCTCTTATAATCAGCCGAATAAACAAATGGTTTTGATTTTAAATGATACCCTAGAAATCCATTTAAATGACAATTATGTAGCTAATGATGGTTATATGAAAGGAGAGATAAAATACCAACTCCCTCCCCTCAAAGAGGGGACACATACCGTTAGATTAAATTTGGCAGACGTGTATAATAACAGTAAGTCAGAGACGTTAGACTTTCAAGTAAGACCAGACGCTTTTCATATTACATCTAGCATCCTTTATCCAAACCCAGCAAAAGACATTGTAAACTTAAGTTTAAGTCATAATAAGCCAGGAGATGATTTAAAGTTTGAAATAGCCTTTTTTGACATTTCTGGCAAATTGATGTCTAAAGAAACTAGAGATTGCTATTCTTGTGAAAAAGAAGTGAATTTTGGTATGAATCTTGAAACCTATTTGACTCAAGAAGGAAGGTATTTATACAAAATAAATGCCATTCAAATTTCCAATAGTGGCAAAAGCCATAAAGGTGGGCGTTTGTTATTTTGGAAATGAAAATAAAAAGGTGGTAAATTTGGGGTCACGTGTCCTAAAAATAAAAAGAAGTATTTTATGAGAAATGGTTTCATTGCGATTGTTTGTGTGGGGTTCTTACCTCTTTTAACTATTGGCCAAAACACTCCAATCGAAAGTAACAGACTGGTTTCTTCGGCTGTTCCTTTTCTTACTATTTCTCCTGATTCTCGCTCAGCAGCTTTAGGAGATGCGGGTGTAGCCTCTACCCCAGATGCGAATTCAATCTATTGGAATACCGCCAAATTAGCATTTTCGGAAAGTAATGCAGGCGTAAACGCCTCTTATGCTCCATGGCTACGGGATTTAGTAGGTGACATGGGTTTAATAAACATTTCGGGATTTAAGCACATCGGTGAAGGAAAAGCTATTACTGCTGGATTAACCTATTTTGACCAAGGTGAAATTCAGTTTACCACCAATACTGGTCAAAATATTGGTGACCCGTTCAACTCCAAAGAGTTTGCTTTAGCTGTCGGCTACGCTATGAAGCTCGGTCAAGATTTTTCTGCTGGTTTAAATCTAAAATTTATAAATTCTAACCTTACAGGAAGCCAGGTTATAAACAATCAAGCGAGTAAACCTGCTAAAACTGCTGCTGCCGACTTAAGCCTCTATTATCATAAAGATAGGCCTACTGATGAACTTAAAAAGACAGATTTCGCATTCGGTCTTAATCTAAGTAATGTAGGAGGTAAAGTGAATTACGGACTGGACAAAGAATACTTTCTACCTATGAATCTGAAAATAGGAACTCAGTTTACGCTGACGCCAGATGCTCAAAACAGATTTAATTTCTTACTTGATTTCAATAAGTTATTAGTTCCTACACCACAATCTGATGGATCTATTCCGGAATATGGTACTGTAGAATCTATTTTTAAATCGTTTGGAGATGCCCCTGATGGAGTCGGCGAAGAAATGAGAGAAATTACTAGCTCTTTAGGAGCAGAATATATTTATGACAACCTACTAGCCGTTAGAGCCGGATATTTTTTTGAACCTGTTCAGAAAGGTGGAAGGAAATATGTAACCTTAGGAGCTGGAGTTAAGCTAAAAGAACTTTATGGCATTGATTTGGCCTATTTAATTCCTACTAATGCGGGAAATCCTTTGGCTAATACATGGAGAATCTCCTTAAATTTCGGCTTACCAACTAGAGAAGTAAGCACTACCACCGTTAATTCTTTATAGGAATACAGACTTTATACTTTAGGAAGTGAACCTAGGAGGTTCGATTCTTTTGTTTCCTATTGACTAATTTATTAATAAACCTTCTCCCCTTCTTTTAACCATACTCCCCAGGTTTTGCTGTAGGCATGTACCCTCTTTGTTGGCTTTCCATCAGACCCAAAAACTTCGTTTCCTTGATTTACCCATTCAAAAATACTACCGTAAAGGTTTCTTACATTGGTATAACCTGCCGCCAAAAGACGTTCTCCTATTTTTTCACTTCGAACTCCGATAGAGCAGTAAATTACTATTTCCTGATTTTTTGACAGCCCGGCTAGTCGAGATTCATTAAAGTCTTCATAACCTATCCATCTGGCCTTATAGAGGTGACTTACCTCATATTCTGTCTTCTCTCTGGCATCTAAAAAAACAATTTCCTTAGAATTCTCTTTTGATAAGTCTGCCACCGAAACCGTAGTGACCGTTTTCTTTATCATGGACTTAAGAAGGAGGTTAAATGCACCACCTTCTACCTGCCCGTAACCAGATGAGGCTATTAATACAAAACCAACTATAGCAATAAGAGTCTTCTTCAATGTCTTTTCTTTTAAATAACGACTAAATAACATCTAAAGATTTAGAGAGGTTCTTTTTTAGTATTTTGCATTATCAACAATACCTTGAAAGAATAATCTCATAAACCTATGAAAATACTAAAGGCCCTTTGGCCTTCACTGCTCCTCGTCTCCCTCCTTTACCTACTGGGAACCTCCCACGGTTCTGTGCCAGCATTAGGGAAGCTCTTTAGCCCATTCACGGGGTTTTGGCAAAATGCTGAACTTGAGCCCCTCAAGCAAGGGAACTTAGACCTGAAGGGTCTCCAGGAGGATGTCGTAATTAAATATGATGAAAACAGAATTCCACATATTTTCGCAAAAAATTATGCCGACCTCTATTTTGCTCAAGGGTATACCGTGGCTTCTGATAGACTATGGCAGATGGAGTTTTACACGCTAGTAGCCGCCGGGAGATTAACGGAAGTGGTAGGAGAAAGAGCTTTGGCATACGACCAGTATAACCGTAGAAGCGGAATGGCTTTCACGGCAGATGCAATTATTAAACGAATGAATGAGGCTCCGGAAATGCTATCCTATTTAGAATCATATGCGGCCGGAGTTAATGCCTACATCGCTTCACTAAGCGAGAAGGATTTACCTATTGAGTACAAAATGCTGGGTTACACGCCAGAAAAATGGACTCCTAAAAAGTCTATGCTCATGATGATGAACATGCGAAATCAATTAAACGGTGGTAGCACAGATTTCAAAATGACCAGACTAGCTCAAAAATATGGACTAGACGTAGTAAATGACTTATTCCCTAAATATCCTAAAAACGCTGAGCCTATTATTCCAAATGGAAGCCCTTTGCTTTTTGACCCACTCCCAATTCCAGAAATACCAAATGAAATAGTGGCGTTTCCAGATGACAAAACTGTAGCTATGACGTTAGAAGCTCCAAGACCTGAAATTGGAAGTAATAATTGGGCCATAACAGGTTCAAAATCGGCAAGTGGCCTACCAATCCTATCAAACGACCCTCATTTAGGTCTTTCTTTTCCTTCTATTTGGTACCAAATTCAGCTTCATTCGCCCAATGTTAACGTTTACGGCTCTGCACTTCCAGGTACTCCTGGAGTTACCATAGGGTTTAATAAAGACATAGCTTGGGGTGTAACCAATGTAGGACCAGACGTCATGGATTTTTTCAAAATCAAATTCAAAGACGAAACCATGAATGAATATTGGCATGATAGCCAATGGAAGAACACAACAAAAAGAACTGAAAACTACTTAGTGAAGGGAGGGAAAACGGTTACTGACACCTTAATTTCTACGCATCATGGACCCATCATTTACTTTGAGGAGAGTAAGGCAAATTTCAATCAAGCTGTTCCCGCCGGTTATGCCATGCAATGGATTACGAATGATAGCTCGCCGGAAGATTTGAACTGCTTTTTAGGACTAAATAAGGCTAAAAACTATGCTGACTACCGGGAAGCTTTAACTCATTATATTGCTCCGGCACAAAACTTCATTTTCGCCAGCAATGAGAATGATATAGCCATAACTCCAAATGGCAAATTTCCATTAAAATGGGATGAGCAAGGCAAATTTCTTTTAGATGGAACACGAAAAGACCACGACTGGCAAGGCTACTTACCTCCAGAGCACAACCCACATGTAAAAAACCCAGAAAGAGGATATGTGAGCTCCGCCAATCAGTCTATCAACAATCCCTTTGACTATCCGTATTACATTGATTGGACGTCAGCTGACCCCTATAGAGGCACCCAAATCAATAAACGACTAGCTGCTATGGAAGCGGCAACAGCTGATAGTCTAAAGAGTATTCAAAATGATAATTATAGCCTGGCCGCCGAATGGTTTCTTCCCTCACTTCTAGAAATACTTGACAAAACGGAGACCTCTCATCCAAAAGCCATGGCCTTACTTGAAGGCTGGGATTATAGAAACGAAGCAGACTCTAAAGCCGCCACAGTTTTTGAAACTTGGATAAATATTTTGATGGCAAAAATCTGGGATGACGAATTTCCTTTATCCGAAAACTTCACTTACCCTTCAGAAGATAAAACCTTGCAATTGATTCTGGACGAGCCCAACTCCAAGTGGCTTGATGATATAAGAACGAAAAACAAAGTGGAATCCTTAGAGGATATCGTCTTTATAAGCTTCAATGAAACCATAGACTCTCTTCAAAGAACCTATGGTGACCTCTCTGAAACCTGGGAGTGGTATAAAGTAAAACAAACCGGTATCAGGCACTTGATTTCTGCCTTTAAGGCTTTCAGCACTGAAGGACTTCCAAATGGCGGTGGTAAAAGAATAGTCAATGCAAGTACTGGAAGAACGGGCCCATCGTGGCGTATGATTGTAGAATTAGATAAAGAGTGGCCCCGAGCCTATGGCGTATATCCTGGCGGCCAATCCGGTAATCCAGGTAGTAAATATTATGATAACATGGTAAGTAAGTGGACCGAAGGTCAACTTAACGAACTTCTTTTCCTGAAAAATGAATCGGAGGAATCCTCTAGAATTCTTTCATCACAAAAATTAACACCCTCAAAATGATTTATTTAGCAATTCTAATATTCGCAGCTGTCCTCAGTATTTTTGGTCCCTGGTGGATTGCCGCCCCCGTCGCTTTCATTGCCTGTCGTTTAAAAGCCAAAAGCACTAAACAAGCTTTTTGGAGTTCGGCTTCGGCTCTGTTTACACTTTGGATGGTTTATGCCCTATACATTCATTTAGGCTCAGAGGTGAATATGGCCCATAAAATGGCGGGTATATTAACAAGTAGTGCAGATGGTATAAGCCCCTCAGGAAACATAGGTCTTACTTTTGGTGTAACCGCGATTTTGTCCCTACTAATCGGTGGCATTTCAGGACTAGCGGGTTATAAATTAAAACAGATATAATTTCGATTTAAAATCACTTTATATGCTCCTATTATTCGTGCTAAGATAAAAAAACTATATTTGCACCTCATTTTTAAGAACCTAATTAACAGACATTGATGAAACAAATTTTAAGCGTCCTTTTTGTAATAGTGGCACTCTCTTCATGCAATAAAGGAACCCAAGAAGGTACAGCTGGACAATCCTCAGGAAGAATTGTTTATGTTAATACTGACACGTTATTAACAAACTACGAATATTATAAAGATGTAGTTAACGAATTTCAAAATAAGCAGTTTGCTTTGGAGAATGAATTGAAGAAAAAGTCTGAATCGTTCCAAAACGAAGTAGCTTTATTTCAAAGAAGAGTACAAGCAGGCGGTATGTCTCAGCAACAAGGCGAGTCTACTCAACAGCAACTTCAAAAGAAAGAGCAGGATATACTTCTTTATAGAGACAATGCTGCGGCGAACTTAGCTTCCGACCAAGCCGCTAAAACTGATGAAATCTTAACCAACATTCAGGATTATCTAGCAGAACACAATACCGATGACCGCTATGACATGGTTATTGGATTCTCTAAGGGTGGCGGCGTACTGTACGCCAAACAAAACCTTGAAATCACAAACGAAGTTTTAGAAGGCTTGAACGCTGCCTATGCTTCTTCTAAGAAAGATAAACCAGCAGCAGACACAACGGCTACCGCCAAATAAATCTTCTGTAAACATAAAAAGGCCAGATTCTCAAATGAGAATCTGGCCTTTTTATGTTTCATATCTTGCTTTTACTTTCGGTAAGGAAGTAGTTTGGCCAGTTGCTGTGCTGTATTTCCTCCCAACCTTTTTGGGGTATCCATTCTGTTTGAAGGCCGCTGTGTCATTTTCTTTTGCCAAAGTAAATTCCCTTGTCTGGCGTCATATATCCCTGCAACGGTAGTGGCACCTCCAGCCGATGAAGAACCCATAAAGAATGGATTAATCTCAATATAGGTCTCCCCCCAAATAACTGCATCCACGTCTAAAATACGTCCTAACTGACCTTTATCCAAGGAAGGAATATCTTGAATTCTTACGGCTGCCGCTGCCAATCTTTTATTAGTAGTAATAAAGTCCTGTACCACCTTCTCCATTCTTCCCTTTTCTACCCCTTTAGCCAGGTAAACGAAAAACTCCTTTTGCATATCTAAACCAGCCAGTCTCTCCTGTTCATCCCAGTACGAGCCCCCGCTTCTACCTCCTCTTATTCTAGCATTCGTTTTATACTCTTCATTAAAACTAACTTTAAAAGGCAGTATCGCTATTTTTTGATGGCTTACAGACAGCCTTTCCATTTCTTCGGAAACGTATGGTGCGTTCACAGCACAAGAACCAAGGATGGCAAATAAACTAAAAAACAAAAGGGTATTCTTCATACTATATATACGATCATAAGACGAAATATGTTGTTCAACTAAAGATCACATAAGTAAAAAAATAGCCCTTACCAACTCTTAACTGTGTCAATAAAGCATTTTACGTTTTCAGGTTTCATATCAGGATAAACCCCATGTCCTAAATTAGCAATATACCTCTGCCTCCCAAACTGGCTTAACATTTCTTTAGTTGCTTTTTCTATGTCAGAAAAGGAACCGTACAATACACAAGGATCTAGATTCCCTTGTAACGTTTTATGTGGTACCAATTGACGTGAAGCAGCAATATCCATATTCCAGTCTAATCCGATAACCTCACAGTCTAGTTTCCCAATTTCCTCTCTTGCGAAATAGGCTCCTTTGGCAAAAACCGTAACAGGAACCTCAGGTATTGCTGAGCAAATTTGGGCAATATATGGGGTAGCAAATTGGCTATACTGCAAAGGTGAGAGTATCCCAGCCCAGCTATCAAATACCTGAACCAAATCTGCACCATGCTTTATTTGGGCCTTTAAGTAGGTTATAGTTACATCCGTAATCTTCTGTAAAAGCTTATGTGCTAATTCAGGTTCTTTGTAAAGCATTTTCTTAGCCTTGGAAAAGGTTTTAGAACCGTGGCCTTCTACCATATAACATAGAATAGTAAATGGAGCACCCGAGAACCCTATCAAAGGCACCCTGCCTCCTAAGCCATCCTTTGCAAGGCTTATGGCCTCCAAAACATAGGAGAGCCTATCTTCCACATCAGAGACGTTTAAGGCTTCTATATCCGCCAAACTCTCCACTGTTTTCCTGAAAATAGGGCCCGACTTTTCCACCATTTCATAAGGTAAATCCATAGCTTCTGGAACAACCAGTATGTCAGAAAAAATAATGGCAGCATCTACACCCAGCAGGTCTACGGGCTGAAGTGTAACCTCAGCGGCCATCTCTGGAGTTTTAGCCAAAGTGATAAAACTTCCAGCCTTCGCCCTTACTTCTCGGTATTCCTTTAATATCCTCCCTGCTTGTCTCATTACCCAGACAGGTACTCTTTCTACTTCTTCTCCTTTGGCCGCCTTAAGCAGCAAATCATTGCTTAGCATCATCTTGCAAAAATAACATGTCTTTAATTCTGTTTGACCATTTAACAGAAAAAGCCGACCAATTTGGCCGGCTTAAGTTTTTATATCTCAAAAGCAACGTTAGTTCATTACGTATTTTTCTTCCTTAACTGTATTGTAGAGCTTGTGTGTTTCATTTAAATCCACCAATATATTCTCTAAGTAATTTGGGTAATAAAAGCCCTTTAATTGGATTACCTCATCTCCTTTATAATCGCCTACTAGAACTGTGGGAAAGGCTTTTACGTCAAAACGTTCCACTATCTGCATGCCATCAATGGAGTCAATATCCACCTTGTATATTAAGAAGTTCTCATTTAAATAAGCGGCTAGATCAGGATTAGAGAAAGTTTCAGTGTCCATCTTTTTACATGGGCCACACCATTCTGCCCAGAAGTCAATCAGGATGGGCTTGTGTTGTTTTTTAGCTTCTCTTAAGAAATTGTCGTAAGAGCCGTCATAAAAACTAACCTTGGAATTTTCGGGGGTGGATGTCCAAGCTCCAATTACGAACATTGATAGGGCGAAGGCTACGGTGATTTTCATTTTCATTTTATTCACGTATTAAGACCATCTTTCAAAAAAGTATCTAGCATTCAATCTAGAAGAAAGGTTTAATTTAGCGGCCAGTGCAAATGGTACCCTGTATAATAAAACAACTCAAAATAGATTTTTTTTATTGGGTAACACCTTTCATTAACTATTCAAATATACGCTAATTTCATGCCAGTCAGGTGTTTAAAATATCCTTAAAGGCATGATTTGGGATGAACAGTTCTTTTTAACTTACGAATATCAATATCTACTGTACGCATATTTCTCTCCCAAAACGCAGATAACGTTTAGCGTAAACGACGTCCTCAATAAAGCGATAGTAACGACCATGCCAAACATATAATTTCGGCTTTTTAATTTTCGTGCCGTTAAAAGGCCGAAGAAACTATCTCATTTTTAAACACGAGGTAAACTTTGGATTTGAACATAATCACTAGAAAGGAAGCACTAAAGACTTCAAAGTCTCTTAATTCAAGTTTCCTCGCCGTAGATTTTTGTCTTTTTAATATTGTAATAAATAAGATTGGGTTTGAGCACCTAAAGTATTATCAATGGGCACTGTGCTTTATCCAGTTATTTTAAATGCCTTTTGTAAAGAAATAATTCTGTTTTTTGTTACATCATCTTGACAAAGAATCTCATGCATTCATATTTGTAATGGTATAATTAGGTGCTCCCTTGCTCTATTAAAGCAAAGATAATTAGCCTGACCTACTATTGTTTCTCTTATTTGGTAGTGCTTCCAGAACTATTCGCAGTCTATTTGACACTTTTCAACCACTAAAGAGGTTTTAATTTACCCTATCCAGTTTTGTACTTACCTGAATTTGGCACTGATTTCACATTTGCAGCTGGCTCATCGCGACATTTTTTTCATAAAAAAAGGGCTTGTTTAGAAAGATTCGCTCCTTCTTAATTAATCATTTCCGTACATAATATTAGCCAACTCGGGCACTTAACTTATTCTAATTTAGAAAACAACTTGCCTTCAGCTTAATATGACAATTGAGTCCGCTCGTTCCAAGAAATCTTAATTCAGAAAACTCCAAATCACTCCCTAAACTCAAAAAGAACACAATCTGCGTTCTTGAATAATTAGAAGTTTAGAGAAGCCTGTTGTCGGAAAAATCAAATTAGGATGCAACCAATTCATAAACTTTATGCATCTTAGTTATGAAACAGGCCTTTTATGACAAAAATTTTATCCCTGTTCAGTACCGAGCATAGTTTAGCAAAGGCACTGCAACAGGGCGACAAAAAAGCTCAGACTCACCTTTACGACCACTATTCCAGTTTAATGCTCGCTATTTGCATGCGTTACATGGGTGATAAAATGGCGGCAGAAGATGTTATGCTCAAGGGGTTCATGAGGATTTTTGATAAAGTAGATCAGTTTAACTTTAAAGGTAGTTTTGAAGGATGGATTAAAAGAATCATGGTCAATGAGGCCCTAATGAAAATAAGGTCATCAAAAAGGTTTGAGGTAGGAATTGAAGAGGTATCCGTATCACATTTCGAAACACAAGCTTCTTCTAGCCTTGAAGAGTCTGACTTGCTACTTTTAATAGCAAGCTTACCAACGGGATACAGAACTGTATTTAACTTGTATGCCATTGAGGGATTTAGTCACGCGGAAATCGCGGAAAAGTTGGGCGTTTCTAAAGGCACATCAAAGTCTCAACTGAGCAGGGCCAGAGCGATGCTCCAGTCCAGATTGAAAATTCAGGATAAAGAATTAATAAAGGAAACAAAATGAATTCAATAAAAAATAAAGAGCCCAATGCTATTGATGAACTTTTTCAACGAAAGCTGGGCAATTATACTGTAGAACCATCCGCAGAAATCAGAGAAAAGTTTTTATTTCAAATCAATCAGAAGAAAAAAGCAAGACCTATTTGGTACTTTTCAGCCGCCGCATCAGTGATTTTCGCCTGTGGTTTAGGATGGTTTTTATACGCTATTCCGTCTGGAAATACACATGCTCCAGAAGTCGCAATTAATACTGAACTAAATACTCCAGTTAGAGGCTCTAATATTTCTATTGACTCAGACGAGAGGAGTAAAGAGCAATCAGTTTCACAATTGGCGTCTAATTCAGATGCTACTACTGAATCTATTAAGGCCCCATCAGTAAAAGAAGTCGTAGAAAGACCGATAGCTTATAAAGCTATGGAAGTACTCAAAATTCAAATTCCCGAAAGATCCATAACAGGTGTGGTAGAAATGGATGAGCCCATCCAAGACATACTTACCTTAGCTCTTCAAAAGTTAGAAAAGAGAAAAAATAAAGCAGAAAAGGAAGATATAGCCAAAAACAACTCTTTATTTCAGAAAGGAGCAGGAGAAACCATTATCATTGTTACCTCAGACATTCCAGATGAAAGTGAAGAAGATATTTTCATTCCCGGGATAAATTTAGACTCTCCTATTACTATGGCTCAAGCTACAGATTTAGGTGAGGCCATGATAGAAGAAGACCGTTCGTTCATTGCCAAAGTTTTTACCGAGCTTAGGCACCTTAAGCACGGTGAAAAAGTTGAGTTGAACACGCTGACCGCTTCCAAGGCCCTCGTTAGCGATGAAGACGAAACCTTTTTCAGTCATGAAACCACTCAGTTACGTCAGCGTTTAAGATGGTTTAAAGGCAAAGTATCTAGAGAACTTTAAATATGAAACAAATCCTACTCCTCTCATTCGTTCTTCTTCTTTTCAAATCTGCAGATGCAGCTTTTCCTGTTTGTATACCTTCTGATACTACCATTCTGGAATTTTCTGATAAATCACTACAGAAGAAAGTAACGGTGATAGCAACTGGGAATAAAGAAATTGAACTTCCTATTAGTATTAACCTTAATAGTATTCTAAAAAAATTAGGACTCGACTCCGCAGAAATAGAGAATACCAAAATGGCCATAGTCTCTCCAGACAATAAAGAAGACACTCTTTTCATTGTCTCAAAGAGTGGCCAGCGTCTACAGATTGTCAGCAAAAAAGAAAGCACCTTCAAAAACCATATTGATGTAACAAGTATAGATTCTACGAAAAAAGAAAGTCAGAGCTTAACGATAAATCAAAAGCCATTAAAGAATAAATTCTTTTCTAAAAAAGATTTCGGCCTATATTTTGGACTGAATTCTTATCAAGGAGAAGGCAATGAGAACCCAAGTGCACAAACGGCACTAAGGACATGGAAATCTCGATATATTGCCCTGTCCTTTAGATGGAACGCCACCCTTATAAATGGTCAAGATGCCGACTTGGCCTTAAGTTATGGGCCAGAACTTGCCATGTATAATTTTCGCCTCGAGAATAGCAATACATTGTTCAATGCTTCAGGACAAACTACTTTTGAACAAGCAGCATTTAATACAAAAAAATCTAAACTCACAATTCCATACCTTAACTTTCCTGTACTCTTTAGCCTTGGCATTAAGGAATCCAAATTCAAAATTGGAATAGGAGGATACATTGGTTACAGAATTGGAGCGTACACTAAAACGAAAGACCTTAATGGCAACAAGCAAAAAATAAAGAATGCTTACAATCTCAATAAACCAATTTATGGAATGACCGCAGAACTCGGAAAAAAGAACGGTTTCTCCATTTTTATGAGATATGACCTGAATAAAATGTTTGGGGCAAATCAAGTTTTCATTAACGACCTTCAAGCCTTTTCTTTTGGAATCAGACTCTAAAACTCTCTAAGAGAGCATTTAAGGAATCCCAATATGAGGCACATTCAAAAGGGTTTTCAAATGATATTTTTAGAATTTAAAAAAACCTTAGTTTTTTTAAAGCAATGTTTTGCCAAGAAGAAAAATCGGGCTACTTTTGCAACTCCTTTTTCGGGAGAAAGTTCTTTAGTACTGTAAAATACGATTTTTTGGGGGTGTACCAGAGTGGCCAAATGGGGCAGACTGTAAATCTGCTAGCTTTCGCTTACGGTGGTTCGAATCCATCCGCCCCCACTGTTTTTTTTTCGCATAATGCGAGTGTAGCTCAGCTGGTAGAGCGACAGCCTTCCAAGCTGTAGGTCGCGGGTTCGAACCTCGTCACTCGCTCAAAAAAAAGCCTTCGTAGCTCAGGGGTAGAGCACTTCCTTGGTAAGGAAGAGGTCGGCAGTTCAAATCTGCTCGAAGGCTCTGCTTATTTTAGTGAGCAAAAAGGTTTTAATTACATGGAAATTTTTCTGTGTGCTTTTTTATTTGAATTTTTACATCGGATTTAAAATAATTTTAATTTAATAACAATATGGCAAAAGAGAATTTTGACCGTAGTAAGCCTCACGTAAACATTGGTACTATTGGTCACGTTGATCACGGTAAGACAACTTTGACTGCTGCAATAACGACGGTATTAGCATCTAAAGGACTTTCTACTCTTAGAGACTTTTCGTCTATCGATAACGCTCCTGAAGAAAGAGAGCGTGGTATCACTATTAACACGTCTCACGTAGAGTATTCTACTGAAAATCGTCACTATGCCCACGTTGACTGTCCTGGTCACGCGGATTATGTGAAGAACATGGTAACTGGAGCTGCTCAAATGGACGGTGCCATACTTGTTGTTGCTGCTACTGACGGTCCTATGCCACAAACACGTGAGCATATCCTTCTTGCTCGTCAGGTTGGTGTTCCTGAACTAGTGGTTTTTATGAATAAAGTTGATATGGTAGATGATCCTGAACTACTTGAATTAGTAGAAATGGAGATTCGTGAATTATTGACTTTCTATAAATTTGATGGTGATAATATTCCAATTATTCAGGGTTCAGCCTTAGGTGGATTGAACGGTGAAGAGAAGTGGGTTAAGACTATCGAAGAGTTGATGACTGCTGTTGATGAATTTATACCTCTTCCAGAAAGAGCGACTGATAAGCCTTTCCTAATGCCAGTTGAGGATGTATTCTCTATTACTGGTCGTGGAACTGTTGCTACTGGTCGTATTGAGACTGGTATAATTAACTCTGGAGAATCAGTTGATATCTTAGGTATGGGTGCTGAAAACTTAAAGTCTACAGTAACTGGTGTTGAGATGTTCCGTAAGATCCTTGACAGAGGAGAGGCTGGTGACAATACCGGTTTACTTCTAAGAGGTGTTGAGAAATCTCAAATAAAGCGTGGAATGGTAATCTGTAAGCCAGGTTCTGTTAAGCCACATACTAAGTTCAAGGGTGAAGTTTACGTTCTTTCTAAAGAAGAAGGTGGACGTCATACTCCGTTCTTTAACAAATACCGTCCTCAGTTCTACTTCAGAACAACAGACGTAACTGGTGAAATCATGCTTCCTGCTAATGTGGAAATGGTTATGCCAGGTGATAACGTAACTATTGAAGTTACATTGATTAACGCTATTGCTATGGATAAGGGTCTTCGTTTCGCGATTCGTGAAGGTGGACGTACTGTAGGTGCTGGTCAGGTAACTGAAATTATAGAATAATATATTCTAAAGTATATTTTAAAAAGCACTCCTTTCGGGAGTGCTTTTTTTATTGGCATACACCCAATGAAAAACAGAAAGGCAGCTACCGTATTCATTTTCATAACCGTTCTCATTGACGTTATAGGAATCGGTATTGTTATACCTATAATCCCTTCCCTTATAAAAGAACTTACAGGCGGCTCCATAAGCGAAGCTAGTCAGTACGCCCTCTGGCTGGTGCTCATATACTCCGTCATGCAATTTCTCTGTGCTCCTATTATCGGTGGACTAAGTGACCAATACGGTCGCAGAAAAGTTTTACTGTTTTCTCTACTTGGGTTCGCTATTGACTCTCTCTTCCAGGCTATGGCCACAACCATAGGTTGGCTCTTTATTGGTAGAACTATTGCAGGGATTGCAGGAGCTAGTATAACTACGGCCAATGCCTATATTGCAGATATTAGTCCTCCTGAAAAAAGAGCTCAAAACTTCGGACTTATTGGTGCCGCATTTGGACTTGGCTTTATTATCGGGCCTACATTGGGCGGCGTACTGGGCTCCTATGGTACACGATTACCGTTCTATGCTTCTGCCGCTCTTTCGCTATTAAACTGGCTTTATGGGTATTTCGTCCTCCCAGAATCCCTAATACTAGAAAAAAGAAGAAAATTTAATATTAAAAGAGCAAACCCTATCGGGAGTCTCATGAATCTAAGGCAATACCCGTTTATATTGTCGCTAGTAGGATCCTTGTTTCTCGTTTACGTGGCAGCTCATGCGGTTCAAGGTACATGGTCGTTCTATACCATGGAAAAATTCGCATGGACAGAAATGCAAGTCGGCCTTTCTCTAGGATTTGTCGGACTAATGATCGCAATTGTTCAGGGTGGCTTAATCCGAGTAATAATCCCGAAGGTAGGTCAAACCAATGCTCTATTCATTGGGCTTCTTATCAACATGTTGGGTCTTTTGGCTTTCGGTTTTGCTAGCCAAGGTTGGATGATGTACCTAATTATGATCCCTTTTGCTCTTGGTGGACTATCCGGTCCTGCATTCCAAAGTATCATATCAAACCAGGTAAAGGACAATGAGCAGGGAGAACTACAAGGTGCACTTACTGCGGTTCTAAGCATCTCTGCCATTCTTGGTCAGCCACTTATGCTTGGCTTATTTGGCTACTTCACAGCCAACAAAGCTGAACACTATTTCCCTGGAGCTCCTTTTATAGTGGGGTCCATATTTTGTTTGATAAGCATAATCATTACTCGAAAAGTCATTGCCAAAGAAAAAGAATAAATCAGTATTTGATTCAATACTATTATTACTTACCTTTGCAGGCCAATTACTCCCGAACACGGAGTACTTTTTTTATACACGGGCATAGTTCAATGGTAGAATAGCGGTCTCCAAAACCGTTGATCAGGGTTCGAATCCTTGTGCCCGTGCTTTAATTTGATAAAATGGAAAAACTAAGAAAATTTATAGGTGAATCATGGCACGAAATAACCAAAGAGGTTACTTGGCCTAAATACACAGACCTTCAAGCTAGTGCCACACTGGTACTTATAGCATCTGTTATATTTGCCTTAGTGGTAGGTGCCATTGATTTCGTTATCGACAATGGCCTCAAATTACTTTATCAGTCTTTCTAAAATATGGAAGAAATAAGTTGGTACGTCCTTCGGGCGGTCTCTGGTCAAGAGAAAAAAATTAAAATGTATATCGAGAATGAAGCCGAAAGAGCCAAGCTCAAAGACTTTATCCCTCAGATACTTATTCCTTCAGAAAAAATTGTAGAAATAAGGAACGGCAAGAAGAGAATTCGCGAAAAGAATTTCATGCCTGGATACATGCTGATACAAGCCGATCTTAACAATGGAGAGGTAATGCACATGATCAAAAGCCTACCGGGAGTAATTGGGTTCTTAAGAAAGGATGGCAATTCGTCCATCCAGCCAGAACCTTTAAGATACTCTGAAGTAAAAAGATTTCTAGGTTCAGATAACGAAGCAGAAGAAGAAGTAATAGATTCTAATATTTCTTTTGTTGTTGGAGAATCTGTTAAGGTTATCGACGGCCCATTCTCTACCTTTGAAGGTAATGTAGAAGAAGTTTACGATGACAAGAAGAAATTGAGTGTCAGCGTTAAAATATTTGGAAGAAGCACACCAGTAGAATTAAGCTATCTCCAGGTAGAGAAACTCTCTTAGGGTTAAAAAAACTTGGCTATAAAAGCTCATCAGAAATGATGAGCTTTTTAGTTTTACAATCCTGGAAACCAGCCACTCGTCATATTATTTTTATTGCCTTCTCTTTTGGATAAAAGATAAAATAAAATTACCTTTGCAGTCCGTTTCAGAATCCTAGTGATTTTATTACGGCGTAAAGTCGGTTGTTTTCTTGTCAGTTTGTTCTTCGGAACTGCTGCTAGGCTTCCCCTGAGAATATAACAGGCTTTATGGAGAAACGAATGGGCAGTTTTGATTGAAATGGCTGATTGTGACTAAGTTATCTATACATTATTGTGGTTCGTCATTTCGTATTTCTCAACATTTAAACTTAAAATAAGATGGCGAAAGAAATCGCAGGATATTTAAAATTACAGGCAAAGGGTGGTCAAGCCAACCCAGCACCTCCAATTGGTCCTGCCTTAGGTTCTAAGGGTGTTAATATTATGGAGTTCTGTAAGCAGTTTAATGCTAGAACTCAAGATAAAATGGGTCAGGTGGTTCCTGTGTTAGTTACATACTACTCAGATAAATCATTTGATTTCGTAATTAAAACCTCCCCTACTGCCGTACTACTTAAGGATGCAGCTAAAGCTAAGAAAGGATCTGACCAACCGAATCGTACGAAGGTTGGATCTGTAACTTGGGACCAGGTAAGAACAATTGCCGAAACCAAGATGCCAGACTTAAACTGTTTCACTATAGAATCTGCCATGAAAATGGTGGCTGGTAGTGCAGCTAATATGGGTATTAGAATAAAAGGTGCAGCACCTTTTTAATTAAATAAATTAATGGGAGCCATGCTTTGACATGGCGTTATTTACCAAAACAAATGGCAAGATTAAGTAAAAAAAGAAAAGAAGCCCTGTCCAAGTATAATCCTGAGCAGGAGTACCTTTTGGCAGAAGCTACCAGTGTGTTGAAAGATATTTCATACACAACTTTTGACGCATCTGTAGATGTAGACATTAGATTGGGGGTAGATCCTCGTAAAGCAGACCAAATGGTTCGTGGCGTGGTGGCTCTTCCTCATGGCACAGGTAAGCAAATCAAAGTTCTCGTTCTATGTACTCCCGATAAGGAGCAAGAAGCAAAAGACGCAGGAGCTGATTATGTTGGCCTTGATGAATACATCGATAAGATTTCAAAAGGATGGACGGATATTGACGTTATCGTTACAATGCCTGCTGTTATGGCGAAACTGGGTCGTTTAGGTAGAATATTAGGACCAAGAGGTCTTATGCCCAACCCTAAAGCCGGAACAGTAACTCCTAATGTTGGACAAGCAGTAACAGACGTTAAGGCCGGTAAAATCGACTTTAAAGTTGATAAAACTGGTATCATTCACGCTGGAATAGGTAAAACATCTTTCGAAGCAAAGCAACTTGAAGAAAACATTGAGGAGCTAATGGCGACCATTGTTAGACTTAAGCCTTCTTCGGCCAAAGGAACTTATGTGAAAGGCATTACACTGTCTAGCACAATGAGTCCTGGTATTAAAATTGATCTTACCGACATAAAAGGATTGTAATCATGAATAGACAAGACAAAGGAGTAATTATTCAGGATCTATCTGAGAAGTTTCAGTCTAATCCATTTTTCTATATCACTGACGCTAGTGGAATGACTGTAGCTAAAACAAATAAGCTACGTCGTCTTTGCTTTGAAAGAGGTATAGAATACAAAGTGGTAAAAAACTCTCTTATAGAGAAAGCTCTAGACACTCTAGAAACTGATTACACGCCATTCAATGAGTCTGTATTGAAAGGTTTCTCTGGTATCATGTTTCACCCAGAATCTGGGAAAGATGCCGCTAAGCTTATCAAAGATTTCTTAAAGGAAAATAAAGATTCTATCAAGTTAAAAGGAGCATCTATTGACTCGGACCTATTTATAGGCCACGACCAATTGGATACACTTGCTAGCTTGAAATCTAAAGCCGAAATGATTGGCGAAGTAATCATGTTACTTCAATCACCTGCAAAAACCGTTATAGGTGGATTGCAAAGTGGTGGTAACAAACTGGCTGGTATTCTTAAAACTCTTTCAGAGAAAGAAGCCGCCTAATTTTAATCAAAGTATAAACTATTTAAATTTTTAGAAATAATGGCAGATTTAAAAGCCTTCGCAGAGCAATTAGTTAACCTTACTGTTAAAGAAGTAAATGAGTTAGCTGACATCCTTAAAGACGAGTATGGCATTGAGCCAGCAGCTGGTGGAGCCGTAATGGTAGCTGGACCTGCAGCTGAAGAAGCAGCAGTTGAAGAGAAAACAACGTTTGACGTAATCCTTAAAGCAGCTGGTGGAAGCAAGCTTCAAGTAGTTAAATTAGTAAAAGACCTAGCTGGTTTAGGATTGAAGGATGCTAAGGATCTAGTTGATTCTGCTCCAAAAGCAATCAAAGAAGGCATCGCTAAAGATGAAGCAGAAGCTATGAAAAAGCAGCTTGAAGAAGCTGGTGCTGAAGTAGAATTAGCTTAAGCTAATACCTTAAACACTCAATAGACTCGGTCCGATTTTGCTAAAAAATCGGTCGAGTCTTTTGTTGTAAAAAAATAAAGCGTTCTAATACCCACACCATAAAAATATTCTCGGAGTAAAACCCTTGATTAATTAATAAAATTCTTGTCCGATACACTACTGTTTTTCGTAGGACAGTAGCATAGGGACCCGAATTGGCTTCACTGCGAGTTCCTTGGTTAGTAAGAGTGAATTGTTTACTCGAAAGCCAACAAGTTTATAATTTTTTATAATTAAAACATTAAAGCTTTGAATTTGACAGCAACCGGAAGGAAGAGTTTTGCCAATGTTCATCCTGCTTTAGAATATCCAGATTTCTTGGATATTCAGCTTGAATCTTTTCAGGAATTTTTCCAGATAGATACCCCAGCTGAAAGCCGTCGTGCCGAAGGCCTTTACAAGGTATTTATGGATAATTTCCCGATAGCAGATTCTAGGGAGAACTTTGTGCTAGAATTTGTCGACTATACAGTTGACCCACCAAAATACTCAGTAGATGAGTGTATTGACAGAGGACTAACCTACTCTGTACCCTTAAAAGCAAAGTTAAGATTGCTTTGTAATGACGACGACAACGAAGATTTCGAAACCATTGAGCAGGAAGTTTTCTTAGGAAACATCCCTTATATGACTAATCGTGGCTCGTTTGTCATCAATGGTGCAGAAAGAGTTATCGTTTCTCAACTTCATCGTTCACCAGGTGTATTCTTCTCTATGAGTAAGCATACAAACGGCACAAAACTTTACTCTGCAAGAGTAATCCCAATGAAGGGCTCATGGATTGAATTTTCTACAGACGTAAACAATGTCATGTACGCATACATTGATCGTAAGAAGAAGTTTCCTGTAACCACTTTATTACGTTCTATTGGTTTTGGTTCTGACAAAGACATCCTTAACCTATTTGAGCTTTCTGAGGAAGTAAATGCTACGAGAAAAGATCTTAAGAAAGCAGTTGGCAGGAAATTGGCGGCGAGAGTCCTAAAGACATGGACAGAAGATTTCGTGGATGAGGATACAGGAGAGGTAGTTTCTATTGATAGAAATGAAGTCATCATGGAGCGTGATTCTATTATCACAGAAGACGACATCCAATTAATCCTTGACACTGACCAAAAATCTGCAATTTTACATCGTGAAGATGCTAATGTTGCTGATTACAACATCATTTACAACACACTTCAGAAGGATAGCTCCAATTCTGAAAAAGAAGCCGTTGAGCAGATTTATCGTCAGCTGAGAAATACAGAAGCTCCTGATGAGGCTACGGCCCGTGAAATTATACAAGGCTTGTTCTTCTCAGAGAAGAGATATGACCTTGGTGAAGTAGGAAGATATCGTGTCAATACCAAATTGGAAATGGACACTGAGTTGACCAAAAGAGTGTTAACGACAGAAGACATTATCAGAATTGTTAAATACTTGATCACATTGATCAATGCAAAAACTGTTGTGGATGATATTGACCACCTTTCTAATCGTCGTGTAAGAACAGTAGGTGAGCAGCTTTCTAGTCAGTTTGGAGTAGGTCTTGCCCGTATGGCTCGTACTATTAAAGAGCGAATGAACGTTCGTGACAATGAAGACTTCAAGCCAGTTGACTTGATTAACGCTCGTACTCTGTCTTCTGTTATTAACTCATTCTTTGGAACTAACCAGCTTTCTCAGTTCATGGATCAAACAAATCCACTAGCTGAGATTACTCACAAGCGTAGAATGTCTGCTCTTGGACCTGGTGGTCTATCAAGAGAAAGAGCAGGTTTTGAAGTTCGAGATGTACACTACACTCACTACGGCCGTCTTTGTACTATTGAAACTCCTGAAGGACCAAACATTGGTTTGATCTCCTCTCTTTGTACTTATGCTAAGGTAAATTCAATGGGCTTCATTGAGACTCCTTACATGAAAATTAATGACGGAAAAGTTTCTGGTGAGGTAGAATACTTAACAGCAGAAGAGGAAGATGGTAAAAATATTGCCATGGCCACTCCTGATGCAGATGGTTCTGGTTCTTTCAAGGACGCTAGCCTAAAATGTCGTTTTGAAGGTGATTTCCCATTGAAAGACCCTAAAGAAATTGACTACATGGATATTGCCCCAAATCAGATTGTATCTGTTGCGGCCTCTATCATTCCTTTCTTAGAGCATGATGATGCCAACCGTGCATTGATGGGCTCTAACATGCAACGTCAAGCAGTTCCATTACTAAGACCAGAAGCTCCTATTGTAGGAACAGGTCTTGAAAGTAGAATTGCACGCGACTCTCGTACAATGGTTGTGGCCGAAGGGCCTGGTACTATAGAATATGTAGATGCCAATAGAATTACAGTAAACTACGACTGGAATGAAGATGACATCACTGTTAATTTTAATACCAGCGAAAAGACTTACGACCTAATTAAGTTCAGAAGAACCAACCAAGATACCTGTATCAATCTAAGACCAATTGTGGGCTTGAAAGAACGTGTATCTAAAGGTCAAATATTAGTAGAAGGTTACGCTACACAAGGTGGCGAGCTTGCCCTTGGTAGAAACATGCTTGTGGCATTCATGCCTTGGCAGGGTTATAACTTTGAGGATGCTATTGTGATTTCTGAAAGAGTTGTGAGAGATGACATTTTCACTTCTTTACACATTGAGGAATTTGACCTTGAGGTAAGAGATACAAAGCGTGGTCAAGAAGAGTTAACAGCTGAAATTCCTAACGTTTCTGAAGAAACAGTTAAGAATTTGGATGAAAATGGAATTGTAAGAGTAGGTACCCATATCAAGGAAGGAGACATTCTTATTGGAAAAATTACACCAAAAGGAGAGTCTGATCCTACGCCTGAAGAAAAACTTCTTCGTGCCATATTCGGTGATAAAGCCGGTGATGTGAAAGATGCTTCTAAGAAAGCGTCCCCATCACTTCGTGGTGTTGTTATCGATACTAAGCTTTTCTCAAGACCGACAAAAGAAGAAAGAGTTAAGCACAAAGAAGAATTAAAAACCTTACTTAAAGATCACAGTAATAATCTTGCCGAAATCAAGACTATTATGATTGACAAAATGGTAACAATTCTTTCTGGTAAAACCACAAACGGTGTTAAGCATAAGTTTGGTGACGAGTTAATTTCTAAGGGAGTTAAATTCAATAAGTCAAACATTACTAACAACCTGTTCCCTGATAAGAATCCATACGTAGACGAAAGCACATACAGTGTACCTGAAGAGTCTAATCTATTGGGTGACATCATGCTTGAGGGCTGGTCTAAGGACGAAGCTAACAACCAACTACTTGTAAGACTTGTCAAAAATTATCTTTCTAAGCGTAGTGAGATAATGGGCGAGTTTAAGAGAGAACGTTTCGTACTTGAAGTAGGAGATGAATTACCTGCTGGAATTGTGAAGCTTGCTAAAGTATACATCGCTAAGAAACGTAAGTTGAAAGTCGGTGATAAAATGGCCGGTCGTCACGGTAACAAAGGTGTTGTAGCAAGAATCGTTCGTCAAGAAGACATGCCATTTTTAGAGGATGGAAGTCCTGTAGATATCGTGCTAAACCCATTGGGTGTACCTTCTCGTATGAATATTGGTCAGCTTTATGAAACTGCTCTGGGTTGGGCCGGTAGAAAACTAGACAGGAGATACGCAACGCCTATTTTTGATGGTGCCACAGCTGCTGAAGTAACCGCTGAAGTGGTTGAAGCCGGTTTACCTGATTGGGGTAGAACAGTACTTTACAATGGACTAACTGGTGAGAAGTTTGACCAGAAAGTAACTGTAGGTATTATCTACATGCTTAAACTAGGTCACTTAGTGGATGATAAAATGCACGCCAGATCTATTGGACCATACTCCCTTATTACGCAGCAGCCATTGGGTGGTAAAGCACAGTTTGGTGGACAGCGTTTTGGAGAAATGGAAGTGTGGGCACTCGAGGCATTCGGTGCATCTCACGTTCTAAGAGAGATTTTGACGTTAAAATCTGATGATGTTATTGGCCGAGCCAAAGCATACGAAGCGATAGTGAAAGGTGAGAATCTTCCGAAACCAAGCATCCCAGAATCATTCAATGTACTTGTACATGAATTGAGAGGCTTGGCTCTTGAAATTACCTTGAAATAATTTTATCATTTTCATTTAAAAAAGAAAGAAAATGTCTTTTAAGAAAAATCAAAAATTAAAAAGCGACTTCAACAGTATAACCATTAGTTTGGCTTCTCCAGAATCTATTTTGGAAAGCTCTTTTGGTGAAGTTACCCAACCCGAAACTATCAATTACAGAACATATAAGCCTGAAATGGGTGGATTATTCTGTGAACGTACTTTTGGACCTGTAAAGGACTGGGAATGTCACTGTGGAAAATACAAACGCATTCGTTATAAAGGTATCATCTGCGACCGTTGTGGCGTAGAAGTTACCGAAAAGAAAGTCCGAAGAGAACGCATGGGACACATAGAACTCGTAGTTCCTGTGGCACATATCTGGTACTTTAAAAGTCTTCCAAATAAGATTGGATACCTTTTAGGACTCTCCTCTAAGAAGTTAGACCAAATTATTTACTACGAACGATACGTAGTAATCCAAGCGGGTGCCAAAGAAGAAGATGGTATCGCATATATGGATTACTTAACTGAAGAAGAGTATCTTGACATAGTAGATAAACTTCCAAGAGAGAACCAAATGCTTCCTAACGAGGACCCTCAAAAGTTCATCGCCAAAATGGGAGCTGAAGCTTTAGAAATGCTTTTAGGCAGACTAAAGCTTGACGAACTTTCTTATCAGTTACGCCATCAAGCGGCTACTGACACCTCTCAGCAAAGAAAAGCAGAAGCTTTGAAAAGATTGAGAATTGTAGAAGCTCTTCGTGATGCAAACACCAGAATTGAAAATCGTCCAGAATGGATGGTAATCAAAATGGTTCCTGTAATTCCACCAGAATTACGTCCATTGGTGCCACTTGATGGTGGAAGATTCGCAACATCAGATTTGAATGATCTTTATCGCAGAGTTATTATTCGTAATAACCGTCTTAAGAGATTACTAGAAATCAAGGCTCCTGAGGTAATCCTACGTAATGAGAAACGTATGCTTCAAGAGGCGGTAGATTCTCTTTTTGATAATTCAAGAAAAGTAAATGCTGTTCGTTCTGATGGAAATAGAGCCTTGAAGTCTCTTTCAGATATGCTGAAAGGAAAGCAAGGTAGATTCCGTCAAAACCTTCTTGGAAAGCGTGTTGATTACTCTGGTCGTTCAGTAATCGTGGTTGGTCCAGAATTAAAACTACACGAATGTGGTCTTCCTAAAGGAATGGCTGCCGAGCTTTTTAAGCCTTTTATTATCCGCAAGCTTATTGAGCGTGGTATAGTAAAAACGGTAAAGTCTGCTAAGAAAATTGTAGACAGAAAAGACGCCGTTATTTGGGATATCCTTGAGAACGTATTGAAGGGCCATCCTGTAATGCTTAACCGTGCTCCTACATTGCACAGGTTAGGTATTCAAGCATTCCAACCAAAATTGGTAGAAGGAAAAGCAATTCAATTACACCCATTAGTATGTACAGCCTTTAACGCTGACTTTGATGGTGACCAAATGGCTGTTCACGTTCCTTTAGGACAAGAAGCTGTTTTGGAAGCAAGTATATTGATGCTTTCTTCTCACAATATTCTTAATCCTGCCAATGGAGCACCTATTACGGTACCATCTCAGGACATGGTTTTGGGTCTTTACTATGTAACTAAAGGTAAAAGATCTACTCCAGAAGAGAAGATTGATGGCGAAGGAATGACTTTCTACTCCCCAGATGAGGTAATCATTGCTTTAAATGAAGGTTCTATTTCTAAGCATGCTTACATAAACTGTAAGTTGAATGTAAAGAATGCCAACGGTATTCTAGAAAGCAAAATCATTGAGACAGTAGCTGGTAGAATACTTTTCAACCAGTTCGTTCCCGAACAAGTGGGTTACATTAATGAGCTTTTAACAAAGAAAAAGCTTCAGACTATCATTGGTCAGGTTTTCAAAGAAGTTAGTTTCGCAAGAACAGCAGACTTCTTAGATGATATCAAAACACTTGGTTTCCAAACTGCCTTCACGGGTGGTTTGTCAATTGGTTTGGGAGATATCAAGATTCCAGCGGAAAAAGAGAGCCTAATTGAAAATGCAAGAAAGGAAGTAGAAGAGGTTCAAAGTAACTATATGTTTGGTATCATTACTGAACGTGAGCGTTACAACCAAATCATCGATATCTGGACACGTGTAAATACACGTCTTAGAGAGACTTTGCTGAAGCAATTGGAAGATGAAGACCAGGGTTTTAACTCGGTTTATATGATGATGCACTCCGGAGCCCGTGGCTCTAAGGAGCAAATTCGTCAGTTAGGTGGAATGAGAGGTTTGATGGCAAAGCCACAGAAAAACATTCAAGGTTCCGTAGGTGAAATCATTGAAAACCCAATTCTTTCTAACTTTAAAGAGGGTTTAGACGTGTTGGAGTACTTTATCTCGACTCACGGTGCTCGTAAAGGTTTGGCAGATACAGCCCTTAAAACGGCTGATGCTGGTTACCTAACACGTAGATTACATGACGTGGCTCAAGATGTTGTAGTTAATGAAAAAGACTGCGAAACATTGAGAGGTATCACTGTAGCCGCGTTGAAAGATAACGAAGACATAGTAGAACCATTATCTGAGCGTATTCTTGGGAGAACGGCGGTTAACGATGTTATTGATCCAGTGACCAAAATTCTTTTAGCGAAAGCTGGTGAAGAAATCACAGAAGAAATAGCCGAAATTATAGAAGAATCTGCTGTAGATTCTGTTGAGATACGTTCTGCATTAACTTGTGAAACACGTCGCGGAATTTGTGCCAAATGTTATGGTAGAAACCTTTCTACTAACAAAATGGTAGAAATCGGGGAAGCTGTTGGTGTAATTGCTTCTCAGTCTATTGGTGAGCCGGGTACACAGTTAACACTTCGTACATTCCACACTGGAGGTACAGCTATGAACGTATCTGTAGATGCAAATATAAAAGCCAAATTCCCAGGAGTAGCCAGTTTTGATCAGGTTAGAACTGTTGAGACGATAGATAAGGAAGGAAACTCTGCTAAGATTGTTCTTGGTAGAAGAGGTGAGTTAAGGATTGTAGATCCTGAGACTAATCAAATCCTTATTACCAACAATATTCCATACGGTTCTACACTTCAAATAGAAGATGGCCAAGTTCTTAAGAAAGGTGATGACATCTGTATGTGGGATCAATTTAACGCAGTAATTATCTCTGAAAGAGATGGAACTATTGCTTATGATGCCATTGAAGAAGGAATAACCTTTAGAGAGGAAGCCGATGAGCAAACTGGATTTAAAGATAAAGTAATTACAGAAACTAAGGATCGTACTAAAAACCCGTCTATCATTATTCAAGGTGGTAAAGAAGACGAGAAGATGTACAATCTTCCTGTAGGAGCTCGTGTGATGGTAGAAGAAAAAGCTAAGGTTAAAGCTGGACAAATTCTGGCCAAGATACCTAGAGCTGTAAATATGAACGCTGACATTACAGGTGGTTTACCTAGAGTTACAGAGCTTTTTGAGGCTCGTAATCCTTCCAACCCTGCTGTAGTTTCTGAAATTGATGGTGTGGTTTCATACGGTGGTATTAAGAGAGGTAACCGCGAAGTTTTTGTGGAAGCCAAAGATGGTACCAAAATGAAGTACATGGTGTCTCTTTCTAAGCTCATCCTAGTTCAAGAAGGAGACTATACAAGAGCTGGTGAACCATTATCTGACGGTGCTATTACGCCTTCTGATATACTTAGAATAAAGGGGCCAACAGCCGTTCAGGAGTATTTAGTAGATGAAACTCAAGCAGTATATCGTCAGCAGGGTGTGAAACTTTCAGATAAGCACATTGAGGTTATTGTACGTCAAATGATGCAGAAAGTAGATATTCTCGATGCTGGTGACACGGTATTCCTAGAGATGCAGGCCATCAATAAATGGGTGTTCCGCGTTGAAAATGACCGTATCTTGGACATGAAAGTTGTAGAGGACGCAGGTGGTTCAGAAAACTATCAGCAAGGTCAAATGTGTACAAATCGTGAGTTTAGAGATGAGAATAGTAGACTGAAACGTGAGGACTTGAAAATAATGAAGGTAAGAGACGCAAAGCCAGCGGTATCTCAAACCATTCTTCAAGGAATTACAACCGCATCATTGGGTACAGAATCTGTATTCTCTGCCGCCTCTTTCCAGGAAACTACTAAAGTTCTTTCTCATGCTTCTGTTCAGGGTAAGGAAGATACCTTACGTGGACTCAAGGAGAATGTAATTGTTGGTCATTTGATTCCAGCGGGTACGGGTAAAAGAGAATACCAAGACTTGATAATTGGTTCTAAGACAGAACTCGAAGCTGCGAAAGAGCGTACGCTCATTGAAAATAGAAAAAGAGAATACGTAGATTAGGCAAAACCTAATTCTTGATTTTTATAAACCCGCTTCCTTCGGAGGCGGGTTTATTATTTTGGCTCTATCTAATACTATATTGACCGTTTGTTACGGCATATTTCAGTTATGACAAGAAACTCTTAAATTAGTACTATATACTTGATCAAGTATATTTAAAGTGTATGTCCCGTCAAATAATTGACGTTATCATAGGTTAAAGTATTTTCGAATTGGAAAGACATTTGGGTATCCCGAATGTCTTTTTCTTGTGCCCCTATTCTGAAAATATATTTATCTCAACACTCAATTTTTCGATATCTCTTCCTACAAATTGGTACTTTTGTGCAGCTTTATAAACAGACTAAAAAAAGACTGCATGACACTAATTAAATCTATATCCGGTATAAGAGGAACAATAGGGGGGAAGCCAGGAGACAGCCTAAGTCCCGTAGATGTTGTGAAATTCACAGCTGCATATGGCAGCTTTATAGCCAAAAGAGGCCCTGAAAACAAAAAGATTATCATTGGCCGAGATGCTCGACTGTCCGGTGCTATAATTTCTAGTTTAGTGAGCAGTACTTTACAGTCCCTTGGGTTTGACGTCATAGATCTTGGACTTTCAACTACTCCTACAGTAGAAATGACCGTTGTGTTTGAAAAAGCTGCCGGAGGAATTATTCTTACAGCCAGCCATAATCCAATTCAATGGAACGCCCTAAAACTTCTTAATGAAGAAGGTGAATTCATTTCGGCAAGCGATGGTGAAGAGCTCTTAGCCATTGCTGATAAAGAAGACTTCAATTTTGAAACAGTAAAGAAAATTGGCACCTATCAAACCGATGAAAGCCAATTTGATAAGCACATTGAAGCCATTCTAAACTTAGACTTAGTCGATGTTGAAGCTATAAAAAAAGCAAATTTCTCTGTGGTTGTAGATGCCATTAATTCCACTGGAGGAATAGTTGTTCCTATGCTTTTGAAAGCCCTAGGAGTTCAGAAAATAAAATGCATAAACTGTGAGCCTACTGGCCTTTTTGCACATAACCCCGAGCCACTTCCTGAGAATCTTACAGAGATCTCAAGTGAATTAGAGAAAGGTGACTATGATTTAGGCATAGTCGTAGACCCAGATGTAGATAGATTAGCACTGATTACAGAAACGGGGGAGCCATTTGGTGAGGAATATACGCTCGTGGCCATAGCTGACTACATTCTCTCTAAAACTAACAAGAAAGGTCTTAAAACCGTATCAAACCTGTCTTCCAGTATGGCACTAAAGGTCATTACTGAAAAGCATGGAGGAGAGTGCTTTGCGTCTCCCGTTGGTGAAGTGAATGTGGTTACCAAAATGAAGCAGGTAGGAGCTATCATTGGAGGTGAAGGCAACGGTGGTATTATATATCCAGAGCTGCACTATGGTCGTGACTCTTTGGTAGGAATCGCACTCTTCTTATCTCATTTAGCTCACTTTGACAAGCCTGTAGGTGTCATGAGAAAAAGTCTTCCTAATTATTTTATAGCCAAGAAGAAAATTGAACTAGACGCAAGCGTCAATGTAGATGCTGTCATTGCCAAGGTTCAAGAAAAATACAAGAAATACCCTGTAGACACTCAGGACGGGCTTAAAGTTCTATTTGACAATGAATGGGTGCACCTGAGAAAGTCCAACACCGAACCGATTGTTCGTATTTACGCTGAGTCCGAATTCGAAACCACAGCAGAAAACCTTGCGGCGAAGATAATTACCGACATAAGTGAGTTAATGAAATAGTATTTCTCACTTCTTATAAATACTTTAAATCTTATTCGCAAGAGAGAGCATTATATTAAGCTCTTTTCTTGCTTGCTTTAAACCACACAAGGGCCAAGCCCGCAACTAAGACATAAGGTGTTAAAAGTAAGTATAGAATTCCAAAATTAAGGCCTGTTCCGATAACTCCCCTACCCTCACTCAAGTTACTTCCGACCGTTGCCCTGCACATGGCACACTGAGCCAAAGAAACATTAGAGAATAGCAACATAATGGTCATAGCCATTAATACTTTGAAAACAAATCTCTTTTTAAACATAATATGGTGATATCATTAAATAAGCCATTACTCCTGTTATAGAAACGTATAGCCAAATTGGATATGCGAATTTAACTAGCTTTTTGTGTCTTAGTATATCTCCCTGTAAAGCAAAATAAAATGCTCTCAACACCAAAGGTAATACCACAATTGATAGCAAAATATGGCTAATCAAAATAAAATAGTAGAACATTTTCACGATTCCTTCACCTCTAAAGGACGTGGACGGGTTTGTCAGATGGTATAAGACATAGCTCACTAGAAAGAATCCTCCCAAAACAAAAGCAAAAGTCATAACCCTCCTGTGAGCCTTTTTTCTCCCGGACTTTACCAAACATAGGCCCACTACTAGCAAAACGCTTGTACTGCTATTTATGACAGCATTAAGGTGAGGGAGAACTTTGGTCCATTCTCCAAAATCTGGTTTGCTTCTTATCCCTAATAATATAGCTACCGCTATAGGTACAAGTACCGAAATAATATTAATTGTCTTTAATGACTTTTTATCCTCCATTACTCCTTCATTATATTTTTTAAGACTTTAACCTCCAACCTTATCCGCTTCATCTCCTCTAAGTCTGTACCGTCATAGATTCCTCTCACAAAATTATCTCCATCCAAAAGGAGCACTTTCTCTGAATGAATAAACATCTCATCCACATCTAATAGTTCGTCCGTATAAACAGACGCATCAGATACGGGAAGCTTAAAATCCTTAATAGCCATCTTGTATATATAGGTCTTATCGCCTGTAAGAAAGTGCCAATTAGATAATGAAGCCCCCCCAAACTCATTGGCATATGTACCTAGAACCTCGGCAGTATCATATTCAGGATCCACAGAAATAGATAGTAGCTGAACAGACCTATCGCCCTTAAAAGTTTCTTGAACTCTAGCTAAATTTGAGTTCAGTATTGGACATACCACTCCGCATCGACTAAAGAAAAAGTTAACTAGTTTTATATCGCCATCAAAATCAGAAAGTCTAAGTGAACTATCTTTTTGATTCGTCAACTCAAAGTTTTGAATTTGATGAAACAATGTGTCTCCACCTTCAACGACAGTATGCCCTCTCACATCCAATTCTGGAAAGTAGTAGGGTAAAACAAACTCATTCTTACCGAATGTTTTTAAGAATAGAAACACCAAAGCCGGAACTACTAATAAGGTTATTAGTATTCCGGCTTTTAAAATTTTGCTATTCATGCTATCTAACGGATCCTATGTAGCCACCTTCAAAATAAACAAGTGCCGCTATAAACCAAACAATTAGAATTATTGGTAATACCACAGTCCATATAAGTGCTTTCACTTCCTCTTTCAGGTGCATGAACGTGCCTACAATATAAAACGACTTAACAAAAGTTAATATGATGAAGATTGAAATCTTCAACCATTTACCAAAATCGTTATCCGCACTTATAGTAAAAGCTATTACAAACTCTACGGCAGTAATTATTAATAATATCCAAAAGACTCTCCAAAGGTGCTTTACCTGAGGTTTCTGTCTTTCTCCTTCAATATGCTCTACGTGATTCGCCATTATACTAATCTATAAACTGTGTCAAACTAAATAAAAGAATGTAAATACAAATACCCACACAAGGTCTACAAAGTGCCAATAAAGGCCAACCTTTTCCACCATCTCATAATGGCCTCTCTTTTGGTAAACTCCATTAGTGGCATTATAAAAAATGAGGATATTAAGTATCACCCCAGACAATACGTGTGTTCCATGAAATCCAGTAATAAAGAAAAAGAAATCTGCGAAAGCTGCCGGGCCGTACTCATTAAAAACCAAATTTGCTCCCACACCGCTACCATGAATAAAGTGAGACCATTCCCAAGCTTGAGAGCCTAAAAAAGTAGCTCCACCTAAGATAGTCCAAAGCATCCATTTCTCTACGTCAGCCTTATCCATTCTATGTCCTGCTTCCACGGCCAAAACCATAGTTACCGAACTAAAAATAAGTATGAATGTCATTATTCCTACAAATACTAAAGGAGCACTTACCCCGTGTAACAAAGGCACTGCTTCAAAAACTTTTTCTGGAGTAGGCCACCATTCAGAGGAAAAGGTAAAGTCACTTAATGACTGTCCAGGATTTAAGTCCCTAAATGTAGGATAACTAAATCTTACAAGACCATAGGAAATAAGCAATGCTGAAAATGTGAAAGTATCCGATAAAAGGAAAATCCACATCATCAATTTACCGTAACCAACTTTCATTGGCTGTACTCCCCCCTTCCATAATAGGTTTTCGGGTGTTGAAGAAGTATGTGTTGACATAAAATAAATCTTAGTTTTAAACCAAGGCAAATTTAATCATCTTTTGTAAAAATGCCTTGCTATTGAAATAATGGTTATAAAATTATCTGAAATACAATAAAAAGACAAAAAGGTAAATCCACAAAATGTCAAGAAAGTGCCAATACGTGGCACAAACCTCTATTTGTACTATTTTTTTCGTATAAATACTCATTTTGAATGCCGCTACTAAAGCATAAACGAGAACAATTAATCCACTTAATAAGTGAAAAGCATGCAAACCGGTCAAAATATAAAGAAATGAACCAGATGGATTTCCCATAAGGTAAACCCCATTGGCCTGCAATTCTTGCCATCCCATATACTGCATGACAAGGAATATCATACCAAAAGCGAACGTTGCACTAATAAACATTCTCAAACGAGCAAACTCCTCCCTTCTCGCTGACCTCAAACCTAAATGCATAAATAAGCTACTCACTAAAAGTACCCCGGTACTCCATGAGAATATGGCCGGCATAGAGAACTCAGTCCAGTTTCCTTCAGCTCTTCTAACCAAATAGGCAGAAGTTTGAGAAGCAAACAGCATTAAAATAGTCACAATAAATATCCAAGTAATGAACTTCCAAATGTTAACACTCAATACTGGTTTAACCTCCTCTTTTGAAGTTGTCGTCATAATTTGTCTAATAAAAATGAAATTTGAACCACAGGTAAATATATAAAAGAACCAAACATTAACTGCGTGGCAGCCTTATTATCCATCTTACGCATAAGATGAAATGTCTGAATTAAAAATAGCACACCAAAAAGCATAGCAATCATAGCCGAATTAATGCCAGTCATACCTAGATAAAACGGTACCCAACACAAAGGCAACAATACCACCGTATACGTCATTATCTGAAGGGCGGAGTTTATATTTCTACCACCGGCAGAGGGTAATAGCCTAAAACCAGCTTTCGCATAATCTTCATCTAGCACCCAAGCTATAGCCCAGAAATGAGGAAACTGCCAAAAAAACTGAATACCAAAAAGTATTCCAGGCTCTAAACCAAACTGATTGGTAGCTGCAAGCCAGCCAATCATCGGAGGAAAAGCTCCAGGAAGAGCTCCCACCGCCACGGCAATAGGACCTTTTCTTTTAAGGGGTGTATAGACATAACCATATAGAACATAGGACAAGAAAGAGATCCCCGCGGCCTTAAGGTTAAAGTAATAAACCAATATAAACATGGCCACGACTAAACAAAGCGTTGAAAAAACAATTGCCTCATTAACGCTAATCTTCCCTGTAGGTAAAGGCCTAGCTTTGGTTCGAGACATCAATTTATCTAAATCTTTTTCAAAGATTTGATTGATAACATTTGCAGCTGCTGTAGTTAAAAAAGCCGCTAGAGCAAACAAGAGAAGCATACCATAGCTCAATTCAGTCGCTCCTAAAACAAAACCTACTGCACTAGAAAACACGACAGTTGCCGAAAGTCTGAACTTCGTTAAGTCAAATAAAGCCCTCGCCTTTACCCCCATACTATTCGAAACTATAACCTCTTTCATTTAAGACATTTCTATTCTCTTATGTTCTCCAAAAATCAAAAACACCAAAAACTGTATCCCCAAGATCACAGTCGCCAGAGTCAGATGTATAGGTTGAGAGTAGGCTGGAATATCCAACATACCCAAAACACCTCCAGTTGCAAACTCAAAAACGACCAATGCCAGTAACCAATCTAGCCAAACAACTTTCTCTCCCTTCTCCTTTCTCACATTCCAATAAAACCAGATATGAGCAAATAAAACTACAACCGCCATGGTGATATGCATATAAAACCGTCCTCCTTCTAGAGTATCAATCCATTGGGTCCTTGGCAATGTAGAAAATGAAGCTAAGTCAATCATCTGACGAATTTGCGTTCCCAGAAACAATTGGACCAAACTTAACAGCATCAGTATGGAAACAGCAAACCTAAAAGACCTGTTACTCCTAATAAAAGCTCCATCTTCAAAACTATATGCCAGAAACAAGGCATATATCAATACTATAACTACCCCAATCGCCAAAACAAGATGAAGCGTTATTAAGACAGGATTCAATTCACTGGATACCACTTTTGAGCCCAAAAAGCCCTCTAAACCTACAAGCACAAAAGCCAAAAGCGACATCCAAACAATCTTTTGATGTCTTTTCCGATACTTAAGCCATGCTCCCAAAAGGGTTCCAAAAATCAATAAGCCTATGCTTACGCCCAATAATCTGTTAACGTATTCAGTCCAAGTCTTGAAAACATTAAACTCTACTTCACCTTTTAACTTCTCTCCAAATATTTCTTGGTAATTGAGAGGTAAATCAGCCTCGTTGGTAGGCGGTACCCACATACCAAAGCACTTTGGCCAATCTGGACATCCCATTCCAGAGCCTGTTGCCCTTACAATCCCTCCAACTAGGATAAGGAAGTAAACCGCCGCAATGGTGACAATAGCAAATCTCTTATACATTCCCTAAAACAAAAAATACGAAGCACATGGCATTAATTCCAGTGTACTTCGCACTTCATTTATTTAAATATGTCTATTCCTAGTCAGGAATACTTGTATCAAACATGATAGATTCTATCGCTTTTTCTTCGGCAATAAGCTCATTTTCCTCAGGCAAATTAGATTCTGGTGTTGCTGAGAAAGGAACATTCTGAGGAATAAAATCAGAATCTGCACCTGGCTTACTATAGTCATAAGGCCATCTGTAAACCGTTGGAATTTCTCCTACCCAGTTACCATGTCCAGGAATAATTGGTGTTGTCCACTCTAATGTATTCGAGTTCCATGGATTTGCCGAAGCTTTCTTACCCCAAAAAATGGAATAAATAAAGTTGAAAATGAATATCAACTGTGCTGCAAAAGTAAGAATGGCAGCCACCGTCATAAACGCATTCAGGTCGGCATAGGTACTAAATGTTTCGAAACCTGACCATGAGTAATACCTCCTAGGAAACCCTGCTATTCCAATATAATGCATTGGTAAAAAAACTGCATATACTCCAGCGAACGTTATCCAAAAGTGAATATAACCTAGACTCTTATTCATCATTTTCCCAAACATCTTTGGGAACCAGTGATAAACTCCCGCAACCATACCAAATATAGCTGCAGAACCCATCACTAAGTGGAAGTGAGCCACTACGAAATACGTATCGTGCAATTGAATATCTAAAGCCGAATTACCAAGAATAATACCTGTTAAGCCACCGGAAACGAAGAAAGAAACCAAGCCTATTGCAAAAAGCATGGCAGGAGTGAAAATAATATTTCCTCTCCAGAGTGTCGTTATATAATTAAAGGCTTTAACAGCTGAAGGTACCGCAATAATCAATGTTAATAACATAAATACCGAACCCAAGAATGGATTCATACCTGTCATAAACATATGGTGAGCCCATACTATAAACGCTAAGAACATAATACCAGCCATAGACAAAATCATGGCCTTGTATCCAAAAATTGGCTTTCTTGAATTGGTAGCAATTACTTCCGATGTAATACCCAAAGCAGGCAGAATTACAATATAAACTTCAGGATGCCCTAGAAACCAGAAAAGATGTTGGAAAAGTATTGGGCTACCACCTTGATTAGGCAAAGCATGACCATTGATATATATATCAGATAGGTAAAAACTTGTTCCAAAACTTCTATCAAAAATCAATAATAAAGCCGCTGACAATAATACAGGGAAAGATAAGATACCCAAAATAGCTGTAAAAGTAAAAGCCCAAATGGTAAGTGGTAACTTATCAAAGGTCATCCCTTTTGTACGTAAGTTAATTACCGTTGTTACATAATTAATCCCTCCCAAAAGAGATGAAACAATGAAAAGAGCCATAGCAACTAACCATAAAGTCATTCCCAATCCAGAACCAGGATTAGCTTCAGGTAAAGCACTCAAAGGTGGATAAATAACCCAACTACCCCCAGCAGGCCCAGTTTCTATAAAAATAGACCAAAACATGATTATACTGGATATAAAGAAAAACCAATAAGACAACATGTTCATAAAGCCTGATGCCATATCTCTAGCACCAATCTGAAGAGGTATCAAAAAATTAGAAAATGTTCCACTTAATCCAGCCGTTAATACAAAGAATACCATAATGGTACCATGCATCGTAACTAGAGCCAAATAAAAATTAGGGTCCAATTTTCCTTGGTCACTAATCCATTGTCCTAAGAAAGGCTTCAGAAATGACATATCCATTTCTGGGAAACCCAATTGAAGACGAAATACCAGTGACATAAGACCACCTATAACAGCCCATATAATACCCGATATTAGATATTGTTTGGCAATTACCTTATGGTCTTCTGAAAAAATATAAGATCTAATAAATCCTAAATCATGGTGCTCCTCGTCGTGACCATGACTATCTGAATGTGCTACGCTTGCTGACATATCTCCTTCGAATTTAATCTATTTTTAATTTACTCAACGGTCAATTCTTCCGCCACCTCTACGACCTCTACCATTTCATCCGACTCTAAATATTTTAAAGCTCGAGCTCTTAAATTAGCTGGTACCTTTTCAATAAATTCTGGGTTGAGTGAAAGGAATGGGACCTGCTCTTTTTTCCAAGCCTCATAATCTTCAAGCTCGTCTACTATTAATCTTAGTCTCATACTAAAATGGCCTCTTCCACATATCTCAGTACAAGCTATCTCATAAGTAAAGTCAGGATTCCCCGTCTCTAGTCTCATGTCTTCCGTACTCTTATCCGCAACAAACCAAAATTTAGTAGGCATACCAGGAACAGCATCCATCTTAACCCTCATATGAGGCATGAAAACAGAGTGCAACACATCTCTAGCTCTAATTTTTAACAGAACAGGTTTACCCTTCGGGATGTGCATTTCAGATGAATTTGTAAAATCATCGAATGAGTTAGGGTCAGTAAAGTCAATTCCATGAATGTTCCCTTTGGCGTCATCAATCAATCGGTAGTCATAATCACCTAACTTATTGTCGTCTACACCAGGGTATCTCACTTCCCATCCGAATTGCTTTCCCATGATTTCTATCACCTCCGCGTCTTCGGGTGCATCAGCCATTACCTTATTCCAAACTCTTAAGCCCGAGAATACAAGGCCTGCCATAACGATTGCGGGAATAACAGTCCAAATCACCTCTAACTTATTGTTATGGGGATAAAATGTTGCCTTTTTCCCTTTCTTGTATCTGTACTTAATAGGAAAGTAAAATAGAAGAGTATTTACTACAAAGAAAGCTACCATCAGAACACTCATAGATACCCAAAACCAGAAATCAGTTTCGCGACCATGAATCGATGACGCCTCAGGCAGAAAATCTTTTCTAGCATCTAAAAAAGACCATACTATACCCACAACACTGATTATCCAAAAGACAAAAAGTCCTATGGCGTTCCAGTCATTACCACCATCTAGATGATGATCCTCTAATTCCTCAGATTTACCCTGAGCTCCCTTCAACAGGTCCTGTGTTTTGCCTATAACGATAACCGTTAAAGCTAAAAACACAACCGCCAAAATTCCTACTAAAATTGTCATATAACTAATAATTCAATCTTCTTGAAAAGAAAGATAGGTTCTAATATTTCTTTTAAATATCGTGATGTAAACTCTCTTCTAAGAAAGGGTGATTCTTTGGATAAAGATTCGCTTTGCTAAGCTGAGAATAAATAACATACAAGAATGCACATGCAAAAACCGTAGTGGTTCCTAATTCTATTAAGCCTAAACCGCCCTGATCTTTTGCGATACCAGGCATAAGCATTTGGTAGAAATCAAACCAGTGACCTATTAGAATAGCCCAACAAGCCAGTTTTAAGAAAGTATAGTTCCTCTTAGACTCCCTTGCCATCAAAATAAGTAGTGGAAAAACAAAGTTTAACACTATACTAATGATAAAAGGAGCAAAATACCTTCCACCAAATCCTGTAAAACGTTCTCTAAAATATATTGTCTCCTCTGGTAAGTGAGCATAGTATATTAAGAAATATTGGCTAAACCATACATAAGCCCAGAAGATAGAAAACCCGAACATTAGCTTACCCAAATCCTGAAGTGCTGAATAATTAACTGCCTTAAGGTATCCTTGTTCCTTCAATGTTACTATCACTAACATAATAGCAGAAAGCCCGGCAACGTGCCAACTAGACAGGTGATACCATCCGAACATTGATGAGAACCAGTGTACATCTACAGCCATAGATAAATCCCAAGCAGCCGTAGAACTCGTCACAGCAAAGAAAACGATAAACAACTTAGCATATAGCCTACTCTTATTATAATCTTCAAGACTACCCGAAGCATCTTCTAAGATCGAATACTTTCTCATTTGCTTCCATAGATACCACCAGATAGCAAAATACAAGACAAGTCTAATTGTATAAAACGGCATATTTAACCACCAACTCTTGCCTGCTATGATGGCGTCAAAGTTATGACTCAATGGATCCATAATCCCTTCCTGAGTCCAGTGCATAATTATGTGCCTTGAACCAGGAATCGCAATAAGAATTAATATAACAGCCGCTGGAATAACTAGAAATGCCGGAAACGCTTCTGGCACTCTTTTAAAAGAAGTGTACCAACCAGCCTTAACTACATAATTATAAGAGATAAAAAACATTCCAATAACCGAAATCCCTAAAAAGTATATTGAATTCATCCAGAGATTTGCAACAATTCGGTTCATGAGTGAAGTAGCATGATGTCCCCCAACGCCATGAGCTCCTTCAGCAACTCCGTGAGCAGCTTCTACGGCACCATGTCCCGCTGCAGCTCCGTGAGTGTCAGGCCCACTCAGAACAATACCATCTGGGCCCCACCAACCCATGTTGATTAAAAATACCCCTATTGCTACAAGAGCTAAGCCGATAACACCACCGATCACCAGCTTTCGCTTAGAAGCGGAGGAGAAATCATAAGATTCTTCAACAGAAGGAGTTTCGTGCTTATGAGCCATGTCTAATTCTAATTATTATTCTCTTTAGAGAAAAACTTGTTTATTTCTAATCTTAAATTCCTAATTGTAATCGTTGTACATAGTGCACAATTTTCCACCTTTCTTCAGGTAACACCTGAGCAGCATGCGGCCACATTCTTCCTTTACCATAAGTTATTACATGATAAATATGCCCCCCACTCACAGAACTCAAAGCGTCTGATGAATAACTCGGGACACCCTTATAAACGGCTCCTACTTTCCCATCTCCTGCTCCTGTTTTTCCATGACAGTGGCTACAATTTCTTTCATACAATATCTTCCCTTCATCCTCAGCATTCCCAGACCATGGAATAGGATTAACCAAACTCTCTGCAGCCCATGCCAAACTATCTTTGTGCATGCTGTAAACCATAAGGTCATTCAACACTGTGCCGTCATCTTGAAGAATTTCTGTATTATAGTTTCTTCTTGCCACTGTTCCCTCCACCGGCATTCTCATACTCATGCCATGAGGATTAACGCTATTGCTTCTGAACTGAGTTTGAGCCTCGTATGCAGGAGAGTTATACATATTTGGTGCAAACTCCCACCCCGTCTTTTCTGTGCTGTTACAAGAACTTAAAGCTAAGGCAACCAAGGTACATCCTAGAACAGAAATCGAAAATCTATGTTTTAAAATATTCATTTCTATATTATATCTCTTTTACATTAACCTCAGAAGCCTTTGTATGCTTTAAAGCATCAATAATATCTTTTTCCGAAGCACCGCTTTTTTCTAAATCAATCGCCATGACAAACTTGTCATCCGTAATTCTCTCATCAAAAATAATTGGTTTTGCCATAGGACTTAAACCTTCCATTCCGAAAAACACAAAAGACATTCCATAAGCCGCCAGAAGAACTGTAAGCTCAAAAGCTATAGGAATGTTTGTAGGGAATGGAATAAAGTTTTTCCCACCGACATTCATTGGCCAATCCCAACCCATAGTCCAGAAAGTCAATAGAAAAGCCAGAGAAGTACCTGTTATTCCAAAAAGAAAAGCAGAAACACCCATTCTAGCCCTAGGATAACCTAATGCGGCATCCAACCCGTGAATAGCGAAAGGAGAATACACTTCATGTATTTTTATACCTTTCTCACGAACATCAGAGACTGCATTTAACACATCCTCATCGTCGTCAAAAACTCCCAGTATATATTTTTTATTTGCCATTATTGACTTATAGATTATTCTTTAAACTATTTTTTGGTTCGCTTCTCCGAAGAAGACTTCAATACACCTTTAACCTCAGCCATATTTATCACCGGTAAAAACTTTGCAAATAGTAAAAAGCAAACGAAGAAGAAACCGAACGTAAATAAGTAGTCACCAATGTCACCCATTCTAGGCGTAAAGTATGTCCAACTGGAAGGAAGATAATCTCTATGGAGCGACGTTACAATAATCACAAAACGCTCAAACCACATCCCTATATTTACTACTACAGCTATTACAAATGAGACTACAATACTTTCTCTCATTTTCTTAAACCAGAAAATCTGAGGAGACAATACATTACACGTCATCATGGCCATATAAGACCACCAAAGTGGGCCTGTAGCTCTATTAATGAAAGCATAACTCTCATACTGAACACCTGAATAGGCTGCTATAAAGAACTCAGTGATATAAGCTACACCTACAATCGAACCGGTTACAGTAATGATCTTATTCATTAAAGAAATATGCTCTATCGTAATATAGTCTTCTAGTTTGTACACCACTCTTACGATAAGCATAAGGTTTTGAACCATAGCAAATCCAGAGAAAATGGCTCCTGCCACGAAGTATGGAGGAAATATGGTCGTGTGCCATCCAGGAATTACCGAAGTAGCAAAGTCCATAGATACAATTGTATGAACAGATAGCACCAACGGCGTAGAAAGACCTGCTAATATCAAAGAAACGTCTTCATATCTAGCCCAGGCTCTTGCTCCACCTGTCCAGCCCATTGCTAAAGCTCCGTAAATGTTTTTTCTAATTCCAGTTGCTCTATCTCTAATTGTAGCTAAATCTGGAATCATACCAATGTACCAGAATAGAAAAGAAACAGATAAATATGTGGAAATAGCGAAAACGTCCCAAACAAGAGGAGAGTTAAAGTTAATCCATAGAGACCCGAACGTATTCGGAATGGGAAGAGCCCAATAAGCCAACCATGGTCTTCCCATGTGGAAGAAAATAAATGTTCCAGCACACAATACAGCGAAAATAGTCATCGCCTCTGCTGCTCTATTAATAGATGTCCTCCACTTTTGACGGAAAAGTAAAAGAATGGCAGAGATAAGTGTACCTGCATGTCCTATCCCAACCCACCAAACGAAGTTAGTAATATCCCAAGCCCAACCTACAGTCTTATTCAGACCCCAGTTTCCTAGACCATGGAACCATGTTTGATAAGCCCAATATCCTCCATAAGCCAAAACAGCCAAGGAAATACCAAACATCATTTTCCACTCCCTAGTAGGATTTCCCTCTACGTGTCTACTTATGTCTTCAGTAATGTCGTGAAGAGTTTTCCCTCCCGTTACTAAATGCTCTCTTATTGGCGAAACTACTTGCATAATTGCTACCCTTTACTCAAAAGGATTCTAATATTTTCGTTAAAAATTCTGTATTAACTATGATGTTCTTCTTCAGCATGAGCTTCCTCTGAGTGAGACCCAGAATGTAACGTAGCTTTTGCATCTGATAAATCCTTGTTCCTAATTTTCGTTAGATAACTAACTTGAGGCTGAACATTAATTTCCTCTAACATATGGAATGCTCTACCCTCTTTCTCTACAGCTAACATCTGTGATATTTCAGATTTTGGATCCATCATATCTCCAAAAGTTATAGCTCCCGTAGGACAAGACTGCGAACACGCTGTTTCAATCTCACCATCTACTGGTCTTCTTTTCTCTCTCTTAGCTGATAACTTACCAGACTGGATACGCTGAACACACATGGAACATTTCTCAATTACTCCTCGAGACCTTACTGTAACCTCAGGATTAAGAACCATTCTACCTAGTTCATTATTCATGTGGTAGTCAAACTGCTCATTTTCATAATATTTCCACCAGTTAAACCTACGTACCTTGTAAGGACAGTTGTTAGCACAATATCTTGTACCCACACATCTGTTATAGGTCATTTGGTTTAATCCCTCCGAGCTATGCGTGGTAGCCAATACTGGACAAACCGTTTCGCAAGGTGCATTGTTACAATGCTGACACATCATTGGCTGGAATACCACCTCAGGATTTTCTGAAGGATCTTCCATTTTCTTAATGTGTGCTGGATTAATCTTATATGTAGTATCAGCGTCCGTGCTGTAATATCTATCTAAACGAATCCAATGCATTTCACGAGCTCTTGCGACCTCCTTCTTACCTACCACCGAAACGTTATTTTCTGCCTGACAAGAAACAAGACATGCAGAGCATCCAGTACAGGTATTAAGGTCAATGACCATACCCCAGCTATGATTTCTCTTTTCGTGTCCGTCCCACAAACTAATACTATAAGGAGAAACAGCTCCTTCAGAAGTCTCAATTTTAGGCTCAAATCTTCCTGCCTTGTCATTTGAGACGTACTCTGATAATACAGACTCTTGTACCACAGCCTTACGACCCATAACGGTTTCGTGAGTCTGTGTTTGAGCTAGCGTATATCCAGATTTTGTTTTTAACAAAGTAGCACCACTAGTCCAATTCACACCATTCGTAAAAGGAATGGCATTTTGACCTACGTTGCCAGCTTTTCCTGCCGCAGTTCTACCGTAACCTTTGGCTACTGAAACTGTACCATGAGCCTGACCGGGCTGAATTAAAACAGGCAATTCTATAGAAAGACCACCAGCACTTAAGGTGGCCCAATCTCCCTTAGCAACACCAAGCTCATCTGCCGTTTTCTGAGAAACTGCTAATGTATTTTCCCAAGTCACCTTAGAAATAGGATCTGGCATTTCTTGCAACCAAGGGTTATTGGCCTGATTACCTGACCCAATAGCTACGGATTCAAAAACCGAAATCTCTAAACCATCTGAAACCTCTGCTGAAGCAATTTGAGCAGCTGCCGCACCAAGATTCCCAATAAAGTCAAGTTCCCCTTCTAATGTATCATCCGATTCATATACACCATCATGAAGAGCTGAAATCCAAGATTTACCATTTAATATATTTGACTTCCAGTTTGCCTTTAAATACTTATGGAAGTCACCGTCCTGACCAGCCCAAGTTAATAAACTTGATTCTGACTGGCGTGTGTTAAAAATTAATGAGATAGTTGGTTGCTGCAATGAGTATGAACCCGTTACTGGCTCTGCATCTCCCCAGGACTCTAAATAATGAGGAGCCGGAGCTACATACTTACATAGTACCGCTGTTTCATCTGCTCTATCTGCAAAAGAAACAGAAGTTTTAACTTTAGTTAGAGCCTCACCTATTTCAGCACCATTTGGTAGGTCATAAACAGGATTTGCCCCCATAATAATGACCGCCTCTACTTTACCCGCTTTTAGGTCCTTCGTCAATTGAGTTACCTCAGCGTTACTACCTGCTTTGGTATTCATTGATTTTGCAAAACTTATTGCTTGACCATAATTACCCAAAAGCGTATTAATACCATTTACCAGCGTCTGTATAGCTTTGTCGTTTGACCCAGAAACTACTAAGGCATGGCCTTCAGCATGTTTTAAGTCACCAACACATTTATCTATCACTGCAGAAGAAACTGATGAGTTTCCAATGGCATTTCCAGACAGTTTATTATATAATGCTATCAATAGAGCCCCTTCATCAGACGGCTTTATCATTTCTCTGTAGTCGGCAGAAGCACCAGTGATGGTCATCCCTGTTTCGAACTGATAATGACGAGACATTTCGTGCTTTCCGTCTTTACCACTTTTAAGCCTACGACCTTCAGCCCATTGCGAAGAAAACTCAATTGGCGAAAGCCAAGTACCTAAAAAATCACAATTTATACCTACAATTACTTTTGCTTTTGAGAAGTCATAAGTTGGAATAGAAGACTTGCCGAAAGAATCGGCATTGGCTTCAATAATTCCAGAAGCCGATGTGGCATCATACTGTACATGTACGGCAGAAGGATATTTAATCTTAAAGTCTTCTACCACTTTCTTAGTAGTAGGAGACATAATTGTAGATGATACTAATCTAATATTAGAAGCTAAGTTTAGACCGTCTACTACTTCTTTGTCCAATTCTTCCCATGAAATATCTACATCACCTTTCTTAGGCCCTGTTAGTTTTTCATTATCATAAAGAGATAAGACAGAGGCATGTACCCTTGAAGACATTCCACCTCTAGTCACCTTAGAAAGCTTATTACCCTCTATTTTGATAGGTCTACCTTCTACAGTCTTAACCAAAACACTACAATAGTCTCCCCCCTCTGCATATGTAGTAGCAAAGAAATTGGGTACACCAGGCTCAATAGATTCTGGCTTATTAAGGTATGGAATAGTCTTTCTTACTGGTGCATCACAAGCTGCCAAGGAGACAGCTGCTACCCCGAAACCTAGCATTTTTAAGAAATCTCTTCTATGCGTTCCGCCTTCAACATCTTCTAGATTAAACTCGCGATCTGCGTTTTTAACTATATCAATATCGTTACGATACTCCTCTATCCCTTTCCAATACCTTTTAGTAGTATTTTCCATTAGTATTTAGTTTCCCTCTGAAGGTTTATCTTATACAATTAATATTCTAATAATGGCATCTAGCACATTCCAGACCGCCGATATCTTCCACTTTCATACTCTCCACTGAAGTAGCACCATGAGCTTCTACCAGTTTATCATAGTATTCGTTTCCTCTAGAATTGACATCTGTTTCTTTATGACAATCAATGCACCATCCCATTGTTAATGAATGACGCTGCTGTACTACTTCCATTTTATTGATTTCGCCATGACAATTCTCACAATCTAAACCAGCCACTTGTGTGTGCTGAGAGTGATTGAAATAAGCCAAGTCTGGCAGGTTATGCACTCTTACCCATTCGATTGGCTGATTGGACTCAATAGCTGTATAAATTTTTTGAATTTCTGGAGAACCTTGCTTAATTGAGTTGTGGCAATTCATACAAATACTCGCAGAAGGAATACCAGCTTGCTTTCCTTTATATACGCCAGTATGACAATAGGCACAATTTATCTCCATGTCTCCAGCATGTAATTTGTGCGAGAATGGAATAGGCTGTGTTGGAGCGTACCCTTGATGAACTCCTATACTGTAAAGGCCATCAAAAGTTGCTTTAGCCCCGAACAATAAAAATAGCACTATAATAGCATTTCTAACCGTTGGGTTTTGAAAAACTCCTCTAATAGTATCAGTAATTGATTTTGAAGGACTGTCTAGGTTAACAACCTCACCATTATCCTTTTTCACTATGTTAGCAAGTAGATTTAAAACAGCAATTAAAGCTGCCAAAACTAATCCCATCAAAACGAGTAGTGAGATAAGAATAATGTTAAAGACGCTCCCGTTATTTTCTTCAGCAGCTACAGCCGAGCCTCCAACGGACTCCACAACCACAGGAGCTGCGGCATTCGCTGAAGTAATATAAGCCAAAATACCTTTAATTTCGTCATCGCCGAAACCAGGATAAGCCGTCATTTGAGTTTTGTTGTATTGCTCGTAAAGATCGTTGGCGTATTCATCTCCACTAGCAAGAACTGCTGCTGGATTATTTATCCAAGCCTTAATCCAGTCGTAATCTCTTCTTTCATCTATCCCTTGAAGCCCAGGACCCACTATAACCTTAGAGTCATACGCATGACATGCGGCACAGTTATTCTTAAAAATCTTTTCGCCTACAGCTGCATCGCCCTCTTGACCAAAGGAAAAACTTACAACGAAAAAACAAATAAATAGAAGTAGAAGAGGTCTTATATGCGTTTGGAACATATTCTGCTGTTGACAGTGTGATTTTGAGTATGCAAATCTAGTTACGGAAAGATTTCAATCAAAAAGATATTTGATTTTTTCCGCTATATGATTCAATTTAGAACGATTATGGATAGAGTTGCATTCTGCTCGTAACTAAGTAGTTATATATAAAATACCATTCCATGATTCCACATTGAGGAAGTCATAGAATGGTATTTAATTGAGATGCTTACGATGACCCCTACGAGTCATTGAACATTTATTGAGGTCTCGAGCGGATTCGAACCGCTGTAGATGGTTTTGCAGACCACTGCCTAGCCACTCGGCCACGAGACCCTATTTTTCAAAAAGACTAAAACTTAACCTTTTTTGACGCTTGCAAAGCTACGATTGACATGCCAAAGCACCAAGACTCGTTCTCATATTTTAAAAAAATAAAGGCTGGCTAAAAACCAGCCCTTATTCATATTTAAACGCTAATGCTTATTTGTCGTCTTCTTTCTTCTTCTTTGGAGCAGCCTTCTTTTTAGGAGCTTCCATTTCTTCTTTCAATGCAGCTAGGGCAGACAAGTCACCTAGTGTTGATTTCTCAACAGCCTGTGTTGTTGTCTTTGCAGCCTTAGTCCCGCCACCTTTCTTCTTAGACTTCTCTGCTTCTTCTACAGCCGAACCATCCCAAGTTTTAGTATGTGAAAGAATTATCTTCTTTTCGTCTTTATTGAATTCAGTTACAACAAAAGTAAGCTTCTCACCCACCTCTGCCAATGTACTATCTTCTTTACCAAGAGATTTTAAAGACGCCGCACCTTCGATTCCGTAAGGAAGTTCTAAAGCTACCATCTTATCATTCTTAGAAATTATAGTACACTCATGCTTAGTTCCAACATCAAAAGTACCTTCGAAAGCATCCCAAGGATTCTCTTCTAAGTGCTTATGAGAAAGAGCTAATCTTCTATTTTCGCCATCTAATTCAAGAACGATTACTTCAAGCTCATCACCAATCTTTACAAAATCAGATGGATGCTTGACTTTCTTAGTCCAAGATAAATCAGAAACGTGTACTAAACCATCAATACCTTCTTCAAGTTCTAAGAACAAGCCGAAGTTAGTCAGGTTTCTTACCGTGCCTTTATGCGTAGTACCTACAGCATACTTGCTCAGCAAGTCTTGCTTAGTCCAAGGGTCTTCAGCAAGTTGCTTAATACCAAGAGACATTTTTCTTTCTTCTTTGTCCATCGTTAAGATAACTGCATCTATTTCATCACCGATTTGTAAGAAATCCGATGGATTACGTAGGTGCTGAGACCAAGACATTTCAGAAACGTGAATCAACCCTTCTACACCTGGGTGTAATTCAAGGAATGCTCCATAATCTGCAAGATTAACAATTTTACCTTTAACAGCTGAACCAACTTCAAGAGTGGACTCAAGAGCATCCCAAGGATGAGCAAGAAGTTGCTTCATACCTAATGAAATACGCTTCTTATCATCGTCGAAGTCAAGAACTACCACGTTGATTTTTTCGTCCAGATTAAGTACTTCATTCGGATGATTAACTCTACCCCAAGAAATGTCTGTGATGTGCAATAAGCCATCTACACCTCCAAGGTCTATAAACACACCGAAGTTTGTAATATTCTTAACAACACCTTCAAGAACCTGACCTTTTTCAAGGTTAGTCAAGATTTGCTGACGTTGTTTTTCAAGGTCTTTCTCAATCAATACTTTATGAGAAACCACCACATTGTCGTTAGTATGATTAATCTTAACCACCTTAACTTCCATTTGCTTATTCACAAATATATCGAAGTCACGGATAGGCTTAACATCAATCTGAGAACCTGGTAAGAACGCCTCAATACCATAAATGTCTACAATAAGACCACCTTTAGTACGTCGCTTCACCAATGCATCAAGAATTTCATCAGCTTCAAAAGCTTTCTCGATATTGCTCCATGCAGTAAGGATTCTGGCTTTCTTACGTGAAATCACAAGCTGACCCAATGCATCTTCTTGCTTCTCAATAAACACATGAACTGTGTCACCAGCCTTAAGGTCTGGAAGATCTCTGAATTCAGATCTAGAAACAATTCCGTCTGATTTGAAACCAATATTTAATAATACTTCACGGGCAGTAACACCTACTACAGTAGCCAAAACCACTTCTTTCTCAGAAATTGTGGTTAGTGTTTCTTCGTAAATTTTAGAAAGTTCTTCTTTTTCAGCTACTGAGTAACCTCCGCCAATACCTTTCTTTGAGACTCTGTCCCAATCAAATTCTGGAAATTCTTGATTATCCATATATCTTATTATCAGCTCTTTGATACGACTACAATCCGAGCCTCCGATTGCAGAAATTTGTTAAAAAATTAAAATCTCCTCTAAAAAGGACTGCAAAAGTAAGAATTTGAAATGGGATTGTCAACAGTTATTGGCTTTGTGCTATTTAGAAAACATCACGCAGATCTGGGCTGGCCCAAATAAGGAGCCCAGTTTTTACCGATTTTTCCAGAAAAGTCTCTCAGAAACATCACGAAGGTGGGTTTGAAAGGCTTTTTACTTAGCGACATCCCGGCTTCTTCCGGGGTATTATTGCCTTTAAGGCCATTACAAGCCTTGCACGCTGCCACAAGATTACTCCAATTGGTTTTGCCGCCTCTAGATTTAGGAAGTACGTGATCAATAGTTAAATCTCTCCCTTTTCCACAATACACACACACATTGCCATCTCTCTTGAAGACATTTTGGCGATTTAGCACCACACCCTTATACGGCACCTTTACATAATTATGAAGTTTTATAACCGACGGCAAAGGATAAGAAACAGAAACTGTGCGAAGCCTTGCTTTATCGTCGCCTTTAAGAAGTTCTGCTTTATCTAGATAAACCAGTAGAAAGGCTTTGGGTACGGTACATACCGTTATGGCACTGTAATCTGCGTTTAGCACCAATACTTTTCTACTCATTTAACTCGAGGTTTATTATAACGCCCCGAAGATACTGAATTTGAGGAAAATTCAAAACGCTAAATGTCTTGTATTCAGCTAATTTAATACTAGAAGTTTCTGGCCTCTTGCCTTTCCGTATCTTTTGACTTAATACTTTCTCGCTTGTCGTAGAGTTTCTTCCCTTTTGCTAAAGCAATATTTAATTTGGCAAAACCCTTATCACTTATGAAGAGTCTAGTAGGTACTATAGTAAGGCCAACGTCTTTGAGCTTATTTTCTAATTTCTTCAACTCTTTCCGCTGAAGTAATAGTTTTCGCTCCCTGAGTGGTTCATGATTATAGTGTGTCCCGAACTCATAAGGAGAAATATGTAAGTTTTTAACGAAGAGTTCCCCTTTATGAAGATAGCAATGAGCATCAGAGATATTTGCTTTGCCCATTCTTATAGATTTCATTTCTGTGCCCCAAAGCACAATACCGGCTGTGAAAGTATCAATGAACTGATACTCGAAAGAGGCCTTACGATTTTTAATCTCTACTTTACTTTGAATGCCGTTTTTTGCCATTGAGCCGCAAAGCTAGGGAATAAACAGACGGCAGAGCAAATTGAAGGCAAAAATCAAATTTACAAATAAGGAAATTTAGAGCGTGGGCAAAATAAAATCCCTGTCTCAATTTTAGTGACAGGGATTCCGACTTACGTGCTTTCCTAATAATCCATGTGCTTCACGCGAACGTGATACAAAGCGGATTAACTCTTTCTGGGTTTCAATAACCCAAATATCTTTCAGTTGGTGTAACGTAGAGAACAAATGTATGTACTCTTCCTTTATTTTCCAACACTTTATACAGTTTGAATATTTTACCTCATTGTGACAGCAATCAAAAACCAGCCTGTAACTAATCAGATTCGGATAGTCTAATTACGAATACTGTGCCAACAATGCTTTTAAGGTTTCTTTAAAGAGAAAGACGAAAAGATAATATTTTTAAAGAATTCCTTTATATCTAATTATCAGCTATTTAAAGAATATAAATATGATTATTTAATTCTTATCGCTAAATTTGGCACGTCAAATTTGACATCATAATAAATAGAAAATCATTTGCTGGAAAAGACTTTATTCTCCACTTCAAAAGAAAAGGAGAAATGCATATTAGTAGGGGTTATAAATAAAGACCAAGACGAAGGAAAAACTAGGGAATACCTAGAGGAATTAGCATTTTTAGCAGAAACGGCAGGCGTAATTTCTATTAAAACGTTCACTCAGCGACTGCCAAAGCCAGATAATAAAACCTTTGTAGGGAAAGGAAAACTGGAGGAAATAAAGACTTATATTATAGATAATCCAGTGGATTCCGTGATTTTTGATGACGACCTTAGTCCTTCTCAGGTGAGAAACCTAGAGACCCATTTTGATGAAATTAAAGTACTCGACAGGAGTCTGCTTATTTTAAATATATTTTCACAACGTGCCAAATCTGATGCCTCTAAAAGGCAAGTGGAGCTGGCTCAATATCAATACCTCTACCCTAGACTAACCAGGATGTGGACTCACCTTAGTAAACAAAAAGGTGGCGTGGGTATGAGAGGACCTGGAGAAAAAGAACTAGAAACTGATAAACGTATAGTGAAGGACCGTATCTCTTTTTTAAAGTCTAAGTTGGCTAAAATTGACAAACAATCTCTGACACAAAGAAAGGAGCGTGATAGAATAGTTAGAATAGCACTAGTAGGTTATACCAATGTAGGAAAATCTACGCTGATGCGTGCCTTATCAAAGTCCGATGTCTTTGCTGAAAATAAATTATTCGCCACCATAGACTCTACTGTACGAAAGATAGTACTAGGAAACATCCCCTTCTTATTGACTGATACGGTGGGATTTATCAGAAAACTCCCTACCACCCTTGTAGCTTCATTTAAGTCTACGTTAGATGAAATTCGGGAAGCCGATATCTTACTTCATGTGGTGGATATTGCTCATCCACTTTTCGAGGAGCAGATTGACGTAGTAAACAGTACTCTTGCCGATATTGAGGCTTCTGATAAACCAACGGTACTTATCTTTAATAAACTGGACCTTTATCAGCCTGAATCAGAGGAAGGCTTAGATGCACATTTGGCCACAGAAGATGACCTGAAAAAGAATCTCGAAAAGCTAAAAAACAGCTATTTGGCTAAAAACATGAAGAACGTTGTTTTTATTTCTGCGAGTAAAAAGGAAAACTTGGCCGAACTAAGAAGTACCATCATGGAATTACTGGAAACTAGGCACTTTGAGATATACCCTAACTGGGACCCAACACTCAATCCACTGTACGACTGGCAGGGGCATCAAGCATTGCCCGAAAACGAGTAATCCTAAAAATAGGGGCCTTCTTCAGCGTGAATTTGGAGCGTGGGTTTGTATTTCTGTAAGGCAATGATAACATCCTTAGTGGTTTTGGTACTATAGGTGTAAACCTGTTTCAGTGCAGGAAACTTCACAAGATCAAGGAGTGCCTTATCATCCACCTCCGTGAATGATATATTCAAGATTTCTAAGTTATCCAAACGACTTAATTGTATGAGACCGCTACCTTTTAGCTTGGACTTCTGAAGGTATAGCTCATTAAGATTGCTCATTTGCCCAATGACGTACAAATCAGAATCATCTATCTCAGAAGAGACCAAAGACACTTTAGTGAACAAATCTAAGTATGGTTTTAGCTGAGATAGTTTCTTACTTCCAAAAGGAGCCGGAGGAAATTTAGCCGAAAGCGTATATAAGTTACCTTCTGCTTCTTCATCTCTTTTTATATCTACTTCCATATCTACAGCCAACTCTTCCAGCTCTGCTTCTAGTTTTTTGGCATTAAGATTAGCTTTAAACACATTAAATCGGTACTTTTTTAGTGCGGGTTCAAGTTGATTTACAAGTAACCTGATTTCATTTTGAGTACTGTCTGCGGCACTACTATCTACTAATCCTTGTTTTTGTTTAGCTCCCTTAGAAATCCAATATTCCAAGAGTTTGATTTCGTTTTCGTCTAGTGGTGTTTTACCAGCCGGAGGCATATGATCTGTGAGAGAGTCAGGCATTAATATCCTTACCAATAATTCACTCTCCGCAGGTTTATAGTGCCTCAAAGGCATCTTACCACTCTCGCCTACCTTTAATAAATCTTCATATGTACTTACCGAAAACTCGCCTTTAGCCCTTAAAGTGGTGTGACAACCGGCACATTTGGCTTCAAAGACGGGCTTTATAATATCTTCATAGAGGTATTGGCTAGAGTCGGATTGATATGTCTCATTTTCTACACCAATTAATGGTAAATACTCTGTTAGATAGTTTTGGCCATGAGTCAAATTACCTCCTTGGTGACCCGTATAAAAGGCGGCTAAATTTGTAATCAAAAGACCAATTAAAAACCCCGGAGAACCACTGGGTTGATAAATGAAAAGTGTACAGGTAAGTAAAAGCAGACAACCCGTAAGTACAGCACCGTTAAAGTGCTCATCCATCAAGTTTCCTGAATACTCTCCCGAAGCAAAAAGTAAATAACCAGAAACTATAGAAATAAAAGTAAATAGTGCTGCAGCCAATAGAAGGTAAAATGAAAAAGAACGCTCCAACTTTAACCAGTTAAAGAATGAGCCAAACTCAATTATTAAAGCCAAAGCCAATAAGACCAATGGGAAGTGCAGTATAATAGGATGAAACCTGCCAATGGTCAATAAAAGTGGAGAAGCCTCATCTAGTTTATAGTACTTTAACATGACCAGAGCCACCGCTAAAAATACCATGAAGATTAAGGCCACGGGCGACTTGAGCAGCTTTTCTAATTTTTCTGAGAAGTGTTTCGGCATTGTATGGCTAAATTATCCTTTCAAACCTTTAATTAAGCCATTAAAGGACTTAGAATATTTGTACTGTCTCCAAACTGCTTCATTTGGAAGTTTTGAGCTTGAAGCATACTTAGATACAGATTTGCCAAAGGTGTTTCTTTTTCAAAGCTCAAATTCTGACCCGACTTGATTTTTCCACCTCCATGCCCTCCTAAAATAATAGGTAAATCTCTCGGCGAATGCCTGTTTCCATCTCTCAAATCTGATGCAAAAACTGCCATAGAATTATCCAACAATGTCTTATCTCCTTCCTTGATACCTTTGAGACGTTCCAAAAAGTAGGCATATTGCTCGACATGCCAAATCGCTATTCTGAGGTACTGCTCCTGAAGGTCTGGCTTGTCCATATGGTGAGAAAAAGAATGGTGATTACCTTTTACCCCTTCTAAAAACGAAAAGCTTCTATTACTCACAGAGTTTCCAAACATAAAAGTAGAAACACGACTAGCGTCACTCCAAAATGCCAATACCATGATATCGAGCATCAGGCGTGTCTTTTCAGTAATATCTACACCAGCATACTTCTCTTGATAATCATTAACGTTTTGATTGACCCGTGTCAATTCCTTTTTTATATCAGGCGTGATTTGTGTACTAAATTTTTCTCTTTGATCCTCGTTTAGTATTCTTTTCTCTACGCTCCTGATAGATTCTAAATATTCAGAAAGTTTATCCTGGTCTGAACGACCCAAGTTCCTTTTTAGAGAATTGGCATCCTCCAAGACCGCATCTAAGATGCTTTTCTTCCATGGATCATCTTTTACATTTGCCCCAGGCACAAAAGATTTGAACAATCTATCAAAAGCCAGTTTAGGGTCTATTTCCTTTGACATGGGCTTCTGAGGAGACTGCCATGAAATGCTAGAACCGTAAAGCCTCGTGAAACCTACGTTTATATCTACACCGGTAGTAATTCTATCTAAACCATATTCTAAAGAAGGAAATAGCGTATTCTTGCCAATTTTATTGGCCATGATTTGGTCTATAGAAACTCCGCCACTACTTATATTATCGCCGATGGTTTGACGAATAGGCATACAGGTCAACAAACTTGCAGACTTAGCATAATGACCATCCGCTCCTTTAAAAATAGAATTCTGATTCATGAGGTTTCCTAAAATAGAAACATCGTTTTTCAAATGAGCCAATGGAGCCAACTGTCTAGTCAGATTAAAGTTGCTTCCTATCTCTTTAGGGTTCCAGTGTTCTGGATGAACCCCATTAGGCATGTAAAAAAAGGCTGACCGAATAGGAGACTTTACAGGGAAAGCCGTACTAAATGGTTTCCCCATAGCCTCCAAAACAGGTAAGGCAATAGTAGCTCCTATGCCCTGAAGCATCCTTCGTCTAGATATTTGCCAACTCTTTGCCATTCTAATTTAAAGTTTTATGTATTTAAATACTCTTTTCCTGAAAGTCGTTTTCCTTCATTAAGAAAGGATAACTGTTTACCAACTCTATTAAAAAAGGTTCTGGATTAAAATCATTATCGATTAATGTGTTCTCAAGTTTTACAAGTGCGGGTTCATCCGTAAAAAGAATGGTTCTTCCCAAGGCATAAGACAGCATTTTTTTTGAGAAGTTTCTTGCAATCTTTTGCTCTTCCTTTATCAGTATTTTTTTTAATTCCACTGGCCCATTGAATTTTTGACCATCTGCCGTTATGCCCGAGGCATCAATTTTCACAATCTCGTAAGTTTCTCTCCATCTCCCTGTGGGATCATAGTTTTCTAAACCTAGGCCCAAGGGATCCATTTTTTCATGGCAAGATTGACAAGCTGGATCCGCTCTATGTCTTTCCAATATTTTGCGTAGGCCCAAAGCTTCATGAATGCCTTTATCCTCCGTTAGAGCAGAAACCTCGGCAGGGGGTGGTGGTGGAGAGATACCTAAAATCTGTTCCATAACCCATTTACCACGTAAAACGGGGCTCGTCCTTGTAGATATAGAGGTGGTGGCCAGCACTCCCGCCATTCCCAATATACCTCCACGTTTATTGTCTTCAAATTTCACCAGCTGATAATCTTCATGCTCCACACCTTTTATACCGTAAAATTCTGCTACGTTCTTATTCATTACAGAATAGTCGGACTGAACTAGATCAAGCATATTCTTGCTTTCCGTCATCACATAGTGAAAAAATGCTGCAGATTCGGTATATAAATCTTTGCGTAAGTCGGCACTAAAGTCTGGGAAGAGTTCCTCATCTACCATAGGCTCGTTATCCAGCAATTTGGTAATACCGAGCCACTGCGTTGTGAAATTCTCTGCAAAACGCTTCGACTTTGGATCGGCAATCATTCTTTTTACTTGTAAGGCCAGTGTAGTAGAGTCGTGAAGTTTTCCTTCATAGGCTAAATCAAAAAGCTCTTGGTCTGGACTGCTACACCACAAGAAATAAGAGAGCCTTGATGCCACCTCAAAATCACTTAAGGGATAAGAACCTTGTTTCTTGGGCTCTTCCTCCACTTTATATAGAAAATTAGGTGAGACTAAGACTGCTTTTAATACTTGGGCTATACTTTCATTAAAACGACGAGGGTCTTTTACGTTCGTTTTGCTGTCATACACATTGGCGAAAAGTTCTAAAAGCTTAGTCTTTTCTTCGGGCTTTAGAAACCTACGATATGCTTTAGTCGCTATTTGGTCTATTACCTTTTCTGCCGCTAAGTCCGGTTCGTTAAGATATTCATACTTGGCAGAGAAAAGAGCCATGAACCAGTTTTTTATACCCTCCCAACCTGTAGCTCTAAAAGAGAATGGAACCACTATCCCCCATTTTTCTTCGTCCGCCATAGCACTCTCTACAATTTGACTTCCTGCGTCATAATAACGCTCTAGCTTAAGCGGCGTAAAAAACAGAGCACGGCCTTGGTTATCAAAACCTCCTCCACCCGAACCGTCAGAAGGGAAATAATTTCTGGCGTCGAAGTCAACACCCAACAAATCAAAAACAGTGTATTGATACTCCGCATGGCTTAGCCGTCTAATAACAACTTTGCCCGGCGTTTTGTTTTTGAGAGAGGATTGTAAAATGGCATCAATGCCATTCACCAATTTTTCGTAGGTCTCTTGAGATAAATGCTTTTCTGTTTTGGGCGGCATAGACCTGTCTTTTATAACGCCCAGTACTTCCAGCCAAAAAGAGCCCCTCTCAATTACTCGTGCTTGCTCTTTATAATTGTCAATGTTTATTCCGCCTTTAGCCGTATTGGTATTATGGCATTTAATACACTCATCTTGTAGAATAGGACGTATATCCTTCTCATAAGAAATGGGTTCTTCCGCGAAGCCATTTATTGCGAAGCATAATGCAAATAGAATGAGGAGTTTAGATTTCAAATGTTTGGTTGAATAAATGTTATTCAAAGCTAATGAATTCTAATTTTTAAAGAAAACTTATTTAATGAGAATAGATGCAGATTGAACATCTGATGACCAATTAAACCAAACTAGCTACTTCCTATAAATTGAAATAAAAAAAAGTTATAATCTTTTATCAGGCTAAAAGCTATTGCTTGTTTTGCTTCATTTCTTTTAAAACATCTATTATAACCAATGACGACATTCTTTGAGTATAATCGGCCTCTACATGACAAGCAACTATTTTCTGATTAGTTCCTATGATAAAAGTGGCCGGAACGGGCAGTGTTTTTGAACCATCGCTGTTCAAGAGAGTCAAATCCCGACGTTGATGATAATCCTCTCCAGGGTCAAACTGCAGATTATAAGCTTTAATCACTTGCTGATTTGGATCGCTTAGTACCTCAAAACCAAGTTCATTTTTCTGGGTAATGCTGAGTGCGTCGTCGGGGCTTTGTGGACTTATGGCAAACAGATTGGCACCCAAAGACTTAATTTCATTCAAATACTGCTGGATTTCTCTGAGATCCAGATTACATATAGGACACCATTCGCCACGATAGAACTTCACAATTACTATACCTTTTTTTAAGGCTGTAGAAAGTGAAACATTTTCACCAAAAGCATTAAGTAACGTAAAGTCAGGTGCGGTATCTCCTAACAACAAACCTTTTGCTCCTGAAGCATTTTCTATTACTAACTTTTGAAATTCTTTAAGCTCACTCATATCTGTTTTTTATGCTAAATTAAACTCTCTAAAAAAATGAACAAATAGTCGTAGCAAATCCCTGGGTTACATCAAATTCTTCCTTTAAAATATTCATAGCTATTCCATGCTCTTATAAGCCAAAATTATTTTTCGTTATGGTACAGACTTGCCCGTCTTTTCGGGCATATTGTCTATCATTGTTTTTAGGGCTTTTCCCATAGTAATGTTTTCAGGTTTGCAACCTGAATATACAAAAACACCCTTAATCTTATGTTTTGAGGGTATAAGAACAGCTAATAATTATAAAGATTCGTCCCTTTTAAGAATATAACTTGCAAACAGACATTGAGAATCCGTTAGTTTTTTAAGCAAACTAAAGTCAGTGTCTTTTAGTATCTTACTGATAATTTCATCGCTGTACTTCCTAGAAATTTCTGTGTGGGTTTTTTCGCCCTTCTGAAATGTGTACCTTTTCCCCATCACCTCAACCGTTTGCTCCTCTGTGCTCATAAGGTAACTTTTAGCAATGCCTTCCTCATCTGTGTATTCCGGTTTATGAACAAATTTGTTTCTATCAAAATCACCTGCCAGTTCTTTGTTTATCCTGTCTAGAAGATTAAGGTTAAACTCAGCTGTAATACCTGAAGCATCATTATAGGCAGGCAATACCACTTCTATGGGCTTTATTAAATCTACTCCTAAAAGCAGCTTATCATTTGCTCTAAGGCTGCCACCCAATTGATAAATAAAATCATGGGCCTGACGGTCGAGTAGGTTTCCAATATTAGACCCCAAAAATAAAATAACTTTGGGATGGTGAGAATCCTTCAGCGAAGCCAAAACTTCGAAGTAGTCGCCCTGTTTGGTCTTAACTGTCACATTTGGCATTTCGTTTTTCAATGCCGTTTCTAACTTATTTAAGGAATTATGAGAAATATCTATCGGTAAGTAATCAAAACTAAAATCTCCTTTGTCTAAGGCCTTTAATAGCTCTTTTGTTTTGGTACCGTCTCCTGCACCTAATTCTATAAGCTCAAAATAGGTGTCCTTTTGAATACTCAAAGCCTGAATCATTTGCTCCTGCTGCTTTTGGAAAATCTCAAACTCAGCATTGAAAAGATAATATTCTGGCATATTCATGATTTGCACGAACAGTTCATCTCCTCTTTTATCATAGAAATACTTAGATGACAAATACTTAGGAGAGCGGCTTAAGCCCTCATGTACATCCTTTTCGAAAGTGGTCATGTTTATTTAGCTAGTCTTATACCTGAGAACTGCCAGGCCATGTGTGGGTGAAAAAAGTTTCGATACGTAGTTCTAGTATGCCCTTCTGCCGTAGCTACAGATCCTCCGCGAAGCACCATTTGATTAATCATAAATTTACCATTGTATTCACCCACAGCTCCTGGAGCAATCTCAAAATTAGGATATGGCAAATATGCTGAGTTAGTCCATTCCCATCTATCACCCCATTCAAACTGGGTGGAGGCCGTTTCCCATTCAAACTCCGTAGGCAAACGACAGCCCTTCCACTGAGCAAAAGCGGTGGCCTCATAATAGGAAATATGAGCAAGGATATCTGTAGAATCTATCTTTTTAAGTCCGGCTAATGTGTAGTGAAACCATTCTCCGTTAACATGATACCAATAGAGCGGCTTTTCTGTCTTATTGGCTTTTACCCATGCCCATCCTTCGTCTAACCACAACTCAGGTTTTTGGTAAGCTCCACTTTCTATAAATGTGATATACTCGCCATTGGTCACTAAACATTTCGAAATCTCGCAACTATGAAGGTAAACCTTGTGCCTACCAAGTTCATTATCAAAACTAAAACCGACTGACTTGTGGCCAATTTCATAAACACCCTCTGAAATTGTGAGCCAGCCCTCCTCCTTGTTTTTAGTTGTAACAAACGCTTTCTCCGAATAAACGGGGTAGGTAGGGTTTCTAGAAAAAGTATACTTTAAATCTGTGAGTAAAAGCTCTTGGTGTTGTTGCTCGTGGTTTATTCCCAAAACCATCAATTGTCTCAAAGCCTCTGAAGTATCCCCGTCTAATAAGATAGTCATTTGATTATCCACAAACGCCCTGAACTCGTAGACCCTAGCCACACTGGGCCTGGTTATCAGCCCACGATCGCCCCTAACTAATCTATCGCCAATCGAATTGTAATAGCTATTGAAAAGGAAACGGTAAGATTCGTCGAAAACCTTGTAGTCCGTGCTAAATTCAGAAAGAATCATTTCTTCAAAAAACCAAGTAGTGTGGGCTAAATGCCATTTAGGCGGACTTGCGAATTCTGCACTTTGGGGAATGTAATCCTCCACGCCTAATGACTGACAAAGAGACTCAGAACATTTTCTGGTTTCTAAGTACTTCTTTAATAAGGGGTTCATTCTAATAGGGATATCTTGAATATGACCAACGTAGGAATAGCCATATCGGTTTCCAAGGATTCTATTTACTAAAGACTTTGGCCTTTTTTTTAATAATTCATGCCAAGAAACCCCCTTTGCTCTGACGAGAAGAATTATATACTTTTGCAAACCATTTGGCAGAGCAGCCAATCCTACATGATGGCCCCGTAGTTCAATGGATAGAATAGATGTTTCCTAAACATTAGATCTAGGTTCGATTCCTAGCGGGGCTACTTTACATATAACAACCTTATAATGTGTTTTTAACATAAGGTTACTGCCTATTGGCACAGCTAGTGTAACAGCTTTTCCTCTTGTGCTATTAACGAGCCATATTTGTGGCATCTTTTTTCAGAATGGGCAGCGTTCAAGCAAAGAAAGCCCTTCAAGCCTATCAGAGTTTGACTCTTAAAAACTAACTAAAACAAAGAGTTTTTCTTCAAATTACAGAATTATCTTCTTGGTATCTTGCTTCATTTATCAAGAAAAATATTACATACGTAACCCATTTAGGCATTTCATGTACCTTAAATCTAAAAAAAAGATTCAAAATACGATATTCCCTCAGGATAAAACTATGTTAAAATAGTAGATGAATGTTATTATTTATTACTGATTAAAGTTTGAATATCCACATGAAAATAATTGCGAATTTACTCAGTTTCCTCTCGTTTACATTTTCCTTAGTCAATCCCTCTTTTTCACAGAGCATTACCTCACTTCCAAGCTCTCAGTTTAGAGCTGAGGGTGAGGCCCAATTTGTGAAAGTTAAAAATGCAGAGCTTTTAACCTTAGCTAGTTCTTCTGGAATTATGTTATCAGGTTCAGGAACTAAAACATTGACTTTAGTCAATGCAGATCCAACGACCAAGCCTAATTCCAAAACGGCTTTGGCTGCTATTCGTTATAAAAATACAAGTGCGTCAAATAAGTCACCGCTAGTCATTGTATTTAAAGAACTGGACAATAAAGAATTAACAGCATCTGTTACACCTATTGCCACGAATCCTAGAGATGATACCTCACCGCCAGTATTCCAGAATAGTACCGAAACCGCTTCTTCAATTGCACACACTACATTTACCTTAAATACGGCCGTTAATGAGGCAGGAGGACTTTATTATCTATTAGCTCCCCCTGCCCCAGAAATAAACCTAAAAGGAAATGGAGTAGATATAGTAAACGGGGCTAGTATTCCATCTGCCTCTAACTCTACAGAATTCGGAAATCAAAATGTAGCCTCAGGATCGATTCTGAGAACGTTCACTGTAGAAAACATAGGTACTTCCATATTAAATTTAAATGTTTCTAACCCTCGAGTAACAATAACGGGACACACTGGCGACTTTACAGTGGATGCTCAGCCTTCTTCCTCAACTATTTCAATAGCTGGAAACCTAACTTTCCAAATTAAATTTGAACCAACAGCTTCAGGTCTAAGAGAGGCCACTATAAGTATTGCCAATGATGACTCAGATGAAAACCCTTATACCTTTGGTATTCAAGGAACAGGAACCTGTGACGAAGGTTCAACTCCAAGTACAAGCATCTTAGGAGCTGTCAATTTAAATTGTGCTATTACCTCGGTGACCAGAACCGCCAGCGGAGGATCTTCATATTCCTGGTCTAGTAGTTTAGGAACAAATGCAGTCGCCAGTATCACATCATCAGGAACTTATACTGTGACAGTAACGGGAGCAAACTCCTGTACAGCAACAGCAACCACAGAGGTGACGCAAGACATCACGCCACCTTCTGTCAGTATTACAGGCACAGACAGTTTGACTTGTGCTATTACCTCGGTGACCAGAACGGCTAGTGGCGGACTACATTATTTTTGGTCAAAAACTTTAGGATCGAATGCTACTGCGAGTATCACATCCGCAGGAACCTATACAGTGACGGTAACAGGAGCAAATTCCTGTATAGCTACGGCAACAACCATCGTGGTGAGGCGAAACTTTACAGGACCAACTGAAAGTATTACAGGCACAGATAGTCTAAGCTGTTTCGTTAGTTCCGTTAAGCGAACAGCGTCAGGTGCAGCCACCTATTCTTGGTCAGATGGTTTAGGAACTAGTCCATTGGTCAATATTACAGCCGCTGGGATATACACTGTAACGACAACTTCGGCAGGTGGCTGTACATCCACAGCTACCACGAAGGTTATCTTTAAGAATGACTTAGCATCTCTGTCAGCTTCAAATGATGGCCCTTACAATGAAAGAGATGACATTAATCTAGCGGCCATGGGTGGGACAAGTTATACGTGGGCAGGGCCAAATGGATTTATAAGTAAGCTCACAGATCCGAGTATACACAATGGCAAACCAGCGAATGCAGGAATTTATACGGTTACAGTACAAACAGGAACCTGCACCGCGACAGCTACGACCGAAGTTAGTATTACCTGTGGTGATCCAGGTATGACCTATTTTTTGGCCTATTCAGGCATAAATCCTGAAATTATTGCTCAGCTAGTCCCAGGCTTAGAAGTTCAATATTCCACTAGACCAATGACGGTTATAGCCGTGACAAATTGCCAATTACCAGTCATAGAAAGTGTAAAATTCCAATTATCTGGAACCACAAATTCGCAATACTACGTGGATAACAATATGCCATTTGCGGCACATGAAATAAATGGAACGCCGTCGGGAGATGTTTTACTGTGGAATTCATACACCTTTATTGCAAGAGGTTATGAACAAGATAATGCAGAGGGCAGTATGCTAGTAGGACCAGATGTCATTCAGTTTAATATCGTAGGAGGGGATGGAGCGATAAGTCAACCTATCCTATCCAACAATTCACTTTGTGCAGGATCAAATCTGACGGTTTCCGCAAATCAGACGGGTACTTTTGATATCGAAAACGTTTTCCATGCTTATTTATCTGACTCCAGCGGGAGCTTTACCAATCCTATTTTAATAGGGACGTCGGCCGATCCTGATAGAATTAATTGTACCACTCCAAACTATCTACAAAACAGTGATAATTATAGCGTTATGATTAGGTCATCATCTCCTGTGGTGTCCTCCCTCTTAAATACAGCTAGCTTCTCTATTACTGTGGACATTCTTGATTTGCTCCCAAAATTTAATGATATCGATAATCTAACGAAGGTAGAGAGGGCGGCTTTAGTTTTGATTGCAAAGAATAAAATTTATGGAAATGCTAAAGTGAAGTTTGTGGCTGGAAATTCAGTCTTGTTAGAACCGGGATTCAAGGCAGATGCCGGAACTACTTTTGAAGCCGTAGTCGAAGATGTTTGTCTTTAAGGATTAAGTAGAGAACTTCATAAATCTTAAAAAGGAGAACAGAAGTTTAGTTAAATCTCTGTATCCCCCTAGCAAGTTGATGATGTTCAAAAGTTAGTTGAAATTCCCAGGTAGTTTGGGATAAAAAAAGAGGTTCTTAAGGCAATGTTTAAATTTGATTTTGCTAAAGAAAAATAAACAACCAAAAGAACCAATGGATAAAA
>JBLHOT010000001.1:0-115259 GCA_047623945.1 Arcticibacterium sp. | reverse complement strand
CCAAATGCCATGATCATAAGTATGACCCTATTTCGCAAAAAAATTATTATCAGCTCTACAGTTTCTTTAACAATGTAAAAGAAGCTGGTCAAATATCTTGGGACGACGCCATGCCCACACCCACGCTCATGCTTCCAACGCCTGAACAACAAAAAGTAGTAAAGTTTATTCAGGCAGAATTAAGTCAAAAAGAGAGGAGTCTAGTTGAGTTAAGAACGGCCGGGAAAGCAGCCTTTAACAGTTGGCTAAATAAAGGCGGCTATAAAACACTGGGAAACAATAAAATACCCAAAAAAGGTATACAAGCTAAGTTTAGTTTTAAGGGCTCAAGTCTATCAAGTGAAATAAATACGAAAGATAAATTTTTCTTAACCCTTGACTCCAGAAATAAAGAAAAAGTAGCTTTTGTAAACAGCGGTGAAACAGTAAAACTTAACGGTGATGCTTGGCTAGACTGTAATACCGTTGGCGTTTTCAGGAAATCAGACCCTTTTAGTATCGGTATTTCTATAAAAATACCCGAAGACTTTACACAAGGAGTCATTTTCCATAAAGGCATCATGGAGCGTCTCTATAACTTCAAAGGCTTCCATCTTTTTCTAAATGAGGATGGCACACTAGAGGCCAACATGGCACATACCGCTCCTTCCAATGCTATAACCAAAGAGTCTAAGAAGGCATTACCAACCGAGAAGTGGATACACTTAACCATGACTTATGATGGTAGCAGTTTGGCAAAAGGTTTAAACGTGTTTTATGATGGCAAACCAATGGAAATGGAAACGACCATGGACCAACTCACCAAAGACATACATTTTGATATGAATCCAGAACCCGGCCTCCAGATTGGTGGCTGGGGAAGAGGTTTTGGTTTTAAAAACGGCGAAGTAGATGACATTACCGTTTACACACGTACACTCACAGACTACGAAATAGCCGTTTTAGCAGGTCAATCCAGTTGGAATATTATCGCTAACAAATCACCGAACACTCTAAAGACTGAAGAAAAGAAAATCTTAGCCGACTTCTTCTTCTCGGCCATTCATCTTCCTAACCTTGTAGAAACAGCCAGTATCCAAGAACAAAGACGGGCTTTGGCCGATTCAGTTGAAAACATTCAAGAGATTATGGTCATGCAGGAAATGCTAAATCCTAAGCAAGCCTATATTTTGGAACGGGGAAATTACGACTCCCATGGCGAAAAAGTATTTCCTAACACGCCAGAAAACATTCTTCCATTTCCAGAAGATTTGCCAAAGAATAGATATGGGCTAGCCCAATGGTTAACTAATCCTAATCACCCACTAACATCCAGAGTCGTAGTTAATAGATTTTGGCAAAACTTGTTTGGTATAGGTTTGGTGAAAACATCCGAAGATTTTGGAAACCAAGGAGATCTACCATCACACCCAAAACTTCTAGATTATTTAGCATTAGACTTTCTAGACTCTGGATGGGACGTAAAAAAATTGGTTAAACAAATGGTTATGTCAGCTACTTACCAGCAAGATTCTTATGCCAGTAAGGAAAAAGTAGAAGCCGATTTTAAGAATAGATTTTTAGCACGTGGCCCTACCAACAGATTAACCGCTGAAATGATAAGAGATAATGCCCTAGCTGCTTCTGGGCTATTAAAAAAAACTATTGGTGGCAAAAGTGTAAAGCCATATCAGCCAGAAGGTTTGTGGGCAATAAATAATGCCACTTATACTCAAGATAAAACTGATGAGGTTTATAGAAGGAGCCTTTACGTGATTGTGAAGCGTTCTATTCCTAATCCCACCCTCTCTACTTTTGATGCTACGTCGAGAAGTTTTTGTACCGTAAGGCGACAGAAAACCAACACGCCGCTACAGGCCTTAGTCACTTTAAACGACCCTACTTTTGTAGAAGCTTCCAAAGTGTTAGGTGAAAAAATGACAAGAATTAAGGACGAGCAACAGGGTATTTCCTGGTGTTTCAAAAGCTTAACGGGTAAATCTCCTTCAAAAGACGAATTGAACCTTCTTACGGAACTCAGAAAAGTGGAACTGGAGAAATTCACCAAATACCCAAACAAGTCAGAGGGCTGGCTTAACGCAGGGTATTATGAAATAGACAAAACTTTAGACGACAGAGTACTTGCCGCTAATGCCGTTGTAGCAAATGTCATTATGAACTCTGACGCCGTAATAACGAAAAGATAAATTATGAGTCATCATCACGAAGATTTCAGACTTCACTCACCAGAATTTGGCGAACTTAACAAAAAGCTGGACAGAAGAAACTTCCTGAAATCTACCTCGTTGGGCTTGGGCTCACTGGCGTTGGGTTCTCTATTTGGATTGAACAAGCTGAACGCTCAAAGCTCTCAACCCATGGGAGCTTTGACGGATGCCCAAATGCAAGACCAAATTTTGGCAGCACTGCCTCATTTTGCTCCAAAAGCTAAAAGAGTGGTTTACCTCTTTATGAGTGGCGGACCGTCTCAGTTTGAGACTTTTGACTATAAACCTAAGCTGGTAGATATGATGGGGCAAGAGCTTCCAGAGTCTGTACGAGGAGGGCAAAGACTAACAGGAATGAGTGCTAGTCAGAGTAGCTTACCAATAGCACCTTCATTTACAGGGTTTAAACAATATGGCGAAAATCAAACATGGGTAAGTGACTTACTTCCTCACACGGCAAAAGTGATAGACGACATATGCCTAGTTAAATCTGTTTACACAGACCATATCAATCATGACCCCGCCATAACGTTTTTCCAAACCGGCCATCAGCTACCCGGTAGGCCGTCCATTGGCTCTTGGTTGAGTTACGGATTAGGCTCAGATAATGAAAACCTACCTTCTTTTATCGTTTTAGTTTCTAAAAATGCTGGCGGCCAGCCGCTGTACTCTAGGCTTTGGGGGAATGGCTTTTTGCCAACGGAAAACCAAGGAGTGCAATTTCGGGCTGGCAAAGACCCCGTTCTATTCTTAAACAACCCTGACGGTTATGATGGACACGACCGTGCTGAAATGCTCGACTATCTTTCAAAACTAAATGAAATGCAAAATGAGGCCATTGGGGATCCAGAAGTGGATGCCAGAATAGCTCAATACGAAATGGCGTTTAGGATGCAGACCTCTGTTCCAGAGGTAATGGACACCTCAGACGAAAGTGATGCCGTTTTTGATATGTATGGACCAGACAGCCGAGACTCAGGATCCTATGCTGCCAATTGTTTATTAGCTAGAAAATTGCTGGAGAAAGATGTGAAGTTTGTACAGCTATATCACCAGGGCTGGGACCAGCATGGCGGATTGCCCTCTGGCATTACTCATCAATGTAAGAATACCGACCAAGCCACGGCCGCACTAGTCCAAGACCTCAAACAACGAGGGCTTTTAGAGGACACTTTAGTTATTTGGGGTGGTGAATTTGGAAGAACTGTTTATTCACAAGGCAAACTCACAAAAGACAATTACGGTAGAGACCATCATCCCAGATGCTTTACCATGTGGATGGCTGGAGCTGGCGTGAAAAAAGGTTTCTCTTTTGGTGAAACAGACGACTTCAGTTACAATATCACCAAAGACCCTGTTCATGTCCACGATTTCCAAGCTACTCTAATGAATCTTATGGGTGTGGATCATGAGCAACTCACTTATAAGTTTCAAGGCCGCAGATACCGATTGACAGATGTGCACGGCAAAGTAATAAACGACATACTCGCTTAAAACATAAAAGACCCTAAATGAATAATAGAAGAGATTTTATCAAAAAAACAAGCATGCTTGGAGCTCTGTCAATGATCGCTTCACCTTTAAAGAGCTTTGGTATTCTACATAAAAACCTAGCCGAAGATGGTCTAATAGGTCATGGAGCATACACTTACAAAGTGGATAAGGCATGGGCTCAAATAAGTGTCAACTCAAACCCTCTTTTCAACTGTCATGAGATGGTTCAAGACAGCCAAGGAAGACTTATTATGCTTGGCGATAATATCCATAACAACATCTTGATTTTTGATAAATCTGGAAAGTTATTGGACCATTGGGGCAACGCCTACCCTGGCGGACACGGACTCTCCATAGGTAAAGATGGCGATGAAGACTTTTTAATGATTACAGACTGTGGATGGTTTCAAGACAAAACTGGAAAGTACCATAAGCAAGGCGGACAAGTGGTTAAAACCACTTTAGATGGCAGAATGCACTTTGCCATAGGCCATCCTAAAACTATCGGAATTTACACCGAAGATGATCCTTTTATGCCTACAGAAACCACAGTAGCTCCCAACGGAGACATCTATGTGGCAGACGGTTATGGCAGCGATTATATCATTCAATACAACTCAGATGGTCAATACATCAGACACTTTGGTGGTCATAATAATGAGAACCCTGACCATAACCTCTCTAATGCTCATGGAGTGGCTATTGATGAAAGAGACCCAGCCTATTTGAAGCTTATCTGCACTTCAAGAAATGAAAACTGTTTTAAGGTATTCACCCTAGACGGTAAATTTATAGAGCGAGTTGACTTGCCAGGTATGCATGTATGCCGACCTGTTTTACATGGAAAAAACATCTATGCAGGTGTATGCTGGAGCAAAGACTCTGAAGGAAATACAGACTGGGGAGACTCTGGCTTTGTAACTATTCTTGACGAAAATAATAAAGTTGTGAGTAACCCTGGCGGAACGGCCCCTAAGTATACATCAGGTAAATTACAGGCAGCAACAAAACAAAAAAATCCTGTTTTTGACCATGGCCATGATGTTTGCGTAGATGAAGATGATAATATCTACGTCTGTCAATGGAACGCCAAATCTACCACACCTATTAAGCTGACTCGTGTATAATATGATTCTTTTAGATTTGACCACTTTCTTAGGCCGACTGCACCCCCTTGTGGTTCATTTGCCCATTGGCTTTCTTCTTTTAGCAGCTCTTTTTGATTGGGCAAGTTACTTTCCTAAATACAAGAACCTCTCTGCCGCTACCGATATCTCTTTGCTTCTAGGAACCGTATCGGCCGCAGGAGCGAGTTTTTTAGGCTGGCTCCTTTCGACAGGAGGAGATTACTCCTATAGCGTTTTAAATAATCATAAATGGGGAGGTATTTGGCTGGCTGTTTTTAGCCTTGTTCTGTACTTTTCCAGTCATACGAAAGTCAAACAATATTTTACAATACCTCAAAAAGTCAAATCTGGCATTTACGCGGGCCTTGTACTCTTAATGAGCTATGTGGGCCATCAAGGCGGCAATCTAACTCACGGCACAGAATATCTAACGCTGGCCACGCTAACCGAAACGCCAAGAGAAAAACCAGATACCATGGAACACGTCCTCATTTTTGAAGATGTGGTGGAGCCTATTTTAGAAAAAAAATGTATCCAATGCCATCGTTCTGATAAGAAAAAAGGAGAGCTAGTCATGAGTTCGCATGAAGGTATATTCAAAGGTGGAAAAGGCGGTTCCATTATAGATAAGGCACATAGTGAGCTTATTAGAAGAGTAACACTGGATCCAGCCGATGAAGAATTTATGCCAACCGATGGCAAGACCCCATTGACCAGAAATGAGATTGAAATTTTGAAATGGTGGGTAGCCCAAGGAGCGATCGGCGAAGATGCTCCATTCTTATCTCTAACTAATTATGAGAGTATACAGCCCAGAATAGGAAGTTACCTTGGCTTTATGGGATTTAACATAGCATCTGAAGAACAGGGCACCGGCCAACAATTGAATCCAAACCTTCCTAAAAATGTAGACCCGTCACATATCGCAACTTTAGTAAAAAATGGCTTTCGAGTAAGAAAGATGAACCTTGAACCCCTCATGCTAGATATTTCTATTGAAGAAAAATTCAGAAATACCAATATAGACTTAAAGCTATTAGAGCCTTTGGCAGAAAGTATAGTTTGGCTAAATATTGCAAAATGTGACCTTGCTAACGATAAACTCGCCATCCTTCCTCAATTTAAAAACATTGAAAAACTACGACTAGAACATAATCCCATTTCAGACGATGCCCTTAAATATGTATCCTCTCTTACCTTTTTGAATGCTATTAATCTAAACGAGACAAAAATAACTGCTGCAGGGCTTAGTCAAACAAAAGATTTAGCACTGCTAAAAAATATTTATGTCTGGAAAACGTCAATAGGTAAAGAAGAAGCTCAACAATTCGAAAGGACTCATGAGGGCGTCCAACTCACTCTTTAACAGGCTTATTTAATTCCTTGATTTTTAGTTTACAGCCCAACGAAAAGGGCCATCCCAAATTAATGGAATAGCCTTATCTCTGTTTATACTTAGGTAGATACTAGTTTTTTTTAATGCCGTAAGAGAAATTACAAGGTTTGGTAGAAGGCAGGGAAATCTTAAGACCAGCCTTTGTTTGCTTGAACTTAATTTCTTCAGAACTTCCAAGCATCTTGAGTGTCTTAATCCTATCCGTATAGTTAGGGTTTCCCTTTGCTAATGTTTTAATCAAGATTTCATTGCTTTCTGGCCATTCCATTAGGAACGCATAAAGCTGGTTTCCTTGAGTAGTATATCTTATATCTTCAGGACCTAGGTCTTTATTCTTGCCTTCAGAAAGGTGACCTTCTACGATTTTAGTAGGCCCTTCACCATAAATATCAAACGGACGACTACCATAAATTGCTTCGCCATTCACACCTAACCATTCGCCAATTTCAAGAAGTACCTTCTTCTGGTCATCTGGAATTGTACCGTCTGCCTTAGGCCCAACATTAAGAAGCAAGCTCCCATTTTTACTCACAATATCCACTAAATCGTCTACGATAGTATTGGTGTTTTTAGAAATCCAATTGGTAACATAACCCCAAGAATTAGCTCCAACACTAGTATCTGTTTGCCAGAAATACTCTCTAATTTTAGACGACTTACTTCTTTCCATATCGTGCACATACGCTCCATTAGGAAGTGTCTCATACTTATGATTCTTTCCTTGAAGCACCACTTCCTTTCCTCATTCTTCTCCTTTATTATAATAGTGAGAAGTAAGTTTTAAGTGCTCCTTCTTATATTCTTGTCTGTCCCAGCCAAAATCAAACCATAAAATATCTGGCTGATAATTATCTACAAGTTCCGAGGTACGCTTATACCACATGTCCAAATTTTCTGGCGTAGGAGCCTCATTAGAAGATGCCATCAATGGCCCATATAAAGCCTGATACTTAGGAGCTACATTATTAAGAGCAGGAGTTTTATTGAAAAAGTCTTGGTTAAAAGCTAAATGTGAAGAGACTCCAAATTTCATCCCTTTAGCCGTCGTAGCGTCCTTTAATTCCTGAATAATATCCTTCTTTGGCCCCATATCCACAGAGTTCCAAATGGTATGAGATGAATTATACATGGCAAATGCATCATGATGTTCCGCCACAGGCACAATGTATTTAGCTCCGCCTTTTGAAATAAATTCAAACATTCACCAGCATCAAACTTCTCAGCTTTGAACATCGGAATAAAGTCTTTGTACCCAAATTTGCTAGGGTGTCCGTATTTCTCCACGTGGTGTAAATACTCCTTAGAAGCACCAAATTTACCTACCTTGCCGTGGTATCCATTGTTAGCTGTTTCGTCTATGTACATATTTCTACCATACCACTCCGACCCATAAGCAGGAAGAGCGTAAACACCCCAGTGAATAAAAATACCCAGTTTGGCATCCTTGAACCATTCAGGGATTTCGTAATTCTCTTTGATTGAATCCCAATTTCCTTCGTACTTCTTCTGCGTAAACCCTTGGAATGCAAAAGCAACCAACAGTATTAGGGTAATTAGTGTTTTCTTCATAGGTCCGTTTTGTTTGACTAGCAAAATAATACAGGGCCGAGGCCAGATTTAATTCTAATTCTTCTTGAATTCACAACATATAGCCAATTTATTCTATTAAAGCATATATCGAAAATGCTTTTAGCATATCTTAATACAATATTAGCATTGAAAAGTAACCATTATTACAAACTAGTCAAAGATGACTTATTCGTACTCGAACTCTAATCTTAATTATCAAATTTGTAAGTTCTGAGAGGTTCCTCGTTAGCTCCCGATAGGAGTATTTTTTTCTTTCCCGAATTCCTTATCAGAGCCATTGACTTTACGTCTCCTTTCAGGAACAATCCTGTTGATATTGATGGTACATTCTCAAAAACTCCCTGACCTTTATTCTTTAACAAAACTCCATAAGACGCATCTGCCCTGCCCGTACTCACTTCTAACTGAAACTCGTTCCCTGCCAGCAATAGGTCTTTTAATCCATCTCCATCAAAATCCTCAAAAAGCATGGCGTTTACAGGAGACCACTGTGCCTCTAAAGGCAATTCATGCCTTATAAAAATGCCCGACTCCGTGTTTTCAAACCATGCCGATTTCATATAGTCACAATGTAGAATTTGAGGGCCTGGCTTACCGAAAATTGGTATTATTTCATGAACGCTTGCCTTACTATACTCATTATAAAGATGATACTTCTGTTTAATCAATGGGGTCTGTTGTGCAAACTGGTCCATACTTAAATCTGGAAAAGCTTTAAAGTCACCATCTGAGTTTGGCATATAATAAGCAGGCATTAGTTCTTTAAAACCGTTTTGGTTTATATCCTTAGCAAAGAGATAATAAGGCCTCTTGTCAGTTACATGATATTTATTATTCAGACCAAAGTTTCCAGCAACTATATCCAAATCACCATCGCCATCCATATCTGCCAACTCCATACTTCGCCAAATTCCGTTGTTCTTTTCAGGAAAAACGCTTGATGTCACTCGTTCCAATCTACCTCCGGCATTCCGAAAAAACTCAATCGCCATAAATTCTCCACATACCACCAAGTCTTCTAAGCCATCACTATCAAAGTCTAGCCACAAAGCATCTGTAACCATACCAATATCAGACAGGTTTTCAGACAAGTCATTAGTGACGTCTTTGAACTGACCATTCTCATTCAAAAGCAAATAACTAGAAGGTAAAACCGGAAAGTCTTTGCCCATAACTCTGCCTCCCATAAACACATCTAGATCTCCATCTCCGTCAAAATCTGATAAGGCCATCGTGGATGAAAAACTTCTTAATTCTAAGTCAAAGGCATTCTCTTTCAAACTAAAATTACCCTTACCATCATTTAAAAGTAGTCTTGGTTTTTGTTGGTTATTATCTGAAAACTCTGTGCTGCCTCCGCAAACAAGTAAATCCAAGTCTCCGTCTTTATCTGCATCAATAAATGCAGCATCCAAGTCTTCCTTTTCTTTTGAGCCTTTTAGGGAATGTTCTTCAAAACTTCCATCGGTTTTCTGAATAATAACGACAGAAGATTGACCTCTGCCGCCCCCAACGAATACATCTTCTAAACCATCTCCATTGACATCTCCCACCTCCAGACATGGGCCTAACTGTGAGTATTTCTGCGGCTGCATTCTTCTCACATAGTAGTCGAAGATATGACTTTCTGAATGCTGAAAATTAGGCCCTGCTATTTCCTCAAAAAGTTTTCCCTTCTTCTGACTATCATAAAATTCGTTGCCAAATTTGGCCTTAGTCTCCTCAATATGAATCACTTGATTAGATGCTACATTTTTCTCAATGCTTACTTTACCAGAAGGCCAGAGGATTTTTACAGAATCAATCACTCTTATTTCACCAAGCCCAAAATGTAGATGACTCTCTACAGATGATGCATAGCCTCTAATTGGAGAAACCTCCGCAGACTGGTTACCTGTATTTGTATATACTATCGCTTTAGCACCAAAACCATCCAGATTACCAGCTTCTCCTTTTAACCTGATTTTTAGATAATTCCGAGTGCTATCGTTCTCGGATTGCCTTAGGTTGTTTTGATAAACAAAAGCCTTTTGATTCATATTGTTCACGACCAAATCAAGGTCTCCATCATTGTCCAAATCTCCGTAGGCCGCCCCATGAGACACGGAGGGCCTTGATATCCCTGAAGATTTACTTAAATCTTCAAAAAGTAGAGTACCCTTATTTTTGAAGAGAAAATTTGACGGTTTAACCTCTCCATAGCTATTGAGACTTTCCGTCCAATACCTAACCTGATCAGCTGTAGCGTCTCTCGTATCCTGCCCTCCAAAAAAGGCATTTTTCGAAGCATCATTTCTCGTAAAAGATATAAAGTCATTATTAGTAATATCTCTCGCAAGACCATTGCTGATATGGATATCTTTCCAACCGTCATTGTCAAAATCTGCAAATAAGATACTCCAACTCCAATCTGTTTCTGCAATACCCGCTAAGTGTCCTAATTCCGAAAATAAGGGGCTACCATATTCATTAAAACCTTGGTGTATTTGCAGCATATTTCTACTGAATTGATGATTATAGCCTGCCTTTCTTTGTAAATCATAATTCTCTGGTGTGAAACCCAAATTAATCATCTTTTTCCGTTCATTAGAAAAAGACATCATGTCTAGCACCCCAATGTCGGGCAGTAAATCATTGTTTAAATCTGCCGCGTCAATACCCATACTACTGAAGCTTTGATGTCTCGTAGCAGCATTGATCTTGTTTACAAATCCCCCTTTTGTGTCATTGAGCCATAAATAATCATTGCTTAAATAATCATTGGCCACATAAATGTCTGGGTAACTGTCTTGATTAAAATCTGATATGACTAAGCCTAGACCATAGCCATCTTCTTTAATACCTATTTCCGCCGAAACTTCTTTGAAGACAGGGTGTCCTACCTGCTCAGAAAAACCCTCATTTCTATAAAATTTATCAGAGGAAAGCGACTTACCTGAACTATCAATGGGTACTATATTATTTGGTTGGTCATGAAAAAGCTTATGATTTAGGAGATACATATCTAGGTCTCCATCCTTATCAAAGTCTAAAAACCCAGCATTACTAGAAAAACCCGTATCGGCGAGACCATATGAGACGGCTCCTTCCTTAAAGGTGGGTTCATTCCCTCCTTGATTAACAAATAAAAGGTTTTTGCGGCTTTCAGGAGCTTTAAAATGTGACACACATAAATAGATATCTTGAAGGCCATCTTGGTTAATATCCACTACAGAAACCCCTGTTATCCACTCCGTATTAAGTATGCCTGCTTCTAGGCTAATGTCCTTAAACTTAAAGCCTCCGAGGTTTAGGTAAAGCTTACTGTCTACTTGACTACCCGCGAAAAACACATCTTGAAGGCCATCGTTATTGAAATCTCCAAGACCTACACCAGCTCCAATATAGATGTATTCATTGAAATAGAAATTGAGAGAATCGTTTTCCACTATCTCATTGTTGAATGAGATACCAGTATGCGTTTCATCCAAAAGCGAAAAATTGAGATCTATTTCCTGGGGCTTTGAACAAGCCATAAGAAAAAACAAAAAGGTGTACTTGTGTATTTGAGCCATCATTTAAAAAATTAACGAACTCGAGTCATTTTACATCTCAATAATAGCTTTAATTACTTCTGATTCAGGATTTAAAAAAGAAGCGAAGTCTTCAGCCACTCTTTCAAAATTAGTCCTATGAGAAAGCCATGGCACTGTGTCTATTTCGCCATTCTCAATTAGTCTTATAATTTCCTTAAAGTCTTCTGGCAAGCAGTTTCGGCTAGATAATAGCGTAGTTTCTCTTTTATGAAAGTTAGGGTCAAAGAATGATACATCACCCTGGAAAAGACCTACAAACACTATTTTACCTCCATGAGCCAGTAACTGAAAGCAGTTTAACATCGAATGTTTGTTACCCGTAGCATCAATAATTACGGTTGGCAAATCTCTATCAAAGGCGGCACGAACATTCTCTTCTTCTAGTTTTCCATTAACAAGGATACTGGAATCTGATAGCCCTATTTTTTTAATAAAGTTAAGTCTGCTTTCTGTAAGATCTGCCACTACTACATGAGCATCCTTAAACTTGCTAAATTGAGCCACACCCAGGCCAATAGGCCCAGCACCTATGATTAAAACCTTATCATTGGCTGCAACTTGAGCCCTTTTGACTGCATGAAGACCGATGCCTAATGTTTCTACAAGTGCTAATTGGTCAAAAGATAATTTATCTGATTTGTGTAACTTTCGGATAGGAATGGACAAGTAATCTGCCATGCCTCCATCTGAATGTACACCTAGAACATCAATCCGTTCACAGCAATTAAAATGCCCTGCTTTACAGGCCTGACATTCTTCGCAATTTAGATAAGGCTCAATCGCAACTTTATCTCCTACGGTTAAATCGTGCGGTAATTTACTGCTCCCAATTGAGACTATCTCTGCCCCTAACTCATGGCCTAAAACTCGAGGATAAGAGAAGAAAGGCTGGTTGCCCTGAAAGGCGTGGTAATCTGTTCCACAAATACCTATTCTTTTTACTTTTACTATCGCTCTATCTTTCTGTTCCTTGGGATCTTCACACTCCTTTAATTCAAAGTCGCCCGGTTTATTCAGTATTATGGTTCTCAAAACGTATGGTCTAGTTTATAAAATGAGAAGCCCAAAAGTAGGACAAAAAACCGTAAATCACGATTTCAAAAGGGCTTCAACTGTTTCAATTATTCATTTTTCAAAAAAAGTGCTATTCCAATAAACTATTACTTTATTTGCCTATCTATTAGATTTCAACAAAATAAACATAGAAAAAGTCAAATAAGAAGAGAACTGTCGGCAATAGATAATACTATTTAAGCAAAGTCTCTCCCCCGCTTTTATGAAGGCCCAATTATTAAAAATATCGAACAAAATAGAGCAGTCTTTTAGCATAAGACATGATGTGATACCTGTGTATCACAACAGATGGCACTATCATCCCGAGATTGAAATCATACACATTCGAAGAGGAAACGGCACTTTTATTATTGGAGACTCGGTAGCCAATTTTGAAGAAAACGATATCTTTATGTTGGGCTCTGACCTCCCCCATTTATTCAGATATGACACTATTGGCGAGAAAGCGGACAAGAGTTATTCAGACGCTTATGTCATACATTTTTTACCAAGCTTTTTTAATAGTACATTTCTGGCCTATCCAGAAATGAAAATGGTAAAAGAGCTCATTTCTAAAGCCAATAGGGGTATTCAAATTAAGACTTCAAAACATAAACTTATCGGAAAACTCTTTGAAAGTCTACATGAATCAGAAGGCTTAAACAGAATTATTAACCTTTTTCAAGTATTGGGTTTTTTGGGAGAGAATAATGAATACAAACTCCTTTCTTCCCTCGGTTTTACTCATTCTTACGACTCCATTGATAGCGAAAGACTTGACAATATTTATCAGTATGTACTGAGTAATTTCGATAAAGAGATAAGCCTACATGAAATCTCAAATGTTGCTAATTTAAGTGTGCACTCTTTTTGCAGATACTTTAAGACAAAGACCCATAAAACATTTACTAACTTCTTGCTTGAAATTAGAATTGGACATGCTTGTAAGCTTCTTTTGGAAACAGACCTGAATATCTCTCAAATATGCTTTGAATGCGGCTTTAATAACCTTTCAAACTTCAATAGGTACTTTAAGAAGTTCGTCAATAAAACGCCTACAGAATACCTCAAAGGACTAAAGCTAGCTAAGTAATCCTTTACTAAATAGACTTTAAGTAAGCATAATACACAGATTTTTCTGAGCCATCTTCTAAGGTGAATTTACTATTCACATTATACTTTCCGGAAGATAAGTGCATCACCACTTTGGCGTTTCTGTCACCTTCATTCACTTTGATTTCTTGTGTTTGTTCTCCAATAGAAATTTGGGCAAATCTAATATCAAGACTTAGCCCTTCTTTATAATAAATACCTTGTGGTATTTCTTCGCCTTCAGGGGCTCCTTCATTTATACCTAAACCGCTTTCTTTTGGCCATCTGGCTAATTCTATTTCATAATTTCCAGCCTTTACTACTTCAATGGGCCAGAAACCATTGTCGCCAGAACCAGCCCTTAATTGTACCTGATTCCAGGCTGGCATGCCCTTTTCCATATGTAGATCATGACTAAAAAGTGTAACCTCTGGAGCTAATTCGCTACCTACCTTGGCATAGCAATAGGTGTCTTTTAATACACTCGTCTTAGCCCACCAAAATTCATATTCTTTATTCAACCTCTCCATAACTTCAGGATGCTCAGAAGCAACATTTATCCTTTGACCTTTATCGTCTTTAATGTCATATAGCTCATCGTCTCCTGTCATCCGCCACTGGTTTGTCATCACCGAAGGTCTTTTACCTTTCACTAAGTATTCTTCTCGCTGTGTATCCACAATAAGCACCCTATCTGACAAAGGATCATCATTTAAAAGCGGTCTCAATGAAATTCCATCAACAGCATCTGAAGTGTTTATTATGCCACATAAATCCATTAAAGTTGGCATGAAATCAATATAAGATACGAGCTGACCAATTGATTTTTGAACATTGATTTGGCCCTTTGGCCAGTGCATGAAAAACGGAACCCGATGACCTCCTTCATAGTTTGAGCTCTTTGTGCCACGCATACCTGCATTAAAACCTTGGGTTTCATTGCCTTCGGCATCAAACCTTACGCCGGCCGCAGTTCCATTATCTGTCATATAAACCAGAATGGTGTTCTCCGCAATTTCTAAGCTATCCAGAAAAGAGCGGAGCGAACCTAGGTTTTCATCTATGTTGGTAATCATACCATAGAATTCTGGATTGGGCACATTATCATTATCTGCATAAAGGTCGCTGTACTTCGAGGCAACATTAAAAGGGCTATGAGGAGCGTTTAGGGCCAGATAACAAAAGAAAGGTTTATCCTTACTCTTGCTAATAAAATCCTTCGCCTCCGAAAACCAAACATCTGTACAGTAGCCCTCAAACTTCTCGGGAGTGCCATTCCTAAAATAGGTATCGTCAAAATAATCATTGTTCCAATAATCTGGCTGCTGTCCTACTCCGCCACCGCCATGAACCAGAACTTCATCAAAACCCCTATCCTGTGGTCTGAATGGATAATTATCTCCAAGGTGCCACTTACCAAAGATAGAGGTTCTATAACCGTTTGACTTATAAATATCAGCTATGGTAGTTACACCTTCAGCCAATATTTGACGACCGTTTATGGTATGCCACACGCCCACTTTATTCCCATATTGACCTGTAAGTAAACCTCCTCTGCTAGGTGCACATGTGGTGCCAACATGGAAATTGGTAAAAGAAACACTCTCATCATGAAGTTTATTCATGTTTGGTGTTTGGATATAAGGATTACCATGTGCTCCAATATCACCGTAGCCTTGGTCATCGGCCATAATAAATATCACATTTGGTTTTTCAGGTTCTGTGGTGTTTGTACAACTTGAAAGACAAAAGATCGCCAGAGTCAAAAGAGCATAAATTGAGCTAAATCTCATTTCTATTTATTAAAGTGAAACTCCACGCTTCCATGGAATAAAGTCGTCTTGATTATTTAGAACAGCTTTTGCCGTAAGTTCTCCGCTAGCTACAGCAATAACCAGATCCAGTAGCCTTTTTGCAGATGCCTCAATGGTCTCGGAGCCTTCTATCACGGTACCCGTATTAAAGTCAATGATGTCAATCATTTTTTCAAACAAGATAGTGTTGCTAGAAACCTTGAGAACCGGAGCAATTGGATTTCCTGTTGGTGTTCCTAAACCTGTAGTGAAAAGTACCACATTTGCTCCGGAGCCCACTTCAGCTGTGGTAGACTCCACATCATTTCCTGGTGTACAAAGTAAATTCAAACCTGGCTTGGTCACTTTTTCGGGGTAATCTAATACTGCGACCACTGGAGACGTTCCTCCCTTTTTTGCCGCTCCGGCAGATTTTATAGCATCCGTAATGAGACCGTCTTTGATGTTTCCTGGAGAAGGGTTCATATCAAAACCAGAACCCGCCAATACGGCACTTTTGCTGTATAAATCCATTAGGGAAGCAAACCTATTTGCGGTTTCTAAATCCACGCATCTATCCACTAATTCTTGTTCCACACCACAGAGTTCTGGGAATTCAGATAATATAACGGAACCCTTAAGGGCCGTAAGCATATCAGAAAAGTATCCCAAGGTGGGGTTGGCAGAAATTCCTGAAAATCCATCAGAACCGCCACACTCTAGACCCACACATAGTTTTGCTAACGGAACCGATGTCCTTGAAATTTTATTGGCTTCGGTTAAGCCCATCAGGGTATTCTTTATTCCCGCCTCAATAACATTCTTCTCTGTTCCTATAGTTTGATGATTTAGAACATATAGTGGCTTGTCAAAATCGGCAGAACGCTTATTTATTTCCTCCATCAGTGTAGACTCCTCTGCATTTTGGCAGCCCAAACTTAGAATGGTGGCACCGGCCACATTGGGATGTGTAATGTATCCAGCTATAAGTCCACAAAGGCTTTGAGAATCTTGACGAGTACCTCCACAGCCAGACTGATGTGTTAAAAATTTTATTCCGTCTACATTAGGGAAGAGTTTTGACGAAGGTTTTTTCTTACTCAAAACCGGAAAGTCCAAATCCATTATTTGGTCTCCCTTGCCAGTCGCAATTACTTCCACAAATTGCTCCACGGCAGTTTGATAAGGAGACTTTGACTCATAACCCAAAGCCTTATTTAAAGCCTCTTTGAGTATCATGATGTTTCTATTCTCACAAAAAACTAGAGGAACTACTAGCCAATAATTGGCTGTACCCGCTTGCCCATCGTTTCTTAAGAAACCTTGAAAAGTCCTATCTGCGTATCCAGAAACATCCGGAGGCGTCCACTGGTAATTTGAAGCCCTAATTTCTAAGGGATTGGTGGCGTGTTTTACATTTGAGGTAGTTATGGGGCTTCCTTTCGGCAAAGCCGTTTGAGCCTTACCTACCAAAACACCATACATTTTTATATCACCTCCAATTTCCAAGTCCTCTTGTACAAATTTATGCTTGGCAGAAACTGCTTCTGTGGTCACATATTCTTTGCCATTTAACGAAACAGTTTCACCCTTTGTTAAATCTTTTAAGGCTACAATAACATTATCGTCTGGATGAACCTTTAGTATTTTATTCATGCTTTTATTTTAATAATCCTTTTTCCATTTCTTGCTTTCGGCCGTAATGGCCACGTCCCAGTCTTGAACCGAATTAGGCTCATATTTAGGTTCGTTATCTTCTTTGGGAAACTGCCCCACTACTGCCATAAGTTTTTCATAAGTCTCTTTTTGAGCTATACCTTCAACCTTATTTACTAGGTTGTTTTCTTCAAAAGGGTCTTCTTTTAAGTCGTAAAAACCTTCTGGGCTTCCGTTGGTGCCAATACAAAGTTTAAAACGTTTATCCCTCAAAACTCTATCTCTGTAAACATATTGATTTTCTACTCCCCGATTCGTTAGCCGAGCATTGTTTTTTCCACCCATACCTAAAATCCAAGACCTCTCAGAATCATCTGACTTTCCCGTTATTAAATTTTTAAATGATTTACCTCCAAAAGCTGATGGTTCTGGCAATGTAGTTGGGTTTACCAAGTCCACAAAGGTCGGCAGCAAATCTGTGATATCTATCAGGGCGTCGGTCTCCAGACCAGGCTTAATATGGCCAGGCCAATTCACTATAAATGGTTGGTTTATTCCAGACTCTTGAGTAGTACCTTTTCCACCTCGTACCATTCTGCCATTTAGACTGCCTGATACCTGACTTGTAGTGCCATTGTCTGTAGTCCAGACGATGATGGTATTGTCTCTAACTCCAGCTTTTTCTAAGGCCCTAACTATTTGGCCAGTAATTTTATCTGTATACCTCACCATGGCTTTATGTTTCCCTAAATCATCAGACGAAGCCTCTTCTGGAGTATCAACAAATGGGGTATGAGTAAGCACCATAGGATAGTAAACAAAAAACGGATCATCCTTACTTTCCTCAATAAAGTCAACAATAAACTTGGTGAAAATATCTGGACCAAATCCATCAGAATAGGTATGGCTAGCAGAAGTATTTGAATAAATATAGGGGTTTTGATACCTCTCTCCGCTAGCTGGAGTACCTCCCTCCCATCCCGTCCACATACAAAATGCATCAAAACCAATTTTAGTCAGAGCGTCTGGTTCTACCCTAAAGTCGTCTATTTGCCACTTTCCTGCGATGGCCGTTTTATATCCAGCCTCCTTTATTTTGGGCAGCATAGTAGGATTAAGTTTCTCATCAAAATGAGCACCTCCACCCCATCTGGGTACGTCCCAATGATTTACCCAGCCATGACTAAAAGGGTATTCGGCGGTTAAAAATGACAAACGTGTAGGAGTACATTGCGGCATGCTATAAAAATTATGGAAGGTCAGGCCGCCTTCTGCCAATTTATCAATATTCGGCGTTTTAATATCCTCTGCCCCATAATGACTTACCCATTCCTTACTCAAGTCATCCACAAGGATAAAAACGATATTCGGCTTTCCTACGGAGACCTCTTCATCAGCCTCTTTGCATCCTAAAAGAACTAACAGACAAAGTAAAAAGGGGTATTTAGGCAAATTTGAAATGGTAGACTTTAGCAACTAATGAGGAAGTTTAAAGATTTGCTCCATTTGTACCCACTTCTCACCAGGCTTACAGCCAGGAATTGGCTTTTGAAAGCCCCACATTAGGCCCTCCCACTCCACGGGTTTTGCTCCCTTATTTATCTGCTCCATTTTTTCAAAGGAAAAGGCATCATTGACCTCCATGATCATAAACATCCTATTGCCGAAGAGGTAGATTTCCATATTGGTTACCCCCGCATCCTTTATGCTTTGATTGATTTCTGGCCATTGATTTTCAGGTTTATGATGCCACTTATACTTTTCTATTAGAGCATCGTTTTCGATTAAATCTAAGGCTAAACAGTATTTTTTCATATATCAGTCGTTCCAATGTCTGTCTATTACCAATTGAATATTTGCATAATCAGCATCGGTTTCATTATAGCGTTCTCTTTGCGAAATTATCTCTTTTTTGAGTCTTGTAATTTGATCCTTATATCTTGGATCCTTATACCTATTCACTAATTCTTTTGGGTCCAAGCTTAAATCATAGAATTCCCAAGCGGCAGGAGTAGGTTCAAAGTGATATGTATTGCTTGGATCCTTTATCCACGTATGTGTGTTTTTACCATACAAATCAGTGTTATAATGTTCGCCATAATAAAATATGAGCTTTGATTTTTCTGTTCGCACACCGAAATGAGAAGGTACATCATGATGAGTTAAATGCATCCAATATCTATAATAGGTGGCCTCATGAAATTTCTCAGAAGGGTTTTCTAATACCCTTGCAAAGCTTTCGCCTTGCATGTAAGTTGGCACCTTTCCTCCAGCTAATTCTAATAATGTAGGTGCATAATCCGTATTGTTTACAATTGCCTTTGTCCTAGAACCTGCTGCTATCTTAGATGGATATCGCATAATAAAAGGCATTCTCATAGACTCTTCATACATCCATCTTTTGTCCATATAATCATGCTCTCCTAACATCATTCCTTGGTCGCTTGTATAAACAATAATGGTATTGTCCCAAAGGTCGTTTTTCTTCAAATAGTCAAAAAGTCTCCCTAAATTATCATCTACACCTTTTACACATCTCAAATATCTTTTGGTATATTCCTGAAAGGCCAGATGCGTTCTCTCATTTTCGTCTGCCACATCATCCAAACCGTATTGATGAGCATAGCTCCTATATGGATGTCTAGATGACACAGAACTGCCAATTCTATCTCTCAAAGAACCATTTCTGCCTAAAGTAGCTTCAGAACCAAAAAATGGCTGGGCGTATAAACTTACTGGTTCTGGAATGTCAATGTCGGCCAAATAGTCGTCGTATCTAGCTGGGTACTCAAAATCATCATGTGGTGCTTTATGATGATGCATTAAAAAGAAGGGCTTATCCTTATCTCTTTTATCTAGATACTCCAATGTTATATCTATAATCAAATCTGACACATAACCCGTGTGCTGAACCAAATTATTTGGCCACTCACCTGCAGCCTTATCTCTAAATTTAGGGTCAAAATAAAGGCCCTGGCCAGGAAGGACGTTATAATAATCGTAAGCGGCAGGCTCATTTTTCAGATGCCATTTTCCTATCATGGCTGTTTGATAACCCAGTTTTTTCATTTCGATGGGTAAGAACTGCCTTTCTGCCGGAAGATTTCCATCTAGGTCTAGCACACCATTGGTTTGACTGTATTGCCCAGTCATGATATTTGCCCTGCTGGGTGTACAAATAGAATTAGTGCAAAAAGCATTTTCAAAGACAATTCCCTCTTCGCCAAAGCTGTCCAAATTGGGGGTCGGATTTAATCCTGCTAAGGCTCCACCATAAATTCCAACGGCTTGAGAGGTATGATCGTCACTCATTATAAAAATGATGTTAGGCTTCTTTTGTGAAAACGCTAGGGAAGGAACCAAAATCAAGCAAAAAAGGGAGAGTTTGAGTTGTTTTATCATGTTTTTGTTTTTGAATGTCACTCAATGATTTGACAATACTTAATTATAGTTCATTTATTGAAATGTTGAAACTGATTGGAAATACTACAAAATTGTATTACAACAGAATCTTTCATTTGAAGTGAATAAAATTATACCAACAATATGCTATAATATTTCTGCAAATTATAACCATCATAGTGTATTTCCTTTTCTATAATTGGCAATAATTAATACTAAATCGGCAAGGCGGGCCGAAGGATGTTTGTTCTTTAAAAACGAAAGATTAATTTACATTAACATTTTACCCCAGCAGATAAAAATTAAGTCTGCCTCATAATTATTCAATCAAAAAATGATGACCAAGCAAAAAGTCCTTTGGGCTGTATTTTCTCTTCTTGTTTTTTCATGCCAACCTAACCAACAACAGGAAAGTAAACCGAACATTCTGTTTCTTTTTACAGACGATCAAACCTACGACGCCATTCAACATTTGGGAAATAGTCAGATAAAAACACCCCACTTAGATAAGTTATTTCAGCGTGGCACCACATTTAGTCATGCCTATAATATGGGTTCTTGGAGTGGTGCGGTATGCACCGCCTCTCGTTCCATGATAGCTTCGGGAATGACGGTCTGGAATGCCAACAAGCATCGAGTTAAATGGCAGCAAAAAGATTCTGCATCTATTGCCGAATCTTGGCCCAAACTCTTAGAAGCTGGGGGTTATGACACTTATGCCAGTGGTAAATGGCATATAGACATACCAGGCCAAGACCTTTTTCAACATACTGTGCATATGCGACCAGGAATGCCAAGAGACGCTTGGAGGAATGCTAAAGTCGGAGAAAAACTCAATGCCGAAAAGAGTTTAGATGCTAAGACGCTTTTGAGGCTTATGCCCAATGGCTACAACAGACCTCTAAGTATGGATGACAACACCTGGTCTCCAACTGATACTAGTAAAGGAGGTTACTGGGAAGGTGGAAAACACTGGAGCGAAGTCTTAAAAGATGATGCCATTGATTTCATTGACGCCGCCAAACAAAAAACAAATCCTTTCTTCATGTATGTTGCATTTAATGCTCCACATGACCCTAGACAGGCTCCTCAAAAATATCAGGACATGTATCCTTTGGAAGATAGACAAGTCCCTGAAAGCTATATGCCTGATTACCCTTTTTATGATGGCGTAGGACTTGGACCAAAACTAAGAGATGAAGCATTAGGGCCTTTTCCTAGAACAGAACTCGCAGTTAAAACGCATATTAAAGAGTATTACGCCCTGATTTCTCATTTAGATTCACAAATAGGTGGCATTATGGATAAACTAGAAAAAGAAGGTCTATTAGATAATACCTACATCTTTATGACTGCGGACCATGGCTTGGCCGTCGGAAAACATGGTCTATTAGGCAAGCAAAACATGTACGACCATAGCATGCGTGTTCCTCTTTTAGTCTCTGGACCAAACATTCCTGCAGGAAAAATCATTGATACGGATGTATACCTTCAAGATTTGATGCCAACGAGCTTAGAGATTGGTGGTGTTTCTAAGCCAGACTTTGTAGAGTTTAATAGTCTTCTTTCCCATATCAATAATCCAGAAAGTGCTCCTAAACTTAATGGGGTTTACGGTGCATACTTAGATGTGCAGCGTATGATTAGAAAAGATGGTTTCAAATTAATTATGTACCCAAAAATTAACGAGACTCTACTTTTCGACATGAATAATGATCCTCTTGAACTAAAAGACTTGTCTAAGATGGACGAATATTCAGAGACTAAAAAGTCATTATTTGAAGCTTTTCAAAAACTTCAAGCCCTTTATAATGACGAGCTAGACTTGGATCATATGAGTATTTGAGTGTAAAAGATCTGCTAATTTCAGCAAACAAAACAACTCGTAACCGATAGTGTTGCAGGATATGAAAATTAGAGGTGGGTATCAATTGGATGCCTGCCTCTTTGCATTTAATAAAACCTGTCAACCGTCTTCATTTTACACTCATCAAAGCCTCAAAGCTGAATTATACTCACTCCAGATTATAGCCGTATCAATAACCTGAACACAAAAAATCAAGCTTGAAATACTCAAGGTTTTCGTATTTGTGGAAGACATTACGCAAAAGAGTAATTATGAGGAAAAAAGTCCACACAATACCTTCCTGAGAGCGGAGGAACGACGTTTTAAGGCCTCTTCTATGTACATCAAACCAAATATATTTTATGAAAAAGTTATTGTTATTTTCCTTAGGACTAGTAGCCGTTAATTTAGGATGTGAAGAGAGCTCCATGAGCCCCGGAGTTGAAAACGAGGCCATGGGGAATATTAGCTTTAGCATTACAGATGCTCCTATTGACGACTCAAGCGTATCAGCAGCCTTTGTAACCGTTACTGAAATTAAGGTAGACGGTAAAACCTATGAAGGCTTTCAAGGGCCAAAGACTATCAATCTTTTAGAATTGCAAAATGGCACCTCACTTAATCTGGGCAATTCTCAAATGGCTGCCAAGTCATATTCTACTATTGATCTTGTAATTAACGCCGAACAAGATGCCACTAATTCTGGGCCGGGTTGTTACATTCTTAAAACAGACGGAAGTAAAGACAAACTAGAACTTAATGGTTCGAATGATTTGGCAATCTCTCTTAAACCAAGTGATTTTGAAGTAGCCGAAAACGGCACTACCGAAATCATAATGGATTTTGACCTGAGAAAGTCAATAAAAAATGACGGAGGAAATTATTCTTTTGTTTCCAACAGCCAGCTAAAATCTGCTGTTAGAGCTGAAAACAAGAATAATACAGGAAACATAAAGGGAAAAGTCAACAACTATGCTGAAGCCAAATCTAATGTAGTGGTCTACGTATACAAAAAGGGCAGTTTCTCTGAAAGCAGTGAGGTAAACGGAAATGGTGGAGTTAAATATTCTAATTCTATTAGTTCGGCCATGGTAGATGCGTCAGGAAACTTCACCTTGGCATTCTTACCAGAGGGTAATTATGAAATAATCTGCGATAAACCTGAAAGTAGTAGTACTGGCGGACTAGGTATTAATACCCTACTTGACATCAGCAGCTCTACAGACTTAAGCAATGTGGGTGTAAATGCTCGTGCAGAAACCAGTTTATCTTTAAAACTAGAAATAGGTGGTATTTTAAACCTGTGATAGCCTCCACAGACTAGCACTTATCAAAGCCCAACTCGAGTTAAAAGAGTTGGGCTTTTTTTTATAACACTTTGGAAACTAATGGGACAATACTGCGTGCCACTGTGTAAGTATTTCTACACTTTTTTGACCCCTATTAAGAGGAACACACTTTTAAGTGCTTCTAGTATAAATCAAACAAATAAGACATCATGAAAAAGACATTTTTAATTTTAACCGCACTATCAACTTCATTCTATTTCCAAAGCTGTACCTCAGAAGAAACTTCTGAAGATTCAAATGAAATGCAAGACGAGGCAATAGAAATGGAAGAAAATACAGCAACGGCCCAAATACCCGAGGCGATAGAATATAGCCCAGAAGCCTTTATCAGTGAATTTCCATTAGTAGATTCTGTGTTAAAATATTCGAGCGATGGCAATGTAAATTATCGTTTAACAGAAGAAATGGCTCTTTTAGCTGAAGAGCTATCTAGTAACCTAGAAGGACAAGCCTCCGTATTACAGTATGGCGAAGGAGTTATCGTGGCCTTGGATCAAGGAGACATCTTTGCTAAAAGTGAGATAGCCCTGAATGACAACGCAAAAGACATTTTAAGGCATTTGGCATTTAATCTACAGAAAAGACCAGACACTTATATCATGGTGGCCGGAAGAGCCGATAGTGACGGAAGTATGGATAAAAACGATAAAATTGCCTACAAAAGGGCAGCTGTAGCCGCTAACTATTTGCACGGTTGCGGTATTTCAGAAGATAGATTTTTTGTAGACAGCTACGGTGAAAAATATCCAGATTATAGAAATAACAGCAGGCTTAACAAGGATAGAAATAGAAGGGTTGACTTTTTGATAATTCCTTCTAACCAAATGCGTGAAAATGTAAGTAGATAATAACAAGCTGGTTAAAACCAAAAAAGGTCACTTCATGTTTTATGAGGTGACCTTTTTTGTTGTTCTAAGGTTTAGTTGATTTCAAGTGTTCTTTTTCTGAATATATCTACTAAAAACAAGAAACAAAACTCCACAAAGTAACCAAGAAGGCAAAGTCACAAAGGAAAGAAAAACGCCATACTGAATAGATATAAAATAGAATAGTCCAAAGCTTATCGCCCAAGCAAAAAACACCGCCTTATTGAATTTTATACCTGCTACTTCTGCATAATTTTTAACGATTCCAGCCTGCTTATGAAAAAAGTGCTCAAATACGATAACAGCTCCAAAGGGTGCCAATATGAACCCATAAAGAGCCACGAAGCCTAATAATTTCATTGCGAAGGCCGGAAACAAACCAGCAATAGTAGCAACGGTACCTGCTAAAATGGTCACCCAAAATGTAGATACTTTAGGCATGATGGCCTGAAATGCCAATCCTGCCCTATAGATCGTTGGATTAGCAGTAGTCCAACCAGCCAAGACCACAGCAATAATACCAAAGAAGCCGATGGCATTATGAGCCAAAGGACCAGGAGCCACAGGTGGAGCTTCGCCGTTTGATAAGAAAGCTTGTGCCTCTGGTGATTTTACATAAACCGCATAAAGTAAAGCAGCCGCTATCCATGCCATATAGTGACCTACATACATACCCGCGGCAGTAGTCCATCCAGAACTTTCTTTTTTCGCAAATCTAAATACTGACAAATCGGACATCCCAATATGCATGGCCGCATTAGCAAACCATGACCAAATGGTTACATGCCAGAAAGTATATTTCATTTGCCCCGGAAAGGGTTCTGAACCTTCTCCCCAAATATTCCAAAAGTCTGAAAAACTCTTAACTTCCAATTGCATAAGTGCCACAACCCCACAAGCAATAAATGCGAGCACAATGACGGGAGACATCCAGTTGGCAGCCTTTGAAACGGTGTCATACCCCTTAGAAGCAACCAAGGAAATTACCGCACCAATAATAATCACAAGAATGACCCATGTCATTCCATTTGGTGTGGTATCGGTTAGTTTTGGCATTTCCATATCAAAAGGAATACCGACCGCTGTGGCGGAAACCGTTATCATAGCTCCTGCAAGAAAACAGAACAGAACTCCATTGGCCAAGTTATAGCCGGTGACTAATTTTTTACCACAGATTTTTTCCAGTTGATAGTAAAGTGTTAACCTGTTTTCTACAGCGATTTTTGCCGTTAGGTATCGCCAACTTAAAACCGCCAAAAGGTTTCCTAGGAGTAACCCTGCAAGAAGGTCAAAAGCACTTACTCCTGCTGTTAAAAACAAAGGCCCTATCATGAATTCAGTTCCTGCAGCATGCTCACCTGCATACATGCCCAAAAAGCTTTTCCAACTTTTTAGCTTCGATTGAGGAACAGGTTCTCTTTCAAACTCTCCACCTGTAGTCTCTACAAGCTCCTCATTTTTAGTAGTGTTCTGGCTCATTATAATTTTGTTTTATTTCGTAATAAGGTGTTTCGGCAAATCTTCTACGCGTTCACAGCACAATTGATCCATCACTTGTTTGAATTGCGTTTTTAGCATAGATATGGTGTGGTCTCCACCTTTATTTCCTAGTGCTCCACAACCGTATAGAAAAGACCTTCCCATGAAGGTAAACTTAGCCCCACTGGCCATAGCTCTGGCAATATCTGGTCCTGACCGAAGACCGCTGTCCATCATTATTTCTATCTGATCGCTATATTTAGCGGCAATTTCAGAAAGTGAATTGATGGTAGATTCTGCGGCATCAAGCTGCCTACCTCCGTGATTAGAAACAATAATCCCATCAAACCCCATACGTATGGCGTCTTGTGTATCTCGCTCGGAGGCTACGCCTTTAAGCACCAGTTTACCTTTCCATTTATCTCGAATAGGCTTTATTCTCTCTTCGTTTAAACGACCAGAAAAGGTTTTGTCCATAAACGCCCCTAATTGCTTTAGGTTAAGCCCTTCAGGAGTGTAGGGCTTTAAAGTCTCAAAAGTGGGTTGCCCATGTATTAAAGTATTAATAGCCCAAGTCGGGCTACCCATGATTTGCAACATATTCGTTAGAGACATTTTAGGAGGCAGGGCCAAACCATTTCGTATGTCTCTTGGGCGATAGCCAAAAGTCGGCACATCGCAAAGCAAGACCAAAACAGGACATCCCGCAGCCTCTGCACGATCTATAATATCGTCACGCAGTGCATCTTCAGCAGGGTTGTACAGTTGAAACCATGCCTTGCCTTCGGTCAATTCACTGGCTCGTTCAATACTCATGGTAGTGACCGTGCTCAGTATAAAAGGGATGTTGTGCTTGAATGCCGATTTTGCCAAAATTTCTGGAGAGTTAGGCCACATTAGTCCTTGAAGACCAACCGGTGCTACACCGAAAGGAGCATCATATTCTATTCCTAAGACCTTTGTCTTAGTAGAGCTAATCCCGTTATTGCGAAGATATCTGGGTTGCAATTGTACTTCACGTATCTCTGCGGTGTTGCGAGAAATACCTACATCTTCATTGCATCCCCCATCTAAATACTCAAAGGCGAATTTAGGCATGCGACGTTTAGCTTTGTTTCTCAAATCGTCCATGGAGGGGTAACTAGAATTGATTTCGTTCGCCATAAAGTTATTTATTATGATATCAGGGGAATATATTTTTTTAACGCGTAGTTTTTCTTCAAGAACTTGGGTTCCAATATTCTATTGGACATTACAATGGCTGCACCTAAAGCCGACCCTAAGGAAGAATCCGTGGTGCTTAGTTTCATGTCTGTTAAATATAGGGAGAGTAGTTGTAGATACACTTCATTGTCACTAAAACCGCCATCCACATATAGGTTTTCTATTTCTCCATTCCCTACTGCCGCCTTAATACTTTTAACCTGTAATAAGACCAACTCCAACATGAGCTGATGATAAGAATACTCAAATTTATCGTAGGGTATTTGTGTTTCACTTGGCATGTCTTCAGAGGTCATACTGACCCATTTAAACATGCGAACAAAATCTTTCTTAATTTCTGAAAATATATTTGAGTCGAATTTGACTTGCTTATGGTAAGCTTCTGGGAGGCTAAAATACTTGGACAAACCCTTCACCTGAAGTTTGTATTCGCTGCCAAGAAACAGACGAGAAACCTTTACGGGACTCCCATCTACTCTCATATTAAAAAGCCCATCATTTTTTAGGTCATTTTCACTGAGCATTTCCTTGTTAAAAGGATTGATAGAAATACTCCAAGTACCTGTTGAAACCAATACAAATCGTTTTGAAATACTCCGAATATAAGGCAACAAGGCCGAAGAACTATCATGAATACCTGCTCCTATTTGAACAGTTTCACCTTGGAAATTAATGGGTCTAGTCTCACTTGTAGACGCTATAGGAGCTAGCTTAGTATCTATGCCTTCTTTATAGACCCACGTATGATAATCTTGTTTTTCAAAATCCCAAAGCAGCGTGTGGCATCCGATGCTTGTATATTCGCTCACCGGAATTCCTGTGAAAATATAGCTCAGATATTGAGGAAGATGTAAAGAATATTTTATTTTTTCGAAAACCTCAGGCTTCGTTCTTTTAAGCCAATAGAGCTGCATTCCACTATTTAGCATGCCCAACTTGGGTGAACCTGTATCCTTCGAAATTACATTTTCAGGGCCATACGATGAATAAAAGGCTTCAAGAACATCCTCCTTTAATGGTTTCATATAGTTATAGAGTGGGGTAATTACTTTACCAGCTTCATTAATATGAACCAAACTTGCTCCATAACATGAAAAATTCAATGTCACAATCTCATATTCAAGAGAGTGGAGCATTTTGTCAAATACTTCCTTGACCCAGTTTTCTAGTGCTTCTATGTTTTCAGTAGGGTAACCGTCCTCATCTTCAATTTCATCAAAGCGGATATATTCCCGATGCACTTCTTGGAAATTCGAATCAAAAAGGAAAAACTTTTTATTGGTTCTACCAATATCAAATATAGCTGTAACCTTGATTTTCATTGGGGTCTAATTAAAGTCCTGTAGCTATAGCGTCAGTTCCTCTCTCTTTGATTAGATTTTCTCTAACCTTCAGAGAACGATAGGAGTTGATTGGGCTTATAGCCCCACCCCTATTTAACCTAGCTTTTTCTAGCAGTGGTCTAACGTCAGTTCTATAGGCATCTTGAAGAATTTCTTGGCACTTAACCACATCATTATTTTGCTGTCCTTCTGCTAACAAAGCTTGGTCTACCAACAGGGCTTTGGCATATGCTTCTTGAATGGCGTCTAAAGATTGTATTAAATCCTCTAGTGGGTCTTTGATATTATGACTGGCATCTATCATCCATGCCGGATATGGATTTTGAGGGTTGTTTTCCAAACCATAAACTAAGGCATTGAAAATAAGAAATAAGGCATAAGGCTTTACACTCCCAACGGTGAGGTCATCATCTCCATATTTGCTGTCATTAAAATGAAATCCACCTAGCTTTCCTTTCAGCATCAAGGTTGAAACAATCTGCTCAATATTGGTATTAGGTAAATGGTGACCAAGATCCACAAGTGTATACGCTTTGTCACCGCAGGCATTAGCCAACATAAAAGAAGTACCCCAATCTTGAATTACGGTGCTATAGAAATTGGGCTCGTAGGGTTTGTACTCAATAAAAAGTTTCCAGTCTTCTGGGAGCCCTTTGTAAATGGCCTTTAGGCTATCTTCTGTATGCCGGAGTGCTGATTGAAAACTGCTTTGACCAGGAAAATTAGAACCGTCTGCCAACCAAACCGTCAAGCTTTTAGAACCTAACTTATCTCCTACCTTTATGACTTCACTATTGTGTTCTATCGCCTGTTCGCGAACCGCTTTGCTCGTGTTGCTAAGCGAACCGAACTTATAACTTTCCTTGGCATTTTTTTGATCCTGAAAGGTATTGGAATTGACTGCATCAAAGACGATGTCATGAGAGTTTGCCAAATTTTTTATGGCCGCATAATCGCTAGGAACATCCCATGGAATGTGTAAGGATACTGCTCCAGCTGTTTGAGTAAGTGCATGAAGTATTCCAACATCATCTATCTTTTGCTCTAGACTAGAAGGCTCTCCTTGAAATCCGAAACGTCCGAATCGCGTACCTCCTGCTCCTAATGCCCAGCTCGGTATGGCAACTTGAAAGTCTTGGAGTTTCTGAACAACAGCATTTACATCAGAACCTTTTTTTGCCAAAATGTTGGCTAGAAAATCAAAACGTGAGTTGTGCTCAGCAACATCTTTTTGATTGCTGTCTGCTAGTTGATTTTTATCTATTCTCATTTAGGGTCAATTTATTGATGGAAATTAAACTTCCATGGAGCAAAAAAGTCCATGGAAGTTAAAAAAACAAACTCAAACAAACTATCGTACAAATGCATTGGCCATTCCACCATCCACATTAATAATATTTCCTGTGGTTTTATCCAAAATTCCTACACAAGCAAAAACTCCATTGGCAATGTCTGCTGGATAAATAATTTCATTTAAAAGATTACGTTTGGCATAATGTGCTGGAAGTTATTCTACCGTAATGCCATAAGCTTTAGCACGTCCTTCTGCCCAATCGCCTTCCCATATTTTGCTTCCAACGATTACCCCATCTGGGTTTACTGTGTTTACGCGAATCTTATCACCGCCTAACTCTGCGGCAAGGAGTCTTGCCATGTGCTGTTGTGCAGCTTTTGCAGTTCCGTAAGCTACATTATTAGGGCCTGATACTAAACCGTTTTTACTGGCAATACTTATAAAATCACCTCCCAAACTTTGCTTTCGTAATATGCCAACTGCCTGCTTAGCCAATTCAAATTGACCCTTTACAAGAACATTTTGAAGAATGTCCCAATCCTTTTCAGTGGTATCTTCAAGTGGTTTGGAAATAGCCAGACCAGCACTGTGAACTACGATATCTACTCCACCAAATTCCAAACAGGTTTTTTTATAGGCTTCGGCAATCGAGTCGCTTTTGGTAACATCACAAATGGCATAGCTAGCAGTATCTTTGCCAAATGTTGCCAAGGCTTCTTTAAGTCTTTCTTCCGAAATATCGGTCAATACGACATTAGCTCCTTCAGCGGCTAATTTATCGGCAATTGCTTTACCAATTCCTCCACCTGCACCAGTAACCAAAGCTACTTTACGAGACAAGGGTTTTTCCTTAGGCATACGCTGGAGCTTTGCTTCTTCCAACAACCAGTATTCAATATCGAATGCTTCTTGTCTTGGTAATGAAGTGTATGCTGTAATGGCTTCTGCACCACGCATTACATTGATAGCATTAACATAAAACTCATTAGCAACTCTGGTGGTCTGCTTATTTTTAGCAAAGCTAAACATGCCCACGCCTGGGTAGATAATAATAACTGGATTGGCATCACGAACGGCAGGGCTATTGTCACGTTTATGAGTGTCGTAATATGCCTGATACTCTTTTCGGTATTGCTCGAATGCCGGCTTCAATTTATCAAGAATTGCTTCCGAGTTAGAAAGGTCCTCCTTAACATCTAATTGTAGTACTAAGGGTTGAATTTTTGTTCTAAGAAAGTGATCAGGACAAGAGGTCCCCATCGGTGCCAAACGTTCTAAGTCATTACTATTGATGTATTCAAGTACCACATCACTGTCGGTGAAATGGCCAATCATCCTGTTCTCAGAAGAGCAAAGGCCTCTGAGCATTGGCATTAATTGAGCCGCTCTTTCTTGACGTTTTTCTTTAGGCAGACTTTCTATTTTCTGCCCTCCAAAAACACTTCCATTTTCCTTTATCTTATTTTCAATATACTCTGAGGCCATTTCTATGACTTCAAGGCTATTTATATAGCACTCATAAGAAGTATCTCCCCAAGTAAAAAGACCATGGCTACCTAAAACAATTCCTCGTATTCCAGGATTGTCGCTCAGGCATTTTTCCAATTGAAGCCCTAGGTCAAAGCCTGGCTTTTGCCACGGCACCCAACCCATCGTGTGTCCCCAAATTTCCTTTGTTACTTTTTCGCTATCCTTTGCTGCGGCTACCGCAATTAGGGCGTCTGGATGCAAATGGTCAATATGCTCAAAAGGGAGCAATCCATGTAATGGAGTATCTATGGATGGAGCTTTACTTTCAAGGTCATAAATGCAATGATTAAATAACCCTACCATGCGATCTTCATCGGCTAGGCCGCCATAAACATTTTTGAGATTTCTCAATCTTTCTGTATAAAGTCCAGCAATTCCAGCTTTAGTTAAAGTTCCAATATCACCACCTGAACCTTTGATCCACATGACTTCCACTTCTTCGTTAGTTAAAGGGTCTTTCTCAATAGTCTTGCAGCTTGTATTTCCACCACCATAGTTAGTAATTCTTAAATCTGCTCCGAGAATATTTGACCGGTATAAAAAGAGGGCCACTTGGTCATCTCCTAGCTCTGCAGCCTTTTTATCATCCCAAAGGTAATCGACGTAATTAAAGTGTTTCGTATTATCTATCATGTGTATCATTTTCGAATTTGACACGAAATTATATGCTAAAAGAATGTTTTCCATCCTTTACTGTACCATCTAAGTTAGTCACGAATGTGTTTTGAGTCCTATTTTTATTATATACTATAATACCCATGCGGATGGATGGATCTCTTTAAACTTATCGAAATGGATGAAGGGTCTCGAATTCCTGTATAAAAACAAACTCTGGATTCAGCCATTTATGATTTCTCGTAAAAATCTCATGTTGGATGATAAAATCAATTCTATAAATTCCATTCTATAAAATATCTATAATTGTGAGACTCGTTAGAAAAGGCCTGAAAAAAGTATTGAAAAACGAAAAGTGATGGCCCAAATCCGTGGAAAGGGTATTTAGCCGTGAAGAGGCTCTCATGACAGCAAAGGATGGGTTTTGTTCCTGAAAAGCATAAGTTTGAAAATATTGATAAAAATTATTCTTTTTTTTAGACTAAGAATTATTTCAAACAAGTAGGTAGATCATAAATTTATAAGAATGAGAATTTTAGTAATCGTACTGCTGTGCGTTCGCTTGTTTCCACTGCAAGCCCAAAAACAACAAACCCAAAAACCCAATATCATCTTTATTTTGACAGATGACCAGCGTTTTGATGCTCTGGGTTATGCTGGCAATAAACTCATTTCTACTCCTGAAATGGACAAATTGGCTAAAGAGGGGACCTATTTTCAAAATGCGATGGTTACCACACCCATTTGTGCCGCAAGTAGAGCAAGTATCTTAACGGGAATGTATGAGCGAAAGCACAATTTCAATTTCCAGACGGGTAATATTCGAGAGTCATACATGATGAACTCATATCCTACCATTTTAAAAAACAATGGCTATAAAACAGGCTTTTATGGTAAATATGGCGTCCGATACGATGGTTTAGAAAAACAATTCGACGAATACGAATCGTACGACCGTAACAATGCCTTTAAAGATAGACGAGGCTATTATTATAAAGCCATTGGAGAAGACACCGTACACCTTACCCGATATACTGGCCAAAAGGCTATTGATTTTATTGATAGAGCAGAAGCCGACAAACCCTTTTGCCTTTCGCTCAGTTTTAGTGCTCCCCATGCACATGACCCTGCCGAGGACCAATATTTTTGGCAAAAAGAATCAGATGCATTACTCCAGAACATGCAAATACCGGGCCCTGAACTCGGAGAGGATGGCTTCTTTGAATCACTTCCAAAAATGGTGCGTGACGGCTTTAACAGATTACGCTGGACATGGCGTTATGATACCCCAGAGAAATACCAACATAGTGTAAAGGGTTATTACCGAATGATTTCTGGAATAGACCGAGAAATCGCCAAAATACGGGAAGAACTCAAAAAAAAGGGGCTTGACAAAAATACAGTAATCATACTCATGGGAGACAATGGGTACTTTTTAGGGGAGCGACAATTAGCGGGTAAATGGCTACTTTATGATAACTCTATAAGAGTGCCACTTATCGTTTTTGACCCAAGACAGGAGAAACAAAAAGACAGTGACGCTCTAGCATTAAATGTTGACGTTCCACCCACAATTCTGGCACTCGCTGGTGTAACATCTCCTGAAGGATGGCATGGTAAAAGTTTGATGCCGATTGTTGAAAACTCGAAGGAGGCTTTTGTTCGTGATACCGTTTTAATAGAACACATTTGGGAGTTTGAAAATATCCCACCTAGCGAAGGAGTACGTACCAAAGATTGGAAATATTTTAGATACGTCAATGATCAATCTATTGAGGATCTCTACAATCTAAAAGACGATCCTAAAGAGATAAATAATCTGGCAAAAAATTCGATCTATGCTGAAAAGCTAAAAGGTTTCAGAAATAAAATCAATCAACTTATTCTTGAGTTTTCTGACGAATATTCAGAAGGGCCAAGCAATCTGATTGTGGAGTGGATAAGGGATACTAAAGGCGTTGATATCATAGATAGTAAACCCGAATTTGGTTGGGTAGTACCAGATGGAGCAGTTACTCAATCTGCTTATCAAGTATTGGTGGCTTCCTCTGAAGAAAATATAAATAATAACATTGGCGATGTATGGAATAGTGGGCAAATTCGCTCCAGTACTTCCTCCGAAATTGAGCATGAAGGCCAGACCTTGAAGCCCGGTCAGAACTATTTTTGGAAAGCTCGTATTTGGGATCAAGACAATCGACTCTCACGATATTCAATGAGCCAGTCTTTTACCATGGGAAGCCCAAAAACGACAATCACTACACCTAACAGGTTTCAAATAGATAAAATAAAGCCTGTGGCTTTTCAAAAAAGAGGCAACACGTATTTTATAGATTTCGGAAAAGATGCCTTCGGAACCATTGATTTTACGTACAAGGCAAAAAAGGCACACCTCCTAACTTTTAGAATTGGAGAACAATTAGTTGGCGAAAATATAAATAGAGAGATCCCTCAAAAAAGCCATATTCGTTACCAAGAAATTGAAATGACGGTTAAGCCTAACCAAACCCAATATCAACTTAAAATAAAAGTAGACAAAAGAAATACCTTGCCAGGAAAGGCACTACCGCTTCCGGAAGGATTTCCAGTCATGATGCCTTTTAGGTATGCGGAAGTAGTCGGAGCACAGGAACCATTAACATCTGAAAATTTTACACAGTTGGCATACCATAGCTATTGGGATGAGGCTGCAAGTCGTTTTGAAAGTTCTAACGATATACTTAATCAAGTTTGGGATATATGTAAGTACACCATTAAGGCCACTACTTTTAACGGACTATATGTAGATGGAGACCGTGAGCGAATTCCCTATGAGGCTGACGCCTATTTGAATCAATTAAGCCATTATACCACAGACCGTGAATACGCCATTGCCAGGCAAACCATAGAGTACTTTATGGAACACCCTACTTGGCCCACAGAATGGCAGCAACATGTAGCACTCATGTTTTATGCTGATTATATGTATACCGGCAATACTGAGCTCATTGAGAAATACTATGAGCCATTGAAATACAAAACACTTTATGAATTGTCCAACGAAGATGGTTTGATAACCTCTACCAAAATGACTCCGAAATTAATGGCCAATCTAGGGTTTCCTGAAAAAATGAAGGAGACTTTTAGAGACATTGTGGACTGGCCTTCCGCCGGTTGGGGTGGTGACCCCGCTAACAAAGGAGAGCGTGACGGCTATGTCTTCAAAGATTATAATACGGTGGTCAATGCCTTTTACTACCAGAACATGATAATCATGTCAGAATTTGCCAAAGCTTTGGGCAAAACCCAAGAAGCAGCGGATTTTGAACTTCGGGCTCTAAAAGCCAAGAAAGCGGTCAATGAGCAAATGTTCGACCCCCAACGTGGTGTCTATGTTGATGGCATTGGAACAGATCACGCTGCATTACATGCCAATATGCTACCGCTAGCTTTTAATATGGTTCCTAAGGAACATATACAATCCGTTGTTGAGCATGTTAAATCTAGGGGAATGGCCTGTAGTGTCTATGGTTCTCAATATTTAATGGATGGCCTTTTTAATGCTGGTGCTGGCGATTATGCCTTAGAGCTTTTGACAGATACGAGTGACAGAAGTTGGTATAATATGATTCGAATAGGCTCAACGATGACCTTGGAAGCTTGGGATTTGAAATACAAAAATAACCTCGACTGGAATCATGCCTGGGGTGCAGTACCTGCAAATGCCATCCCACGAGGACTCTGGGGAATTCAACCTAAAACACCCGGTTTTGGTATTGCTTCTATAAAACCGCAAATGAGCGACTTGAAAAACAGCAGTATCGAAGTCCCCACCATTAAGGGAACAATCAAAGGAAACTATCAATATAAAAACCCAAGATTACAGGTGTTTGAAATCGAGATTCCTGCCAATATGGTGGCTGAATTTGAAATAGCTCCTATCCCCGGAAAGGAATTGATGCATAATGGCAGCAAAGTAAATGCTGCTTTTGGCTCGGTACGTTTGACCCCTGGAAAGCATGAAATAAAACTGGTTATAAATTCTTTTTAAAAGAATTAGATTTTACAGGATTATGCTGGGTAAATCGATCATAAAAATATTAAAATAAAAGAATTCCTATAATGAAAACATCAAGAAGAAACTTTATTCAAAAAGCCGCATTAGGAACTTCTGCAGCCATGATGGGAGGTGCTACTAGCCTTTCGGCTAAGAGTTATAAAAAAGTGATAGGTGCCAATGATAGAATTCAAGTGGCTATTGCAGGTTTGGGTAGACGTGTCAGTGCCATGTACACGCCCATAGCATTAAAAAGCAATAATGTAGAACTACTTTACATGTGTGATGTGATGGATAGTCAACGCGTTAAAGCAGCAAAGGAAATGGCAACACGATTGGACTATACTCCAAAACTTGAAAACGATATCCGAAAAGTACTAGAGGATAAACAAGTAGATGCCTTCTTTAACTTAACTCCGGATCATTGGCATGCTCCGGGCTCTATTATGGCTCTTAAAGAAGGTAAGCACGTGTATGTAGAGAAGCCTTGCAGTCATAACATGGCGGAGAATCAGCTGTTAGTTGCGGCTCAAAAAAAATACGACCGCGTTGTACAAATGGGAAACCAGCAGCGTTCAGCTGAACATTCTATTGAAATTATTAAGGCAATCCATAATGGCATTATTGGTACTCCATACAAAGCAGTGGCCTTTTTCAGCAACAAACGTGGAGAAGTACCCCACCAAAAATCTGCTGCCATTCCTAAAGGTTTAGATTGGGAATTATTTCAAGGCCCGGCAGTACGACGTGATTATACTTCTGAAACCTGGAATTACAATTGGCATTGGTATGGTTGGAATTATGGTACAGCCGAATTAGGCAACAATGGTACTCACGAGTTGGATGTAGCTCGTTGGGCATTACAAGTAAATTACCCAAATCACGTTTCTGTAGATGGCATTAAAACAGCCTTCGTCCATGACGGATGGGAAATGTATGACACCATGGAGGCCACCTTTAAGTTTGATAACAATACGACCATCAAATGGGATGGCAAAAGTCGAAATGGTTATTCAACCTACGGCGGTGGTAGAGGCACCATTATTTACGGCAGCGAAGGCAGTGTACTTGTGAACCGTGACTTGTACAAACTTTATGATAGAGAGGGAAACTTACTTAAGACCGTCCATTCCAAATATAAAGAAGGTGGTATTGAGCTTGGTGGAGGTGGGGGTATGACCTCTATCCATGTAGCAAATTTCTTTAACACCATTAGAGGTAAAGAAACCTTGCAGGCACCTATTGATGATGCCTCTTTCAGTATGGCATTAGTACATTATGGCAATGTAGCTTACAGAATTAATAAGAGTTTTGAGGTAGATCCATTAACGGGTAGAATGCTCGACCTTAAAGCATTGGAATTATGGGGTAGAGAATATGCTAAAGGCTGGGAGCCAAGTATTTAATCATTAGTAATATTTAACCGAATTATATGAAAACCAAGAACTTTCTATTTCTAGTATTATTTTTCTTCACACTTGGAGGATGCACAAAAAAATACTCGGCGATTTTAGTTGAAGGGGAACTCCAAAAATGGCACAAAATTACCCTCTCCTTTATGGGTCCTGAAACTGATGAACTTGCCGAAGAAAACCCTTTTTTAGACTACCGTTTAGACCTAACCTTAACTAATGGTGACAAGACCTATGTAGTACCTGGCTTTTATGCCGCCGATGGAAATACCGCAGAAAGCAGTGCTACCTCTGGCAATACTTGGCAAGTACGATTTACCCCAGATGCAGTTGGAGAATGGGCCTATAAAGTTTCCTTTAAAAAAGGAACTGAAATTGCTGTAAGTAATAGCATTAATGAAGCCGAATCAGCAGGATTCATGGATGGCCAATCAGGAAGTTTTATTATTTCCGATTCCGACAAAACTGGAAAAGACAACAGGGCAAAAGGTCGTCTTAATTATGTAGGTGAGTCCTATTTGAAATTTGAGGAAACTGGCGACTACTTTATAAAACTTGGTGTAGACGCTCCTGAAAATTTATTAGGGTTTGCCGATTTTGACGAAGCCACGAATGCACTTGGCTTTTTAAAGCAATGGAAACCACATGCCAAGGACTTTCCTGAGGAAGCTCAACCTTTTGTTTGGCAAGCAACCAAAGGGAAAAACCTTTTGGGAGCTATCAACTATTTGGCCTCAGAGGAATTGAACGTATTTTCCTTTTTGACTTTTAACGTAGATGGAGATGATCGCAATATTTTCCCTTATCTATTGAAAAAGCCAGCCGCCGAATATGAGGCCTATGCGAGCAATAAGAAAAACAAAGAGGCATGGGAGACCTTTTTTCATAAAACTAGATTGGATGTCTCCAAGTTAGATCAGTGGGAACGTATTTTTGAATACGCCGAAACTCAAGGCATGTTTCTTCATTTTAAGACCAACGAAACAGAGACAGACCACCTTATGGACAAGGGCGTTTTTGGAACTGAAGGAAAATTATACTACCGCGAGTTAATTGCCCGTTTCGGGCATCACCTTTCCATGAACTGGAACGTAGGTGAAGAAAACAACCAGCCTACCGAAGAAGTGTTAAAGGTAGCCAACTACGTGACCAAGTTAGATCCCTACGGCCATCACTTGGTCATGCATACTTTCCCAAATAAGGATGACCGCTATGAAGATTTTATCGGTGCTAAATCACCTTTAACTGGAGCTTCTCTACAGTTGAGCGATGCAGAATTTACTGATGTACATCCTAGAGTACTGAAATGGAGAGAAAAGTCCAACGCCACAGGCAGAAAGTGGGCTTTATCAGTAGATGAACCTGGGAAAGCAAATATAGCCTTACTCCCAGATGATGAAGATATTGAACACAATTTGGCCCGTGAAAGAGCCTTGTGGGGTACGCTAATGGCAGGAGGTTTTGGGGTAGAATGGTATTTTGGCTATGCCAGTCCTCATTCAGATTTGACTTGTGAAGACTTTAGAAGTCGAGATCTATTCTGGGATCAAAACAGATATGCTTTGACTTTCTTTAAAAATCACATTCCCTTTTGGACAATGAATCCTGCGGATGAACTTATAAAAGGTGACCTGGCCTATTGTTTGGCCCAAAAAGATAGCATTTATGCGGTATACTTGCCTATGGAGCAAGAAACAAGCACTATTGATTTAGGAACATCGGGGAATAAGTTCTCCATTCATTGGTATGACCCAAGAAACGGAGGTGAGTTACAGGAGGGAACCGTTAAAACAGCGAAAGCAAATGGTACAGTTTTCTTAGGTTATCCTCCGGCAGAACGAAAGAAAGACTGGGTAGTTCTGATTCAGAAAAGGAATTAATGAGTGCCAAATGGCCTATCAGACTATCTTCGGAAAACAATATTTGATGAAGAATTATTATGTCTTAAAATGTATATCAAACCTGACCTAAATTTAAGTAAGTTCTGCTATGAGTAAAAACAGATTTTCAGTACTGATGGTAATGCTATGTAGCCCTCTACTTCTAAGTAACAAGGCTTACACTTCCCAAACGCTTCCAGAACAGGTTATTGAAAAACTTGCAGCTACAGAGATCTCAAGAGCAAAAGCCTTTTTACTAACAGAACCTATAACTGTGACAGATTCGCATAGTGAACGCAGTTCTGGAGGAATACATGACTTTTATTCCGAAGGAGATTACTGGTGGCCAAACCCAGCAGATCTTAAAGGACCCTACATCCAAAAAGATGGACAGACAAATCCCAATAATTTTACGGCTCACCGTTTTGCAATGATTCGTCTAAGTCAAATAGTTTCTACGTTAACATCGGCCTATTTCATCACTCAGGAACAAGTTTATGCTGACAAAGCTCTAGAACACCTAAATGCATGGTTTATTGATGAAGATAGGATGATGAATCCTAATATGCTTTACGCACAAGCCATTTTTGGCAAAGTTACTGGAAGAGGTATAGGCCTGATTGATGCCTATCATTTTGTTGAGGTGGCACAATCTGTAAAAGTACTTTCAAAAAAGGGAGCTATTCCGAAGAACGAAGTCCTAAAATTGAAAAACTGGTTCAGTGAATTTTTAAGATGGATGACCACACATGAATATGGGATTTCTGAAATGAACTGGAAGAACAACCACGGTACTTGTTGGGCGGTAACCGCAGCATCAATGGCCACATTGACAGAGAACAAAGAACTTATTAAGTTATGTACAGATCGATTTAAAGATGTACTATTGCCCAATCAAATGGCCGATGATGGTAGTTTTCCATTAGAACTTGCACGTACTAAGCCTTACGGTTATTCACTTTTCAACTTGGATGCCTTTTGTAACCTGGCTCAAATACTTTCCACAAAAGAAGATAACCTATTTGAATATATCACCGAAGATGGCAAATCACTTAAAAAAGGAATAGAATTCATTTATCCATTTATTAGTGATAAGTCAAAGTGGCCTTTCGATAAAGACATCTATATCTGGGAAGAATGGCCTGCTTGCCATTCTTCCCTTCTATTCACGGCACTTGCATACGATAATCAGCAGTACATAGAGACCTATTTGAAATTACCCCCTTACCCGATACATTCAGAAGTGATAAGGAACCTACCTGTAAGACACCCAATAATTTGGCTCTATAACTAAAATGAATTTTATGAATAATAAAAATGGCCACTCTTATTTTATGAATAAAATCTAATACGAAAAATGAAATCATATTTCAATTCATTCTTTTTAGTTTTTGCTCTCTTGGTTACGGTCTTTCTTGTGTCACAGATAAATACAAAAGATGGGAGTTCTGAACTTAAGAAAAAGCCGAATATCTTGTTCATTGCTGTCGATGATTTGCGGCCAGAACTCAATTTTTATGGAACTAGCCATATTAAATCTCCAAACCTTGACAAACTTGCTAAAGAGAGCTTAGTCTTTAATCGAGCCTATTGCAATATTCCAGTTTGCGGGGCTTCCAGGGCTAGTTTACTTACTGGGGCCAGACCAACAAGAAGACGTTTTATAGACTCAAGAACGAAAAAGGATGATGATTATCCTGATGCCATTTCTTTGCCAATATTGTTAAAAGAAAATGGTTACAAAACGATTTCTAATGGGAAAATCTATCACCATAACGATGATGATGGCATGGCATGGGACGAAATTTGGAAAGCCGATGGATTATGGGGGTATGCTTTGCCGCAAAGTCAAGAAATACGAAGAAATACTTATCGCGGCCTACCTATAGAAGCTGCTGAAGTTCACGATTCCGTTTATACTGACGGAAAATTGGCGTTAAAAGTAATTAAAGACCTTCAAAGCCTCAAAAGTACAAATCAACCTTTTTTCCTAACAATGGGCGTAGCGAAACCGCGTCTTCCATTTGCAGCTCCTAAAAAGTATTGGGATTTATATGATAGAACCAAAATAGAGTTGCCAAAGAGTTATGTCCAACCTGGGTCCACCCCAAAAGAGGCCTTTCACAATTATGGTGAGTTACGGAATTATGAGAATATCCCAAAAGAGGGAGATATGCCAGATGATTTAGCCAAAGAGCTAATTCATGGCTATTATGCCTGTGTAAGTTATGTGGATGCACAAATTGGTTTAGTTTTAGACGAACTTAAGAGATTGGAATTAGCCGAAAATACCATTGTAATTCTATCGGGAGATCATGGCTGGAATTTAGGCGATCATAAACTCTGGTGTAAGCACGAAACCTTTGAAACAGCATTTAGAACGGCCTTAATGATAAAGATTCCGGAAAAAACTAAAGGGCAAAAAACAGATGTTATTTCAGAATATATAGATGCCTATCCCACCCTATCTGAACTTGCGGGAATTGAAATACCCAAAACTGTAGAGGGTCGAAGTTTCGTTCCAATCATTAATGGAGCAACGGCTAAAAAAGATTGGGCGATAAGCAAATTTAAAGACGCCGTTACCCTCATTAAAGGAGATTTATTTTATGCAGAATGGACAGATGATGATGGAAAAGCTTATGCAAGAATGCTGTTTGACCACTCCAATGATCCTTTAGAATTGGACAACTTGGCCGAAAAAGAAATCTATCAAAAAGCTGTAGATGAATTGGCTATAGAATTACATGCAAAATGGGGCAAGGATTTCTTAGAGCCCAAATAACTATCACAGTCAATCAACTTAGGCTTTTGGATCTTAATAAATTGTCGAAGATAAACTATACCTAATGATAAAGTCCAGAGTTCAGATTCTATGCTTTCTTGCAATTTTAAGTTTCAGCCTACTGGCAATTGTTAGTTGTCAAAAGAAAGAGAATTCGAAAAAGCCAAATGTAGTTTATATTTTAACTGACCAATGGAGGTCTACCGCTCTTGGATATAATGGGAACACAGATGTAAAAACGCCAAACCTAGACAAGTTTGCAAAAGAGGCGGTTAATTTTTCAAATGCCGTTTCGGTTACTCCAGTTTGTACCCCTCACCGTGCTTCGCTATTAACGGGTCGCTATCCTACAACTACAGGAATGTTCTTGAACGATCTTTATTTACCAGATGAAGAGCTCAGCATGGCTGAAATATTCAAATCAGCTGGCTATGATACGGGTTACCTTGGAAAATGGCATCTGGATGGACATGGAAGACTTAACAATGTAGCCCCTGAAAGGCGTCAAGGATTTGATTATTGGAAGGCTCTGGAGTGTTCGCACGCTTATAACAAGATGCCTTATTATGATAATGAAGAGCTAGAGATAAAATACTGGGACGAGTTTTCTCCCTTTTCTCTTGCTAAAGATGCTAATAACTATATCAGTGAACATGCCGAAGAAGACAAGCCATTTTCATTAATGGTATCTATTGCCGCTCCACATTTCCCTCATCATCAAGCACCACAAGAATACAAAGACTTATATAATGCTGAAGAATTAACCTTAACTCCGAATGTGCGGGAAGACCCAGATGGAAGTATACGCAAAGAATTACGAGGTTATTATGCTCAATGCACGGCCTCTGATGAAGCCATTGGTCGGATACTTAAGAAACTTAAAGAGTTAGACTTATGGGATAATACCATTGTGGTTTTTTCAGCAGACCACGGTGAAATGATGGGTGCTCATGGAATTCGCCCTTATACTAAACAATTGGCTTGGGATGAATCTATCAATGTTCCATTTTTGATAAGGTATCCATCTATTTCGAAAAATAAAGGAATGGTTATAAAAGCTCCAATAAATACTCCTGACATTCTTCCTTCACTTCTTGGTCTTGCCGAAATGGAAATTCCAAAATCTATAGAAGGCGAAGACATTTCTGCTTTGATGAAGTCTCCTGATTCTGACATTGACAGGGTAGCCCTTGTGATGAATATTTGCCCATTTACAAGGGAGTACAAATATCCTGAGTACAGGGCTATTCGTACTAAAAAATACACTTACTCAAGAGTTCTGGAAGGTGCAGATAAGCTCTTTGACAATGAGAAAGACCCCTTCCAAATGAATAATTTGGTCAATAATCCTGAATTTGCTTCAATTCAGAAAGAATTAGACGAAAAGCTAAATGTCAAATTGAAAAATATTGGGGATGAGTTCAAACCCCGAGATTATTATCTTCAAAAATGGAATGTAAAGCTAGACCCAAACAATAACGCAATTAATTATAATGATTTTTTGAAAGGTAATGGAGTAGTTCAAAGCCCTAGAGTAGACTAAGTTTAGACTTGTACATTCCAAATTAAAATGAAATCAATCTCCTAAAAAACAAAATCAAATGCCAAAAACCTTAATTAAAGTAATCGCAGTTTTTTGTACTATCGCTTTTAGCTTTTCTGCTTATGCTCAAGAAGAGTATATTAAAGCTTCTAAGCAAGTTAAGTCTAAGGACTGGACTCCTATTTTAGATGAAGATTTGTCTGAATGGGAAGTATTTACTGGAGTTCCAGAAAGCACCGTAGAAAATCTTCCAAAAGGATATAAAAAGACTACTGATGGAAAGAACAAAGAGCCAATAGGACTAGGTGATCCCATGGGTATCTTTAAAGTTATAACTGATGAAAATGGCGAACCAATTTTGCACATTTCCGGAGAAGTATATGCGGGCCTCACTTCAAAAAAGCCTATTCAAATTATCACTTGACCTTACTTTTCAAATGGGGACAAAACAAATATGAGCCCCGTCTAGAAAGAAAACGAGATAATGGGTTGCTGTATCACTGCCATGGGGAACATGGAGCTTTCTGGAATGTTTGGAAATCGAGTTTAGAATTTCAGATTCAAGAAGGTGATTTCGGTGACTTATACAAATTGGCAGGAACTAAGGCTAATGTAAAGGTTAATAAAGATCAAAGCTGGGATCCTAAATCTGAATCGATTAATAATGGTATCCGTACAATAAGATCGGTGGATGCTGAGAGTCCACATGGCGAATGGACTCGGGTAGATCTGTATGTTATTGGAGATAAGGCGGTCCATGTAACAAATGGTAAAGTTGTACTGGCTTTATCAGAGGCAAAAGCAAAAGATGGTACAGTACTAAATTCAGGTCAAATTCAAATTCAATCTGAAAGTGCAGAATGTTATATGAAGGGTATCAATATTCGACCGATATCAGAGTTTCCGAAAAAGATACAGAAAGAAGCCTGTTTTACCAGATAGCATACTTTTTTTGAAACCTTTATACTTCCAATATAAATGATGGGTTCATTGAGTTCAAGATTGGCTTTTTACCAAAGTGAAGGTCGGTTTCATAAATGTATCCTTCTAATCTATACTACACCCAACTCTAGACCAAGCATAGTAGGGTGTAGAGGTTCAGTGGGTAATTTCGACGCTTATCCTTAATTCTAAAGGCACAACGGTCATCATCAATTAGATCATAAAAGAAGCGTCCCTTTGGTGTAAAATTGTCCGAAATAAATAAAAACACAAAGGCGTGGTCGGTCTTTTAAGAACCATATCACCTTTACAGATTAGAGGGATTCGGCACTTTATCCTAGCTACCTAAATTGAAAACTAGGGTCAATCATATATAAACTGTCCCAAGACTATAAATCACCCTCAGGATAGGAAAACAGATAGGTTGCTGGCCCAACCAATTCTACACTTCAGTTTCATTTTTCAAGGGACTTTTCACTTAGAAATTTGAACTCCGATTAGTCCTTTTGGTGGGCCCCAAGGTTATAATTACTTAATTATCTCGGCAGCTTAACAAGTAAAAACAAATTCTAGGAGTTCGAAATGAGCTCCCAGTATTTGTCTAATTGGAGATTTTCTACCCTTGCTGGTGTAACCGAATCTAGTTTCTCTAAAAATTGGTGACGATTTGGTAATAGATTGGCATTCCAATAGTGATATTAATCGGGAATGTTACTGCAAGAGCCATAGGAAGATATAATCCAGGATTCGCTTTTGGCACTGTTATTTTCATAGCAGCCGGTACCGCTATATAAGATGCACTGGCCGCAAGCACCGCAAAAATAAACCGACTTGATACATCTTCCGTAACCACATGACTTAAAAAGCCAACTATGGAGCCATTGATTAGGGGAATCAGAATGGCAAAGGCAAAAGGAAACCAACCCTTAGAAAGAAGCGAATTTAACTTCCTGCCGCTGACAATACCCATATCCAATAAGAAAATTGCTAGAAACCCTTTGAAAATATCATCCGTAAATGGCCTTATACCCTCTGCCTGTTTATCCGAAGCCATAAATCCTATCAGTAAACTCCCCATAATAAGCAATACACTCCCATTCGTTAAGGAATGCTTTAGTGCATTTCGCTTTTTTATGCGTTCATCACTGGTTTTATTACTTATTGAAATTAAAATTAGGCCAGCGATGATAGCCGGCGACTCCATTAAAGCCATAATAGCCACCATGTGTCCATGCATGGCCATTTGCATAGATTCCAAATAAGACACAGCAGTCACAAAAGTTACGGCACTTACAGAGCCATATGCCGCGGCAATAGCTCCCGCATCAAAAACACCTAATCGTTTCTTTAAAATAAAGAAAGTATATACAGGTATAAGAATAGCTATAGCCATACCAAAAAACATGGACATTATTACTTCTGAAGTAAACCCTTCATGAGAAAGCTCTTGCCCTCCTTTAAAACCAATAGAAAATAAGAGATACAATGAAATAAACTTGGAGGAGTTAGCTGGAATCTCCAAGTCGCTCTTTAAATAAACAGCAATAATACCTAAGATAAAAAAAAGTAATGCCGGGTTAGTAAGGTTGTCAAAAAGTAAGTCTAGATTCATTTAGATTATTTATAAATAAATTTATACAATTTGAATAGAGCTATTAATAGTAACTAAACGCTCTTCTTTATCTGCGTTTTCAAGAAATTCAGTTATTTCAATTTTGTTTTCCCTAAGGACCTTTAACCTTTCCAACGAACGATGGTCTTTGTTACCAAACCGCTCTTCATGGCTAAACATTTTTTTGTAGTGAAAAGAGATTTTATCATCTAGTAAATTAAAGAGTATCTCTCTAGCATCTGCTGCATTAAACTCCCCTTCTATCAATTTGAATTCATTCATAAGACTATGTTTTAAATGGTAAATGAAATTGTTTATCACCGATAACCCAGTCTGTTTTGACTAGCTATTTTGTGTTTCATCTGCAAAAGTACTTGCCCTCTTTTATTGATTTTTATTTATGTTTGTAATAGAACACATAAATATTTTTTATGAATTACACATTAAATCAGCTCAAAATATTCCTTGCTATTACTGAACACGAAAGTGTCACAAAGGCATCTGAAGAACTTCATCTTACCCAGCCGGCGGTAAGCATACAGTTAAAAAATTTCCAACTACAGTTTGATATTCCACTTACAGAAACGATAGGCAGAAAAATTCATATCACAGATTTTGGATATGAAATAGCCGAGGCAGCTAAAAACATTCTGGAACAAGTGGCTAGAATTAATTATAAAACAATGGCGTTTCAGGGTCAGCTTATTGGTAAACTAAAAATCTCAGTAGTGTCAACTGGGAAATATGTCATGCCCCATTTTTTGGCCGATTTTATTATGGAAAATCCTGGCGTAAATCTTATTATAGACGTAACCAATAAAGGTAAAGTGATAAAGAGCCTCGAAAATAATGAGGTAGACTTTTCATTAGTTTCTGTACTCCCAACTGGTCTCAATTTGGAAAGTATATCACTCTTAAAAAACAAGTTATTTCTGGTTGGAAAAGAAATTGTAGACAATCAAAACCGAAAAGACAAGGAGCTTTTTGAGAACTTGCCTCTTATTTATAGAGAAAGAGGTTCTGGCACCAGACATGCAATGGAGTCTTACATAAAACAAAACAATATCACCGCCTTAAAAAAACTAGAACTAACTTCTAACGAAGCGGTTAAGCAGGCTATCCTGGCGGGTATGGGCTATTCCATTATGCCTTTAATAGGACTTAAAAATGAGCTCTTGAATAAAGAACTTCAAATTATCCCAATAGAGAATCTTCCCATAGAAACTACTTGGCAAATGATTTGGCTCAAAGGCAAAAAACACGCTCCCGTAGCCGAGGCATATCTGAAATATATAAATGAAATGAAGAATGAAATAGTAGAGCGAAAATTTAATTGGTATGAGAATTTTCAGGTTAATTAGAGAGCTAAAAGGTAACTCCATCAAGTCTTCCCCCGAGAAAGTCTCCCTTTATAAACGCTTCAAAAGATTAAATATCAAAACAAACCTACGCTAGTGGCACAATTTGAATCGGAATATCTAACAATTACAACCAACCTAAAAGCATTGCAGAGACTGCTTTTCATTAATCTTTAATAAACAAACGTTGTTAGTCCATCCCTGATATCAATAAGCTGATTACTCAAAAGCACCCTTATTGGCCTCTCTGTCTTTCCTTTTTAAATATTTTAAGAACTGGCCATATTCCATGCCACGTCTACGGTATATGTTCATCTCGCTTGAATACCTGAAAATCCACTCCTCTTAAACTTGTTGAGAAGAACTTGTAAACCTGAGTTCGATGTAAGAACGGCCTTTGAAGCTCCCGAGGAGCGATATATAGGAGCTAGGGGTAAAACCCCTCGCAAATGTGTTAAGGAGTGCTCCAGTTTGGCGGAATTTTGGTCTAAAAAACCAAAATCGTGACAAACGTATCATTGAAGGTGTTTAAAGTGAGTGAGTTAACTAATTTCCTTATGTCGAACTCAGGTTGTAAACATTGGATTTAATTCAAATGACTTTGAACCATCATTTCGGCTATGCTTCCTCCTTGGCACCAATTGAAATTAACAGGAAATTGCAAAATATTCCGACACATTCAAGTCCCCCTTGCCATTATATGAGGTATTTTAATAGTTTAGGCCTATTTTCCTCAAGAAGCTATTGTACACAATCAAGCCTAGCGAATAGGATTGAACCCTAGGAAATTGTCACCAATAAAGTAGAACTGCACCTAAGCGATGAATAGACAGACTTTCGGTGTAAACAAATAACATGGCCTTTCAGTCCTTTTGATTTATTTTGAACAATGGAGGATATTGCAGCTTTTCCATATAGCTCAAACTTTGAAATGCATGAGTACTTTCATCTATTAATTCTTCATTGAAAATAGTGCTTACAATACTAAATAAAGGTTTCATTTCCGTTTCAATAGCTCTTTCTGACCCCCTTCGGTAATCTGCCTATAGGACCATTTTTCCTTTCCCTCTGCAAATGGTCTAAGAAATTCATATGCCTTTTTCATATTCCTGCCGTCATTTGTGGAATAATTCCAGAGATCTACTCCTAATGGCATTCCCATTTCAGCCACAAAAGTCATTATTCTCAAGTTCATGGTCGAATAATGTATAGACTTCGTGCGTCCTAATTCTTTTGGCTGTGTACCATCAGGTCTTATTTGTGTCGCAATTCGTTTTACTTTAGCAGCTTCTAATCTACTTTTAGCCTCATCGTTTAACCCTAAGTATCGGGCAAGGCCTACTAATTGATAATCATAACAAGTCGAATGATTTTGCTCCCCGTTGTCATTCTAAATACCCATTTTATTTGTTTTGACCCAAGTATAATAACTCAAAAACCAGGTGTTTAACACCTGCAATTCTTCTTCATTTAATACATTCTTTGAAGCTAGTAATTGTACGGTGTTCACTACGGTAGAAATACTTCTCCATTCAATCATACCTGCTCTTCTCCCTTCAACTTCTCCAGGAATGCCTTGTCCATAATTTATATTGGGATTCACTTTAGTGGCCTCATCAATAAACCAAGTTTCTATGATCGACTTGGCCTTTACCGCATATTTAACATCGTCTGAAAAGTAGTAGGCCATTGATAAGTTATCCAAGGCATAAAACATTTCACTTAAACGAACCTTATCGGTATTATTACCCCTTGACATTGGGTTAATAACTCCATCCCTAACAATCCAAGGGAATCCATCATCGGTATCTGGATTGGGCCATCTATATGGAGCGATACTGATATAGTCATGTAAATCTCCACTTGGAGGTGTTTGAGTTTTATTAGTAACCGAATTGGTTTTTTTATTAAGCTCTTTGTCTGCTATAACTATAAGTTCATTATACGCTTCCATTAAAAAGAATCTTCTTTTTTAATTAGGCCTTTTACTTTTTCCAAACGTCCTTCATTTAAATAAATCAAAGTGTTGTTCTGATTTACATGTAGAATTTGACTTGTATTTTCACTAATGACTTTACTTGTTTCTTGTGCAGAAATCACGAAAGCAATTAATGAAAAAGAAAAACATAATAGTGGCGTTTTCATTTTATAAACAGTTTTTTGTTTCTCCTCTAATTATTCAAATCTAAACCAATTTTATAGTTTCAGTTTTCCTGCCGGATATTCAAATTGATACGTACCAGAGCCCAGTTCAAGTTGTAGACCAGCTTCGATTTTCTTAATATTCTTATCATTAGCTTTTATTTGAACCTGATCCAAAAACAGCTCATCAGTGCCCGCACCGGGTAAAACTACAGTACCCGTAGTATTTGCAGGAATCACAACTTCATAATTAAAGCGATCACCCTTTACTTCCCAATTCGACTTTATCTCTCCGTAAAGCGACAAGAATTCAGCTTTTGCAGAGCTTAGACCGCCGCCAGGATGTGGGTGAAATAGAATGTTTTTATACCCAGGGTTTTCAGGGTCTATGCTTAGCCCTCCGACGTGATTATATAGCCATTCGCCAATAGCCCCATAGGCATAATGGTTAAAACTATTCATGCCTTCAATGATGGTTCCATCTGGCTTTTGAGTATCCCATCTCTCCCAAATTGTGGTGGCACCCATGGTGATAGGATAAAGCCAAGAGGGGAACTCTTTACGGTTTAATAGCATAAAGGCTAAATCATCCCGACCAATTTTAGACAGCGTACTACACAGTAATGGAGTTCCTAAAAAACCTGTAGTCAAATGTCCGAATTTCTTCACATCCTGAGCAAAATATTCTGCAGATTTTTCAACTAATTCTTCTGGAATCAAGTCAAAAGAAATAGCTAGTGCGTAGGCTGTTTGTGTATGCGAAACCAACCTTCCGTTAGGGGTTATATACTCTTTGATAAAAGCTCCTTTAATATTATTTGCCAATTTTTGGTACTTGCTTACATCTTCCGTTTTTCCAATAATGGCAGCAGTTTTGCTCAAAAGGGTTGTAGAATAATAAGCATAAGCAGTGGCTATCAGATCCTTTTCTGTAACTGAACCATTGTAATCTGGTTTGTCAGCATTGTAGGCTAGCCAATCTCCCCAATGCCAATGCCTAGGGTCGTTCCAGAGATAGTCTTCTCCCGATTTTTTGGCCATATAGTCTACCCATCCTTTCATGCTACTATACTGTTCCTCCAAAATGCGTTTATCTCCATAAGATTGGTAGACTGTCCAAGGCATGATTACAGCGGCATCTGCCCAACCTGTGGCACCGCCCCTAGCACTTACTCCTTCCGATCCAGTTAAAATGTCTGGAACTACATTAGGTACCAAACCACTCTCATGCTGGTCTGCCGCTAAATCTTTGAGCCATTTTGTATAGAAGGTCGCAACGTTAAAGTTATAAGCTGCGGTCATACTGAATACTTGGGCGTCACCTGTCCACCCTGCTCGTTCGTCACGCTGAGGACAATCCGTAGGAATGTCTAAAAAGTTGTCTTTTTGTCCCCATCGAATATTGCTCTGCAACTGATTAATCATGGGGTCGGAGCATGTAAAAGACCCAGTAGGTGCCATATCAGAATGTATAACTATCCCGGCAATGGCATCCAGATTTAAAGTGCCAGGATAATCTAAGACCTGTATATAGCGAAAGCCATGTGAAGTAAAATGTGGTTCAAAAACTTCATCACCTTCTCCTTTTAGAATATAACTATCAGTAGCTTCTGCTGCACGCAAATTAGTGGTGTAAAAGTTGCCTTCTTTGTCAAGTACTTCGGCAAATTTCAAGGTTACTTTATCGCCAGCCTTTCCCTTTACTTTCATTCGGGCCCAACCCACAATGTTTTGACCTAAATCAAGTACAATTTCTCCCTTGGGTGTGGTAATTATCTTTTTGGGTTTAACCTCTTCAATAGCCCTGACAGGAGGTCCCTGAGGAGCTACTAAAATGTCCTTTGAATGATCAATGATTTCTACTTTTGTCCATGTCGCATCATCAAAGTTTGCATTCGACCAGCCAGCCAGTTCTAAACGAGCATCGTATTTTTCACCATTATACTTATCTGACTCTAGAATCGGGCCATAAGAAGCCTTCCAATCTCTATCACTCAATATGGTTGAACTAGTCCCATCTTTGTAATCAATCTTTAACTGTACTAACAAAGCCAACTGTTTTCCATAAAAGGCATAGTCGCCTTTCCAACCTATGTTTCCACGATACCAGCCATCGCCCACAATGGCTCCAATGGCGTTATTTTCCTCAACCATTTGAGTAACATCATACGTTTGATATTGAAGCCTATGATTATAGGTAGTATAACCTGGTGTAAACAGGTCCTTGCCCACTTTTTCACCGTTCAAATACAATTCATAGAGTCCCAATGATGTCACACAAACCCTAGCCGATTTTATAGATTTCTTGGTTTTAAACTCCTTCCTGAAATATTGCGAAGGATGAGATTCCCTCTCAGTTGTAATGTCATTCATGGCGATATAGGAGGCCGACCAAAGACCCGTTTCCAAAATCCCCATTTCCCAAAAAGCAGGAATGCACCAAGAAGTAGCTTGATTATTGTTATTCCAGACCCGCACTTGCCAATAAACCCTTTGCATAGAGTTAAGTTTAGGACCATCATAAATTACATTTACAGATTCTTCACTGTTTACTTTGCCTGAAGACCAAAGAAGAGCTTTTCCCTTTTGCAAATCGGTTGAAGAATGGGCAAAGCGAATTTCATAGGCAGATTGTTTCCAGTTTAGCTTCTCTGTATTTACCTGCCAGCTCAATCGTGGCTTTTCTACATCAATACCTATAGGATTCGTATGATATTCGCAAACTAGGTGGATAACTTCATCCGTTTTAGTTGAAAACGATGAGGTCACTGCAAGACATAGTGATAGGAAACAGAATTGTATTGCGTTTTTCATTTTGTTAGTGGGTTTACATTTGGTCTTTTTATTCTTCAAAATCCCGAATACCAGGGACGATTCTAACATTTAAACTATTCCTGTTTTCTGGCCACTTTAAGATAATCACTTTTTGACTGTTTTCTTCCCAAATGAAATCTTGCGGATCTATACCTATTGGAGATTTGTAGACTTCAAGTCCTACATTTTTCAGAGGATTGTGAAATAAAACTATATCCTCGTCAATAAGAATTGAAAAACCATCAGGGTAGTGTCTGTTGGCTCCAATAAAAATCTTTGAAGTCCCCTTAGTATTATCTGGATTTATGACCAAATCCAAACTTCGTGTGGCATGGTTAAACATAAATGAGTGGATATCTCCGGCAACAGTCTGCGGAAATGGCCGTGCTATTATATCAGTGATATATTTTCTCTCGACCGTACCATCATCTTTATTGTCGCTGAAAATTGACCATGTGGAAGGCCCTCCGGGAAGAAAGTTTTGCATGCTCCGATTACCCAAGAACCATGCTTTAATACTGCCTACACCCATTTGGTCAAAGACTTCGGCTGTTCGTATGTAGAATTCTCTATACTCTGATTGTCCATTTCTACCCGATATCGTTGTATCTGTTGAGGCAAAAGTGGGAAATCCCCACTCGCCTATGAAAATTGGGGCATTAAGCAAGTCTGATTCTTTATCGAACCGGTCCATGATTAGCTTGATAAAATCTAGCTTGTTTTGATAAATATGCGGAGCAAATAATACATTTTTTCTGTTTATAGGAAATGTAATTTCCGCATACTGATTATTTTCAATGCCTTCCCCTTTATTCATGAAAAATAGACTGAATGAGGATCCTCTTATCCGCATTTATGTTTTGGCTTTCGTCAATGATTTTTTGATAAAGTGGAAGGAGATACTTTCCTGTGAGAGCCGTATAGGAAATATCCATGGTCAGTTTTCTAGGCTCGTTTACAATGTCATATCCTAAAACAGATTTGTCATTAGTGTATCTGTTCCAAATGACTTTCCAAGCTTCAATATAAGTCTGATGTTCATTGTTATTATTTTGCCAAAAATCCTCCCAAATAAACTTATCCACGCCATAGACGGTCATTTTAAACACTGTTTTCATCCCTGTCTTTCTACCCATCGCCACTAAGGAATCTAGTTTTAAAAGATAGTTAGCATCTAACTTACCACCAGGAAAAGTACTCAGTTTACCAAGCTCCAAGCGAATAACCTGAGCATTCGCTCCTAAGCGGACCATTCTGACATAGTCATCGCTATCAAAGAACACCTCTCCCCCATAATCATTGGTATTTATAACAAAGCCTCTGGGGATAATGTGACGACCAGATTCATCTCTAAGTCCATGTTTGATTTGTGCGAAACATACGCTGGTTAAGGCAAAACACAGGCTGAAAGTAACTTGAAATTTCACGGATTTTGAGAGAAGATTAATTTTATCAAGGATATCCATATTTGGCGTACTATCGATATAAAATAATATTTTAAGAAAGTTGTTGAACAGGCTGACTATTGAGAAGGTAATACGGCGTATTTATTACGGTGCTCCATTGGATTATAAAGGCCTTCCATCGAATCCACTCGTTCTTGCCTTTTGCTCCACAAAATAGGGCTGAAAAGTATAGGAAGAATTAGGATCCCATATCGCATTCGTTTTTGGCAGATACTTTTTCATGGTATTTATGTCATCCTCATAATCAGGATTTTCTGATTGATTTGTAAACTCATTCGGGTCATTGCTATGGTCATAGAGTTCTTCTTTTCCATCTTCATATCGAATATATCTGAAACGTTCAGACTTCACCGCATGGTTGTTCATACCAAACGTTGTTATAGCAACATGGCTTTCTTCTTTATCCTTGTTTTGCATTAAGGGCACTAGACTTTTGCCCTCGTTTCTGTCATAGGCCGTGAGTCCACATAGTTCCAAAAGAGTAGGATAAATAGAAAGTAACTCGGCAGGTTTGTCAATTACGACTCCTTGCGGGAGCTGAGGTGCAGCGAACAGCAACGGCGTTTTTGTAGCTGCATTCCAAAGGGCGTGTTTGGCAAAAGTGCCTTTTTCGCCCAAACGATAGCCGTGATCAGACCATAAGACAATGACCGTATTATCTGCATATTCACTGCTTTCAAGAGCATCTAAAAGCCTGCCTATTTCATAATCCACAAAACTGATACATGCTAAATAAGCTTGAATGATTTTTGGCCATTCGCCACTTTCAATAGCCCAATCCGTGGAGGGCATCATAGGCAAATCATTAATTTGTAATGCCACTGGTGGAACGTCGTCTAAATCATCGGCTCTGTAAGGCCTAGTTTTAATACTATCCAAAGGATGCATATCAAACCATTTTTGAGGAACATATAATGGAACGTGCACTCTTAAAAAGCCGACACCCATAAAAAAGGGCTTATCGTATTTTCTATTAAGTCGGTTCTTTGCCCAATCTACAGATTGATGATCGGGCATTAGTGAATCCACTACAGGGAATGCACCCCAGTCAGTACTAGTTCGTCCATATTTTTTTCTATCAGAAGTGCCATAGCCGTCCCAGACAAAGCGTTCTGCGGGTAATGGCCCAAAACCTTTAACCCTACCACCAGATTCATCAAAAACATCATCCGGAGCATGGCGATGAAACAACTTACCAATACCCATCGTATGATATCCATTGTTTCTAAAATACTCTGGAAGCATTATAATTTCCTTAGTCGCAGGATTTTCTGAACGAATTTTGTTATCATCGATCATTCCATAGATACCTGTGGTAGAAGGTCGTAATCCTGTCATTAGTGACGCTCTAGAAGGGCCACACAAAGGAGCTTGACAATGTGCATCCGAAAAAGCAACACCCCTTGATGCCAAACGATCTATGTTAGGCATTTTTGTCCCAGAATAACGATCAAGAACACCCAGCATGTTATTTAAGTCATCCACAGCAATAAATAGTACATTAGGGTGGGGTTTTTCTTTTAGCTCAGCGGCTTCATTTTTCTCATTGCTAGTTTCCTTACAAGAAGTAAATGAAAACAGGGCAAAAGCCATGAATAAAGGTTTAACGATGTTACTCATTTGATAAAGTCCAATTGATTTATTCTGGAATGAATTCATATGTTACGAGGGCTACTTTATGTATGAAGAAAACATATTATTAAAAGGAACGTCTCTAGATTCTTTTTGGGGATTATAACCAGGGTTAAGGGTAGGCCAATACCTTTTATCTACATTTATTGTTATCCAATCCATCAACTTTTTAAACATATTATCCCTTAAACCAGTCATCTGTAAAGCCAAGTCATTTTTCTCAAAAGGGTCTTCCTCAATATTATAGAGATGCAATCTGCCATACCAATCAAATATTAACTTGTAATCACCCTCTCGCATAGCGGAATGGGGGGTAAGTGCTAGCGGCTCGTATGGGCTATTATAGATTACATTAAAAGGGTAATGCCAATAGTGGGTTTCCTTGTTATAGCTTTTTTCTGTGTTTTGAACATCAGAAAGTAGAGTGAAGATACTTTGCCCATCAAGATCGTTAGTTTTAGCAATGGCTTTGGAATCGTATCCGGCTGCTTCTAATAAAGTAGGGTAGATATCTGTGCAGTCTACGGGCACATCTACCCATTTACCTTGTTTGATTTTCCCCTTCCATCTGAAAACAAGTGGCACACGAATACCTCCTTCGGTTAAGCAAGCTTTTCCACCTAAAAAAGGACTGTTTTCGGTGCCTCTGCCATTAGGAGTAATTTCAGCGTCTATTCCACCGTTGTCGGACATAAAAACAACGAGAGTGTTTTCTTCCAAACCGGTTTCTTCCAGTTTCTTAAGAATCAAACCAATGGAGCGGTCCATACTTGCCATCATGGAAGCATAAACAGGGTCTTTATGACCATTCCATCCTTTTGTAGGCTTGTTTGTGAAATAATCTACTTCCTCTCTCTTTCCTTGATAAGGAGCATGTACTGCGAAATGGGAAAAATAAAGAAAGAAAGGCTGAGCCTTGATTTTAGCCCTTTTCTCAATGTAATTCAAAGCTTGAATCGTCAAATCGTCTGTTAAGTATTCCTCATTTGTAATTTCCCCAGAGTTTCCTATTTCTAAATGCTCTTGAGGCATTTTAGGAAAGCGAGTTTTTGATTTATTATCCCAGTTTTTTTTCCAGTTGAAATAACCCGAACCTCCCGCATCATACCAAGCCAAAGGTTCAAAGCCCTGGTCGGCGGGTTGATAGCCTTTAGCACCAAAGCCACCAAGGTGCCATTTACCTATAAAAGCTGAGCTGTAATCTTTTAAAGCTTCTGCAATAGAGAGTTCATCTTTACCTTCATCTATTTCCGATCCGGCGGAAACTGCAGAGTTAGAAATGCCATTAATTAAGGCCATCTCAATTTCAATTGGGTCTTTATGTTCTAAAACGTCATTAGCGTAATAGCCCTTAGGAATTGGTAGGTTTTGGTTATAATAAGTTTCCCGAGGTGGCATGGCCGTAGTAAAACCTAAACGACTGGCCTCCTTTCACTGGAATATACACAAGGCAGAGATAAATAAAATAGCGATTAATTTTATGCTGTTCTTCATACAACTTTTTGTTTTTTGTTATATACCGTCGCATAAATAATGATGCCATAACGATAAGCACCCTAATATGTAGACTTTATTCCCCTTATCGTCTATAATTGGGAAGTTTTGAGGAACCAAATAAAAACATACTTATAGATTAAATTCACTCCATCCTTTTTTCGATTAATTCCAAAAAGTGTTAAAACCCTTAGCTTCTCGCATAAAGTAAAAACTGGGATATTATTTTCTTCACTTTCATGAAGAAAACTAAGATTAAATCAAAAGGTGTATTTCTGCTGCTTTTTGCTCCTGCTTTTCGCAATTCCTTTGGAGGCACTTTTTATTACGTCACTAAAATATCATGAATTCCCTGAAAAAGACACTAATTGTAGGTCAGGAAATAAAAAACCCCATTTCAAGTAATGAAATGAGGTTTTTTTCGAGTTTTGCTCCTCCTCTTGGACTCGAACCAAGGACCCTCTGATTAACAGTCAGATGCTCTAACCAGCTGAGCTAAGGAGGAAACTTATTTCGTTTCCGAAATGGAGATGCAAAAGTATAGCCTTCTATGAAATTGGGCAAACTTTTAGTGATAATATTTCAAGTTTTTTTGATCAATTAAATCTTAATGAACTTCCACGCTCTTGGAGTCCTGACTAGCACACTATTAGAGACTACCGTTCATAAGAGTTTCTTTAAACAAAGAGATTTTAAATCATTAGAAATATATTTGTTTCACAATAAAACATCAACAACATGAACTACGAACACTTCAAAGTCAGTATTACTGACAATGTAGCAGAAGTAAAATTCAATAGACCACATAAAGCTAACTCGCTTCATAACCCAGCATGGGAAGAAATGAAGCACATTTTTGACACTTTAGACCAAACACCCGAGGCAAGAGTTATCATTCTTTCCGGAGAGGGCGATAATTTCTGTGCAGGAATAGACCTTGAAACTCTCATGGACATTCAAAAATATGGTTCTATAGCGTGTGAGGGGAGAAAAAGAGAAATGCTCCGTGGCTTTATTTTTAAGCTCCAAGATATTATCACATCCATAGAAAAATGCAGAAAACCTGTTCTGGCAGCTATTCATAAAGCTTGTGTTGGAGGAGCTTTGGATATTATAACATCATGCGATATAAGATATGCCACAGACGACGCCTATTTTTCGGTGAAAGAAATTGACCTAGGGCTTGTAGCCGACATAGGTACCATGCAACGCCTGCCCACTATCATACATCCAGGAATAGCCGCTGAAATGGCTTATACAGGCAGAAATATAATGGGCCCAGAGGCAGCTCAAATAGGCCTCACCAATAAAAGCTTTTCTAACAAAGAAGAAATGTATGCCGCCGTTATGAAAACGGCACAAACGATAGCTAGTAAATCGCCTCTTTGTATTCGTGGTACTAAAGAAATGCTGCTCTATAAAAGAGATCACTCGGTAGATGAATCATTAAATTATATGACGGCCTGGAATGCTTCCATGCTTTTATCAAATGACTTAATGGAGGCTTTCCAAGCCTTTATGGAGAAACGAAAGCCCGTTTTTGAAAACTAATCTTCTCACATTCTAAAATAATAAACAATGAATTTTGAAACCATAAAAGTATCCATTGAGGAAAAAGTAGCCATTCTTACCCTATCGAGACCAAAAGCTCTAAATGCCCTAAATCAAACATTGATGAAAGAGCTCTATCAATTCTTCAGTGTTGACGTCAAAACCCTAGATCTAACTGGCATAATCATTACTGGCGACGGAGATAAGGCTTTTGTGGCTGGAGCAGATATCACTGAATTCCTACACATAAAAGAAGGAGAGTCGTTTGGCCCAGAAATGGGACATCGAATATTCAATGCCATCGAAAACTGCCACCTGCCAGTGATAGCCGCTGTAAATGGTTATGCCTTAGGAGGTGGCTGTGAACTAGCTATGGCCTGCCATATCAGAGTAGCTTCTTCAAACGCCCTTTTTGGCACTCCTGAAGTGACCTTGGGTCTTATCCCTGGATACGGCGGGACACAAAGATTAACTCAGCTTGTGGGCAAAGGAAAGGCCCTTGAACTTATGATGACCGCGGACATGATTGGGGCGGAAGAGGCTTTAAAACTAGGATTGACAAATCATGTCGTAGAAGCTGGTAAGGAAATAACCAAGGCCAAAGAAATTTTAAGTAAAATAGCCAAAAAGGCCCCTTTAGCTATCTCCAAAGTGATTGAAAGCGTTAACGCCTTTTTTGAAATGGGGAAAGACGGCTATCAAACGGAGATTGATAGTTTCAAATTCTTATCTACTACCTCAGACTTTAGAGAAGGGGCCACTGCATTTATCGAAAAACGAAAAGCCAATTTTCAATCAAAATAACTATCACGTCAAAATGCCCTTGCCATAAATATTGGTAAGGGCATTTTTCCATTCCTCTGGAATAGACACTTTGCCCAGTTCTTTATAGCTATATGCCATGACTGTGCTTTTTGAGATAGCTGAAATCCGTTGGTGTTTTTCAGAGTACATTTTACATTCTCCAATCAATCTGTCAGGACGAATTTCTATAATATCATAGGTCATCAGAACGGTATCCGGAAAAGTTAATGGGAAAATATATTTGCAATCTTGCCAAGCTAGAATGATACTTAAGTCGCCAAAATCTAGATCTACGATTTTTAATTTCTCATAAAATCCTATCCTAGCAGATTCAGAATAACGTAAGTACATGATATTATTAACATGCCTTGCCGCATCCATATCGCCCCATTGCACATTTAGCCCAGCTTTATAAAAAGACTTATTTATTTCTTCCATCACCTGATTTCAGTATTTCCGTTAACAAAAGTGCATAAAAAAAGAATTACCCGCCTGGATAATCCTTTTCTTTAAGTACTTGATAGTCTTACTTAGACTTCGGCGTCACAGAACCATTTATCTTTAGGATAATGGATGAGTTCTCTGAATTACTCGTTACCGTAATTGTTTTATTGAAGTTTCCAGGACGACCAGAAGTGTTATAACCTACTTTAATTTCACTTGTTGCACCTGGTAAGATTGGGTCTGTACTCCACTCTGGTGTAGTACATCCACAAGAAGCCATAGCTCTTGAAATCACAACAGGAGCAGTTCCTGTATTGGTTACAGCAAAGGAGTAACGGGCTACAGGGCCCTCAGCCAATGTTCCAAAGTCGTGCTTCTCTGTCTCAAATTTCAATACACCCTGTGCATTAGAAGATACTGCAAAAGCCATTAGGGCTATAATCGTAAATAATACTTTTTTCATCGATTTCATTTTCGTTTGAGTTTAATAACTAATCTATTTAATAGAATTCAATACAAATTAACACCCAAAACACAGCTATTTACAAATCCTTAACAGCCCGTTAACAAGATATCATAGATGACAAGAGGAGTCGTAACGAAATTGATAAATAAAGGAAATATGGTAACTTGCCGTAATTTCATCAAGCAATGTTCATGCTACCCCCTTTTTGCATGCACATACTTTAACAAATAACGAATGAGCGAATACCCTACGCAAACTTCCATTTCAGAAAAATTCATTATTGATAAAAAAGAAATACTTAATGACTACCGCTTAGCTGTTGAAAGCAGGGAGGTCAGTCTTTTAGGACGAAAGGAAGTGTTTACAGGTAGGGCGAAGTTTGGCATATTTGGAGACGGCAAGGAGCTTGCTCAGCTTGCCATGGCTAAAGTGTTTCGTAAAGGCGATTTTCGTTCAGGGTATTACAGAGATCAAACTTTTGTGGCGGCCGTAGGAGCAATGACCTGGACTCAGCTTTTTGCTCAGCTCTATGCCCACGCAGACATAAATCATGATATCTCTTCTGCCGGAAGATCAATGAATGGCCATTTTTCAAATCCGTGGCTAGATGATAAAGGACAATGGTTAAGGCAGACAGATGGCTACAATCAGGTGATGGATGTCTCTCCCACGGCTGGTCAAATCCCAAGAAGCTTGGGGATAGGATATGCCTCAAAATTGTATAGGGAGAACCCAGAATTAAGGGATATGGATGGCTTCTCTCAAAATGGCAACGAAGTTTGTTTCGCTACCATAGGAGACGCCTCTACTTCTCAAGGCATGTTTTTTGAAAGCATTAATGCAGCAGGGGTTTTACAGGTTCCTGTCATTTTTGCTGTTTGGGATGACGGTTACGGCATTTCGGTGCCCTCAGAATATCAAACTACAAAAAGTAGTATATCTAAAGCTTTAGCAGGTTTTCAAAGAGATAATGACGGGGCGGGATTAGAAATTATAAGAGCCCGTGGCTGGAATTATCCAGAACTCATAGGGGCTTTTCAAAAAGCCGCAAGATATGCTAGAGATGAGCATGTGCCATGCTTGCTTCATGTTTATCAGATTACACAACCTCAAGGACATTCTACGAGTGGATCGCATGAAAGGTATAAGTCAAAAGAAAGGCTTAAATGGGAAAACGAAAATGACTGCAATGCTAGATTTAAATCTTGGATTCTTGAAGAAGGAGTAGCTTCAGCCGAGGAACTAGAACAGATAGACCAAAGAGCAAAAGAAACAGCGAAAAATGCCCAAAAAAATGCTTGGGAGGCTTTCAGGGCGGCCAATGACAAAGACATAAACTCCGCCATAAAGTTGCTGGATAGTGTAGCCATAGGCCCCAAAAAGGCTGAAATACTCTCTCTTAAAAAGTCGCTTCAGTCTAATAGACAGGGGCTCAAAAAAGATGCCGTTTCTACCATAAAGAAGGCCTTAAGAATGCTCATAAAGGAAAAGAATACCGCCGCCCTTTCTTCCTTTCTAGCTCAAATGAATAAAGACGGTGCTCACAACTTCAGTACTCATTTATACAGTGAATTTGAAACTTCTCCCCTTAACGTTAAAGAAGTAAAAGCTAAATATGGCGGAGAACAAAAACTATTGAGCGGTCACCAAATCATCAATACCTTCTTTGACGGACTTCTTAAAAGAGATAAGAGAGTTTTTGCCATTGGTGAAGATGTGGGTAGTATCGGAGATGTAAATCAAGGTTTTGCAGGCCTGCAACAGAAATTCGGAAAGCTAAGAGTGGATGATACTGGCATCAGAGAAACCACTATCATAGGTCAAGGTGTAGGAGCTGCCATGCGTGGTTTAAAACCCATCGTAGAGATTCAATATTTAGACTATATCTACTATGCTCTTCCCACCTTAACTGACGACTTAGCATGCCTACGTTACCGTACTTTTGGGCGTCAAATGGCCCCCCTAATTGTACGTACTAGAGGGCATAGGTTAGAAGGTATTTGGCACTCTGGTTCACCAATGGCGGCCATGATTCACACCTTAAGAGGAATGCATATTTGTGTACCTAGAAATTTTGTACAAGCCGCCGGATTATACAACACATTGATTAAAGGAGATGACCCTGCACTGGTCATTGAACCTCTGAACAGTTATCGCCTTAAAGAGAAGCTTCCGAGAAATCTAGACGAAATCTGCGTCCCTTTAGGGCAAACAGAGACGTTGCTGGTGGGAAATGACGTAACCATAGTCACTTACGGTTCTATGTGTGCTATTGTGCTGTCTGCTGCAAAAGAACTTACCACTATGGAGATTTCAGTGGAAGTTATTGACGTACAAACACTTCTTCCTTTCGATAGAGATGGAAATATATTAAAGTCCTTACAAAAGACTAATCGTATAATTTTTGCGGATGAAGACATGCCTGGAGGAGCCTCTGCCTACATGATGCAAAAAGTCATAGAAGAGCAAGGAGGTTATAAATACTTAGATGGCCAAGCAGTAACCATCTCCGCCAAAGAGCATAGGCCACCGTATGGCTCTGATGGTGACTATTTCTCAAAGCCGAACGAAGACGATGTTTTTGATGTAGTTTATAACATAATGAGAGAGTCTAATCCTCTTAAATTTCCTAAAATTTAAGAGCTAAAGTATCGGTTCTCCACAAAAGAAAAGGCCTAGTCTCAATTGAAACTAGGCCTTTTCTTTTTCTAAGGAAGTCTTACCTTAACAAGAATTCAATTCTAGTTCCAGTTCTTTTTCCTTCCGCGTTTGTATAATAACTCGCAGTATCTTCATCTCCAAAACCGTCATAAGAAATCCTAGATTTTGTCAAACACTTCTTTTGAAGGAAATACGTATAAATGGCACAAGCTCTTAGTTTTGCTAACCTCACGTTAGAGGAAGTAGCACTACCATCATTATAAGCATTAACATGAATGGCCGCATCAGAGCACCTAGCCAATAAATCACAAACTCTTTGAAGCGATTTGTATGATGTAGGGCGAAGCTTATTAGTTCCGCTATAAAATTCCACTTGCTGAGCAGCATAGTTTAGTTCGTCTAATTCGCTAGCAGATATTTCACACCCACTAGGAGTTGCATAACCCATAAATGGTGCTTGACCGTCTACATAACCTTCTGGGCAGCCATCATTAGAGGCTAAACCAGGAAAATCTGGACACTTATCTAAATGATCGGGAACACCATCCTTATCAGAGTCTGGGCAACCATCTACTTCACCAGACACGTTAATACAATCATCTTCGCTATCTGCAATGCCGTCTCCATCCTTATCTGGACAACCGTTAGTTGAGGCTGGGCCAGGGGAGTTCGGACAAGCATCTTCTTTATCTGCAATTCCATCACCATCTGTATCTGGGCAGCCTCTTAAGGCTACCACTCCAGCCACATCAGGACATTCGTCATTTTTGTCAGCGACACCGTCACCGTCTCTATCTGGACATCCGTTTAAAGAAGCCAACCCATAAAGTGTAGGACACTCATCATCTTTATCTGCAATACCGTCACCGTCAGAATCAGGACAACCTTTAAGAGAAATAGGCCCAGCCATAGTTGGGCAATCATCCACATTGTCAGGAACGCCGTCACCGTCCGTATCAGGACATCCTTGAAACTTCCTCAAACCAGCAATGTCAGGACAAATATCACATTTGTCCACAGTTCCGTCCTTATCAGAATCTTTGTCTCCAAATCTGTAAGAACCAGAGACTAAACCCAAGAAGTAACCGTCGTTTCTTTGATCATTAGCTGCTATACTAATTCCATCTAAATAATCAGAGAAAGAATATCTATATCCACCTTCTAAACCTAAGGCAAATCGCTCAGCCAGATTCCATTTAACACCTAGACCAAAAGGAATAACTGCTGCCCACTTTTTTAAACCAGCAGCATCTGCTGTAATATCTCTTGGTAACGGAGGAAAAGTAGTTCCAGACTGCACTTCTACCGTTGGGTTTGTGTATGTTACGCCAATTCCTCCAAAGAGATATGGAGAAAGGGTTCTTCTTGTAATTCCTTCACATGTTATCTTTCGTTCTTTAAAAGGATAAATTTCGCCCAATAAGGAAGCCTCTACTAAAGGAGTTTTAAATTTAAGTCCTCTATAATCCCAGTATCCATCAGGATGTGAAAAATCATCTCCTGCCAAACCTCCCACTAGAATCTGAGGACGAATAGCAAAGTAATCTCCAACATGTTTTCTTGCGAATAGCCCAGAAACTATTCTGTTACCCGAAGCATAGGGCATGCTACAGTGTACATCTCCGAGGTATTGAGTAATACCTAATGGGATGCCTATTTCCCAAGGAAACGGCTTACATGCCTTACAAGAATCTAACTGTGCTTGAGCAGTATAACTTGTGAATGCCAATAAAGCAATTAAAGCGAGTATACTTTTTTTCATTGTGACTTAATTTGTAATAAAGTTCTAAATCGGATTAACTTTTGGACTCTTAAACTTATTAAAGTTAAAGTTAGTTGGAAATTTTCGGATTCTATACAATCGTATTCAAAACAATTCTAATTTCCCTTGTTAAAAGTAGTAAACGGTAACATTTCTATCCAAAAGTTTAGTTTATCTTCCGGTAAATAGCATGATCAAAATCGCAGTCTCAATATCCAAAGACTTGATGAAGGATTTTTATGTGCTGCAATAGGTTTTTATCCGATAAAAAACTTAATTCGGGTAATTTAATAGTAATGAGCATCAAACATAACTGGTATTTAGTCTTTGTATTATTTCTTTTCTCTGCATTCCTGACTCAGAAAAAAGGAAGGTTAGCGATTTTCGAAAAAATAAATTCGGAAGTAAACAAAAACGGACAAGCATACAGCACTTTAGACAAACTCATTAAAGCCACTACTCATAGGCTAACGGGTTCTGAAAATGGCAGAAAGGCAGAAGAGTTTGCGTTTAAAGCTTTTCAGGATTTTGGCTACTCCAGTGCCGCTTATTTGCCTTTTGAAACAGAGTCTTGGTCAAGAAGAAGTGTAACACTATCTTTAGTTCCTGATAATTCAGATAATTTTCGAGAGGTAGAGGTCGTTAGCCTAGCCCATTCGCCTAAGGCTGCGTCTGTGACGGCTAAAATCGTTAATTGTAAAGATGGTTTGAAAAGCGACTTTGAATTAATTGGAGAAGAATTAAAAGGAAAAATTGCCTTATTTAATATCAATATCCAATACCGTGACAACAAAGGAAAATTAAATCTTCATCGCTCTGAAAAAACAGCTTTAGCCATAAAATACGGAGCCGCTGGTGTTATTATCGCCAATTCAGTTAAAGGTGGAGTTCTATTGACAGGAACGGCCTCAGCGACAGGAGAGCTAATTCCTATTCCCGCAGTCTGTGTCTCATATGAAAGTGGTCGTTATATGAAAAATTGGATAAAAGATGAAACGCATATTTTAGCCCAAATTGAAATGCTCAATAGTTTCAAACCAGTTAGGGCACGAAACATTTTAGCAAAGCACAAAGGCTCTACAAAATACCAAGGAGAAAAAATCATTGTTGGAGCCCATTTAGACTCCTGGGACTTGGCAAATGGGGCAATAGATAATGGCATAGGAGCGGCATCTGTAATGGATGTAGCCAGAGTTTTTAAGAAACTCAATTTGAAGACAAAAAGACCAATAGAGTTTATCCTCTTTATGGGAGAAGAGCAAGGCAGGCTAGGCTCTAAGGCATTAGTAGAAGAACTAAAACGCACGGGGGAAATAGACAATATTGGTCTTATGATAAACCTAGACATGACAAGTAACATTCTTGGTTTTAATGCCTTTGGCAACTCAAAACTCGAACACCTCACTTCAACCTTTGGAAAGGAGATTAACACCGTAGATAAAAACTACCAAAACCTTAATACCAGCAATGCCGGACTTCATAGCGACCATCAGAGTTTTATGATGGAAGGCATTCCTGTAACAAGACCAAACAAGAAGCTAGCTCAAAAGGCTCAAGATTGTTACCATGCCGACTGCGACACATTTGATTTAGTATCTGAAATAGATATTAATAACAATGTGAAATATACTGCCATGATGTTATATGCACTTGCCAATGCAGACAAATTACCTCCACGAAAGACTTTAGAAGAGACTAAAGAGTACTTAATTAGCCAAAACCTTAAAGAAGCCCTAATTCTGGGTAAAGAGTGGTTTTGGAAAGAATAACACAATAAAATGCTTGCCACCACATTTGGAGCCGCCGTTTACGGCGTTAGTGCCACACTCATAACTGTAGAAATTAGCCTTATCAAAGGTGCCGGAACTAACGTAGTGGGCTTGCCAGACAATGCCGTTAGAGAGAGTTTACAAAGAATAGACGCAGCCCTCAAAAACGAGGGATATACGCAGGATAGAAAAAAAACAGTTATCAATTTAGCTCCCGCAGATATACGTAAAGAGGGTTCTTCTTACGATTTACCCATTGCCGTTTGTCTTATCAATATCTCCTGCGGCGTGACTTTTGCTAAAGAACTTTCAGATTACGTTATTCTAGGTGAATTGTCTTTAGATGGTTCCTTGAGGCCAATAAAGGGGGTTCTACCCATTGCGATTGAGGCTCGTGAGCAGAAAAAGAAAGGATTTATTTTGCCAAAAGAAAATGCTGCCGAGGCTTCCATAGTGAATAACCTAGATGTTATTGGTGTAGAAACTTTAGATGAGGCCATTCGTTATCTCAAAGGAGAACTAGAAATAACACCTTTGGTGACAGACACTCGAGACTTGTTCTATCATACAGTAAGTAATTACGAAGCAGACTTCTCTCATGTTCAAGGCCAAGAAAACATTAAAAGAGCCTTAGAAATAGCTGCGGCCGGAGGTCATAATGCAATCATGATAGGGCCTCCTGGAGCTGGAAAAACGATGCTCGCCAAAAGACTGCCCTCTATTTTACCTCCTCTTACTTTGATGGAAGCTTTGGAGACCACAAAAATTCATTCTGTAGCTGGTAAATTAGACCAAAAAGCAACACTCATATCAAGACGTCCTTTTAGGAATCCCCATCACACCATATCAGACGCGGCCCTCGTGGGTGGCGGCTCATTTCCTCAGCCTGGCGAAATATCGCTGGCACATAATGGTGTATTGTTTCTAGACGAACTTCCCGAATTCAAAAGAACTGTTTTGGAAGTGATGCGTCAGCCACTTGAAGAGCGTAAAGTCTGTATTTCCAGAACACGCCTCACAGTAGAATTCCCATCTAGCTTTATGCTCATTGCGAGCATGAACCCTTGCCCTTGTGGCTATTATAATCATCCAGATAAAGATTGCACATGCCCTCCTGGAGCAGTAGAAAAATACCTAAACAGAGTTTCAGGCCCGCTTCTAGACAGGATCGACCTCCATGTGGAAGTGACTCCAGTAAGTTTTGACCAAATCTCTTCAACTAGAAAAAACGAAAGTTCAAAGGAGATTAGAGAGCGTGTAGTAAAAGCAAGAGAAGTACAGATAGAACGCTTTAAAGATTTCCCTGAGATTCACTCCAACGCCATGATGCCAGCTGAAATGGTGAAAGAGGTTTGTCAAATAGACGAAGCCGGGAAAACACTACTTAAAAAAGCCATGGAAAGGCTAGGCCTTTCAGCCAGAGCATACGACAGAATCTTAAAAGTAAGCCGTACAATTGCCGATTTATCGGGTTCAGAAAATATCAAAAATGAACAATTGGCCGAAGCTATACAGTATAGAAGTTTAGATAGAGAGAATTGGGCAGGGTAGTTTTACATCATAGGTGTTACGAAGTTTTAATTACTTTTAATACTTCCCTTCATTAGTCCCATGGCCTCCTCCACGGTAGTCACTGGATATTGACATACTTTGTTTTGACATACGTAAATGAGTGTTTTATTTTTAACTCGCTTATTTTCTAGCAGCTTTAAATCCCCTTCTTTTACGCCACCGGAGAGAAAGACATTTGGTAAATAATGCTTATCAAATTGCTTTCTGAGACTTTCTGCTTCTTGGCCAACAATAGCTACCTCATAAGGTTCTTGCACTAAATAAGCGTACAAACTATTCCAATTAGCATAATACGGTCCATTTTTTATCGCCTCCTCCTTAACATTGTTCAGCATTTGTCTCGCCCTTTCAATGTAGTCTTCTTTAAATAAGTATTGTCCCAAAACATATAGGTTCTTAGCCATTTGAGAGTTTGAAGAAGGAATTACATTATCAGCAATCTCCATTTTCCTAGCCACTAAAGCAGGGTCTAAGTCTGACGTATAAAAATACATACCTGAGTTATTATCACTAAAATGAAGATTAACATACTCCAAAAGGTCAGCAGCCTCCATTAGCCATTTCTCTTCAAAAGTGGCCTGATACAAGTTAATAAAGGCAGAAATTGTAAATGCGTAATCATCTAAGAAACCATTAATACTCGACTTCCCTTCCTTGAAGTTTCTATTTAAACCACCGTCTTTCCTTTTCATTTCTGCCAAGATGAATTCAGCATTTTCTTTTGCTTTGTTTAGAAATCGCTCTTCTCCAAAAACTCTATAAGCATCCGTATAACCATGTAACATGAGAGCATTCCAGCCTGTCAATATCTTATCATCAAGTCCTGGTCTAATTCTTTTTGCTCTGGCATTCAGTAATTTTAACTTTGTCTCATTGACTAGTTTATCTAATTGAGTCAACGATATTTTGTTCTTCAGAGCCAATGATTCCGGTTTTTCCGTTTTTAGCAAAATATTGTTACCATGCTCCCAATTGCCTTTTAAAGTCACCTCAAAATACTCTGCCATTAAATCCGCACTTTCTCCTAGTACTTCATCAAATTCAGCCTTTGTCCAGACATAAAACTTCCCTTCTTCACCCTCGCTATCTGCATCCAATGATGAATAAAAGCCCCCACTCTCATCTATAAGCTCTCTTTCTATAAAATCTAAAGTTTCTGTAACTACTTCTTTATAGAGTGGATTTTTGGTTTCCTGAAAAGCCATAGAGTAAAGACTAACTAGCTGAGAGTTGTCATAAAGCATTTTCTCAAAGTGTGGCACCTTCCAAATAGCATCTGTGCTATATCTAGCAAAGCCTCCACCGACTTGGTCGTAAATGCCCCCATGTGCCATTTTCTTTAAAGTAATATTGACTGCCTCTAAAGCATCAGGAGCGTTAGATAGATGATTATAATTCAATAAATATTGATAGCCAATTGGCAAAGGAAACTTCGGAGCTCTTCTACCTCCTCCTTCCTTATAATCTATGCTTCCTTTCCAATTTTTAAAAACTTGAGCCAAATCCTCAGCGGTATATTTGTTTTGTTCATTCTCAATGACTTCGAAAGCCGGCGTTTGAACACCGGCAGTAAGAGCTTGAGCTTGTTCCTCCGTTTTCTCAGGATTGTTCTTAGTGAAATCAAGAACGCTTTTGAGCATATCCATCCACTGCTCTTTCGGAAAATAGGTTCCGCCATATAGAGGTCTGCCATCTGGCAAAGCAATACAGTTCAAGGGCCAGCCTCCTCTTCCAGTTATAAGCTGTACAGCATTCATATAAACTTGGTCTATGTCTGGCCGTTCTTCTCTATCCACTTTTATAGCCACGAAATTATCATTCATGAATTTTGACACAGTAGAGTCTTCAAAACTCTCATGCTCCATAACATGGCACCAGTGGCAAGCCGCATAACCAATACTAATTAAAAGCAGTTTATTCTCAGATTTCGCTTTAGATAAGGCCGCATCTCCCCATGGATGCCAATCTACCGGATTGTGTGCATGCTGCAAAAGATATGGGCTGCTTTCCTTTATGAGTGCATTGGTATACTTATACGTAGCCTTGTCGTGCTCGGTTTCTTGAGATTTAGCACAAGAAAACAGGCTTAAAAGACAAACAGTAAATAGAATTCTTTTCATTTATTAATTTTCAAAGACATAAACTCGTATAAATTATAAATCGTCAAAGTATTTCCTTTTTGAGCAATAACAGCACCTGTATCTTCTCTTAATATCTCGTAATATTTTATGTCAAATGGTAGTTCAATCTTTATTCCCGAAACTGGAATTAAGGCTCTATACGGCCTTTGAGTGCCCCCAGTTGTATTAACTAGAGATAATTGATACAATCCAGCTTCCTTTTTGTACTTATTCAAATAGACATTAACACTTGCAGGAGCGTTGGTTTCTAAAATTTCATTTTCGCCTAAAAGTATGTTTACCGAATTCACCAAAAGATCATTATAATCCGGATGGCCAATAGTATAGTTTAACTTGGCAATTTGATTTGAGAAATAGACTACATTTCCTTTTCCGAAAGAATTACTTAGCATTATGGGATTGTGCGATTCCCATGAGTCAGGAAAAGCATTTTCCGGTGGTTGATTATTGATTTTTGGCAGATATCTAGTTATTATTTCGGCTCTACCCTGAGTATCTACAATAAGTGTTTGACCACCATTGTGTAATAATTCGGTCTGTTCAAAACCTTCTAAAAACACATTTCTACTTTCTACAGTTTGATAACAGTCAATGGATGTATTTATCTCTTCCCCCGTAAAATTTGCACCGAAGAGATCTGACAGCCCAAAATCAGTTCTTTGAGAACCCAACTCATCAAAAAGAGAGGTTTTGTAAGTGGCCAATAAACTTCCTCCATCAGTTACCCAGTCCTTAATTAATGCTAAATCTGAGTCACTTATTGCTGCCACATTGGGCATAAGCAGTAGCTTATACCTATTTAGATCTTCTCTCTTTAAGTTTCTATCCGATAAAAAACCGTATTGATAATGATTCTCTTCTAAGAGCCTAAGCATACCACGCATTGGAAATCCAAAATCTTCATCTCCGAAGAGCTGACCCGAAGCTTTAGAATAAAAAAGTGCAATATCTGTAATAGGTTCTATCTTATCCAAAAACTCACTGTTCTCTTCCAGGTATTGATAAGCATCGCTAGCTATAAAAGCATTTCTTTGGTCCAAAGTGTTGGAAGGGAAATCTCCATTAAAGTAACAGTTCCAATAACCCCCACCAACCGCAGCTGCCTGCCACAGCCAAAGCCTAGAGTCAATGGGCGGGTCATAAGTATAGCGGTGCTCGGTCCCGTTTCCACCAAAAAGAATGACTGGAGATTTCTCTGGCTCTAAAGATTTCAGGAATTTGACAATAGCTGCGGGATAGTATATGTCCTTATACTTGACATCTGCATCATTATTGGCAATGAAACTGACCGTAACAAAGAAGTCAAAATGTTTGGCCGCACTATAAAGGTTAATACCTGTATGTTTTTGCTGCTCTACGCTATACATATCAAACACTTCGGCAGCGTAAGACTTATCTTCTCCATATTGTTTCACTACAGCCCTCATTTTCGCCAATTGACGACTTGCCATTTTTTCATTCCAGCGATAGTATTCTTCCCATTCGTTGGCTGAGCTAGTCTTTATGGGAATGTCTGTGCCATATTCTTGATGATATAGGACTTGGCAGGGGTTGCAGTAGCAAACATCATGAAAATTCACAGAATTATGCCAAATGCCATCTACGTGATATTTGTCCATCAATTGGTCAATAAATGCCTCAGAATGTTCATTCCTATAGTGTCCATTATAACATGGAGCGTACAAGCCAGGTCTAGTATAATTGAGAATTATGGGATCCCCATTTTCATCTTTGGCAAACCAATCAGGATGTAAATCATATCGCTCTTTATGAACACCTCTAAAATCTACTCTGGCAATAACTTTGATGTTATGCTCATGACAACCTTTAACAATTTCAGAAAGCAAATCTCTTTTACCTAAGTATGGATTTACGTTGGCCATTGGTAATTCATTCTGGAAATAATCCACAATACCACCACCATTTATAACCAACACATTGGCGTGGACAGTCTTCATATAGTCTACTAGGCTATCCACATCATAAGAAGTAGCATCGGGTTGGCGAAGAACCGTTTGCAAAATTCGCAAAGGTTCTTGAAACCAGTGTTCTTTCTGTGAAAAAGACGAAAAACTAATGACCAATAAAAGAAGAATACCAAGAACTCTTTTCTGCATAATTTATAGGTTGAATAATTAGTACTGCAAGCTAACCCAATAGAGCCATTAGCACAGGTTACTTAGCCTTTTATCAAAAGCCTAGATACAAAAAATGCCCTTCCATTAAAATAGAAGAGCATCTTTAAAGCCATATTACTTTCAAAGGTTAAAACTTACTCTTTCCTTCATCCAAGAAATTGACAAACTCCTCTTCCGTAGAATAGCCCAAAGGATCCAGCAAAGGGTTCCCTTTACTATCTACCACTACATAATAAGGCTGAGCGTTATTGTTAAAAACAGTAATTTCTAAATCCATGTTTTTGGCTCCTACCGTAGTTTTTGTTTCGTTATCGTAGCTTGATACATAATGCTTTTCTCTTGGCAGCTCCGCTTTGTCATCTACATATAGGGACGCTATCACAAAATCCTCTTGCAATCTTGTAAGCACCTCGTTTTTAGGCCAGACAAACTCTTCCATCTTACGGCAGTTGGCACAGGCATAGCCGGTAAAGTCGATTAAAACTGGCTTTCCCACTTCAGCAGAATAAGCAAGAGCGTCATCATAATCTTTAAAGCCTTGAAGCCCATGGGGCAAATTCTTCATTTTAGGATTATCCAATGTAGCTACATTCGAAACGGGTATTGGAGGTAAAATTCCAGACAATAAACTCAAAGGTTTATTGGATAATCCAGGCACCATGTATAAAGTAAATGCAAAGAATAGCGTCGCAAAACCCCATCTTGTGAAGGACCTCTTTTCTACTTTACTATCCTGGGGCATTCGTAGAAAGCCTACAATATAAAGCGTAATCATGGCTGAAATAAGAATCCAAAACATTAAGAAATAATTTCTATGAATTAAACCCCAATGACGTGTTAAGTCAATATTGCTTAAGAACTTAAGTGCCAAGGCAAATTCTGCTAATCCAAAAACGGCCTTTAATTCGTTTAACCAGCCGCCAGATTTTGGAAGCTTCTTCAATAAATCCGGAAAGAAAGCTAATCCGCCGAAAACGAGTGCAAACGGCAAACCAAAAGCAGCCATCCCAAAAAGTGGTCTCAAAACATCTCCCTTAGCCGAGAGTATTAATAAACTTCCTACCAAAGGTACGGTACAAGAAAAGGAAACCAGCACCAACGTAAGTGCCATAAAAAAGATACCTATCAAGCCACCCTTATCAGACATGTGGTCTATTTTATTGACAGCCGCATGTGGCAATACAATTTCAAAAGCTCCTAAAAGTGATACCCCAAAAAGGATAAATATTAAAAAGAAAATGAGGTTTGGTATCCAATGCGTACTTAAAAAGTTTAGAAAAGTAGGCCCCAATGACATAGTGACTAGGCCCATCAATGAGAATATTATTAGAATACATATCCCATAAAAAATAGCCTTAGCCCTACCGTTCTTTTGTTTAGTGAAAAAGCTAACCGTTATCGGCATAATTGGAAAAATGCAAGGCATAAAAATACTCGCAAAGCCAGTCCCGAAAGCTCCTAAGAGAAACTTCCACATAGAAGCCTTCTCCGCTTCATCAGGGCTTGGAGCTGGCTTATCGGTATTTATCACTTCAGAGCCTTGCTCTAAAACGGCTTCTAATTTATTTATTTCATCTATATCTGAACTAACATCTTCAGAAACTGCCGCTTCGGTATCTGTTATTTCAAATGATGTGGCTGCCAAGGTTCCTTGATTGCCTTCATCATTCTTTTCGGCCTTTGGAGCTACCACAGCCCCGATGGCTACCGCTATTATCTTAAACGAAAACTTCTTTTTAGAATTAATACATCGGCCCGTTAAATCTGTACAAGTCTGAAACGATATATCTCCTTTAATTTCTGGATTAAGTTTCAGGATCTGAACCCTCTGAATAAATTGACCTTTTTCTTCAAAGTAAGTCGTATTCCCTTCCCATATTTCCTCAAAATGCTCTTTAGGGTTTATAGGTTTAAGTGAGCCCACCAATTTATACGAATCATTCTGAATAAACTTCGTTTCTAACACTATTGGACCTAAGTCCGGATCAAAGTCAGAAGAATACAAGTGCCAATCCTTCTCAATAGTGGCATTAAATTCTAACTCTATGATATCTCCTATTTTCACCTCTCCCTTTTTCGTATCAAAAGTAAAAGTGGCTGGTTCTAGAATCTGGGCATTAGTAGTCAATCCCGTTAAGAAGAGCATCAAAAATCCGAATAGTGTCTTACGCATAATGGTTAAAAGAAAATGGTTTTGGTAGTCCTATAACCCACAACCGGTTGAAAAAATTACAGTGCCAAATAAAAATTATCAATTTACCTGCCAATGTTGCCTTCAGCCCAAAACAAAAGGGAACACCAACTGGCATTCCCTTTTATTTAATGTTTAAGAAACCGCTTTTAAGAATCTACTCTAAAAGACAGTTTACAGATGCAGCCAAAAGTGGTGATTTTCCCATCTTTTACATGTGCTTTGATATCTTGAACATACACAGAGTCTATGTTATGGATAGATTTTGAAGCTGATGTCACAGCATTCTGAATCGCGTCTTCAATGCTCTTTTCTGATGAGGCTATTAATTCGATAACTTTTACAACTGACATAAATTTGTTCTTTTAGTATTTATTGATATCCTAGAATATAACGATTTAAGCTCGACTTTCCCAATTAAATTACAGAGCGGATACGAGAAGCTATTTCACCCAGTTCTTGCTGACTTAAAGTAAGCTTCTTGCCAAAATCCATATCTGCCATACTATTTAGTGGAATAAGATGCACATGAGCATGAGGCACCTCAAGCCCTATAACTGAAACCCCAACCCTTTTACATGGAATAGCCTGCTTTACATAAGACGCCACTTTTTTAGAAAAGGCCATAAGTCTTAAATAGAGCTCATCATCTAAGTCAAAAATATAATCTACCTCTGTTTTAGGAATGACTAAAGTATGCCCTTGGGCACAAGGAAAAACATCCAAAAAAGCCAAGAAATCCTCAGTCTCTGCAATTTTATGACAAGGAATCTCCCCGCTAACGATTTTACTGAAAATTGTGGCCATAAATCAAGTGGAAATGTCCATAATTTCTACTTCCACAACTCCCGCAGGAGCCTGAATCTCAGCTTTATCACCAACAGTTTTCCCAAGTAATCCTCTCGCAAAAGGTGAATTAATAGAAATCTTACCTTGCTTCAAATTAGCTTCTTCTTCGGCCACAAGAGTATAAACCATCTTAGCCCCATTTTTTAAATTCTTAATGGTGACTTTGTTCATTAGTGATACAGAAGAATTATCAATAGCAGACTCATCAATAATTCTAGCAACTGACATGAGGACTTCTAATTTAGAAATCTCAGACTCCATATGGCCTTGAGCGTCCTTTGCAGCGTCATACTCTGCGTTTTCAGATAAATCTCCTTTATCTCTTGCTTCTCCTATTTGCTTTGCAATATCTAATCTCCCTTTACCTTTTAAGTCCGATAGCTTATTTTTCAGGTTTTCATAACCCTCTTTTGTGTAATATTGATATTTTGACATATATACTTTTTTAAAAAAAATTGCCCGCCTCTAATAAGGTGGGTCATAAAAAAGAACGGACATCTCTGCCGTTCCAAACCATTTCAATATGGGTTATTTGGAATCTAACTCAGAGACGTTCTTTAAAATAAAATAAACTTTGATGCTTCATTTTGAAACTTTACATAACAAACCTACAAATTATTCTGAGTTAATCAACATCTGCATCCCTTTTGAAATTTCATTTTTTTAGTTTTGCAGAAACAATAAAGCTATCAACATGAGGATAATTTTTATGGGCACGCCAGACTTTGCGGTAGAGAGTCTTCGCGTCTTAGTGGAAGCAGGATCTGAAGTGGTAGCCGTCTTAACGGCTCCGGATAAACCAGCAGGAAGAGGAAAAAAACTTCAACAGTCTCCCGTAAAATTATATGCTTTAGAAAATGACATTCCAGTCTTACAGCCAACTAGATTGAAAAATCCTGATTTTCTAAAAGAACTACAGTCTTATAAAGCAGATATCCAAGTAGTAGTCGCCTTTAGAATGTTGCCAGAGCTTGTTTGGAACATGCCAAGGCTGGGCACTTTTAATCTTCATGGCTCTTTGCTTCCTCAATACAGGGGAGCGGCACCTATAAACTGGGCGGTTATCAATGGCGAAGCAGAAACGGGAGTCACTACTTTTTTTATAGAAAAAGAAATTGATACTGGGAAAATTATATATAGAGAAAGTATTAAAATACTCCCAGAAGATTCGGCAGGAAGCCTACATGATAAACTGATGGTACTTGGTGGGAAGTTGGTTTTGAAAACAGTAAAATCTATTATTGCCAATGAATATCCACAAACGGAGCAGGAGGAAATAGACTTTCTTAAACCGGCACCTAAAATCTTTAAAGAAGACTGCGAAATAGATTGGTCCAAAAGCACCAAAGAAGTTTACAATTTCATTCGGGGTTTAAGTCCTTATCCAGGAGCATGGTCATCCTTCCATAACACAGAAAACGGTCAAAAAGGAGCCTTAAAAGTCTATCAAACAGAAATGTTAGAGGCCGATTCTCACCATACTATTCCTGGCCAAATCAATACAGACAATAAAAGCTTCTTTGGAGTGCAGACGTCTGATGGCTTAATTGCTATCAAAAGCCTTCAAATACCTGGTAAGAAGAGACTTGATATTGAAGACTTCTTAAGAGGGTATGATGCTACACAGATTAAGTTGTCCTAGAAAATGGATAAAAAATCACTTTTAAGAGATTTATCAACTTTCCAATTAGTCATTTTTGTACTCTACTAATGATTATTGTCACTTTGGCCTGATAGCAATCATATTAAAATAGCTCGCTAGTCTTTGCTCTATATAATGATTAATTTTGCAAACTTTTTGACGGGCCCTCTAAATACTTTGGGTCAAAGAAAATCAACATTATGCAAGACATCAGAAACATCGCCATCATTGCTCACGTAGACCACGGCAAGACTACCTTGGTAGATAAGATCATCCATGCCTCCAAAATCTTTAGAGATAATCAAGAGTTTGGAGAGCTTATCCTTGACAATAACGATTTAGAAAGAGAGAGAGGAATTACTATTGTATCCAAAAATGTATCTGTAAGATATGGTGATACAAAAATAAATATAATAGACACCCCTGGTCACGCAGATTTTGGTGGTGAAGTGGAGCGTGTACTTAAGTTGGCAGACGGCGTTATTCTTTTGGTAGATGCATTTGAAGGCCCAATGCCTCAAACACGTTTTGTATTAGGTAAAGCTCTAGATTTAGGACTAAAGCCAATCGTGGTTGTCAATAAGGTAGACAAGGAAAACTGTCGTCCTGATGAAGTCCATGAAATGGTTTTTGACCTTATGTTTAACTTAAATGCGACTGATGACCAGTTGGACTTCCCAACGTTATACGGTTCTTCTAAGCAAGGCTGGATGAGTGACGATTGGAAAAAACCAACAGACAATATCGTTGCTTTGCTAGATGCAGTCATCAAGCACATTCCACCTTCTGTGACTCAGGAAGGTCCATCTCAAATGCAAATTACATCTTTAGATTATTCTAAATTCGTAGGAAGGATAGCCGTAGGGAAAATTAAGAGAGGGGTTTTAAAAGAAGGACAGCAAGTGATGCTTTGTACTGCAGATGGCAGTATGAAAAGAAATAAGATTAAGGAGTTACATGTTTTTGAGGGCTTAGGGAAAGTGAAGGTAACTGAGGTTGCCTCTGGAGAAATTTGTGCAATTACTGGTATTGAATCTTTTGAAATTGGAGACACGGTTGCAGATATTGATGAGCCAGAAGCTCTTCCAAGAATTTCTATTGATGAGCCTACTATGAACATGCTCTTCACTATTAATAACTCCCCATTTTTCGGTCAAGAAGGAAAGTTTGTAACTTCTCGTCACTTGAGAGACCGACTAATGAAAGAAACGGAGAAAAACCTAGCTCTGAGAGTGGAGCCTGGCGAAACTGAAGATAAATTCATGGTTTTTGGTAGAGGTATTCTTCACCTTTCTGTATTGATAGAAACAATGCGAAGAGAAGGCTATGAACTACAAGTGGGACAGCCTCAAGTAATTATCAAGGAAGGAGAAAACGGAGAAAAACTTGAGCCAATAGAAACATTAACTGTAGATGTACCAGAAGAGTCTTCTGGGAAAGTAATAGAGCTTGCCACCCAAAGAAAAGGTGAGCTACTTGTTATGGAGCCTAAAGGAGATTTACAACATTTAGAATTCAACATCCCATCTAGAGGCTTAATAGGTCTTAGAAGTAATGTTTTGACTGCAACTCAAGGAGAGGCAATCATGAATCATAGATTCAAAGCTTTTGAAGCTTATAAAGGTCCATTACCAGGAAGAACTAACGGTTCGTTAATATCAATGGCCAATGGCCCTGCTATTCCTTATTCTATGGACAAACTTCAAGATAGAGGCCAATTTTTCATTAATCCGGGAGAAGAGATATATATGGGAATGGTTATTGGCGAGCATAACCGCCAGAACGACATCGTGGTGAACCTCCAGACTACTAAAAAGTTAAGTAACATGCGTTCTTCTGGTGCAGATGATGCAGTTAAGATTCCGCCTAAGGTTCAATTCTCTTTAGAAGATTGTATGGAATTCATTCAAAAAGACGAGTACTTAGAGATAACTCCAAAATCTTTAAGAATGCGTAAAATATACCTAGACGAAAACGAGCGTAAGCGTATGGGACGTCAAGTAGAAATGGCTTAAGCCTTAAAATACTTTTCTAAAAAAGCATCTGAGCCAAGTTCAGGTGCTTTTTTTATGTCCTATTTCCTAGTGTAAACTCAGTATTCCACGCAATGTTTTATTAATATTGGGTAAACAAAGAAATTACTGAGTGACTGATGAAATCTTCATGTTTCGGGCTCTGGAACTCGCCCAATTAGGTATGGGGCAAGTAAGCCCAAACCCCATGGTAGGCTGTGTCATAGTGCATAATGGCCTCATCATTGGTGAGGGCTGGCATCAGCAGTTCGGAAAGGAGCATGCCGAGGTTAATGCCATAAAAAGCGTAAAAGACAGGAGCCTTTTACCTCAGTCTACCGCATACGTCACATTAGAACCCTGTTCACATTTCGGGAAAACGCCCCCCTGTGCAGACTTACTCATAAAAGAGCGAATAGCAAAGGTGTATATCTGTAATCAAGACCCTAACCCTTCTGTAAATGGAAACGGGATTCAAAAACTTAAAGACGCGGGAGTTGAAGTAAATACTGGCCTTTTGGCCGAGCATGGCAGAGAACTAAACAAACGTTTCTTTAAAGTTCAAGAAAAAAAACAGCCCTACATTATTTTAAAGTGGGCCGAGTCTGCCGATGGCTTTGTGGCTCTTGATAATGGAGAACCCACAAAAATTAGCGGCCTTTATGCTCAAATGCATTCTCATAAACTCAGAGCACAAGAGGATGCCATACTGGTAGGCAGTCAGACAATTATAAATGACAACCCAACACTCTCAACCAGAAACTGGTCCGGGAAAAATCCAATTAGGTTGGCACTCTTTCCAACATATAATAGCAACATTTCTTTAAACATTTTAGACGATACCACAAAAACTATCGTATTTAGTCATAGCGATTGTGTTTCTAAAAACAATATTGAGCACATAAGATTGGATGCAAACATATCTGTGGTTAGGCAAATTTTAGATGCATTGACTACACGGAATATACAGTCGCTTGTGGTAGAGGGTGGCCCTAGGTTGCATAAATTATTTATTGAGGCAAATGCCTATGACCAAATAAGATTATTCAAGAGCAAAAAGCTGGTTTTGGGCCATGGTCTATCAGCAGTTCAGATGCCTTTAAATCTTATTGAAACTTTAAACCTGGATCTGAAAACTGATTATCTAAGAATATTTTCAAGACAGTTCCAACCAAATTGAACGTTAAAGACTCCTGATTATTGACCCTATCTCTGAGATTGATTCAATAAAAGGATGAAGATCCGAAATCATTTATCAATCTCAAGTATTGAATGCCCAATGAAAATCAAATAATCCAAGACTGCTTGAAGCAGAATCGGAGTGCCCAAAAAGAGTTTTATGAACTTTATTCGGGTAAATTATTTGTTGTGGCTCTTCGGTATATGAGAGATAGAGACAATGCTCAAGATGTTTTACAAGATTCATTCGTGAAGATTTTTAGACATCTAGATACATTTAGGTTTGACAGTCCGCTAGAGGCTTGGTTAAGGAAAATTGTGGTGAATACTGCGTTGAAAGCCTTAAAAAAAGACAAAAAGCTGACCCAAAGTTTAGAAGGTGATTACATGATAAATGAAAGTTTACATTATACTAATCTAGGCTTTGAAAACTTATCTTACGAGCATTTAATGAGAATGATAGGCGAATTGCCAGAAGGGTGTAGAACCATTTTTAATCTCTACGCCATTGAAGGCTTTAAGCATCAAGAAATAGCTAAAATGCTGGGGGTGACAGAAGGTACTTCTAAATCTCAGTATTCTAGAGCCAAAATGTTACTGCAAGAAAAACTTGCGGTTGAAAAAAATCTGGAAAAACACCAGTAAAGCCTTAAATAGACAATGTACAGTTCTTTTGAAAATCAATGGAGAGAAGCCTTGCGAGATGCTGAAGAGAATCCGCCTATTGATGTTTGGAGAAATATTGAGACCAAATTAGATCAGGAATTTTTAGCCGAGGCCATTATTAAAAATAAGTTAGTGACGGCTTCTGAAATTCCCGATTCATTTGTTTGGGATAACATAGCTTCTGCTTTAGAAGAGGACAGGAAGCCCGTTTTCTTTGTTTGGTTTAATAAGTATTCGGCCACGGGCATTGCGGCCCTCTTACTGCTAGCTCTGAGTTTTTCTATCTTTAAATCGCCTTTCGGCGGCACGGCTGAAAACAAAGTATCAAAAGCCTCCCCTAATTTCGAAATTCCGGATTCTAAAATTTCTGAAAACAAATCAGAAAAATATGTTTCAAAAAGTACTGATAGAGGCCCTGAAAGCGAGAAGGTTTTCAATAAGACAGCTAATACCGCTTCTAGCATAAAGAATCAGGCACACATCTTCAATAGCCTGAGCAACGTTTCAAAGAATTCTAAGGCCACTACAGCTTCCTATGATAATATAGTGAGAACAGAAAAATCTGTAGGAAGTGAATCTTCAGAATCTAGTTTGGTTTCTAGTTTAGCCAAGACCTTTACAGCTATGAAAAGCTTAGTGGGAAAGGGCTTTGACCCATACGGTAATAGTTTCGTACTTAAACGGAATAAATTGTCTTATAATACCCCTGATGAATACTTGGGAGATAACAGAAACTTCATACAGCGTTCATGGTTTGGTTTAATATCTGGCATATCACCTTTCGACCCAAATTTTAAAATAAGTAATTTTGAGCGTGCAGCATTGGTTTCTGCCAGTGATGTGCCTGTAACCTCTTTTGAGCCAAATAGCGTTTCTACTAATCCTATTCAAAGGGAAACGTTCGCCATCCCTCTTTCGCAGCCTTATAATGACGTAAAGGCGGGTAACTCTATTAATTTGGGCTTTAATTATGGCAAAAGAATAAAGAACAGATTTTCTATAGGTACCGGCATAAGGTACATGGCAGGAAGGTCTTTAGTGGCCAGTAATGTTTATTCTTATAATGAAAGGACAGGGAGTGTGAGCACTTTCTTGGAGTCTTATTATATAAGAGGAGAAAGTAGCTTTACTAATAATACAGTTATTTCTTCTGGCGGTGATATAGACAATGAGTACAAGTTTTTGATGATACCTCTTAATGTGGGCTATCACCTTCCAATTACACAAAAACTAGAAGCTTCTTTTATAACGGGAGTTTCTGGTGACTTTATCATAAATAACGTTTTTGATAATCTCCCAGAAGCTGGAAGTAAGCTTACAGCCTCTAACTCCGCTTACAAACCGCTTAACTTAAGTGGAATTGCAGGTGTTAAGATGAACTATATGGTAAGAGATAATTGGGAAATCTCGGTTGGTTCTAATGTGCAGCAGACCTTAACCTCTGGCGTAGATAGGGCCGAAGGATTCACATTTAAACCAAGATATTTAGGAATTAATTACGGAGTGAACTACCGTTTTAATTAAAAAAGCAATAAAAAATAAACCTTTTATTAAACTGTACGTAAAGAAATACCCCGCCGAAACTTTTCAGCGGGGTATTTAATTTTAAAAAACAGTGGTTCTGATTAAGCCTTTGCGGCCTCCTCTTCTTTCAATGCCCTCCTTAATATCTTACCTACATTGGTTTTAGGTAGTTCATCTCTAAATTCAATATGTTTCGGGCATTTATAAGGCGTTAGATGTTCTCTGGCAAAAGCCTTAATGGCGTCCTTTGAAAGCTCTGGATCTTTCTTTACCACAAAAACCTTAACTGCTTCGGTAGATTTTTCGTCTGGGATCCCAATACATGCTAACTCCAAAATACCCGGATGCTCTGCTAAAACATCTTCTATCTCATTAGGGAAAACATTAAAGCCAGACACCAGAATCATGTCCTTTTTCCTGTCTACAATCTTAAAGTAGCCATCTTCACTCATCACACCAATATCACCCGTTTTAAACCACTTTCTACCATCAGTAGGATCTGTTAAAAACACTTTATCGCTGTCTTCTTCACGCTTATAATATCCTGACATGACCTGAGGACCATGAGCACAAATTTCACCTCGCTCCCCTGGAGCCGCCCAGGCATCATTATCTCCTAATATTCTTACATCTGTGCTTGGCCATGGTACACCAATAGTCCCAATCCTAATATCTCCTTTCAGTGGATTTGAAGTCAAAACTGGGGAGGTTTCAGAAAGACCATAACCTTCAGCAGGCATACATCCCGTTAAATCGTGCCATCTGTTTGCCACAACGTTTTGGAGTGCCATACCTCCGGCAGAGGTGATCTTGAGCTTACGCCAGTCCACGTTTTTTATTTCAGGGTGGTTCAGAAGTCCATTATAAAGCGTATTTAAACCCGTGAAAATATGCGGCGGGTTCTTTTTTATGTCTTTGACAAAGGCATCTAAATCTCTAGGATTGGTGATCAAAAGGTTCATAAAGCCTACCTTTAAAGCAGACAAGGCATTAATAGTTAAGGCATAGACGTGATAGAGGGGCAAGGCGGCTACTACCACCAACTTCTCATCATCTGTGTCTTTCATGATTTCTTCTTGCCAAGCATAATTGGCCTCTAAATTCGCTACCAAATTTCTATGTGAAAGCATAGCACCTTTAGACACACCCGTGGTTCCTCCCGTGTATTGAATAAAAGCAAGCTCCGAACTATGAACATCTGGCTTGGTGTAAGAAGCATTGGCCCCTTTTGCAAGAGCATCTGAAAACTTAGTGTATTTGGGCAGAGAAAAATCGGGTACCATCTTTTTGATTCTCTTAACCACGAAATTCACAAGGTGTTTTTTAGGGAATCCTAGCATATCACCCAACTCCGTGAGTATCACATGTTCTATCTTAGATTCTGGCAGAACCTTCTCAAGATTAAATGCAAAATTAGCCACTATCACTATGGCTTTAGCACCAGAGTCATTAAACTGGTGCTTCATCTCCCTAGGAGTATAGAGAGGATTGGTATTTACTACCACTAAGCCTGCTCTGAGAGCACCAAACAGTACAATTGGGTACTGTAGACAATTAGGCATTTGAATAGCAATTCTATCTCCTTTTACAAGACCAATACTCTGCAAGTATGCCGCAAAGTTTTTAGACTGCTCATCTATATCTGCATAGGACAGTTCTTTGCCTAGATTAGAATAGGCGGCTAAATGGCTGAAGTTAGTAAAACCTTCCTCCATTAATTCTATTAGGGACTTATAAGCATCAGGATTAATTTCACTGGGAACCCCTTTAGGGTAATTTTTTAGCCAAGGTTTAGTATCACTCATAAACGAATTTTAGTTTGTATTAATGATAGTAAAAATAGTCCTTTTTCGTGAATTTTCGGAATTCAGCTGTCCCTCAAGTTTATTTTTTTTTCGAAACTTAGGCATTATTCTACCCTTTAAATACTTCCCTCGGCCAGATCAAAAAAGGCCAGCAAATGCTGGCCTTTTTTGATCTAAAGTACAATTACTTATACGTCCACATTCGCATATTTAGCATTTTTCTCAATGAATTCTCTACGAGGTGGCACTTCATCCCCCATAAGCATAGAGAATAAGTGATCTGCTCCGGCAGCAGACTCTATAGTAACTTGTTTTAATGTTCTTCCTTCTGGATCCATTGTAGTTTCCCAGAGTTGCTCAGGATTCATTTCTCCTAAACCTTTATAACGCTGAACACCTACAGATTCCTCTTTACCATTTCCTGCCAACTTTTTGATTGCGGCTAATCTCTGATCTTCCGTCCAGCAGTACTCAGACTTGTTACCTTTTTTAACTAAGTAAAAAGGTGGCTGAGCAATATAAACGTAACCCTTCACTATCAACTCCTTCATAAACCTATAGAAGAAGGTTAATATAAGTGTCCTAATGTGGCTACCATCAATATCTGCATCGGTCATGATAATGATTTTATGGTATCTAAGCTTTTCTAAATCCAAAGCTCTTTCATCGCCATCTCTTCCCATCCTCACGCCTAATGCTGTAATGATATTTTTTATCTCCTCATTCTCATAAATTCTATATTCCTGAGCCTTTTCTACATTTAATATTTTCCCTCTTAAAGGCAAAATTGCCTGAAAAGCTCTATCTCTTCCTTGCTTAGCAGAACCACCAGCAGAGTCTCCCTCCACTAGGTATACTTCACATACAGCTGGATCAGAATTGGCACAATCAGCCAATTTCCCAGGCAAACCACCTCCGGTCAAAACGTTTTTACGCTGAACCATCTCACGAGCCTTTTTGGCAGCAATTCTAGCCTTAGCAGCTATTATCACTTTATCTACGATAGTCTTTGCCTCTTTTGGATTTTCTTCCAGATAGTTTTGAAGCATTTCCTGCACACAACCACTCACCGCAGAAGTCACCTCTGAGTTACCTAATTTCGTTTTTGTCTGGCCTTCAAATTGAGGCTCCTGTACCTTTACAGATATAACAGCCGTTAGTCCTTCACGAAAGTCATCCCCCGATATTTCAATTTTTTCTTTGGCAAGCATTCCAGACTTTTCTGCATAACCTTTAAGAGTTCTAGTTAAAGCCATTCTAAAACCAGAAACGTGCGTTCCACCTTCGTGAGTATTGATGTTATTCACAAAGGAAGAAACATTCTCAGAATAAGAATTATTGTAAATCATAGCTACCTCCACAGGTACACCATCCTTCTCCCCTTCCATAAACATAGGCTCAGGAATTAGACGCTCCCTGCTTTGGTCTATGTATGCCACAAATTCCGATAGACCACCTTCTGAAAAGAAAGTCTCTGTGATAGTATTCCCTTCATCGTCTAGGGTACGCTTGTCTGTCAAAGTGAGGGTGATACCCTTATTTAAGAATGACAACTCACGTAAACGGTTTGCCACCGTCTCATATTTATATTCAGAGACTTCAAAGATAGTTTGATCCGGCATAAACTGAACAAAAGTTCCGTGTTCGTCTGTAGTGCCTATTTCTCTAACTGAGTATTGAGGAATACCCTTTTTATATTCTTGCTCATGGATTTTCCCATCTCGGTAAACCACCACTTTAAGATCGCTAGAAACCGCATTGACACAGGATACACCCACACCGTGAAGACCACCAGAAACCTTATAAGTATCTTTATCAAACTTACCCCCGGCGTGGAGAACGGTCATAACTACCTCAAGAGCAGACTTTTGCTCCTTATCATGAAAGCCAGTAGGAATTCCTCTACCGTTATCTCTTACCGTAATAGAATTATCAGTTTCTATTGTCACATTAATGGTGTCACAATGACCCGCCATAGACTCATCAATAGAATTATCTATAACCTCCCAGATAAGGTGATGAAGTCCCTTAAAGCCAATGTCCCCGATGTACATGGCCGGACGCTTACGTACCGCCTCCAAACCTTCAAGAACTTGTATGTTATTAGCACCGTAATCTTTTCTGCTATTTGCTTCTTCAGACATAGGGTTTGTTTTTTTTAAAGTAGTTTTAGATCTGTAAATATGTTAAACTAAGGCCATGACATGGCCTTAGTTTTCAGAAAGTAAAAGTAGTGATTTTTTAGCAATTCTGGGCAACTATCCAAAGCCAAAATTGCACATCAAAAAGTTAGAAGAGGGGCTTCAATCCGTCACGTATTCTTTAAAAGATGTCCTTACTTAATTTCTAAATCAAAAGGGATTTTTGCCTGGATTTTATCCATTTTCGTCAGAATGTTAATTTCTTTAATGTAAGGTGCCAATACCCCCAATTTTTTATCCATTTGGACAGAACTCTGATCCATCATTCTTTCCACAATTAATTGAATCTCACTTTTTGGTGCTGGATAATAACGAACCGAAAAGTCATCGCTGATCTCCGTCTTTTCTGCGGCTAATTGAATAGCATCTTCTAAAGTACCAATCAAGTCTACAAGACCATTTTCCTTAGCCTGAGTACCGGTCCAAACTCTTCCTCCGGCTAACGCCTTAAGTGCATCTAGCTTCATTCCTCTTCCTTCTGCGGCCTTTGAAGTAAATTTCTCATAACCCCTCTCCACACTATTTTGAATCATCATTTTTTCCGCCTCTTCCATTTCATGAACCACAGATGGAAAATCCGAATGATCATGAGACTCCACGCCATCAAAAGTGACGCCTAGCTTATTATTCATCAGCTCTTGAGTGTTGATCAGTAAACCAAAAATACCGATTGAGCCAGTAAGCGTAGTAGGATTTGTAAATATGGTATCACAGCCCATTGCCATGTAATATCCGCCAGAGGCCGCATAGTCTCCCATACTGGCATAAACAGGCTTTTCCTTTTTGGCAAGTTCTATCTCACGCCACATCACATCCGAAGCCATAGCACTGCCGCCTCCGCTATTGATGCGAAGTATGATGGCTTTTACTTTTTTATCTTTAACAGCCTTTCTTAACTCAGTAACCCACGATTCTGAGGCTATATTGCTTCCATCTGTTGTGCCACTTACAATGTTACCTTGACCCACAATCACCGCAATCCTGTTATTCCTATCGCCTTTGGCTACATATTTTTTTGCATTAGCATATTTGTTGACCTCTATGAAACTAATTTTAGCGGATTCCTTAATCTCCAAGACCTCTCTAAGGGCAGCTTCAAATTCATCGTAGTAAACGGCATCCGTAATAATCTTTTTTTCCAAAGCCTCCTCTACAGAGTTCACAGGGTTATTAAGCAAGTCTTGCATTTCAGCTGAGGTCAAGCCCCTACTATCCGCTATTTCTTTATAGATATGACCCGCTATGGAGTTTATATAAGACTTAACCTGAGTCCTGTTGGCCTCAGACATATCTTTTCTGAAATATGGTTCAACGGCACTTTTAAATTCACCAACTTTAAAGATGACAGGTTTAACGCCGACTTTGTCAAAAAGGCCTTTGTAGAAGATCACCTCCCCATAAAGTCCATTTAATTCTATCCCTCCAGCTCTGTTAACAAACAAGCGATCAGCCACAGAGTTGATATAAACCGCCTTTTCTGTCATCACTTCGCCGTAGGCGTATACAAATTTCCCAGACTCTTTAAAATCTTCAAGAGCCAACCTTAACTCCCCTAACGTACTATAACCGGCCATTGGATATTCAGAGTTTAAGAAAACACCCTTGATGTTTGGATCTAGTTTAGCATTGGCCAAGGCTGCCTTTAAGGTGACCAAACCGATTTTTCCAACACCCTGATCAAAGAGAGCGGCAAATGGATCTCCTGATGCAGATGCATTTTCAACAATTTCCTGATTTAAATTTATTTTAAGAACCGATTTTTCACTTACCGAAACGGCCGAATCTCCACCTCCAAGGACAGAACCTATTCCCGCCAGAACGAAAAACATTAGAACAAAAAAGAGGAATAAACCGGCTATAGTCGCCAAAACGTATTTAAAGAATTGTAGCATACGAAATTTTAGTATTTATAGAATGTGTTTTAAAATCACTCGCCCAAAAATAAGTAAGGTAAACCAAACTATATGGTTTTATTGATAAATGGTACTTTGCAGCTCTAGAGATGGCAATCAAAGAATATAAATGGATAATAAAATTTTCCTTAAGGCTTGTAACTTCTGTGTCTACCAAGAAAGAACCCAGGATGAGGTAAGAACTAGGCTAAAAGAATGGCAAGTATATGGTGATGAAGTTGAGGAAATTATTGCGAAGCTAATACTAGAAAACTTCATCAGTGAAGAGCGTTTCGCCAAAATATATGCCGGCAGTAAATTCAGAGTAAAGAAGTGGGGAAAACGCAAAATTTTGCAAGAGCTAAAATTTAAAAGGTTATCACCTTATTGCATTAAAAAAGGTCTTCAAGAAATAGATGATGATGAATATTACCTCGTATTACAAGCCCTTCTTCACAAAAAACTACATGCTCTTAGAAATGAGACAAATAGCTTTGTGAGAAAACAAAAAGCTTCCGTATATGCGTTTAGAAAAGGATATGAAAGTCAGCTCATCTGGGAGATTCTTGAACATATAGATTTAACAAAAGAATAGAAGGTAGTGGAGTCTAGTTTTTCATACTGTCAAAAAAGCCCTAAATTGTAATGATTTTGACCTATTATACAAATTCTGTCTAGAACTAAAGATGCCAAGAGCCTCCTACAACGTTAAAGAAAAACTAATACAAGTACTTCCTAGCTTACCAGAACATCTTATCGACGAATTCTTAGCTATTTGCGAATTACATAATTTAAAAAATAAGCAAATCCTGTTCAAATCTGGAACAGCCTCTCGGACTGCTGGCTTTATTCTAGAAGGTGTTATTAGAGGTTATTATGTCAATACCTCAGGGGTAGAGATTAACAGTATTCTTCGAGTTGAGAATACCTTTGTGGGTGTACCAGAATGGCTATCCGAGAAAGCTATTACCAAATATAATTTTGAATCTATTTTCGACTCCAAGGTTATTACCTTTAACCTTGAAGCATTAGAAGCACTTGCTATAAAATACCCACCTCTTTTCCATTACTACATCAATGGCTATAAAGAAACTGTGATAACTCTGTTAGGAAGAGTAGAATCCGCTATTGATAAAACTCCAGAACAACGTTATCTAGAGTTATTGGAAAAGAGTCCCCTCTTTATCAGCAAAGCCTTTAATAAGCATATTGCAAATTACCTTGGCATAACTCCTGTGTCCTTATCACGAATAATTAAGCGGGTCAAAGATCTTAAACCCAAAACCCCGTAAATCTTTCGTTTTCTTATCTATTGTTAAGTTTTCAAACAAATTTTAAAATCAACTTAACTATTGGAAGATTTTTTATAATTATTTTGACTTTATTTACCCTAATTAACAAACCAAATACACTTAACAAATAATCTTATGACCAAAAGTAATTACCTAAAACTTCTACTCGGGATGCTCTGCTCCTTTGTGGTAACCCAAGGATTTAGTCAATCAATGGTTAGTGGAAAAATCAGTGAATCTAACGGCGACGCAGTTATTGGAGCCAGTGTTCAGATCCCTGGAACCACTACAGGAACTATCACAGACGCCGATGGAATGTTTTCTTTATCAACAACGCAAAACCCTCCTTTCAAAATAAGTGTTAGCTCTATTGGCTATGACACCCAAGAAGTGGATGTCACTTCTGCCAATGCCACTGTTAATGTCACTATGGCGGCTAACTCCTCTATTTTTGACGAGGTGATAGTTTCGGCGTCTAGAAAAGCGGAAAAAGTACAAGATGCTCCGGCATCCGTCTCTGTTATTTCTGCCAAAACAATGCAAGCAGCTTCATCGGCTATTGACCCGATGAGAGAATTAATAAACGTTCCTGGTGTTCAGATACAACAGCAATCTGCTGCTCGTATGAACATTGAGATGCGTGGTGCCTCTGGTCTTTTCGGAACATCTGTATTTCCTATCTTAGATTATAGAAGTTTAATTGGTCCTGGTATTGGAACTTTCCAATCTGATGGTTCTGGTGTAAACTCTATTGACTTGGCGAGAATTGAGATAGTAAGAGGACCTGGTTCTGCCCTTTATGGCCCAGGTGTAACATCTGGAGTTGTGCATTTCATTTCTAAAAACCCTATCGATTATCCAGGAACTACTTTAGAGGTTATCGGTGGACAACTAAACACCGTGGGTGCTTCTGTGAGACATGCTACGGCATCTAGGAATAAGAAATTTGGATTTAAAGTTAATGCTCATTACAAAAGAGGTGATGAATTCACCTTAGACCCTAATGATGCGGATGATGCAGTACAAATTGCTAAGTTTAGAAATACGATAGTGAATCCTATTATTAATGATTTAGGCGTAGTATCTGCAGACCAGAGTGGTGCCAAAGTTATTTACAATCAAAGCGATTTAGATCCTGATGGTGACGGTAACATGATGCAAGCGGACTGGTGGAATACATCGGCTAATGCTACTTTAGAATTTAGACCAATGTCTGATACCAAAATAAATGCTTCTGGTGGATTTAACCAATATAGTTCTGTGTTCTATAACAGCCAAGGAGAAGGTTTAGCTCAAGCCAAAGAGACTTGGGCACAAGTAAGATTCCAAAAAAGAGGTCTTTTTGCTCAAATGTTTTATGTAGCAAATGATGGCGGATCAGTAGACAAGCCTACTTTCCTTTACCAAACAGGTAACAGATCTCCAATTGGAAGAAAGCAAATAGAAGGGCAGGTTCAATACAACTTCCTAGTGGATGCCTTAAATGCCGACTTTACTGTTGGTGGGGATTATAGAAATGCCATAAGTGATACCGAAAATCAGGTATATGGTAGGAATGAAGATGATGATGATTTTACTATTTTGGGAGCATATGCTCAAGGTAAATTTGGTTTAGCCGAAAAGTTAGATTTAGTACTGGCTGGTAGATATGACCAATTCAACTTTTTAAATGAAGGTGCCTTCTCTCCAAGAGCAGCCTTAGTTTATAAAGCACATAAGAATCATACATTCAGAGCATCTTATAACAAGTCTGTAGCTCCACCTACTGCCTTAATATTAAACATTGATTTCCCGGTAGCGGCTCCTGTTCCTGGACTATTTGATGTTTGGCTAAAAGGTAATAAGATTCCACAGAGTTTTGGTTCAAATCCAATGATTGACATTACGGCTCCTGGAATTCCTGATTTACCTTATGGCATTCCAGGATTACCATTAGCCATTCCTTACGGAGCAGTTACTGGCCAAATACTTGCTGGACTCCAAGCAGCTCTTCCAGCAAATATTTTCCCAGCTGTTGCGGCTATACTGAGTAATCCAGCAAATGCTCCAACAGGAACTACGGGTACATTTACAGGTTATAACCTGTTCACGGGTCAGCCAATGGCCCCAATAGACGCTCCTCAAGCAGAACTTTCTATTCAAAATACTTTAGAAGTTGGGTATAAAGGAACAATAGGAGGGAAATTAGGCGTATCTCTTGATGTTTACAGAATACAAGCAAGTGGCTTTACAAACTTTACAGCCATTAGCCCTACTATTGCATTCACAAATACTAGCTTAGCCGCAGACTTAGGAAATGCGGTGGAAGCTACATTAGTACCTCAATTAACGGCAGCCCTAGTGGCAGCAGGCCTTTCTGCTCCTGTAGCAGCTGGTACTGCAGCTCAGATTGGAGCCGCTGTAAATGGTGCTTATGTACAAGGTGGTAATGGTTTCTCTGCGGCGGTAGCTCCATTAGGACCTATCTTTGGAGCAGTAGAAACGGATGGTGTACCTCAAGACGGACTTGTACATAATGCGGCAGGTTACAGAACTTTTGGTAATACCACTTATTGGGGTTCAGATTTAGGATTAACTTATGCCATAAATCAAGATTTTTCTCTTTTTGGTAATTTCTCTATGGTGAATCAAACAGATTTTGATGCCAATGATTTAGGTGAAGACCCAAATTCAGGTCTTACTTATAGCCTTAATATTCCAAAGAATAAATTCCGCTTAGGAATGGTATATGCTCCATTAACTGGTGTGAGAGGAAATCTAGCTTTCCAGCATGATGATTCTTTCAATGCTGCTTTTGGTCAATACTCTGGACCTACGGATGTTAAAAATCTTGTAGATGCTGGAATAGGATACAAATTAGAAAGTGGTCTTTCTGTAGACTTAACTTGTACTAACTTATTCGATGCTGATTACAGAGCTTTTGTAAACATGCCGAGAATTGGAAGAAGAGCAATTGCTAAATTGACTTACACTTTCGGAGGCAAATAATTTTATATACAACCCTTGAATGCAAAAAAGAGTGAGGCCTTGGCCTTGCTCTTTTTGCTTTATAAAAGCTACGAAATTTGCCTTAAGGCATGTATACATAACAAGAGTTAGTGCCCTTAAAACTTATCTGTTTCTTCCATGTTGTTCATGGCTGCTTACCCATTCATTAGCCACTACAGCAGAACCCAAAGATAGCTCCCCACAAATAGCAACGGCCGCCATTATTTCGGCTAGTTTATTCACCTTTCCCTCACCATAACAATCCATTATTTCTAGACATTCTTTTTGCGTAGGTAAACCAGTCCCACCACCATAAGTAGCCACAATTAAAGAAGGAATCGTAATGGAATAATAGTAATCACCATTCGGTCTAATTTCTCCAAAAACTGTGGCAGCAGATGACTCTGCGATGTTGGCCACATCTTGACCAGTAGCTATAAACATCGCCGTACGGCCGTTGCCACTGTGGGCCCCATTATTTATGGAATTAGACAAAAGAGCCCCTACGTTAGAAAATTGACTTTGTTTGAACATGGCTTCGGTAGTGGTATTCATAATCTCCCTAAGCAGCTTATCTGGAATAGTAACTTCGGCCACCACTCTTTTTCCTCTAGAATGAAGTGCATTAAGGTGGGAATGTTTTTTGTCTGTATCCATGGCTGCTGCCAGTGTAAAGTGTTCTAGATTTTCTATCCCGTTTCCGAGCATCCAATAACATGCTTTGTGTGTAGCTTTGGTAACCATGTTTTGACCTGCTGCGTCAACTGTAGTAAAATTGAAACGAAGCCATCTCATTTTCCCAACAGCATATTGTTCAATATCCCTCAATTTACCAATACTAGTGCTTTCTTCTGACACCTTTTTAATTTCAGCGAAATTAGCCTTTACCCAGGACCCAAACTTCTTAGATCCTCTAGCATCTTTAAATACAAATAAAGGTGCACGCTGCATGGCATCATCCAAAATAGTGGTTTTAATGCCCCCTGCCAAATTGGTTAGTTTCATTCCACGGTTATAGCTCGCCACCAGAGTTCCCTCTGATGTGGCCATAGGAATGTAAAATTCTCCATTAGCAAATTCCCCATTAACCTTCAAGGGACCAGCAAGGCCTAGCGGTACCTGAGCCAAACCTATAAAATTCTCCACATTCCCACTAGTCAGGCCAGGGTCAAAGGAGTTTTTATTGACATGTTCCAACGGTTTACCAGCAATCTCTTCTATAAATGATATTCGTTTATCTACTATTTCAGATGTGTAGTTGCTTTGCTTTGAATAAGGAATTTTCATTTTTCTGTATAAAAGGATTTGTCACAATTTAGAGGTTTTATTTTAGTCTCAAGCCATAAAAAAAATGGGCAATAGCTGAATGCTTAACATGTGTTAAGTCGTTTTAAAATTTAGAGCGATAAATTTGATATGTTTTTATCCCTAAAAATGACCAACACGAATTAACCATATTCGTGAGAGTGAGGGCTGCCGATTTTTTCGGCAGCTAAACTCAATTCAACCCTAAAAACCACAAATGAATCAAGCTCTAGAATTTTTAGCTGAACATTCAATCTCGTCCGTGATTGTAATTTTATTTTTTTTCGGAGTATTAGAAGCGGTTCTAGGTTATTTCTCCAATTCTAAAAGAAGCAAGGACGACCTCCTCATTGAAACTGTAAATGCCCTGTTTCTATTTGCCATTACGAAGCCCGGTGTAGTACTTCTCTCTATTTGGCTCATGAATTTATTCCTTGGGAAAACTGAAAATTTGGTTTCTGGAAACGCTCTCTGGCTTAATCTTGTCATTTTTCTACTTGTAGATGATTTTCTACAATATTGGTATCACAGAACCTCCCATAAGTATAAATGGCTTTGGAAATGGCACCGGCCTCATCACGCCGCAACAGAAATGGGCCTTCTAGTTTCATACCGAGAAGCCATTTTTTACTTCATGCTCATGCCGAATATTTGGTGGCTTGGCGTATTTACGTTTATGGGTGGAGGAGTCGCCGTGGCTGCCGGAATAGTAATTAAGCAAATAGTGGTTATAAGTTCACACAGTTTGATCACATGGGACTCTGTTTTTTACAACAAGAAATGGCTTTTACCCATCATTAAAGTTATTGAAAGGATTTTAATAACACCGGCCTTTCATCATGCCCACCACGCTAAGTCCAACATTGACGACATAGGTCATCCAACTGGTAATTTTGGTAACTTATTTTCCTTTTGGGATCAGTCGTTTGGGAGTGCTAAATTCACCCATGCCTTCCCAGAATCATATGGTTTGCAAAACGACCAAAATGAAAGCTGGGCCGCTCATTCATTTTATCCTATAGTGGCGTCAAAGAAGGAAGGTTCAGAAATCTCAAGAGAATTTACTTTTGAGAAAACCACCAGACTTGAGCCAACTTTAATAACCTTAAGCCCTGGAAATTACTTATATTGTACCTGTGGACATAGCAAAACCCAACCCTTTTGTGATGGCTCTCATCATGGTACCGCATTCACCCCAGAAAAATTTACGATCAAAAAAGAAAGGGAGTATAAATTGTGTACTTGTAAATTGAATAAAAAGGGGCCTTTTTGTGATGACTCTCACACAAAGGCTTAGAAATTCCAAGTACTTGAACCTATTGAAAAACCAAAGAAGGCTTTCCAATCCAAAATATAGCCTTATTAAATAATGACGAATACGCTAATTATAGGAGCAAGTGCAGCAGGTCTTGCGTCAGCAGCCTGCTTAAAGAAAGAAAATGTGGATTACATTTTATTGGAACGTCACGGCCAGGTAGCCCATAGCTGGCGAAACCATTATGACCGCCTGCATTTGCATACTTGTAAAAGTGTGTCCAATCTTCCTTTTGTCAAATTTGAGGAGGCAATACCAAAATATCCTTCAAGGCAAGATGTAGTCAATTACTTTGACAACTATGTAAATGAAATGGGGCTTCAGCCTATTTTCAATTCTGAAATAAAGAGTGTCAAAAAAATAGGTGAGCACTGGCAAACCATCACCGAAGATGGCAAAAGTTACCTTTCTAAGCATATAATTATGGCTACGGGCTCCACTAGTACGCCTAAGCGTGTTACTTTCCCAGGCCTAGAAACATTTCCAGGTAGTATAATTCATAGCTCCCAATTTAAAAACGGTGCTCCTTACAAAAATAAAAAAGTTTTAGTGGTGGGATTCGGAAATTCTGGCTGTGAGCAGTCTATTTGCCTTCATGAGCATGGTGCTTTCCCTGCTTTATCTGTAAGGTCCGCCGTAAATGTATTGCCTAGGGATTTAATGGGTATTCCTATTTTAAAACTAGGCCTGCTATCTGCGGCTCTTCCTCCTAGAATAGCAGATAAGATAAATGGCCCACTTATGAATCTAGTGGTGGGTGATATTACCAAAGTGGGCTTAAAGAAGTCTAAATATGGCCCGCTAGAACAAATTCAAAAAGAAGGTAGAATTCCGCTACTGGACATAGGAACCATGAAGCTTTTAAAAGAAGGTAAAAAGAAAGCCTATGGCAACATTTCCTCTATTCAAGGGAAAGAGATAACTTTTGAAGATGGTCAAAAACAGGATTTCGATGCTATTATTTTGGCTACAGGTTACCTCAATAATTTGGAGAAATTTCTACCTGAAAATAGGGACAGAATTACAGACTTGAATAGTAAAATTACTCGGCAAGCCAATTTCGGAAAAGATGGGCTTTACTTTTGTGGTTTTTTCATATCGCCCACAGGCATGCTTCGGGAGATTGGCATAGAAGCTAAGGCAATTGCAAGAGATATAAGCATGAAAAAAAAATAGTACAAAACCCTATGAAACGGACCATTATTCATGCTTTAATAAAAGTTGAAGAAATATGGAGAAGCTCTTTTATCTCACAAAACATCATAAATGATTTTCAAATGATTCATTCAAGACTATGAAAAAAACATTGATTTACCTCCTTGGAATTACCATTCTCCTATTAATTTCAGGATTTATTTATTATAAAACTCAGGATGAATCTGGTAAGGCAAATCTCAAAAGAACGGCCTTTGAGCTGACTCATAACAGAGATGCCGTGGCAGAGAAAGAGGCTTACACTATTGCTTACAATGCCTACCTCTACGGTTTTTCAAGGGTCAAAGGTTTGCTTTTAGAACAAAAAGCTACGCATCCCAAGTATCAAGATTTTGCTCCTATAAATCAATTTCACATCAGTAAGGAGCTAGCCAAACCTGGCTTTACCGACTTTACGCCCAACTGTGATACTTTTTATGGTTTGGCTTGGCTTGATGTCTCACAAGGCCCTATCCTTTTAACCTTACCAGAAATACCTGAAAAATACTACACCATTCAAGCCACGGATGCCGGTTTGAATACCTTCGATTATATAGGCAGTCGTGTAAAATCTGAGGCAGGTGTATACGCGTACTGTAAAAATGATTGGCAAGGCGAATTGCCCGAAGGCGTGATGAGGATTGACTGCCCCACGAATCAGGTATTCCTTCAAGCCAGAAATCTGGTTAAGCCTGGAGATGAGGCTGATTCAAAAAGTGCATATGAATTAATGATGAAATACACCTTAGAACCTCTGAATAAGGAAGCTGTATATAAAAAAATTGACGCAGGTAGCGAAATAGTAAATCCATTAAACACTAATCCTGACTTACAGAATCTTAATTTCTATGGATTATTAAATGAGGCCCTAACTAGAAACCCTCCCTTGGCTGCAGAAAAGAACTTGGTAGGCCAATTTGAAAGTCTACTTATTGGACCTAATATGATTTTTGACATTTCTAAACTATCCCCATCTCAAATTACAGGAATGGAAGATGGGAGAATGGCTGCTTTCAGAAAACTATATGACGAGCTTAAGTTTGGCGGAGAGAAATTGGGCGGATTTAATTTCCGGTTTAACATGGGGAATTATGGTGCCAATTACCCTTTATGTGCTGCAGTAGCATTTTATGGTTATGGAGCCAATACTGCTCAAGAAGCAATGTATGTCACCGCAATTGACGATTCCGAGGAAAATAGACTGTCTGGAAAAAACAAATACAAAATACATTTCACAAAAGACCAAATACCCCCTGTTCATGCTTTTTGGTCCATCACAATGTATCTAAGACCAGATAATCAGTTGGTAGAAAATGAAATAGAGCGATATAATATTGGTGGTTTAACTCCAGGCCTTAAAATTAATTCTGATGGAAGTTTAGATATTGAAATATCGCACGAAAAACCTGCCAAAGTTAGCAATTGGCTTCCCGCTCCTAAAGGCGATTTTTGGTTGATTCTTAGAATGTACCATCCAAAGGAGGAAGTGTTAAATGGGTCATATAAATCACCAGAAATAATCAAATTATAAACATGGAAGTCTACGGTAAAATATTAAGTATTATCCTGCCCATCTATATTGCTCTATTTCTCATCGAACTCTATTTCGAGCGAAAAATGAACGCCAAGGTGATTAATGGCATGGATAGCATATCCAGCATGAGTTCTGGACTGGTAAATGGCGTAAAAGACGTACTAGGTCTAAGTGTTAGTATTATCACTTATAGCTGGCTTTACTCCAAAATTGCCATTACCCACGTTCCAGACAAGTGGTGGGTGTTCGTTTTAGCCTTTCTTGCCCTTGAATTTCAAGGCTATGTGGTACATTTTCTAAACCATAAGGTCAATTTTTTCTGGAACAGGCATGTCATTCATCACAGCAGCGAAGAGTACAATCTCTCTTGTGCCTGGCGACAGCCTATTTCTACCTTCTTTAATTATTTCACCATTCTTCTAATTCCGGCAGCTCTAATAGGTATCTCGCCTACAGTTATTGCTATTGTGGTTCCGGTAGAATTCTTACTTCAGTATTGGTACCATACCCGTTTAATTGGCAAAATGGGTTTTTTAGAAAAAATACTCATGACCCCATCTCACCATAGAGTACATCATGCTGTAAATAAAGAATATATGGACAAAAACATGGGCCATATATTTATTATCTGGGATAAGCTATTCGGTACTTTCCAAGAAGAACTTACAGATGTGCCACCCGTTTATGGTATCTCTAGACCAGCCAGAACTTGGAATCCTGTGAAGATTAATTTTCAGCATTTCTTTCTTTTATTGAAGGACGCTTATTACACGAAAAATTGGTTTGACAAAATAAGAATTTGGATAATGCCTACCGGTTGGCGGCCAGCAGATCTCATTGAAGCAAGACCTGTATACCAAATTGACAATGTTTATACCTATGAAAAATATAACACTAAGCCATCCAGGCACTTACTCTGGTGGTCTTGGTGTCAATTAGCCGCTAATTACTTTTTGATGTATTACTTTTTGCTATATATCGGCCAAATTGGTTCACCAGAAATCTTCTATTACGGAGTCTTCCTGCTCATTTCCGTATTTGCCTATACAGAACTCATGGATAAAAATCCAAAAGCACTTTATTTAGAGGTCCTTAAATCAGCTTTAGGCTTTTTTCTTATTTACAGCATGGGAGATTGGTTTGGTGCAAGCCAGTATGTGCCGTTCTATACCTATTTTGCTCTGGCTTATTTCATCCTTTCGCCTTTGGCAGTTTCTTGGTTTTCCTTAAATGAATTTAAAAACGAAAAAAGTTTAGAATTAATATGAAAAACAGACTCCTTTTGATTTTTTTGACTGTCCTGAATCTTTCAGGCATGGCCCAAAAGAAACCTAACATAGTTATTATTACAGTAGATGATGTGGGTTACTTTGATTTGTCCTGTTACCATAAAGGATTGGCCTCTTACAAAACCCCGAATATCGATAGAATAGCGAAGGAGGGCAGAATGATTACCGATTACTATGCCCAACCTAGCTGCACACCTGGCCGTGCTGCACTTATTACTGGCCAATATCCCATACGAACTGGACTCACCTCTGTGGGCCAGCCTGGCCAAAAAATAGGGCTTCATAAAGAAGACCCCACCCTAGCAGAATTACTCAAGCCGCATGGTTATAAAACCGCCCTTTTCGGAAAATGGCATATGGGTGACAGAAATGAATACTTGCCTACCAATCACGGTTTTGATGAGTTCTTTGGTTTAATGTACCATCTTAATCTCATGGAAATGCCAGAGCAGGCCGAATTTCCGAAAAACCCAAATTACCCAGGCCGCCCAAGAAATATGGTGCACTCATGGGCAACGAATACTGATGATACCTCCGAAGACCCAAGATGGGGCCTCGTAGGAAAACAGAAAATTGAAGATGCGGGGCAATTGACACGAAAGCGTATGGAAGAAATAGATGAGGAATTTTTGGCTCATTCTGAAGAATGGCTGGAGGCCAATAAAGAAGAGCCCTTCTTTCTATGGTTTAACCCCTCCAGAATGCATCAAGCCACGCATGTGGGCGATAAATGGAGAGGCCAATCTGGTATGAGTGAATATGCCGATGGCTTAATTCAGCTGGATTGGATTGTCGGTCAATTGCTTGATAAAATTAAGGCTATCGGTCAAGAAGAAAATACCATCGTCATGTTTTCATCCGATAATGGCGTAAATATGAGCCATTGGCCAGACGCAGGAACGGGGGCTTTTAGAGGAGAAAAAGGCACTACCTGGGATGGCGGATTTAGAGTGCCCATGCTCGTAAAATGGCCGGCTAAAATCCCCCCAAACACTTATACGGGTGAGTTTATGACGTCTGAAGACTGGGTACCAACTATTATGGCGGCCTTAGGAGAAGATAATCTTAAAAGTGAATTAATGGCAGGCAAAAATGGATATAAAGTTCACCTAGATGGTTATAATCAATTAGCCATGCTTACCTCTGAGGCTCCTTCAGAAAGACATGAGTTTTTCTATTATGCGGAAACAGAGATGACGGCCTTTAGGGTAAATCAATGGAAAGTACATACGGCAGTGAAAGACGAGTGGCTAAAAGCTCCTGAAAAATTAGATGGCGGTTTATTGGTCAATATCAAATTAGACCCCTTTGAAAAATCTCCAGAATCCAAAGGCCATTTTTTATGGATGAAAGAGAAGAGCTGGATATTGCCGGTTTTCGTGCCTCATTTAAGATATCACCAAAAAAGTTTAGCTCAGTTCCCACCAAGACAATCTGGTGCAGGAATAGGAGCGGCCACCATATTAGGTGGAAAAAAGAAAAATTAAAGACAAGTGAAAAAAGCCCTAAAAATAATATTAGCCCTAGTGATTCTCTTAGGAGTCACGGTATACTTCTATGGTTTCGAAAAAATAGGGAGGCAATACACCGCCCTAAAGTCTGAAAACAAAGAATATAAAAACGGCGACTGGAAGGAAATGTACGCCTACGAATTAGGCAAGCAAGCTTTTATCTACGGCTTTCCGGCTGTTTATTATGCCAATGTGCGGTATAGGTTCATAGAAAAGCCAGAGGGGCCGATCTCTATGAACGTAAATGAATTATTTGCCAATAGAATGCCAGCATTGCCAGAAAATAAATTTGGAGGCTCTCCAAATAGAGATACGCCTTATTCTCTAGCCTTTTTAGATTTAACAGATAACGCGGCTGTTTTTACGATGCCTAAAAATCCAGATGCCAGGTATTATAATTTACAATGTTCAGATTTTTATTCTGACGTGTATGGTTATGCCACACAACTTAGTGATGATGACATTTCTGGCGATTATCTTATTGTAGGCCCCACTTATTCGGGAGACACCACAGGCTATAAAGCCGTTTTAAGAAGTCCTACAAACTGGTCTTTTATTATAGCCAGAACATTTACAGATGCCACGGAAGAAGACCTTAAAATTTGTCATGCCATTCAAGATAATTATAAATTAAGAATGCTGAAAGAGGATGGAGCTACCAGAAGAGACGTTTTAAATCCGTTAGACGGCCAGGCAGATCCATTAAACGCCTTAAAAACCATGAATGCTGTGATGAGGGAAAGTCCGCCCTTAAAAAGAGATGAAGCCTTAATGAATTTATATGCTCAGGTGGGTTTAGGCTCTAAAGGCACTATGGATTTAGATACCTTAGACGAATCCATTAAAAAAGGTTTAAGAAGGGCCGTGGTGGACGCCATGGGGTTGATGCAAAATGCATCACAAAAATATGGCTCGATAGGGAATCATTCTAAAACCGTTAATCAATGGGTGTGGGCTCCTACTAACTGGGGCAGAATGGCAGAAACCTCCGACTTCTTTGGCAGAGCAGCCACACAATGCATGGTGGGTATAGTGGAACACTGGGTAGAAGAAGCCACCAAGCTTAGAGCCTTCAATGATGTCAACGGCGATGCTTTAAACGGTTCTAATAATTATAAAATACATTTCGAAAAAGAGAACATTCCGAATCCAAAGGCCTTTTGGTCAATCACCGCTTACAACGACAAGTATAATTTAATGGACAATGCAGCCGAGATTTGGTGCCTGGGAGATTATACCAAAACCATGAAATACAATTCCGATGGCTCCTTAGACGTTTACCTACAAGCCGAAAAGCCAGAAGGCGAACTTGCCCTCAATTGGATTCCTACTTTAAAAGGAGATGATTTCAATCTGTTTTTCAGAGCCTATCTGCCAGAACAAAACTGGATAGACCAAAGCTATATAGCTCCGGGTGTGGAAAAAAATAAACTAAATTGAAGGACTGAACTACGTTTTAATGAACAAAATATTGAAATGGCTTAAACGAATTTTCACCGCAATTTCTGGCCTCATCATAATTATGATGATAGGGCTTTATATCACTTTTTATTTTGGGAAGAAAGATGTAGTTAAAAATTTACCTCAGGATTCGCAAATAATAAGGACCGATAAAGGGAAGGTAGAATATAGCTCATCTGGCAATGGAGACCGTTATATGCTTATGATTCATGGGTCACCAGGAAGTGTACATGTTTCTGGAGGGCAATCATTTCTTGACCATGGGTTTAGTGTGTTGGGAGTCTCTATACCTGGCTATTATCAAACGCCTTTACCTTCTGGAAGAACACCTAAAGAAGAAGCGGCTCTTTATAAAAGCTTATTAGATACATTAAAAATAGACGCTGTATATGTCAATGGAATATCTGGTGGAGGACCAGCAAGCATTCAATTTGCGATAGACTATCCTGATAGATGTGCAGGACTTATTTTAAGGGCAGCTGTTTCTGAAAAAATTGAAGAATCAGCGGATGACCATGGATTATTGAGTTCATTCTTTCAAACTGAATTTAGGACATGGTTAGGAATTCAAATTGGTAAAACTCAACTGACCAAATCTGAAAAAGAGAAGTTAGATTGGTTTGTTGAACGAGGATTTTTTCCATTCGAATCCATTTTAGAAGGGAATGAAAATGACACTTATCAGTTTAAAAATTTAAAAGAATTTAACTTAGAGAAAATAACATCTCCAACAATCTTATTTCATGGAGATAAAGATAAAAATGTACCTTTTTCTTTCTCAAAGAAAACTTCCAATAGAATACCAAATGCGATTCTTGTAGAAATGAAAGGAAAAGACCATTATGACTTTTTCCTTTCTTATGGCGATACTGTTAATACTGAAATTGTGCGGTTTGTAGAAACAATGGAAAATAAGTATGACCCAGTATTAGAAATCAAAACACTTTAATAGATTCGCTTTTAATGAACTAAGCGACAAGGCAAAACTATCTAGCTCTAAGAAATCTAAAACCCTATAAAAAATGACATACGATTATATCATCATTGGTGCAGGAAGTGCAGGTTGCGTTTTAGCTAACAGGCTTTCTGCTAATCCAGAGAACTCTGTACTCTTGGTGGAAGCTGGAGGCCCAGATAAGAAAATGGAAATTCATATTCCTGCCGGTTACGGCAAACTGCACCGAAGCGAAGTAGATGGCGGCTACTGGACCGAGCCACAAAAACACATATTAGACAGAAAGATTTATCTTCCTCGTGGTAAAGTTTTAGGTGGCTGTAGCTCTACAAACGCCATGGCCTATGTTAGAGGAAATCATGCTGATTATGATGAGTGGGCTTCCTTTGGAAATAAAGGATGGGATTCAAAATCTGTGCTCCCCTACTTTAAGAAATCTGAGGCCAACGAAGATATTGTCAACGACTATCATAGTCAAAATGGTGAACTCAATGTTACTTTTAACAAAGCATTCAACACTCCTTTTTCAGAGGCCTTTATTGAAGGTTGTGTAGAAAAGGGCTTTCAAAGAAATAATGATTATAATGGAGCCGAACAGAAGGGTGCGGGAGCTTTCCAGTTTACCATTAAAGATGTAAAAAGGCATAGTGGGGTAGATGCTTTTTTAAAGCCAGTTATGAAAAGGTCAAATCTCACCGTATTGACCAATACGCTTACAAAAAGAATTATCATTGAAAATGATAAAGCCATAGGCGTAGAAATATTAAGCAAAAAAGGTTCGCAAGAGTTTTTGACAAATAAAGAGGTTATTATTTCTGCTGGTACTTTTGCTTCTCCTCAACTATTGATGCTTTCTGGTATTGGAGCTAAGGATGAATTAAAGGCAAATGGTATCGAATCTAAAAAGGAATTGAGTGGTGTTGGGAAAAACCTTCAAGACCATCTTTTTTATGGTGTAAGTGGACTGGCCAATACTCAAGAAGGTCACAACCATCATATAAAACCACTCAATCAATTCTTTGATTTGGCCAAATACTTCTTAACTAAAAAAGGGGCTATGACAGTGGGCCCACTTGAATCCGTGGCATTTGGAAGCACTGATGCGAGTCCTGAACGAGTTGATTATCAATTACATTTTGCAGCACTAAACATAGGACATGATTACTCTGTAGATATTTATGATATAACAACCTTCCCTTATGAAGATGGTTTTACTATTCTACCGACCCTTCTAAGACCAAAAAGTAGAGGAACAGTCTCCCTTAAAAGTAAGAATCCAGAACAACAAGCTATCATTCAGCCAAATTTCTTAGAAGCGGAAGAAGACAGAATGGTTTTACTAAATGCTGGGAAAAAAGCTTTAGAAATACTACACTCCGATGCTTTCTCTGGACATTTAAAATCTATCCTTACACCACCTGACAGCAGCTCCGATGATGCCTTTATGTTGCATATCTTAAGGCAACTAGAAACGGTTTATCACCCTGTGGGTACCTGCAAAATGGGTAATGATGAGATGGCTGTGGTGGATGACCAACTCAAAGTTCATGGCATTGAGGGCCTAAGAGTGATTGATGGGTCCATTATGCCCACGATTGTTTCAGGAAATACCAATGCTCCAATTTATATGATAGCTGAAAAGGGGGCAGATATGATTTTAAACAGCTAAGGCGATTTAACTAAATCAATATATATTTGTATTTTTCTACTTCAATCAACAAGTCTAATAATTAAGTACTTCATGGATAGCATCATAAATTATTTCGAAACCATTCCGACCCTGCACAGGACTATTCTACTCGTAGGTGGGATTGCCTTTTTCTGGATTTTAGAATCCATAGTGCCTCTTTTTGAAATCAAATACAAAAAAGTAAGGCACGCTGGAATTAATATTTTCTTTACGATTACCACGATTCTTGTCAATTTCCCATTGGCCTATCTTCTAGTTATTTCTTCTGATTGGGCCATTGCCAATGATTTTGGGGTTATCAATTGGATGCCTGATATGCCTATTTGGCTATATACCATTGTTGGTTTGATGCTCTTAGACCTTATTGGAGCTTACTTCATTCATTGGTTGGAGCATCAGGTAAAATGGATGTGGATGTTTCATTTAATCCATCATTCAGATTTGAATATTGACACGACTTCGGCCAATAGACATCATCCAGGAGAAAGTGTGTTTCGTTTTGTATTTACCACCATTGCTGTTGTAATTACGGGTGCCCCCATGTGGATGGTATTTATGTATCAATTCTTTTCAGTTTTGCTATCGCAATTCAATCATGCCAACATTGCCCTTCCAAAGTTCTTGGACAATGCCATGAGTTGGATTATTATTACACCAGATATGCATCACGTACACCATCACTATACCCTCCCTTATACAGATTCTAATTATGGAAATATATTCTCTATTTGGGATAGAGTTTTTGGTACCTATATGGATCTAGAAAGAAGCAAACTAAAATACGGCATTGACACTTATATGGACCCTGCTGAAAACGAGAATATTGGTACGCTTTTAAAAATTCCTTTTGCTGGATACAGGGAACCTATTGACCATAACTTAGACGTTAAATAAGTTTATTTTGAGTGTAAAAATCACAGGTACTGGAACGCATTTACCAGAAAGGGTTATTAAAAATAATCACTTTCTAACTCATCAATTCATGGGACCAGATGGGAAAGTGAATGAAAAACCACAGGCTGAAATTATTCAAAAGCTAGAGACTATTACAGGTATTCAAGAAAGAAGGTACATTTCTGAAAAAGGGGACTCTGTACCATTAATGGTAACAGCAGCCCAGAAAACCATTGAAGATTCAGATCTTGATAAAAATGAGATTGACGGTATTATAGTAGCTCATAATGCCGGAAATATGCTAGAACAGGGAGCCGGTTTTCACACAGTGCCGAATATGGCTGCTCTTCTTAAAAACAAATTGGCGATAAGTAACCACGACTGCTTTGCCTACGACTTGCTTTTCGGTTGCCCTGGTTGGATACAAGGTTTAATTCAAGCTAAACAGGCTATTGACGCTGGTGACGCTAATCATGTCTTGGTATTAGGAATAGAAGTGGCCTCAAGGTTATTAGACCCCCATGATTTAGACAGCATGATTTTAGCTGATGGCTGCGGTGCCGCTATAGTGTCAAAATCAGCGGAATCAGATACGGGCATTTTAGCCAACGCTACATTTTCTCATGCTCAGGAAGATTTAGGCAGTATCTATTTAGACAAGTCTTATAATAAGGCGTTGGACTCTCCCACCCTATTTAAAATGAATGGCAGGGATGTTTACAAATACGCAACCTACTGGGTGCCCAGAGTTATAAAAAAAGCTTTGGATAAAGCTAAACTGTCTGTGGCTGATGTAGATATGTTTCTTTTCCACCAGGCTAATGGAAAAATGCTTCATGCCATGGCCAATAATTTGGCGGAATTATACGGAACAAAAGGTGCCAGCTTTGAAGGAAAAATACCTACGACTATAGAGTTTACGGGAAACACCTCTGTGGCCACGGTACCTACCATGCTGGATATGGTTCTAAAGAAAAGCCTTGGCAACTATGAAATAAAGAAAGGGCACACTGTTGTAATGGCTTCTGTAGGAGCTGGAATGCACTGCAATGCCCTCGTATATAAATTTTAATCATCAACCCTAAAAACAATGAATACACTAGTAGATTCTGTAAGCGTAGAAAACATTAACAAAATTTTTGAGAGTCAAAAAGCCAATCAATATGAAGTGGCAAAAAGTACGGTAAAAGAGCGTAAAGCAAAACTAAGAGCCATAAAAAAGGCTGTGGAGGTTATATTCCGAAAGGATATTCAAGACGCCATGATGGCCGATTTCAAAAAGCCATCGGCCGATGTGGACCTGAATGAAATTTTTGTAGTAACAAGTGAAATCAAGCATGCCATTCACCACTTAGGTCAATGGATGAGAAACAAATCGGTAGACACTCCCTTGGCTTTATTGGGTTCCAAGTCATACATAAAATATGAACCAAAAGGTGTGTGTCTTATTATCTCGCCGTGGAATTTCCCTGTCAATCTTACTTTCGGACCTTTGATTTCAGCTGTAGCTGCCGGAAATACGGTTATCATAAAACCTTCTGAAATGACCCCAATTACGTCGGGAGTCATGAAGAAAATCATTGAAAGCATTTTTGACGAAAATGAAGTAGCTGTTTTAGAGGGAGCAGTGGAAACCTCCACACATTTATTGAAACTACCCTTCAATCATATCTTCTTTACAGGCTCACCAGCCGTTGGCAAAATTGTAATGAAAGCGGCTGCCGAACATTTGGCCTCTGTAACATTGGAATTGGGAGGTAAATCTCCGACCATCGTTGATGAAACCGCCAATATCAAATCTGCTGCAAAGAGAATCGCTTGGGGTAAATTTACTAACACCGGGCAAATATGTATTGCACCTGATTATGTCATGGTGCATGAAAGCAAAAAAGACGCCCTTGTGGAAGAGATGAATAAGCAAATCACAAGCTTTTACGGTCAAAACCCTAAAGAATCTGATTCTTATAGCCGTGTAGTAAACCCAAAACATACCAAAAGACTTGTAGGCTATATCCAAGACTCTGTAAGTAAAGGAGCCAATGTAGTTACGGGAGGTCAAAGCGACGAAAATGAGAGTTACCTAGCTCCTACTATAGTCACAGACGTTCCTGTAGATTCAGCCTTAATGCAAAATGAGATTTTCGGCCCTGTAATGCCCATTGGCACTTTTACAGATATCAATACAGTTATTGACACTATAAATGCGGGAGAGAAGCCTTTGGCACTTTACATTTTTAGTGGCAGTAATAAAAACATTGCTCATATTGAAAATAACACGAGAGCAGGAGGTACTTGTATCAATAATAACGCCGTGCATTTCTTCAACAATAACCTACCCTTTGGTGGATCAAACAATTCTGGAATTGGCAAATCTCACGGTTTCTTTGGTTTTGAAGCTTTCTCAAATGCCAGAGGAACTTACAAACAGATTATTCCGGGTGCATTAGAAATGCTTATGCCTCCTTATTCTAATTTGAAAAGAAAACTCATAGAACTAACCGTTAAATTCTTTTAAGAAATGCTAAACTTATCAACTTGTATTCAGGAAAGTGCTAGAAGATATCCTTCTAAAGTAGCCTATGTTTTTGGTGATACTGAATTAACTTTTGCTCAGGTCAATGCAGCCGCAAATATGGTTGCAAACGGTCTTGTGGCAAAAGGGATAAAACCCGGCGACAAAGTGGGTCTTAGCTGCTTCAATCTTCCCTTTTTTCCTATTGTTTATTTTGGAATATTGAAAGCAGGAGCCGTGGTAGTTCCACTAAGTGTTCTGCTTAAAAAAGATGAAATAGCTTATCATCTATCAGACAGTGAAGCCAAAGCCTATTTCTGTTTTATGGGCACTGAAGACCTCCCGATGGGTCAAATGGGACATGCGGGTTTCCAAGAAGCTCCAAAGTGTACGAATTTTTTCATAATTATGCCTAAACCTGAGATGCCCTCTAGCATTGAAGGCACCCAAACATTAGGAAGTTTAATGAATGGTCAACCCCCGACTTTTGATACGGTTCAGACTACAGCAGAAGATACAGCGGTTATCATATATACATCGGGAACTACAGGCAGGCCTAAGGGTGCTGAACTGACCCACAGCAGTTTGATGCAAAACGCCATTCTTTCTGCCGATTTAGGGGAACTCAATAAAGACGATACGCTCTTAATTGTTCTTCCTCTCTTCCATATATTTGCTATGACTGTGCTTATGAATGCAGGAGCTTATAGAGGCTGTAAAGCTATTTTATTACCCAAGTTTGATGCAGAGACGGTATTCGCATTGCTTCAAAAGCACAAGGTTACCATTTTTGCAGGAGTGCCTACCATGTATTGGGGACTACTTAATTACAAAGAAGAGAAGTTTGACTATAAAGCTATATCAGCCAATCTAAAATGTTGTTACTCTGGTGGTGCAGCCTTGCCTGTCAATGTTTTAGAAGAGTTTGAAGCCCGATTTAATGTAGAGATTCTAGAAGGTTACGGTATGTCTGAGGGCTCGCCAGTGGTTACTTTCAATATGAAGGAATTTGGAAGAAAGCCAGGTTCCGTTGGAAAACCAGTATGGGGCATAGACGTAAAAATCGTTGACGAAAATGACAAAGAGGTTTCCGTAGGTGAAAAAGGGGAGCTTATTTATAGAGGCCACAATGTAATGAAGGGCTATTACAAAAAACCAGAGGCCAATGCTAAAACGTTAAAAGAAGGCTGGCTCTATTCTGGCGATGTGGCTATCAAGGATGAAGATGGTTTTTACTTCATCGTAGACCGTACCAAAGAAATGATTATCCGAGGTGGCCTTAACGTCTACCCAAGAGAAGTAGAAGAAGTCATGATGAAACATGAAGCAGTATCATTGGTGGCTGTTATAGGTATTCCCGATGAAAAGATGGGCGAAGAAATTAGAGCTTGTGTGGTCTTAAAGCCTGGGAAGTCTGTCTCAGACCAAGAACTGATGGCTTGGACCAAAGAGAACATTGCGGCCTACAAATACCCAAGACAAATCAGATTTATGGATGCTCTGCCTATGAGTGCCACGGGTAAGATTATGAAGAAGGAGATTAGTAGGGCTTAGTTTATTCTCACATATTTTAAATGAAAAAAGGAAGAGCGATACTCTTCCTTTTTTCATGAATAGTAATTATTATCTTACCAAAACAAAGCATATAGAGCAATCACTGTAATTCCAATAGCGAAAGACGCTATGTTGAAAGTACTACTCGTTTCGAAAGTTTTGCTGGTGATATTAATACCCTTTGGATCTTCTACACCTTTGCCATCTAAATGACTAATAACAACAATCACTAAAGCTGCCAAAACGGCCGAAAGTCCCATTTGATGCATGAATGGCATATCCGTGAAGATATTGAACGAAGCCGTAATTACAATTGATAATAACGCCCCCCAAATGGCTCCTTTGTTAGTCGTTTTCTTATAAAACAATCCTAACATAAAGACCGCCAAAATACCAGGACTCACCATACCTGTATATTTCTGAATAAACTGGAAGGCTTGGTCTATGCCGCCTAAAAGCGGAGCCATGATACAGGCAATAACTAAGGCTACAAAAGCAGAAAGTCTACCGATGTTTACCAATTTGCTTTCACTTGCGTTTTTGTTAATGTATTCCCTATAAATATCCATCGTGAAGATGGTAGAAGTAGAATTAAGCATAGACGCCAAAGAAGATACTATGGCAGCCGTAAGTGCCGCAAAAGCTATTCCTTTAAGTCCAGAAGGCAGCAATTGAAGTAACCATGGATAAGCTTTATCGGCCTGATCTAAACTTGGCACATTAATTTGTCCTAAATCTCCTAGCCTAGCCATTACAACAGGGTCATTGACCATGACGTAGGCTGCTATTCCTGGAATAACTACGATAAATGGAATGACTAACTTCAAAGCCGCTGCTAAGACAATTCCTTTCTGAGCTTCTTTTAAAGATTTAGCTGCAAGTGTTCTTTGAATGATGTATTGATTAAAACCCCAGTAGTAAAAATTGGCTACCCAAAGTCCACCAATTAAAACCCATATCCCTGGTAAATTCTGATATTCAGGATTTGATTTATCCAAAATCATGTGGAAGTTTTCAGGAACGGCAGCTAAGATTTGTTTGAAACCAACCATAAAGCCAGCTCCGTCTGAAAGTGTATCTAAAGCTAAATAAGTGGTACATAAACCACCCAATACTAAGAAAACCACTTGAACTACATCTGTCCACGCCACCGCAGAAAGCCCTCCGTATAAAGAATAAGCAGCCGCAAATAAGGCTAAACCAGCCACCCCGTACATCATAGGCACTCCCATGATAGTTTCTAGAGCCAATGCCCCTAAATAAAGCACCGAACTCAGATTAACAAAAACATAAAGTCCTATCCAAAATATAGCCAAAATCGTTTTCAAATCTTTACTAAAGCGTTTCTCAACGAACTCTGGGATGGTATATAAGCCTTTTTCAATAAAAATAGGCAAGAAGTATTTACCAACAATAAGAAGCGTAATGGCTGCCATCCACTCATAAGAGGCAATAGCCAAACCACCTGCAAAACCAGAGCCTGACATCCCGATAAACTGCTCGGCAGAAATATTGGCAGCAATCAAAGATGCACCAATCGCCCACCAGGGTAGAGATTTACTCGCCAAGAAGTAATCTTCAGAAGTTTTTTCACCTTTTCTAGAAACCCATAATCCTACACCTAGGATTAGGACGGCATAGGCCGCAAAAATTCCATAATCTAAACTGGTAAAATTCATAGTGTTTCGTAAAGGTTAGGGTTAAATATAAAATCCAAGGCAAATATAAGATTCCAAGATGAAATATGGCTATACAAGGGAGTTGATAATGATATAAAAGATGGAAGGGCAAAGCAGACAACCCAGCCCAGTATAAAAAGTTGCCGTCAAAGCACCATAGGGCACTAACTTAGGGTCAGTAGCAGCCAGGCCAGCCGTAACGCCACTAGATGTTCCTATCAAACCACCAAAAACTATAGCCGAATGGGGATTGTCTAAACCTATTCTCTTTGCCAATAGTGGTGTCACAATGGTGGCTACAATAGTCTTCACCACTCCTATGGCTATACTTATAGCAATCACGTCAGATTCTGCACCTAAGGCTGAGCCAGTTATGGGACCCACGATGTACGTACAAGCACCAGCTCCGATAGTCGTGATACTTACAGCATCTCTATAACCCATTAGAAAGGCGATGAGAGCTCCCAAAAAGAAAGAGAAAAACACACCAACTAACAAAGAAACCCCACCGGCCAATCCAGCCTGTTTGATTTTGGAAATATCCGCACCCATTGCCGTGGAAACCACCGAAAAGTCTCGAAGCATTGCTCCTCCCAAAAGAGCCATGCCTGCAAAAATCGGAATATCAGAAATACCCTTTTCTCCTCCGAAAGTCGCCAGACCTAATCCTGCTAAAACGGCTATGGCTACGCCAGGGATTCTTTTATTCAAGAGTTTGTTTGAGAGCCAAAAAGAAATAAACATGATAAGACCCACTAAAAGAAAGGCAAACACCAGCCCGTTCTTACCAATTATGTTTTGTACTAAGTCTATCATTTAGCTCGACCAATTTTAGAAATTACTGGAACTAGAAAAAAAGCTGATAAGGTAACTACAAGCCCAACTATTATGGCTATCCATCCACCAGAAAGAGCTGCTTTTACATTTAAAATTGAAGCCATCGCTACTACCACTGGAATATACATGGAGCTCCAAAACAAGATTCCCTTTTCGGTTTCTGCTTCCAACCACCCTTTTTTTCTTACGAATACATTTAGTAAAATGAGTAAGAGCATAGCAAAACCCACTCCGCCAACATCGCCATTTATGTCTAATAGTTTACCTAAAAAAACACCTACTAACTTACCTACCAGATAACAAAAAGCCAATAAGGCTACACCGTATATTTTCATTGGTTAAATTCTTCAGCGTATTTGTTTAAAACAATTTCTTTAGTTCTTTCTTGGTAACTTTTCCCATAACATTACGAGGTAAATCTTCCTGGAAAATGTACTTACGAGGCATTTTATAATTTGGAAGCCTAGCTTTAAGCCAATTGTTTAAAGCCTTTAGGTCAATTTCAGAAGGATTTGCAATTAAACTTGCCGCCACAAGCTCTCCCCATTCTTCATCTTCTATACCTACCACAGCACAATCTTTTATCCCCGGATATGTTCTAAGAACTTCCTCTATCTCCAAAGCCGAAATTTTATATCCTCCAGACTTAATGATGTCCACTGAGTTTCTACCCAGAATACGGTAATAGTCCTCTTCAAAAACAGCTATATCACCTGTTTTAAACCAACCATCTTTGGTGAAAGTCTCTTCAGTAGCTTCTGGTTTCTTCCAATACTCGTGAAAAACATTGGGGCCCTTTATTTGAATCTCACCAGCTTCCTTTCCTTCCGTTTCTATATCCTTTTCATCGGCCAGTCTTACCATAATATTTGGTAATGCTTGACCAATGTAACCTGGTCTCCTACCCGAAACATTATAAGAATTACTTATGGCCATACCCATTTCTGTCATCCCATAACGTTCCAGCAGTATATGACCACTTATCACTTTCCACTGTTCCAAAATTGAAATTGGCAATGCCGCTGAACCAGAGACCATCAATCTAAATGGCATCAAGCTATCCGAAATGGTTTTTTGATAAGCCTCTGAGAAAGAATTGAATGCAGCAATTAGTTTAAAATAAATGGTAGGAACAGCCATAAAGATATTGACCTTGTCCTCTACGAATACTTCGAAAATCCGTTTAGGGTCAAACCTTTCGACAAATTGTATACAAGCCCCAGTCCAAAGTGGGCAGGATGTGGCATTAATTATTCCATGAATGTGATGAAGCGGAAGTACATTCAAAATATAATCGCCTGAAGACCATTCCCAAGCCACCACCAAAGACTTGATTTGAGCCTCAATATTATCATGGGTTGTGACAACTCCCTTGGGAGAACCCGTAGTACCGCTCGTATAAAGTATCATCGCCCTTCTTTCAGAAAGAACATTAGGCAAATTACCTTTTAAAGTCTCAAAGGCCTCAACGGGCGTTTTTTCTACCTCTGCAAAACCAGAAATTAGTTCAGAATAGGCTTTGGAGTAAATAATCCTTTCTGCCTTAATATCATTTATGACATACTCTAATGATGTAAAAGGATGCTTTACACACAGTGGGACAGCTATGCCACCAGCCCTCCAAATCCCCCATTGAATGGCCACGTAATCAAAACCCGGATCTACGATAAAAGCAATTCTAGCTTCTTGAAGGTCATTTCTGTCTCCTAATAACTTAAGTGCAATAGACTCTGATCTATCTAGAATATCTTTATAGGTATATACTGTCCCATTAGAAACAACAGCCTTGTTTTCTAAATAGATCTCAGCATTTTCTATCAGTTGAATCATTTATAGTTTCGAGTAGTAATAGATTGATTAAATATACAAAAGCTAATAAATCATTAACCATCTAAGGTATTTTGGCTTATTCTGATTTCCAGAGTATCCTCCTCTATCTCTTTATAATGGAAAGCCTAAACTTAAATAAATTCTTAGAAACATTTATAAAATTCGCCTTGTCCTATTTCTAGTCCTACATGTAAGTTTGTAAATTATCCTTCACATTAAAACAAAAACTGTAGTTCAATAAATATGTGGCAAATAACTGAATGTATTCTCAGTTTTTAGACTAAGAATACATTATAAACCAAGTCGAGCTTGGATGATTAAACTTGGAGAGACTTTCTGCAAGAATGAGTTTGGCCTTCGGATGGCCAACATCATCATCGCCGCCAAATCCATAGCTCTGGTATACAGAGAAATTTAACCAAATTAATGTAGTCATTTACTACTTGACCGCTTTATTAGTTTTGTGAGTTTACCAGATGGCCCTTTCTTTATCAGAAAACTTATTCCTTTTGGTTTGTAAAGAAACTTTCAAGAAACCACCGTGACTTACCCTCAAAAAGTGGCTTTGACAGACTCTCCTTCCGAAAACAGTTCTAGAAAGTTTAAGTTTTCTTGTTTCCTGATCTAAGGAGAAAGAAAAAGTAAAGGAGTTTGAAATCGAACTAAATGCCTTAGAATCATACGCAAATATGGTGGACATAAAGCTCTAATTGACAGATAATGAAAAGCTTACGTCTCTAAGCCTTAACCTGAAATCAAAACAACTAGACGGCGTAAATAACCAACGCATAAAGATTAATTTAAAATAATCTCCTTTTTTTGCAGTCTAGTGAAGGAAGTATCAAAAAATATACTACTTTTGCAATCCAATATCGCGGGATGGAGCAGTTGGCAGCTCGTTGGGCTCATAACCCAAAGGTCGTAGGTTCGAGTCCTACTCCCGCTACTCGAAATAGAAAAGAGGTCTTTTGACCTCTTTTTTTATGCCCAATTATTTATCCAAATAATAACCAAAAGGTTTCGCAGGGGCGAGGCGGACGGCCAGTCTCCTGCTCCCGCTACTCGAAATAGAAAAGAGGTCTTTTGACCTCTTTTTTTATGCC